>NZ_JBMPOZ010000090.1:0-212 GCF_049340385.1 Undibacterium sp. Ji83W | reverse complement strand
GATGTTGACGGCAGACACGGACAGGATGCCAGTCGCCGCATCGTAAGTCGAGCTTAAAATGCTAGGCACAGCATTGGAGACGGTGATGCCGTTGCCAGTCAGGTCCTGGATGTTGCCACCGGTGATGACGCTGTTCCAGTCGTCTGCTGCAGCAAGATTATAAGTTGTGGAACTGCTGGCGGAAGATGTGCCGTTTTTATTGAGCAAGGCAT
>NZ_JBMPOZ010000089.1:0-214 GCF_049340385.1 Undibacterium sp. Ji83W | reverse complement strand
ATGCCGTTGCCAGTCAGGTCCTGGATGTTGCCACCGGTGATGACGCTGTTCCAGTCGTCTGCTGCAGCAAGATTATAAGTTGTGGAACTGCTGGCGGAAGATGTGCCGTTTTTATTGAGCAAGGCATCCACGGCAGCGATATCGGCACCGGCTAGCGTGAAGATAAAGCTGGTGTCTGATGTGACTTCGACGTTGCCGGTGGTCGAAAGCGTAC
>NZ_JBMPOZ010000088.1:0-230 GCF_049340385.1 Undibacterium sp. Ji83W | reverse complement strand
CTGCTGGCGGAAGATGTGCCGTTTTTATTGAGCAAGGCATCCACGGCAGCGATATCGGCACCGGCTAGCGTGAAGATAAAGCTGGTGTCTGATGTGACTTCGACGTTGCCGGTGGTCGAAAGCGTACGCGTGGCACCGCCTTCGCCGGTAATCGTCAGTGTAGAAATCGTGACGTCATTGGTGACACCGATGGTCTTGACCAGGTTGGTGCCAGTCACGACGAAGGCATG
>NZ_JBMPOZ010000087.1:0-233 GCF_049340385.1 Undibacterium sp. Ji83W | reverse complement strand
ACCGTCTCCAATGCTGTGCCTAGCATTTTAAGCTCGACTTACGATGCGGCGACTGGCATCCTGTCCGTGTCTGCCGTCAACATCGTGAATGGCGATACCATTGATGTCACCAAATTAAGTCTGACTGGCCAAGCCGGGTCTTACACGCTGACAGCTGCCACCAGCAACCCAACCGCCGCCAGTGCCACATCTTTTATCGTCACGCTCGGTGCCGCCGACAAACTCGCCGTCAA
>NZ_JBMPOZ010000086.1:0-242 GCF_049340385.1 Undibacterium sp. Ji83W | reverse complement strand
CGTTGCAGGTTTCAAACCAAAGGTACGATGCGGCATCCAGTCACTCGATCTTGATATGCCTACCAAGAACTTGTTGGTAATTATATTAACTAACTACCGGAAGCGTCATAATACAAGGTACGATTAGATTCTATGGTTCCCGTCAAGTTTTTATCGAGATGAGATGAGAATTAAAATCAACGCCGTTCTTGATCAAGCTAAAAGCAATTCGCAATATTTTACGGGCGATGATCATGATAGCG
>NZ_JBMPOZ010000085.1:0-255 GCF_049340385.1 Undibacterium sp. Ji83W | reverse complement strand
AAGAATTTGGTTCTTTAACAATTAACAGTCAATAAATGTGGGCACTTGGTGAAGCGCACCAATTCATTTCGGTGGATTGGAAAAGCTTAAATAATATAGCAAGTGTTCACAAGAAATAAAGCAAGACGATCTTCTAGCAATAGGAGATTGAACTGTCAGTATTTTGAGTGAGCGACACCGTTCGAAAGAACGGAGTTCAGAAATGAACACAAAACAGAGATTAAACTGAAGAGTTTGATCCTGGCTCAGATTGAA
>NZ_JBMPOZ010000084.1:0-265 GCF_049340385.1 Undibacterium sp. Ji83W | reverse complement strand
AATAATCAACATGATGATCAATACCAGCATGACGTCAATCAGCGGCGTCATGTTCATTTCTATCATCACTTCCGGATCGGCTGAACCACCGCCGGAACCCATTTGCATACCCATAATGCTTCCTTTACTTAGTTCCGTGGAGGCGGTTCAATCACGAAGCCGACCTTGGCGATACCGGCACGTTGTGCCGTCAGGATACTTTTGCCAATAAACTCGTAGCGGGTATTCTGATCACCCCGGATATGCAACTCCGGTTGCGGAATCT
>NZ_JBMPOZ010000083.1:0-273 GCF_049340385.1 Undibacterium sp. Ji83W | reverse complement strand
ACCTGTCCCAGGAACGCATCGTCGCCGCTGATGGCAAAGTCACCAGCAACACCCGTTATAGTTACGATACCCAGAACCGCCTCAGCCAGGTCCTGCTCGACCTGAGCCCGGAAGACGCCAGCATCGCTGATGGCAAAGTCTATGTGACCAGCTACACCTATGTAGGAGCTGGTAATCTCATCGACAGCATCACCCAGACAGACGGCAGCTACCAGAAATTTACCTACGTTACCGTTGATGGCGAAGCCCGCGTCGCCAGCATCACCGATGCCT
>NZ_JBMPOZ010000082.1:0-282 GCF_049340385.1 Undibacterium sp. Ji83W | reverse complement strand
GAGAACGCGATCCGGAAATGCGTCAGACCAAAAAAGGTAATCAATGGCACTTCGGTATGAAGGGACACATTGGCGTGGACAGCAAGACCAAATTGATACACAGCGTTGTCGCAACGGGTGCCAATGTTCATGACAGCCAGGTATTACCTGACCTGCTGCATGGACAAGAGACGCGTTATTGGGGAGATTCTGCCTATATAGGCCAAAGGCAGGCTGCGCGTAGCAAAGCACCAAAGGTAAGAGATTTTACGAACTGCCGCGCTACACGCAGTCACCCTTTGA
>NZ_JBMPOZ010000081.1:0-282 GCF_049340385.1 Undibacterium sp. Ji83W | reverse complement strand
TCAAAGGGTGACTGCGTGTAGCGCGGCAGTTCGTAAAATCTCTTACCTTTGGTGCTTTGCTACGCGCAGCCTGCCTTTGGCCTATATAGGCAGAATCTCCCCAATAACGCGTCTCTTGTCCATGCAGTAAGTCAGGCAATACCTGGCTGTCATGGACATTGGCACCCGTTGCGACAACGCTGTGTATCAATTTGGTCTTGCTGTCCACGCCAATGTGTCCCTTCATACCGAAGTGCCATTGATTACCTTTTTTGGTCTGACGCATTTCCGGATCGCGTTCTC
>NZ_JBMPOZ010000080.1:0-284 GCF_049340385.1 Undibacterium sp. Ji83W | reverse complement strand
CAGGCTCGCTGCCCAAGTCTATGCCGACAAAACTGCGCATGGAGATTGATTCGTACAAGGCTTCTTCCACAGCCGGGTCAGACAGATTGAACCATTGCTGCAGGAAATAAATTCGAAGCATACGCTCCACACCTACTGGTGGACGTCCGTTACCAGCCTTCGGATAATGGGGGGCAATCAGGTTGCACAGCATTGACCAGGGCACGACCTGATTCATCTCGGATAGAAATACTGCTCGCTTCGTCGTCTTGGCGTAGCGTTCAAAGCCTCCTTGGGCAAATGTA
>NZ_JBMPOZ010000079.1:0-298 GCF_049340385.1 Undibacterium sp. Ji83W | reverse complement strand
CCATAAACAAGTTCGCCAGCGCACAGGTGACAAACAAGCGATGCGCGTTCTTTTGTAAGCCGCGATAACGCACCTTCGCAAATCCAAACACGCGCTTGATGATGCCAAAGGCATGCTCTACCATGGCGCGGATATTCGACTTACGGCGGTTGGTCAACCGCTCTGCATCTGTCAAAGGGTGACTGCGTGTAGCGCGGCAGTTCGTAAAATCTCTTACCTTTGGTGCTTTGCTACGCGCAGCCTGCCTTTGGCCTATATAGGCAGAATCTCCCCAATAACGCGTCTCTTGTCCATGCAG
>NZ_JBMPOZ010000078.1:0-308 GCF_049340385.1 Undibacterium sp. Ji83W | reverse complement strand
GCCAGCCGTGCCGACAGTATGGCTGCAGAACAAAGACTGCGCCAAAGCCAGTACCAGGAAAAAAAGCAGGCCCTGCAACAAAGACTGGCGAACCTGGCACAAGAACATACCCAGCTTGAACAAGAACTGCTGCTGGCGCAGCGCCGCCAGCAACTGGCACAGCAAAGCGTCGCCAAGTATGAAACCCTGCAAGGCAATGGCTATGTCTCTGCAGCCCAGACCCAGCAAAAGCAGGAAGACTTGCTCGACATCAGCACCCGCCTGAGTACTTTGCAGCGCAGTAAAACCCAGTTACAGGCTAACCAGAT
>NZ_JBMPOZ010000077.1:0-308 GCF_049340385.1 Undibacterium sp. Ji83W | reverse complement strand
AAAATGGCAAAAGGTAAGTTCGAGCGCACCAAGCCGCACGTCAACGTCGGTACAATTGGCCACGTTGATCACGGTAAAACTACACTGACAGCAGCGATTGCAACAGTCCTGTCGAAAAAATTCGGCGGCGAAGCTAAAGCATACGACCAGATCGATGCAGCACCAGAAGAAAAAGCGCGCGGTATTACAATCAATACAGCCCACGTTGAGTACGAAACAGCTGCTCGCCACTACGCCCACGTTGATTGCCCAGGCCATGCTGATTATGTTAAAAACATGATTACTGGCGCGGCTCAAATGGACGGCGC
>NZ_JBMPOZ010000076.1:0-338 GCF_049340385.1 Undibacterium sp. Ji83W | reverse complement strand
GATACAGATGGGGGAGATGTTCCCCAATTTATGAAGATCATCATGTTCCTGCAACGCATTTCATGCTTTTGCCTGAACATGATTTTGAAATTGAAGAAAATTAGAACTTAATCAGACATTCCCTAGTGTCGTTCGTGGTATGCCGAGGTGCTAATTGCTCACGACGATATTGCTTGCATGTTGGCGTTGAAAGTATTGGCGAATGGTATTCGTGAACAACCAACGCCACTGGAGCGCCAGCCCGGTAGTCTCCAGCCTTCGCTGGAGCGACGTTAAAAATGCATGGAGATCATTACTGGCAATTAGCCAGGTTGAGATATTGGCAAACTTGGTTAATA
>NZ_JBMPOZ010000075.1:0-339 GCF_049340385.1 Undibacterium sp. Ji83W | reverse complement strand
AGATGAGATGAGAATTAAAATCAACGCCGTTCTTGATCAAGCTAAAAGCAATTCGCAATATTTTACGGGCGATGATCATGATAGCGGCCGTTGAGGGCCAGCCAAGTTGCCGGTAATGTTGATACACGGGCGCCCACACCTTTGATTTTGCTGCTGCCATGCCAGCGTTAAATAGCAAGCGGCGCCCTTCAGCAGGGCCTCGCTTGGAAAGTCTCCTGCGCCCACGTCTCTGGCCAGAGTCACTCGGACGTGGATCCATACCGACAAATGCAACGACAGCATCACTGTTTATGAAGCGAACGCGGTCAAACAGATTTGCCAGCCAGGAGCTGGTTAATA
>NZ_JBMPOZ010000074.1:0-342 GCF_049340385.1 Undibacterium sp. Ji83W | reverse complement strand
GTACGCTTTCGACCACCGGCAACGTCGAAGTCACATCAGACACCAGCTTTATCTTCACGCTAGCCGGTGCCGATATCGCTGCCGTGGATGCCTTGCTCAATAAAAACGGCACATCTTCCGCCAGCAGCGCCACGACTTACAACCTCGCCGCAGCAGACGACTGGAACAGCGTCATCACCGGTGGCAACATCCAGGACCTGACTGGCAACGGCATTACCGTCTCCAATGCTGTGCCTAGCATTTTAAGCTCGACTTACGATGCGGCGACTGGCATCCTGTCCGTGTCTGCCGTCAACATCGTGAATGGCGATACCATTGATGTCACCAAATTAAGTCTGACTG
>NZ_JBMPOZ010000073.1:0-345 GCF_049340385.1 Undibacterium sp. Ji83W | reverse complement strand
TAGGCTTAGGGCTGGTTATCGCATTTCACGTACTGGTGGTATATGCACTGGTATCCGGATTAGCGCGCAAGGCCATGGAAGTGGTAATCAAGCCAGCAGAAGTCAAGTTGGTGGAAGAAGTAAAACCACCGCCACCGCCGCCAGATACACCACCACCGCCGCCACCAAAATTGTTGGCACCGCCACCCCCGTTCATCCCCCCACCGGAAGTTCAGGTGCAGCAACCGGTACAACAAGCCCCGACCATCAGCGTCAAATCTGAAGTCAGGCCAGAATCGAATGTGATCCCCAAGGCAGTGGCAGCACCCTCGCCGGTCGCAGACACCAAAGCCACAGGCCCCTCCA
>NZ_JBMPOZ010000072.1:0-373 GCF_049340385.1 Undibacterium sp. Ji83W | reverse complement strand
CATCGAATTCTGAAATTCTTTGTTTCTGCTTCTAGGCACGCTGGCTCATTGCCAGCACTGGCTCCAGTACCCATTCCCAAATTTTCCTACTGTCTTGCAACACATCCGCCTCCAGTGTCATGCCTGGCTTGAGGACTTGCGCCTGTCCATATGCATTGATGCTTTGCTCATGCAGCCTGACCTTGATGCGGTACAGGGCTTCGTTGGTGTTGAAGCCATTGATGGCTTGCTGGGCATTACTCAGAATCGTGCTTGCCAAGTGCGCTGGCAGTTCTGCCGGGGCAAAGGGGGTGCGACTGACATCAACGACGGTGGCTGTATGCAGGCCAAACTTTTGGTAAGGAAAGGCTGCATAGCGTATCAATACTTCTTG
>NZ_JBMPOZ010000071.1:0-426 GCF_049340385.1 Undibacterium sp. Ji83W | reverse complement strand
TTATAGGCTTAGGGCTGGTTATCGCATTTCACGTACTGGTGGTATATGCACTGGTATCCGGATTAGCGCGCAAGGCCATGGAAGTGGTAATCAAGCCAGCAGAAGTCAAGTTGGTGGAAGAAGTAAAGCCACCACCACCACCGCCAGATACACCACCACCGCCGCCACCAAAATTGTTGGCACCGCCGCCCCCGTTCATCCCCCCACCGGAAGTTCAGGTACAGCAACCGGTACAACAAGCCCCGACCATCAGCGTCAAATCTGAAGTCAGGCCAGAATCGAATGTGATACCCAAGGCCGTGGCAGCACCCTCGCCGGTCGCAGACACCAAAGCCACAGGCCCCTCCATCGTGCCTGGCGTGATCGACTTCAACGTCGGTGGTTGCAAACCGGAATATCCGCGTGCCTCTTTGCGTAATGAAGAAA
>NZ_JBMPOZ010000070.1:0-429 GCF_049340385.1 Undibacterium sp. Ji83W | reverse complement strand
TCACCAAATTAAGTCTGACTGGCCAAGCCGGGTCTTACACGCTGACAGCTGCCACCAGCAACCCAACCGCCGCCAGTGCCACATCTTTTATCGTCACGCTCGGTGCCGCCGACAAACTCGCCGTCAATGGTCTCCTGAACAAGAACGGCACGACTGCCGTTGACACCACTACATTCAATCTAGCTGCTGCTGCTTCCTGGGATCAGGCAAGGACATCGGGTGCTGACCTGACAGGCAATGCCGTCACCGTATCGAACGTCGCGGCACCAACAATTACGTCCGCGACTTACGATGGTACGTCGCATGCCTTCGTCGTGACTGGCACCAACCTGGTCAAGACCATCGGTGTCACCAATGACGTCACGATTTCTACACTGACGATTACCGGCGAAGGCGGTGCCACGCGTACGCTTTCGACCACCGGCAACG
>NZ_JBMPOZ010000069.1:0-431 GCF_049340385.1 Undibacterium sp. Ji83W | reverse complement strand
ACATTGGCACCCGTTGCGACAACGCTGTGTATCAATTTGGTCTTGCTGTCCACGCCAATGTGTCCCTTCATACCGAAGTGCCATTGATTACCTTTTTTGGTCTGACGCATTTCCGGATCGCGTTCTCCATCTTTGTTCTTGGTCGAAGACGGGGCGGCAATGATAGTGGCATCAACGATGGTGCCACCCGACACCTTCATCCCGCGTTCTTGCAAATGACGGCCCACCTCCTCAAAGATACGTTTGCCAAGTGCGTGCCGTTCCAGTAGATGCCGAAATTTGCACACCGTTGTTTCATCAGGAACAGGCTCGCTGCCCAAGTCTATGCCGACAAAACTGCGCATGGAGATTGATTCGTACAAGGCTTCTTCCACAGCCGGGTCAGACAGATTGAACCATTGCTGCAGGAAATAAATTCGAAGCATACGCTC
>NZ_JBMPOZ010000068.1:0-564 GCF_049340385.1 Undibacterium sp. Ji83W | reverse complement strand
AAACCCTGCAAGGCAATGGCTATGTCTCTGCAGCCCAGACCCAGCAAAAGCAGGAAGACTTGCTCGACATCAGCACCCGCCTGAGTACTTTGCAGCGCAGTAAAACCCAGTTACAGGCTAACCAGATTGCCCTGCAATCAGAGCTTGATACCTTGTCAAATAGTCTGGCAACTGACCTGACACAAATAGCAAGAGCCAAAGCCAGCCTCAAGCAAGAAGTCGCAGAAAACGCCAACCGCCAGGCTGTGCAAATTACAGCAACGCAGGCAGGCACGGTAAGTGCACTGACCAACCAGCCAGGACAAGCCATCAATGCCGGGCAAGTGCTGGCCAGCTTGATACCTGTTGATACTAAGGCGGCTGACGCAAACAAAATAGATGCGCTGGAGGCGCATCTGTATGTACCCAGCAGAACGGCAGGCTTCATCCAGCCAGGGCAAGAAGTATTGATACGCTATGCAGCCTTTCCTTACCAAAAGTTTGGCCTGCATACAGCCACCGTCGTTGATGTCAGTCGCACCCCCTTTGCCCCGGCAGAACTGCCAGCGCACTTGGCAAGCACGA
>NZ_JBMPOZ010000067.1:0-579 GCF_049340385.1 Undibacterium sp. Ji83W | reverse complement strand
AAACCCTGCAAGGCAATGGCTATGTCTCTGCAGCCCAGACCCAGCAAAAGCAGGAAGACTTGCTCGACATCAGCACCCGCCTGAGTACTTTGCAGCGCAGTAAAACCCAGTTACAGGCTAACCAGATCGCCCTGCAATCAGAACTCGATACTTTATCGAATAGCCTGGCAACCGACCTGACGCAAATAGCAAGAGCCAAAGCCAGCCTCAAGCAAGAAGTCGCAGAAAATGCCAGCCGTCAGGCCGTGCAAATCACGGCAACGCAGGCAGGCACGGTAAGTGCACTGACCAACCAGCCAGGACAAGCCATCAATGCCGGGCAAGTGCTGGCCAACCTGATACCTGTAGATATCAAGACTGCTAACGCTGGCAATACCAGCAAAGCAGAAGCAGGATCGCTGGAAGCCCATCTGTATGTACCCAGCAGAACGGCAGGCTTCATCCAGCCGGGACAAGAAGTATTGATACGCTATGCAGCCTTTCCTTACCAAAAGTTTGGCCTGCATACAGCCACCGTCGTTGATGTCAGTCGCACCCCCTTTGCCCCGGCAGAACTGCCAGCGCACTTGGCAAGCACGA
>NZ_JBMPOZ010000066.1:0-664 GCF_049340385.1 Undibacterium sp. Ji83W | reverse complement strand
GGGGTGGAGGGACAACGCTGCGCATCTGCAGTTTTCACTGACAGACTCGATTAGAACTCTCCCACCCCACCTCTTCAACGTCGATGAGGAATCCAGCGGTCAATAGGCCTGCCAACCAATACCGCCGATATGTGCAAGCTAACGTGAAGAAGTGGCCACCCCAACATTCTCACTTTAACGATAAGGAGGCAATCATGCAATCCCCGTTATTCATAGGTGTTGATGTGGCGAAATCTGAGGTCGTTGTCGCCTGCTCTGAAAGCAGTTTCCCGGTGCATGGTATTGCGAATGAATTAGCTGCTTTAAAGAAATTCCTGAAACAACTGCCACCTGGCTCTTCTATTGCGATGGAGGCAACTGGCACCTATCATCAGGTGCTGGCTGACCTGGCTTTCCAGATGGGCTTGCATGTTTATGTACTCAATCCTAAAGATACCCGTCATTATGCAAAAGGAGTCGGGGCGCGTGCCAAGACTGACAACGTCGATGCCATGCTCATTGCACGTTACCTGGCACATGAAGTCAAGGAACTGCGTCGTTATGAACCGGCTACGCCGGAGCAACGCACGATGGATGAGCTGCTTAAACGCAGGGCTAAAATTGTTTCTCTGAAGACGGCTTTACGCCTGACCTGTGATGGAGCGCCGTCACTAAAAGTGAAGGC
>NZ_JBMPOZ010000065.1:0-667 GCF_049340385.1 Undibacterium sp. Ji83W | reverse complement strand
TACCACGGCAGGGTTCGTGACTGGGGTGAAGTCGTAACAAGGTAGCCGTATCGGAAGGTGCGGCTGGATCACCTCCTTTCTAGAGTAGCGCGTAGTTAAGTGTCCACACTTATTGACTGTTAATGATGAATAGAGAACACAGGTAAGAGATCATGTTCCCGAAAGGGGGAT
This sequence comes from Undibacterium sp. Ji83W, assembly GCF_049340385.1. Lineage (NCBI taxonomy): Bacteria > Pseudomonadati > Pseudomonadota > Betaproteobacteria > Burkholderiales > Oxalobacteraceae > Undibacterium > Undibacterium sp. Ji83W. Next base: position 496 of record NZ_JBMPOZ010000065.1, on the reverse strand, counting down.
TAGCTCAGCTGGGAGAGCACCTGCTTTGCAAGCAGGGGGTCGTCGGTTCGATCCCGTCATCCTCCACCAAGATTCTGGTAGAAGTTTAGGAATCGGGTCTGTAGCTCAGTTGGTTAGAGCACCGTGTTGATAACGCGGGGGTCGTTGGTTCGAGCCCAACCAGACCCACCACAAGATCTCGACAGTGCAAACGTAAGTCAGCGGATGTAGCGAATGAATGCTACACAATACAACGTTGAGATTTAGGTTTGTACTTTCAAAGCGAAAGACATAGTAATAAGTAGTTCTCGTTCTTTAACAATTTAGAAGAAGTAAAGTAGAAATAATCAAAATTATTTCTGTAAAGAGAAGCTTGCAACGACAGTTGTGAGTGGAAATTATGGAAGGGTTGTGATTGTATCGAACAAACATAGTATTAAAAAGAGTTTGAAAAGCTGTCGAAAGACAAGTTTTAGAAAAAATCAAATTCCTTGAGATACGGCAAACGCTAAAGTAA
>NZ_JBMPOZ010000064.1:0-761 GCF_049340385.1 Undibacterium sp. Ji83W | reverse complement strand
TTACTTTAGCGTTTGCCGTATCTCAAGGAATTTGATTTTTTCTAAAACTTGTCTTTCGACAGCTTTTCAAACTCTTTTTAATACTATGTTTGTTCGATACAATCACAACCCTTCCATAATTTCCACTTACAACTGTCGTTGCAAGCTTCTCTTTACAGAAATAATTTTGATTATTTCTACTTTACTTCTTCTAAATTGTTAAAGAACGAGAACTACTTATTACTATGTCTTTCGCTTTGAAAGTACAAACCTAAACCTCGGTGCTAACTTACTGCACTGACTTAGGTTTGCGATTTCTTGGTGGAGGATGACGGGATCGAACCGACGACCCCCTGCTTGCAAAGCAGGTGCTCTCCCAGCTGAGCTAATCCCCCTCGTTCAAACAAAAGTACAAACCTACTTTTGTTTGGTTGAGATTCCTAAAAAAGCCTGGCAAAGCCAGCTCTTTTTTAGAACAACTTCTACGCAAAATCGCTCTTGCATAGTGTGTTTGGTGGTGGGTCTGGTTGGGCTCGAACCAACGACCCCCGCGTTATCAACACGGTGCTCTAACCAACTGAGCTACAGACCCGCTACTGAACTTCAGTCGCTGTCCGGTCATTGCTACCCCGACGCAAACCGTTCTCTGTTCATTATCATTAACAGTCAATAAGTGTGGACACTTAACTACGCGCTACTCTAGAAAGGAGGTGATCCAGCCGCACCTTCCGATACGGCTACCTTGTTACGACTTCACCCCAGTCACGAACCCTGCCGTGGTA
>NZ_JBMPOZ010000063.1:0-913 GCF_049340385.1 Undibacterium sp. Ji83W | reverse complement strand
GGTGTTGTAGAAATTCGTTATATAAGCAACGATGTCCTGTCTTGCTTCCATTTTATTAGCATAGCTGCCTTGCCAGACGCGTTCCATCTTCAAATTAAGGAAGAAACGCTCTGCAACAGCATTGTCCCAACAATTTCCTTTGCGGCTCATGCTGCAAATAAAGCCGTACTCTTGCAGCAATGCCTGATACTGACGGCTGGCATACTGAGAACCCCGGTCAGAATGAACAATTAAGCCAGAGACAGGTTTGCGTTGCCCAATCGCCATACGTAAAGCATCGCAAACGAGTTCTGCTGGCATAGTGGGTGCCATCGCCCACCCCACCACTTTACGTGAGAATAAGTCCAGCACGACTGCCAGATAAAGCCAGCCTGTTTCAGTACGGATATAGGTGATATCTGATACGTAAGCCAGGTCCGGGGCTATGGGATTGAATTGCCTGGCCAGGATGTTTTCTGCTACAGGTAAGTTATGCCTGCTATTGGTGGTGTGCACGAATTTACGTCGCCAGACTGGCTGCAGCCTAGCCTGCCGCATCAAACTGCGGACCTGATAGCGACCAATACGAATGCCTTGCGCCTGCATTGCCATCACCAGGCGACGGCTGCCATAAGACTTATGGCTGGCACTAAAAGCTGCTTTCAAATGAACTTCCTTGCTGCAAATACGGGGCGTGGCATGGCGTTGTACCGAGGCGTAATACGCTGACCTGCTGACTTCCAGTACCCGGCAACTATGCGTTACCGGAATGGCCTTCTTTTGCAAGTGGGTGATGAGCCTGTAGCTCATTTCATTTCCCTGGCGAAGAAGGCCGACGCATTTTTTAAGATGGTCACATCCATGCGCAGTTGCCGGTTCTCTTGCTCCAGCTCACGGATGCGTTGTTGTTCTGCTGTCAGTGGCTTACTTGCCA
>NZ_JBMPOZ010000062.1:0-957 GCF_049340385.1 Undibacterium sp. Ji83W | reverse complement strand
ACACGTTGAAGCAAAAGGCACGACGGCATTTTGAAACAAGCGTGTGGTGGCGGGGTAAATTTTATCGCGGTGTGTTGCGAGTATGTGGTTCGACTACTTGACTATCGGGGGCTAATGGGTGACCCCGGATGCCTTTTGTGCCTTTTGCGGATGCCTTTTGTGCCTTTTGGGATGCCTTTTGGAGTGAAATGAGATGGAAATATCTAATAAAGACGCCGAATTGTTTAGATCACTAGTACTTGATGCTGATGAAGAGCCAACGTTTGATTTGCTGAAATATTGTTTGACTTGGCCGGATGAAAGGCCAATAGGACGCCTGAGTACTGAGGGTAGTGAATTTCTTTCCGACTTGTGGATAGTTCGTGGTTTTATTCATAGATCTTTGCCTAAAGATCAGTGGGGGCTAGATCCACTATATTTTGAGGAAGTGTGGGAATTTGGTTTGGCGAATTTCGAACAATGGCCTGGTTTTAAAAGACTTGTTTTATCTGAAAACGACAAAACGTATTTGACAAGCTGCTTAGCTACTCCTTTATTCACGATTTAGTCGGGGCAAATACTACGAGTATCTTGAGATCTGACTTATCATTGCCGTTGAGCGGCAGATACAACCAAATGAATCAGCCAAAAAATTTAACTACCGTGCTGTTCGAAACGAAGACCAGGCATCAGTTGCTTTTGGGTGACGAAGCATTCGTTGAAAAATACCAGCATCAATTACGACAAGAGGAACTACGTGAGGTTTCTTTGGCACATCGCCGTTCAGTCACGCTGCCTCTTCAGGCTTATCAACAAAAATATGCAGATTTCCGTAGTGTAGAATTGTTGGGATGTTAGACCTGATAATCATCTAGCCGCCTCCCTCCGCTGGCGTTAGCCAAAGGAGTAAAGTTAAGGTGCGAACGAAACTTTAACGGGGAGGACGGTATGTTATTTTGCGGCATAGACCTACATTCG
>NZ_JBMPOZ010000061.1:0-1034 GCF_049340385.1 Undibacterium sp. Ji83W | reverse complement strand
CAAGTCGCCCTGCGCGACCTGACCGGTCATATCGTTGGCCTGCGTCCGGCCATCGTCAAAGTCATTGCCCTTGCTCTGGCGTTAGAAATTTTCGCCATATGCTCACCCCTTTTCAACCAGTTCGTCATTGATGAAGTCATCGTCAGTGGTGACAAAGAATTATTGGTAGTGCTGGTGTTTGGTTTTGCGCTGTTGACGATTACCCAGAATGCCATAGGCCTCGCACGTAGCTGGTTTCTGATGCGCTGGAGCATGGATATCAGCCTGCAATGGTCGGCACGCGTGTTTGCCCATCTGGTGCGTTTGCCGGTCTCTTATTTTGAAAAGCGCCATCTTGGTGATGTGGTATCCCGCTTTGGTTCCATAGGGTCTATACAGAGTACCCTGACCAGCATGTTCGTCGAGAGCGCACTCGATGGCCTGATGGCCGTACTGGCGCTGGTCATGATGCTGGTGTATAGCATCAAGCTCAGCATGCTGGTATTGGGTGCTGTGGCCCTGTATGCGGGTTTGCGCTGGGCTTTCTATCAACCTTTCCGTGAAGCATCGCAAGAACGGCTGATCTTGTCTTCCAAAGAAAGCAGTCACTTCCTGGAAACCATGCGTGCCGTCACGCCCTTGAAACTGTTTGGCCGTGAGACTGAAAGACTGTCGCGCTGGCAGAACCTGAAGATCGATGTTCAAAATCGCGATATCAAGACGCAGAAGCTGTCCATCATCTTCAAGGTCAGCAATACCCTGATCTTTGGCATACAAGGCCTGGCGCTGTTTTATATCGGTGCTGGCCAGGTCATGCAAAATACCCTGACGGTGGGCATGCTGATGGCCTTCTCCAGCTATGCCGGTACTTTTACTGGCCGCATTTCCAGCCTCATTGATGTCTTCATCAGTTACCGCATGCTGAGCCTGCATAGCGAAAGGCTGGCAGATATCGTGCTGGAAGAGGCTGAGGCAGAAACTGCCATCGAAACTGATATCTCGCGCATTAAAGCTGTCATTACTCTCAAGAATATCAAGTTCCGCTATGCCGAGGG
>NZ_JBMPOZ010000060.1:0-1191 GCF_049340385.1 Undibacterium sp. Ji83W | reverse complement strand
GGAATCTCTGATTAAGTATCCGAGTATTGATTTAGAAACGTTAATATAAGCCTATTCTCATTGAATCCCGAATGCCATGAAACAGACAACTTTTGCCGAAGGTGGCTTTGAACGCTACGCCAAGACGACGAAGCGAGCAGTGTTTCTCTCCGAGATGAACGAAGTCGTGCCATGGGCTATGCTATGCGAACTGATAGAGCCCCATTATCCCAAGGCAGGGAATGGACGCCCGCCTGTTGGCGTGGAACGCATGCTACGCATTTATTTCTTGCAACAATGGTTCAACCTGTCTGACCCGGCTGTCGAGGAAGCCTTATACGAATCCGTTTCCATGCGCAGCTTTGCCAATATTGATCTGGGCAATGAGCCAGTGCCGGATGAAACAACAGTGTGCAAATTCCGGCATCTGCTGGAGCGCCATGACCTTGGCAAACGTATCTTCGAAGAAGTAGGCCGTCATCTGCAGGAGCGAGGAATGAAAGTGTCGGGCGGCACCATCGTCGATGCTACGATCATTTCAGCACCTTCTTCCACCAAGAACAAAGAAGGCAAACGTGATCCGGAAATGCGCCAGACAAAAAAAGGCAATCAATGGTATTTCGGGATGAAGGGACACATAGGCGTTGATAGCAAGACCAAATTGATTCATGCCGTTGTCGCAACCGGAGCCAATGTCCACGACAGCCAGGTATTGCCAAAATTACTGCACGGGCGCGAGACACGTTACTGGGGCGATTCTGCCTACACGGGCCAAAAGCAGGTTGCACGCAGCAAAGCACCAGGGATAAAGGACTTTACCAACATCCGGGGCACACGCAGTCACACGCTGACAGAAGAAGAACGCCTGACCAATCGCCGCAAGTCAAGCGTGCGTGCCAAGGTTGAACATGCCTTCTGTATCATCAAACGCATGTTTGGATTTACCAAGGTCAGATATCGTGGGATGCAGAAGAACGCGCACCGCTTGTTCGTCACTTGTGCACTGGCGAACTTGTTCATGGTTCGCAGGCGCTTGATGCGCATGCAAGGGGCATAGTGTGCCCAATGGGCGAGAAATCGCCCGGGAACTGATACAGATGGGGGAGATGTTCCCCAATTTATGAAGATCATCATGTTCCTGCAACGCATTTCATGCTTTTGCCTGAACATGATTTTGAAATTGAAGAAAATTAGAACTTAATCAGACATTCC
>NZ_JBMPOZ010000059.1:0-1210 GCF_049340385.1 Undibacterium sp. Ji83W | reverse complement strand
GTAGATACTGTTATTCCTGTCAAGCCAAATGCAAGCTAGCATCGAATGGTTTTCCGGATTTCAATACACCCAAAGCGACATGGACTAGTTTTCTCATCATAGCGCCGATAATGAGCATTGCAGGTTTTCCAGCTGCGGCTAATCGTTGTCGGAAAGCCTTACCCCATGTGGTTCGATACAAAGTCACCATGGCAGGCATATAGAGCGCTTTGCGAATAAATGTGTGTCCAATCTTTGACATTTTTGCTTTGTGGCAGACGCTGCTTCCAGACTCATGGTGCTGCGGGTCGAGGCCTGCAAAGGCTACAGCCTTCTTTACCGAAGTGAAACGTTGAGTGTCAGCATAGTACGAGAGCAGTACAGCGATCGTGCGCTCGCCGAGCCCAGGAATGCTGTCTAATAATTTTTGCTTGTCTTTCAAATCCGGATCGTTGTTCATATGGTCGTTGATAGACCGGGTAAGTGACTTGATTTCTTTATCCAGCCATTCGATATGATCAACTATTCCTTGTCGAATGGCATCACGGGCGACGTCGAGCCGGTTCAGCTCTTGGGTCCGCATGATTTGCAATGCATCCAGGCGCAACACCATGGCACGTAAAGATTGCTCTGCCAACGAAGGAGCAATCCAAAGTTCAAGCTTGCGCTCAGAAGCAAATTCTGCAATCAGTTGCGCATCTACCTTGTCTGTCTTGGTCCTGACCAGGCGGGAGACGCCGAAAGCCTTAATTTGTGCAGGGTTGACCACACTAACGGGGAATTTTTGTTGAGAAAAATAGTGTGCCACGGCCTCCCAATAGACGCCTGTAGCTTCCATGCAGACATGGGCGATTGATGCACCTTGTTTGTTGAGCCAAACGCTTAAATCCTGAAATCCTTGTTGGTTGTTCTGAACCACCTTGTGGCGAAACTTGCCAGTTGTCAGACGCAAAGTACAATCTAATTTCAGCTTCGCGACATCAATTCCTAAATGAAAATCGTGCATACAAATCCTCTGATAACCTACCTTGTGAATACGGGCTGCCAGCGTGCTGGGCCAAAGATACTGTTCGATTTAAAACGAGGGGTGAGTGACTGGTGTGAAAATCTACGTTGCAGGTTTCAAACCAAAGGTACGATGCGGCATCCAGTCACTCGATCTTGATATGCCTACCAAGAACTTGTTGGTAATTATATTAACTAACTACCGGAAGCGTCATAATACAAGGTA
>NZ_JBMPOZ010000058.1:0-1314 GCF_049340385.1 Undibacterium sp. Ji83W | reverse complement strand
TGTCCAGTCCTAAAATAGGTTGACAGTTAGAATTGTAAAAAAGACGCCCGATGCACCGCATTGGGCGTCTTGTATTGGAGGGCTAAATGAGGCCTCTCGTTGTTGTAAATATCGATAGATTGCCTGATCATCTGTCGTGCTTCCTCTAGGTTCTTTGGCGTCGAGAGCAAGAATTCATTCTTTAGAATCCCATTAATGCGTTCAGCCAGGGCATTCTGGTAACAATCGTACCCATCTGTCATCGAGCAAGTGATGTTGTGCTTTTGATGAATTTGCTGGTAATAGCTAGAACAATACTGAATCCCACGATCAGAATGATGGATCAAAGGTGACTGGCTTTTTCTGCTCTTGAGCGCTGCTTTGAAGGCACAACTGACCTCTTCCGTTTGCAAGCTTGCATGGACATGGTGTCCGACGATTTTTCTGGAGTGTACATCCGTGACTAAACTCAGATAAACGAATTTCTCTTTGGTCGGAATGTAGGTAATATCTGCCACCCAGACTTGCTCTGGCCTGGAAACGATGACTTGTTGCGGCCCAGCCTTGAGCAAATTGGGATGTTTGTGGAAGCGGTGGTGACTGTGTGTCGTCTTGTGATACGCCCGCCTGCATGGCACCAGTAAGCGATTTTCCCTGAGTAAAGCAAAGAACCGATCTCTTCCCAGTTTAATGCCACACTCTCTCATCTGTGTTTGAAGCAGATGCTGCAATTTGCGTGTGCCTATCCTTGGCTGCCGTAAGCGCTTTTCTCTCACCAGTTCGATGACTTGCGCATGCTGGTTGTGCCGCGTTTGCTCGCTACGGAGTTGCTTATAGTACGCCTGACGGGTGATTTGGAAATAATGGCAAGCCCTGCTGATACTCAATCCTGGGATTTGCTCTTGTTCGAGGACTTGCCTGAAGGCTTTTTTGGTACGGCAAGCCCATAATCATTCTTGATGACATTCACGATGGCTTCAAACAATTGTGCCTTCTCATTGGCATGCTTGAGCTGTACTTCCAATTCTTTGATCCGCTGTTCTGGCGTCTGTGGCAATGGGGTCTTTGGCATCATGCATCCTTTTCTTGGTCTGGAACCATGATTATGCCAATCTTGTTGCCCATGCTTGCGTAACCACACTAATACTGTTGATCTCCCCTGTATCCCGTACCGGCGTTGAGCCTCTATATAACTCATCTCGCCTTTTTCTACTTGCTCTACTACTGATAATTTAAAAGTCAGCGTGTAATCTCGCTGACTCCTGCGCATCCCTGTGTCCATCTCACTTTCCTTTCCGGTTCTAGAAAAGTGTCAACTTTAATCAGGACGGGTCA
>NZ_JBMPOZ010000057.1:0-1508 GCF_049340385.1 Undibacterium sp. Ji83W | reverse complement strand
AGACCTGATAATCATCTAGCCGCCTCCCTCCGCTGGCGTTAGCCAAAGGAGTAAAGTTAAGGTGCGAACGAAACTTTAACGGGGAGGACGGTATGTTATTTTGCGGCATAGACCTACATTCGAACAATAGCGTTGTGGTTATTTCAGACGAATCTGACAAGGTGCTGTACTCAAGGCGGCTGGCTAATGATCTGGAAACGATTTGTGCTGCATTGGCACCTTATCAATCTCAACTTGCTGGTATCGTCGTGGAATCGACCTTCAATTGGTACTGGCTGGTGGATGGGTTGCAAGAGCATGGCTATCAGGTTCACTTGGCCAATACGACGGCAATCAAGCAATATGATGGATTAAAACATCGAGGCGATGAGTCAGACGCCAGGCATCTGGCGCATGTCTTCCGTCTGGGCTTACTGCCTACAGGCTATATCATGCCTAAAGAATTAAGGAGTGGCCGTGACCTGGCACGCAAACGCATGCAATTGGTACAGCAACGTTCGGTGCAAATTCTCTCGATAGAAACACAAATGGACCAGCAGCATGGCGCACATATGGCAGCTAATCTGATCAAGAAACTGACCTGTGATGAGATAGACACGATGGGTTTTGGTGAGATGGAGGCCATGGCGCTTAAGGCAAATCTGTCGGTCATGCATGCCATTAACGCGCAAATCGTCCAGATCGAAAAAACACTGGCAATGGTCTGTGCTGCTCACCCAGGGTTTTCATTACTCAAAAGTGTCGCTGGTATTGGTGATACGTTGGCAACGGTGATCTTGCTGGAAACTGGTTCTATCGAACGTTTTAAAGATGTGGGCAACTATGTTTCCTACTGTCGATGTGTAGGCAGTGTGCATACCTCGAACGGTAAAAAGAAGGGAGAAGGCAATACTAAAAACGGTAATCGCTTCCTGGCATGGGCCTATGTGGAAGCTGCCAATTTTGCGATTCGTTATTCAGAGGCGGCAAAGAAATTCTATCAACGCAAGAAAGCCAGGCGCAACGGCATTATCGCCATCAAGGCGGTGGCTCATAAACTGGCACGAGCTTGTTTCCATATGTTAAAGACTGGGGAAAATTTTTCGGTGGAGCGTTGTTTCACCTGAGAGTTGGCAGCACTGCGTGAGCCAGGCGTTGGGGTTGGATCACAAGCCATCAGAACTGATTGGACACGCAGTATTTGCCATCACAATCGTTGTTTTACAATGAGTCGTCTGCAATGCGAGCCACAAGGGGTTGGAACCGAATCCGGTAGCCATAGATCTGCCCATCACTTGGACGCAACGCGGTACTGAGATGCTTCTGGAGTAGCTGTGCTACTTGGGCGAAATCCAGCTTTATGTTTCGCTAGATCCACATGGGTGACTGGTGCGATTCACGCAACCACACGTTGAAGCAAAAGGCACGACGGCATTTTGAAACAAGCGTGTGGTGGCGGGGTAAATTTTATCGCGGTGTGTTGCGAGTATGTGGTTCGACTACTTGACTATCGGGGGCTAATGGGTGAC
>NZ_JBMPOZ010000056.1:0-1620 GCF_049340385.1 Undibacterium sp. Ji83W | reverse complement strand
GTATTCAAAGAAAGGCGACCCAGGCATAGCCGCCCCTACGGGGTGCCCATTTGTGCAGTACAAATGGCGGCTACACATGGGAACTGCTGAAAGTCAAAAGCAACGTCAAAATCAAACCCAACAGCAACAACAACAACAACAACAACAACAACAACAACAACAACAACAACAACAACAACAACAACAACAACAACAACAAGCATGTCGCCCTTACGCTATTTCCTCATAAACATATACACCCCGTGACGCCCAAGCCTGACAAAGTTAAAATAGCAGCTTCATCCCCTACCCTGCATAGTCAACCACCATGAGCGAATTTGTACTTACCTCCGTCAAGAACAATATAGGTTACATCACCCTAGGCAGACCCAAAGCATTGAACTCGCTGTCTCTCGATATGGTAAGAGCGCTGACAACGACCTTGCTGGCCTGGCGTGATGATCAAAGCGTGCGTGCGGTGTTCATTCACAGCAGCAGCGAGAAGGCATTTTGTGCGGGTGGGGATATCCGTTTTTTCTATGACGTAGGCACTGCCACGCCCAAAGGTGACTCAGCCCTGCTGGAAGATTTTTTTACGGAAGAATATGCCTTAAATCATTTAATCCATTTCTACCCCAAACCCTATATCGCGCTGATGAATGGCGTGGTGATGGGCGGTGGCATGGGTATCGCCCAGGCAGGTGAAGATTGCCGTTTGCGCATCGTTACAGAGCGTACCAAGATGGCCATGCCGGAAGTGAATATTGGTCTTTTCCCTGATGTGGGCGGCGGTTATTTTCTGTCCCGTACTCAAGGTGAAATTGGTACTTATCTGGGGCTGACTGGCGAGATCATTACCGCCGCAGATGCCATCTATGCAGGGTTGGCGGATGTCTATATACCTACTGCAGAAATACCAGCATTGATGAGTTTGCTCAGTGAAAGCACGGCCACAGACCTGCGTCTGGCGATACGCGATTTCGCTGCGCCTTTTGCTGACCAAGCAAAACCGGATACCAGCAAACTGGCAACGCAACATGCGGCCATCAATGACATTTTCGCAGGCAATAGCGTCACTAGCATCTGTGAAAGACTGCAGCAAAACAGCAGCGAATTCGCTCAGCAAACCCTGGCCACCATGCAAAAGCGTTCCCCTCTGCTGATGTCAGTCACGCTGGAACAACTGCGCCGCAGCAAAGACATGACAGTATCAGCCTGTCTGCGCATGGAAAGAAACATGGTACGCCATTGCTTCAAGCACGGTGAAGTGCTGGAAGGTGTACGGGCGTTGGTGGTAGATAAAGACAATACGCCACGCTGGTCACCTGCTACATTGGCTGAAGTGACCGCAGAACAAGTGACAGGATTCTTTGCTGAAGCCTGGCCTGCGCATGCGCATCCTTTGCGGTATTTGGAAGGGTGATTGAAGAGCTGATTATTTAAGAATATTAAATCAATCGCCAATACAGAATTTGCACAAAGGTCGCATTGACGTTGCTTTTGAAGTTGCGGTTGCTTTTGAATTTTGCAGTTCCCATGTGTAGCCGCCGTTTGTGCGGTACAGAAAATGGATTAAGAAGGACCGCTGTCTGAGCGAAGCGAGTTTCGGGCCTTCCCATTTTTTGTACTGCATAAACGGGA
>NZ_JBMPOZ010000055.1:0-1808 GCF_049340385.1 Undibacterium sp. Ji83W | reverse complement strand
ACCAGCTACACCTATGTAGGAGCTGGTAATCTCATCGACAGCATCACCCAGACAGACGGCAGCTACCAGAAATTTACCTACGTTACCGTTGATGGCGAAGCCCGCGTCGCCAGCATCACCGATGCCTACAACAACGTCACCAGATTCGACTACGACACAGTGAATCGTCAAACCAAAGTCACCGACACCTTTGGCAACGTCACCGTCTACACCCTCACCGTCGACAAACGCTTCGACAGCATCACCGCGCCTGCCGCCAACGGCCAGACACAAACCCTGCGCTACAGCTACGATAGCTACGGCAATATCGCCAGCCTCACCGATGCCCAAGGAAGCGTCACCAGCTACACCTACGACACAGCCGGTCACTTGCTCAGCAAAACCGATGCCACTGGCAACCGTACAGACAACACCTACGACGTCAATGGCGACCTTGTCCTCAGCACCCTGACCCCGGCAGCAAGCGCCAACCAGTCCACAGGCCCACAAAGCACCCGCTTCGTCTATGGCCTGCCTGGTCAGCTACGCTTCCAGATCAGCGCTACCGGCATCGTTATCGAACAACGCTATGACACAGTAGGCCAAAAAACAGCCGAGATCCACTACACCAACGCCAGCTACTCCGTAGCCGGACTAGGAACGAGTGGCACACTCACACTGGGCCAACTGCAAAGCTGGAGCACCTCCCAGGTCCAAAGCAACACCACCCGTAGCGACTACAGCTACAACACCCGTGGCCAGCTCAGCACTACCACTACCTATGCCAAAGTCAATGCAGACGGCACAGGCCTGGCAGATGGAAGCCAAAGCATCACCCGCTACACCTATGACGTCACAGGCAATCTCCTGATGACAGTCGATGCACTCAATAACCAAACCAGCTACACCTACGACGGCCTGGGCCGCCTCACTGGCACCACAGACGCCTTACAAAAGACCAGCTACACCGAATACGACGACGCCAACCACAAAATCGTCCAGCACAATGCCAGTGGTCGCATTGATACCCAGGTCTACGACAACCAGGGCCATCTCCTCAGCAGCACCCTCGGTGGAGAACTCACCACCAGCTACGGTTACGACGCACTGGGCAGACTCGTCTATGTCAAAGACCCAAGTGGTGTAGAACAACTGCACATCTACGATGCTGCAGGCAACCTCCAGGCCGATGTCAATGGCAAAGGCGAAGTCACTCAATACATCTACAACGTAGCAGGTCAGCGTGTACAAACTATCGCACGTGCCAATGCGCTGACAGATGCCCAGTTCCAGCAACTCAAAGGCCAGGTTGTCCAGACAGGCAATGCATCAGCACCAGCCAACGTCAGCGTTATCCCTGTTACCGCCAGTGCCAGCGACATGATCGTGCGCACTCTGTACGACAAACTGGGAAGAGTAGCCAAGACCATCAGCCCGCTGGGCGAAGTCACTGAGCTGCAATACAACGCTGCAGGCAAGCTGGTTGCCACGATACAGCGCGCCAACACCCTCAATCCGTCCAGTGTCGGTATTAATGCCACGGCAGAAGAGATACAAGTTACAGCAGACCCAATCAAAGACCGCAGCAGTTATCGCTACTATGACCAGGATCAGAAGTTGATTGGTACGGTTGATGCAGAAGGTGGGATAGTTGAATACCGCTATGACAGCGCTGGACGTCAAACCACAACCATCGCATATGCGACGCAGAACAAGAGTGCGCAGGTCAATAGCCAGTTGAGCGGACTCATCACCCAAAATCCGGCAGCGGATGCGGTCAGCTACAACTTCTACAATGCTGAGAACCAATTAATTGGAAGCGTTAATGC
>NZ_JBMPOZ010000054.1:0-2131 GCF_049340385.1 Undibacterium sp. Ji83W | reverse complement strand
GTGGCAGCACCCTCGCCGGTCGCAGACACCAAAGCCACAGGCCCCTCCATCGTGCCTGGCGTGATCGACTTCAACGTCGGTGGTTGCAAACCGGAATATCCGCGTGCCTCTTTGCGTAATGAAGAAACCGGTACTGTCTTATTGTCAGTCCTGATTGGTGCCGATGGCTCCGTCTCCGACGTCAAGATCGACAAATCCAGTGGCTTCCGTGGTCTCGACAATGCGGTTAAATCCCAATTGATGTCAGGTTCCTGCAAAAACAAACCAGGTACCGTTGATGGCAAACCACAGCAGACCTGGGCCAAAGTCCAGTATGTGTGGAAACTGGAATAAACAAGATCAAGACCTCTCAACACAGAGGCACAGAGACACAGAGGAAGCACAGAGAAAAATCTGAAAGAAGAACAGAACATGTATTCAATCAGCAGATTCTTTACAAAATGAGTTTCCTCTCCTGCTTTTCTCTGTGACTCCGTGTCTCTGTGGTAAAGATTTTTGGTCTTAAAGTTTTAAATTAAACAAACCAAGTCGTACATAAAAACAGCAGTAAGCAATACCAACCTTATTTTGTTAAAAGGAAGCACCTCAATGAAAACCCGTTTCTCCGCATTCCTGGCTGCAACACTCCTGGCTTTGACAGCCGCCGTTGCCGTCGCCCCTGTTTCCGCACAGGAATCCGCCTCTGCTGCTGCTTCCGCTGCCGCATCTGCTTCAGTCGCTGCTCCAGCACCTGCTGCTGAAGCCCCGGCACCAGCCCCAGCCGACGCTGGCGCACCTGCTGCCCCCGCAGCCGCCAAAGAAATGGTCGACAATCCTTACGGTCTCGACGCCCTCTGGAAAACCGGTGACTTCGTTGCCAAAGGCACCCTCATCATCATGGTCATCATGTCCATGGGCAGCTGGTACATCCTCATCACCAAAATCATTGACCAGGTCAAATTGTCCGGTCAAGCCACAGATGCCCGCTCCAAGTTCTGGAAAGCAGCTTCCGTCCAAGCCGGTGCCGCTTCCCTCAAAGAAGGCAGCCCATTCCGCTTCATCGCTGATTCTGGCATCAAAGCCACAGAACACCATGAAGGCGCATTGCTCGAACAAATCGACTTGAACACCTGGGTCTCCATGTCCATCCAGCGCGCTGTTGACAAAGTTCAAAGCCGTCTGCAAGACGGCCTGGCCTTCCTGGCAACGGTTGGTTCCACAGCACCGTTCGTTGGTCTGTTCGGTACAGTATGGGGTATCTACCATGCGCTGACAGCGATTGGTATGTCCGGTCAAGCGTCTATTGATAAAGTAGCCGGTCCTGTTGGTGAAGCGCTGATCATGACCGCGATTGGTCTGGCGGTCGCTGTTCCTGCTGTTCTGGGTTACAACTTCCTGGTCCGCCGCAACAAGAGCGCCATGGAAGATGTTCGTGCCTTCTCCGCCGACCTGCATTCCGTTGTATTGTCCGGCAATATGGGCAAGACAGCCGTAAAGAAATAATTAGCAATCACTGATTAACACCCGAAGACCTCTCAACACAGAGGCACAGAGACACAGAGAAAAGCAAGAGGAAAATCTTCTAGCTGAAATTGATGAGAGATCGTTTCCCCAGTCATTGCAAGCAGCGCGTAATGAAAGGGTTTTCTCTGTGGGTTTTACTCTGTGACTCTGTGTCTCTGTGGTGAGGGGTCTTCCGTATTCAGTAATTTGAAAGAGAACACATTATGGCAATGGCAATTGGCAATGATGGAGATGGCGAAGACGAAGTCAACAGCACCATCAACACCACCCCGCTGGTCGACGTCATGCTGGTTTTGCTGATCATCTTCCTGATCACCACCCCGGTGATTACAGATACGGTCAAGCTCAAGCTGCCGGCAGAAACCAACGTGATTTACAAAACCAAACCGGAAAACATCACCCTGTCGGTGAACAAGGATGGTGATCTGTACTGGAACGGCAGCATGAAGCCGCTGGGCAGCACGGATGCCTTGTTTGAAAAGCTCAAGGTAGAAGCAGTCAAGATTCCGCAACCGGAGTTGCATATCCGGGGTGATCAGAATACCCGCTACGAGTTTATTGGCAAAAGTATCCTGACGGCACAACGTGCCGGTATCGCCAAGGTCGGCTTCGTGATTGAACCGCCTCC
>NZ_JBMPOZ010000053.1:0-2654 GCF_049340385.1 Undibacterium sp. Ji83W | reverse complement strand
TGACGAACTGGTTGAAAAGGGGTGAGCATATGGCGAAAATTTCTAACGCCAGAGCAAGGGCAATGACTTTGACGATGGCCGGACGCAGGCCAACGATATGACCGGTCAGGTCGCGCAGGGCGACTTGTTTCTTTTCTTCCTTCGGTTTAAAGGCTGGGCTGGGTGCCAGTTCCAGGGCTATACCGGTAAAATGCTTCGAGGCTTCTTCGACAGTGACGCAACGCTCACCAACTGCGGGGTCAAGCAAAATCAGCGTCTGCTTACCGCGCCAGTCCTTCCGTACTGCTTTAAGTACAACGAAGTGATTCAAATTCCAGTGCAGTATGCAGGGCAAGGCCAGTTGATCGAGCTCATCGAGTTCCAGACGCAGGGGGCGGCTGTTCAATTGCATGGCAGACGCATGGCGCATCAGTTGCGCCAGCGTTGCACCCTTGAGACTGATGGAGAATTGGCGGCGCAGATCTGCAAGATCAGTGTGGTAGCCGAAATGGCTGGCAACCATAGCGAGACAGGCCAGGCCGCATTCGCTGGATTCGGTTTGAAGTTGGCTACGCATTCAGATAAAAAAGATTGACATGTTAGTTAATTCCATACTTGGGGCATTTCTGATAAGTCCAAAACTGTCAAATTAACTCTCGAAAAATCAATCGCTTGCGAATGGTGTGCGGGGCTTAATCAGCGCTCTTTGGCTGAGCCTCTAATTTTTACCATCCAATTCTTTGAACTGGCCCGGCGGATTATCTGGTTTGAATGAAAGGGGCGTTTTTACATTATTTATTTTCTTCCATGAATATCCCAACAGTGCGGTTACTTGGGACTAGCAAAGATTTCGAGACTCTGTGCAAGTGCTCCAATGTCATTTCTTGTATGCGATCCCGCTCCCAAAAATATAGGCGCCAATCACCACCAGCAATGTAACTCGACAGTTTTTCTGAAAAAACTTTTATGTCCTTACGTTCATTACTCGCTTTTACTTTGTATTGATTTTTGATTTCGTCCAATTCAATTTGATTGAACTTCTTTTTATTAAGATTCGATTCTTGCTGCAAAAAAAAATCTTTAACTTGAGGAATTTTTTTTGCATCACCAAAATCCAGTTCTGCATAAAACATTAGTGCATTCGCTTCTGAAAATTGCAAATTCCCGCTATTAAAACTACTAGATTTCTTTGAATTCAAAAATTTCTTTTTCCAGCTTTGTATTCCGTTATCACTTGATAGCAATTCACCTATCAATGTTGCAGCAGCATAGTCTGGATGAGAAATACCTTCTGTACGATATGCTAAAAAAACGACAGATCGTTCTTTGGGCCTACGAATAAGAAATTCTTTTTGAGTCTGTCGTGGGAATTTTCCCACACTGATATTCGATACAGGTTCTTTATATCCGGGAATTTCAGAAAATGCATTGGCAACAGAAATTAAGGCTTTTTCCACATCAAAATTACCTGCAATAATTATTGTTGCGTTGTTGGGGTGGTAATGTTTTCCCCAGAAATTTTTCACCGCATCGAGTTGAATATTTTCCAGATCCCGGCGATTTCCCAAGACATCTGTTCCATAGGGATGCTTCTGGAAAACAGTTTCAAGCATTTTCTTGTAATGAAATCTTCTGATGTTCGAATCATTGTCCCTAAGCTCGTCCAAGACTTCAGATAAAGCTGTGTGCAAGCTATCTTTTGAGTAAGAGAAATTCTGCATGCGATCAGCTTCTACATTCAGAATCCAGTCAAGATAATTATCTTTAGTCTCAAAATTAGAACGATAATAAGTGTAGTCTGCACTTGTAATTCCTACTCGCTTGAATTTTCGATCTTTCATTTCTTGCTGTAAATCTGGATGATGCCCAGATCCACGCATTACAGCAAAATGTTCAAAAAGATGTGCAATGCCTTTTTCATCTGGTGCTTCGTACTTTGAACCAACGCGATAAGTCAAATTCACCACAGTATTTTTTGCAAACGCATCTGGTATAAGTAGTATCTGCAAACCATTACTTAATTTGTATTCGCTTATTCCTTCAAGTTCCCGAACAAATATTCCTGTTTCCTGGCTATTTTTAGTCAACAACTGTTCAGACTGTTTTGCGCTAACTGCGGCCATGACAGACAGTAAAAGTAATGCGAGAATTGCGTTGATCATTTTCACAGTTAAATTCATTCCCTTAAAAATAAAGAATAAGGCAAGCAACATATCATTACGCTGCTTGCCTTACAAAAGCTACTCGGTCACATTAACCCGTAGTACCACGTGTTTCGCGACGAATCTCAGCCGCCGCTTCCCTCGCTTGCTGATCATCATATTCATCTTTTTCTTCTTGAGTCATTCTTTTACCGGTTTGCTCTCCGTCACCACCGCTTACCAGTTTCAACAGTTCTTCATTTGAAATAATACGCATTTTATGTTACTCCTATACATGGTTAAGTGAACCATACCTCATGGCATGGCTTTACTACTCCGATCAGGGTCTTGATCACCCTTATCGGTTTTTTCGGGCTGGGTCTGTTGGGTTTTCCTGACAGACCCAGCATCGAATTCTGAAATTCTTTGTTTCTGCTTCTAGGCACGCTGGCTCATTGCCAGCACTGGCTCCAGTACCCATTCCCAAATTTTCCTACTGTCTTGCAACACATCCGCCTCCAGTGTCATGCCTGG
>NZ_JBMPOZ010000052.1:0-3347 GCF_049340385.1 Undibacterium sp. Ji83W | reverse complement strand
ACAACAGCGGAGTTCGCTGTGATGTTTTCAATACCAGACAATTGTGCACCAGCCAGGTTGATCGCACCGTAAGTAACCAGTGTATCGTTACCTGTACCCAGGTTGATCGTGTCTGTTACAACGCGTGCCGCTGCTGTTGCTGTGGACTGAGCATTGAGGTTCACACCGTTTTCTGTCGTGTTGTATGTACCGGCAACATAGTTACCCAACAGGACAACGCGGTCTGCACCAGCGCCGAGGCTCAGGAAGTTGGCGCCACGGCCCAGTGTCACGTCCAGCGCAGATTGTGCTGTCAATGCGCCTGCATCGATGGAAACGCCGACTGTTGCGTTAGCAACGTTGGTGTTGTCGATAGCACGGATCGTCAGACGTTCTACGTGTGTTGTTGTGTTAGCAGCTTGGTAGCTGTCAACCAGGGCATCAACGATGGTATCGTTCAACTGGATTTGGGACACTTGTGTGACTGCTGTGTCGTTTGTCAGTTCGATGTTACCAACGTTGCTGATACCGTTGAAGTCACCGATGGAAGCGTTTGTTGCATTACGCAGTTCGATAACGTCGTCGTTCTTTTGGCTGTTGTTAGTGGAGTTGTTGTCCACTGCACCGCCGTTGATGGCGTGGGAACCATTGAAGTTGGCATCAGTGAAGATGATACGGTCGGCTGTGCGGGAAGCACCTTCTTCGCCGTTGTAGCTGAAGCGGCTTGTGGCGCTCAGTGTACGGGCGTCGATGACGACTGCGCTTTCAACGGCTGTACCAGCTGTATCAGCTGCATTGGCTGTGTCATTGGCTGTGTCGTTGTCATTCACGATGGCGAGAACGCCTGCGTTGTTGTTGGCAGCGATCAGGGCATCTGTCAATGTCAGACGGTAGTTACCTGCACCGTCAACACCGGCGTTGTTGGATGTACCAACCAGGCGGATTGTTTCGAAACCGGAAACGTTAGTCCATTCAGACGCGCCCAGAGCGATAGTGTCGCCCAGTGCTGCACCTGTCAGGTCGCCGTCGATGACCAGTGTATCTGTACCAGCACCACCAACGACTGTGTCGGAGATGGTCAGGCCAGCACGTGTGTCTTGCAGGTTATCGAAAGTAACTGTGTCGTTACCAGCACCCATCTTGATGTTTTGCGCGCCGTTAGCAGCATTGCTTGTGGAAACGCGGATGATGACGCTGGCTGTTTCTGCGGATGCATCGATAGTGCCAGCAACCAGTTTGATCTGACCTGCTGTTTTGGACAACTCTTGTACGCCAGCGATGTTAGCTGCTGCGCCGCCTGTTGTGTCGATACGGTACAAACCACCGTTACCTGCGACTGTTGTGTCGAGGTTCAGGAATGTTGTTGTGGAACCAGCACCTGCTGTTGTACCAATGGTGATGGTGCCTGTGTGGGCAGCAACGTTGGCGAGAGCAACTGTGTTGGATTCTGTATCAGCATCAACCAAAGTGATGTTTTCTACTGCGTTGGTGTTCAACACGAAGTTGAAACGTGGGTCAACGTTCAGGCCTTCAGCGATCGTGACAGCAACTGTGTCGGATGCGCCAGTAGCAACGGCCAGATTGGCGTTGATCGTGGATTGGCCGATGGCGTTGGAGCCTGTGTCGCTATGACGGATGGTGATGGCAGCAGCTTGACCAACTGTGAGGTTGTTCAGTGTGAACACGTCTGTACCGGCAACTGGTGCGGAATTCGCAGGAGCAGCGACGTTGGTGTTGGAGACGTTGCGAACCAGTACGCCTGTAACATCTGGCAGTTTGGCAAAGTCAACTGTGGAAGAGGCGTTGTTCAACAATACTTGAACAGCTTCTACTTTGGTGATGATGGAGGAACCTGCTGCACCGGCTGTGACGTTGCCGCCGTTGACGATGATCAGGGTATCTGTACCGTCGCCGCCTGTGATGCTGTCAAGTGTTTCTACTGTGTCAGCCAGGTAGAATGTGTCGTTACCAGAACCACCAGTGATGGTGACGTTTTGGACGGAACCGGATGTGTCAGCTTTACCAGTGGTGAAGATGCCATTGCCGAGGTTCAGAGTCAGGTTGCCTTTGAATGCGGATGCATCAATCGCGGACAAACGGCCTGCAGCTTGCAAAATACCACCGGAGTAGTTGACGGATTCAATCGTCGTTACGCCATTAACAACATTGGATGTTTGGGCCAGTGTGAGGTCTTTGTCGCCAGTGATGATGACTTTGCCTGCTGTACCTGTGTCCATTGGCAGGTTCAACGTGCCGATGTTGTTGGTGTTGCCTGTGCTGTTGATGGTCAGTGTTTCGTAACCTTGGTTGCCTACGCCTGCGGCGGATGTGCCGGAGGTGTTTTGACCAATGTTGACGGTACCAACTTGGACGTCGGACAGGTTGAGTGTGGCTGCATTGGCGCCGAGCAGTGTGCCGTTGCCGAAGGAGAACTCAACTGTACCAGCGTTGTTGGCGTTGGTGCTTGTCAGGGACATGGTGTCGAGAACAGTTTTGATGTTTTCGATACGGGCAACGTTAGTACCTGCTGTAGAAGCGATGCGGTTGATACCGATGCTTTTGAGGCCAGTACCATCTTGCAAGTCAACTGCAACAACGGCGTTGTTGTTGACGTTTTGTGCATCAGCGGAACCAGTGAAGGTGAACGTGGCTGTCTGGATGTTTTTCAACGTTGGCGTGATGATCGGTGCGCCGTTGTCGTTGGAGTTACCCAGTGTGGCTGTCAGTTTGTTGTTCGCTGTGGCGGATGTGTTGGAGCCTGTCAGTACGTCTTCGTCTTGCAGGGCATTAACACGGGAACCACCGTTTGGTGTGTAGACGAGACCGGCTGTGAAGTTCTCAGCAGTAGCGACGTCTGTGTTGCTTGTCAGTGTGAAGTCTTTAACACCGCCGCCATTGACGATGGATGTCAGCACTGCATCTTGAACGGCGATTTGGGATGCTTGTGTCGCGGAGTCCAGCACTTTGCTGAGCCAGTCCTTGGCCAGGGCTGTGTTGCTTGGCAGGGAGTAGGCAACGATTTCTTCGTTGGTGTCGATAGCAGTAGTGAAGGATGTAGCTGCGGCAACTTTGGAGTCAACGGCAACTTTATCTGCACCAGTAGCACCACCGAGGATGGCGAGAGCAGCTTGACCCAGTGTGACTTTGCCGTTCAGCAGTTGGCCTGTCCAGTAGTTGAGACCTGCTACGTCGGCTTTGTGGCCAAACAGGTTGTTGTAGATGGTGTTGACTGTGTCTTCTGTTGTTTTACCAGCGAATACGGTGGCGTATTCTGCTTGTTTGGAGAAGCTGTCGGCGATTTGACCCAGTGTCAGGCCTTGGGCCATCCAGTACGTCAGACCATTTGGGTCTGCAGGACGGTTGAAGTA
>NZ_JBMPOZ010000051.1:0-3380 GCF_049340385.1 Undibacterium sp. Ji83W | reverse complement strand
CCAGGCATGACACTGGAGGCGGATGTGTTGCAAGACAGTAGGAAAATTTGGGAATGGGTACTGGAGCCAGTGCTGGCAATGAGCCAGCGTGCCTAGAAGCAGAAACAAAGAATTTCAGAATTCGATGTTGAGCCTGTCAGGAAAACCCAACAGACTCAGCCCGAAAAAACCGTTCAAGGTGGTCAAGACCCTGAACGGAGCAGTAAAGCCATGCCATGAGGTATGGTTCACTTAACCATGTATAGGAGTAACATAAAATGCGTGTGATTACAAAGGAAGAATTGTTGGCTGTTGCTGGTGGTGGGTTCGGCGGCATATTGGATGATGAATTTCCATAGCCTTGGAGAGATCCTTTAGCTAACTGGGATGCTGCAGCAACTCGCCCTCCCGAAACGAACTCTTGGGGTGAAACAGAAGCTGATGCCAAAACGAGAGAAAATTCTGCAGCCCCGAGAGGAAATTTGGAAAAGGATATGCAAAATTGCGACAAAGGGAATACCGACTGCTATGAGAAGGCATACGCGGATTACATTCGTGCATTGACATATTAAAAACATTATGGAACTTGATTGAGCTGTAGATTGATCAAGTTCCATAATTTTAGAACTGGCATAAATTTATTTATTGGGGGAATTATGAGCTTTGAGACCGCTCTTAAATTGAAGTTTTTGACATTCCTGCTTGCGCTCTCAACAATCGGTGACGCGTTTGGAGGGAGTCGGGTGCAGAATAATCGCTATATCAGCGAAGGTCCGTTAACTCTGAAGGCTTTAGAGGAGTTTAAGCTCGCCTTAAAGGATTACCCCAATATCAGTGAATTAGAATTTGTGGACTCTCCTGGCAGTCATTCAGACGCAGGATTGGTCGTCTCTGGATTTATTAACGCAATTAATCGACTCAAATTAAATACTTTCGCGAGAGGGGAATGCTTTTCTTCTTGCGCAGTTATTTTTTTAATGGGGTTCGAGCGTACTTTGCTGCCAAGTAGGAACGTGGACAAAGTGACTGGCACTACACTTTTTTTGCATCCCGCAAGAGACAATGAAAGCGGAGAAGTTTGGCCTGAATATACCAACTCCTTGAATAACATGGTGTCTGAGCGAAGTGGTGGGAAAATATCACTAGAATTCTTACAGACGATGTTTAAGGCAAAGGCTAAAGGCGGTGGAATATATATCATAAGAAAAACAAAACCTAACGTGCCAAATGCATTTTTTTGGTCTGGCAATACAAGCGAAAAATTTGAGCCTATTGACCATTACACGTTAGATCAACTTGGTATTCAATTTGGAGATGATGTTCGCTAATTTATTCGGTGATACCCGGTGCGGAGAACTTTGTAGATTGTTTTTGAGTGAACAGCAAGAACTTCAGAATTCGATGCTGAGTCTGTCAGGAAAACCCGACAGACCCAGCCCGAAATACCGTTCAAGGTGGTCAAGACCATGAACGGAGCAGTAAAGCCATGCCATGAGGTATGGTTCACTTAACCATGTATAGGATTAACACAAAATGCGTATTATTTCAAATGAAGAGTTGTTGGCTGTGGCTGGTGGCGACGCAGCCGCAACAAGAGGTGAGCGGGAGAATAGCTGGGGGGAGACTACAGACAGTGGTAATTTAGGCGAGATTAATAGTAACGGAGATTCAGGCATATCCGGAATGATCAATGGAACTTATTCATCATTTTCCTGTAATAATGATACTGCTTCATGTACGCTGACAGTCGGTGATTTTAGTGTGAAAGTAACGGTACTTTGCGAGGGACTTGGGGCGGTAACTATTGACGGTGTAACGTCGGTAGTCCCAATGACTATCACGGTTCCACCAATTGATAACTCACCAATTCCGGATATTGTTCCATTTAAATAATAGTTAGTATCTCCAATAAGGGGAAGGAAGTTTATTTTCTTCCCTTTGAATAGAAAGAATTAAATGAAAAAAATTAAGACCTTCACTGTTATTGTGGCATCACTTTTTGCATTTAATTCATTAGCGCAAAATAACGGAATTGTTGAGAAATTCGAAAAGAAATATCCCCAAATAAAGGGGATGAAATCATCTCAAATACCATTTCAACTGATTTCCGATGAAAAAGCTGAGATCGTATTGAGATCTTCAAATGTTTATTTCCCTTTTGGGCAAACTCCTCCCTTGAATGGGGCACCGTATTTTCAACTTTATTCATCAATGTGCTTTGAAACTCAAAGTAAAAACGGAACATGTTTGTATTTAGTAGTATTTGAAGGTTTTGCTAATGCATCGACTAAAGTCTTTGGACCTGTCAATTTAGAAGATGGATCAAGTAATTTACATTGACTAAGTAAACTTGAATTTAGATCCTCTAGTGCCGCTCCCAAAATGGCAGGCATGCATACCAATGCTATTGCTGCTGAATTTGAGTCCAAAAAATTACAAGTGTTTTTTTGGGCAAGGCGCTTCCGCTTGTGCAAACATTGCTCTGTTGAGTGCTAAAAGAACTTTATTACCATCCACTAATGAGTGCGTACACATATTTTTTGCATGTCGCAAGAGCATCAAGAAGTGGCGAAATAAACTATCGGTTTACCGAAAAAATTAATAAAAGAATTATCGCGGCTAGTGATGGGGAATTCCCTCTTGAAATACTAGATAAGATGTTTGATGCAAAAAATGCCCAAGGTGGTTTATACATTTTTCGTGAGGGTATATCTACAAATCAGGGAAATGCTTTCGGACTTTTTGCGCAGGAGATGAACGCCCATTCCTGATCGCATATAAACCTATGAAGAATACTCGTCCGCAAGATTTAGGTATTTCTATCGGCGAATAAACCGTAAATTTAATGAAACCCCTCCTCCAAACCGAATCCAGCGAATGCGGCCTTGCCTGTCTCGCTATGGTCGCCAGCCATTTCGGCTACCACACTGATCTTGCAGATCTGCGCCGCCAATTCTCCATCAGTCTCAAGGGTGCAACGCTGGCGCAACTGATGCGCCATGCGTCTGCCATGCAATTGAACAGCCGCCCACTGCGTCTGGAACTCGATGAGCTCGATCAACTGGCCTTACCCTGCATCCTGCACTGGAACCTGAATCACTTCGTCGTGCTCAAAGCCGTACGCAAGGACTGGCGTGGCAAAGTCACTTTGATCTTGCTTGATCCTGCAGTAGGAGAAAGGCGCGTTGCGATTGAGGAAGCATCCAGTCACTTTACCGGTGTGGCACTGGAACTGGCACCCAGCCCCTCATTCAAGCCCAAGGAAGAAAAGAAGCAAGTCGCCCTGCGCGACCTGACCGGTCATATCGTTGGCCTGCGTCCGGCCATCGTCAAAGTCATTGCCCTTGCTCTGGCGTTAGAAATTTTCGCCATATGCTCACCCCTTTTCAACCAGTTCGTCA
>NZ_JBMPOZ010000050.1:0-3695 GCF_049340385.1 Undibacterium sp. Ji83W | reverse complement strand
CGTCTCCCCAAACGGCGCACTATCCCAACGCCAGACTTCTGTTCCTGTCGCGTCCGTAATCACCCTCGGTGTATTGAGATGATCCGCATGAATATCATACGCCTTCGGTGTATTGGCCGTCACTGCGACTGGCACTGCTGCTGAGGTCGTGCTTGCACCCAGGTTATCTGTGGCTTTTGCCGTCAGACTGTAACTCCCCTGCGCCACATTCGTCCAGTTGGTCGTGTACGGTGCCTGCGTGACTGTGGCAATGCTGGTTGCGCCATTCAAGAACTCCACCTGCGCTATCGTGCCATCACTGTCGGTTGCTGTCGCATTCAGGATGATGGTCGCTGGTGCTGTCCCGTTGGCTGGGTTAGCAGTGAGGCTGACCGTTGGTGCTGTGTTGTTGATGACATTGACAGTCACCGGTGCCGTGGTTGCTGTCGTGTTGGTGCTGTCCGTCGCCTTGGCAGTGACGTTATAGCTATTCGCCGTGACATTGCTCCAGTTGACGCTGTAGCTAGTGCCGTTCGTGACTGTGGGTGCTGTGGCAGTGCCTATCAGTGTTGCACCCTGGTAAAACTCTACCTTGCTGATGGTACTGCCAGATGCGGGCGTGGCTGTCGCTGCCAGACTGATACCTGCTGGTGCAATGAAGGTACCGTTCGCTGGTGCCGTCTGGGTAGTTTGCTTGAGTGCGGGTGTCAGGCTGACAATTGGTGGCGTTGTTGCTGCGGCCTTGACCTGGACACTGACCGGATTACTGGTTTGTGTGAGGCTTTGGCTGTCGGTGACTTTGGCTGTCAGGCTATAAGTACCTACTGCAGCATTGGTCCAGCTATAGCTGTAAGGGCTGGCTGTTGCACTGCCCAGCAGTGTGGTGCCATTGTAGAACTCGACTTTTGAGATGCTGCCTTTGCTGTCTGCTGCTGTCGCTGTGATGGCGATAGGTGTACCTACCGTGACACTGGCATTGTTGGCCGGTGCTGTCAGGTTGACGGTAATCGGATTGGTAACGGTGATGCTGACCGGGGTGCTGGTGGTTGTGCCGCTGAGGTTGTCAGTTGCCTTGGCGGTGATGCTGTAAGTACCAGGAGCGACGTTGGCCCAGCTGTAGCTATACGGTGCGGCGGTGTCGCTATTGAGCAAGGTGGTGCCGTTATAGAACTCGACCTTGCTGATCGTGCCATCAGCGTCAGTAGCGTTGGCTGTCAGGGTGATGGTGGCTTTGCCGGCAACACTGCTGTTGTTGGCTGGCGCTGTGATGCTGACGGTGGGGGCATTGTTGACGACGACGGCAACTGCTGTCGAGGTCTTGGTTTCGTTATGGCTGTTGGTGGCTTTGGCGGTGAGGCTGTAGCTGCCTGTAGCGACATTGCTCCAGTTATAGCTGTAGGGGGCTGTGGTGGCGGTACCCAGTAATGTCGTGCCCTGATAGAACTCGACCTTGCTGATGGTGTCACCAGTGTTTGTCGCAGTGGCTGTCAGGGTGATGGCGGCAGGTGCACCGTAGCGGGCGTTGGCTGCCGGAGCCGTCAGGCTGACGGTGGGGGCGACGGCGAAGGCCTGACTGCTGATGCCAGCGAGGCAAACCAGTGCTGTGCTGATGCTGATCCTGCTTAATAATCTTTGTTGAAACAAGTTCTTCTCCCCTGCCCTTGGCTCATCTCTCGTGGGTGAGCGGCGGGCGGTTTTTTGAATAATGGCTATTGGGTAATGACCAGTTTTTTTGTCAGGTTTAGTTTTTTTTGCCTGGCTTATTTGATCACCGCGACAGGCAAGTCACCAAGGTAGATGTAATCCACATCGTTCTGCCCTGTGCGCTCGCTGATCAGTTTGCCACCCTGGTCGTAGTGATACAGGGTGCTGGTGGCGGGGTTGCTGCCATTGGCGGGTACGTTCTTTTGTACACGTTGGCCCAGGGGGTTGATGAGGTATTGCACATTACCTATGGAGGTGACGGCAGAGGTCATGCGGCCACGGGTGTCGTAGGTGAACTGGTTGCTGCCGTTGTTGGTGATGCTGCCATTGGGGTCGGTCGCGACGGGTTTGGCCTGGCTGTCGGTGATCTGGGTGAGGCGGTTGCTGTTACCGGCATAGGTGTAGCTGGTATTGGCGGCACCAGTGGTCTTGGTGTTGCGGTTGCCGACGGGGTCATAAGTGAAGCCCTGGCTGACCTGGGGTGTTAAATAGCTGGTGAGGCGGTCTACGGTGTCATAGCCGTAGGTGGCCTGGCGGCTGGGGTTGTTGGTTTCGTTGATGGCGGTGATGCGTCCTGCTGCATCGTAGCTGATGGCTTGTACTTTGTTGTTGAGGGTGTAGCTGGCAATGCGGCCTTCGTTGTCGAAGCTGCGGGTGGAGGTTTGTCCGGCGCTGTTGCGATAGCTTTGGACGCCGCCAAAGGGACGGTAGCTGGCCTGACTGAGGATGGTCATGGCGATGCCGTCTTTGGTGGTGTCGATCTGGGTGACGCGTCCAAGGCTGTCGCGGGTGTAGCTGATCAAACGGCCATTGGGGTAGGTCGTGCTGCTGAGGCGGCCTGCATTGTCGTACTGGTAGCGGGTGATGTTGCTGGCGCTGTTGATGAGGCGGGTCTCGGTCAGTACGCGGCCACGGCCATCGTAGGTGTAGCTGATGGTGCCACTGGGGTCGCTGATCTGGCTTAAGCGGCCTTTGGCATTGCTGCCTTGGTCATAGGTGTAGGTAGTGACACTGTTGTCGTGCCAGGTGATGCTGGTGATGCGGTTGAGCACGTCATAAGCATAGCGGGTGGTCTGGCTCTTGGCATCGGTTTTAGTCAGGATGTTGCCGGACGCGTCAGCTGTCGTTGTGGTGACACCTGTGTCGGGGCTGGTGAGGCTGAGCTGGTTGCCGAGGCCGTCTATGCTGTAGATGGTGCTGAAGTTGCGGGCGTCAGTGACCTGGGTGAGGCGGTTCTGGCCATTGTAGGTGTAGCTGGTGTTTTTGTTGTCGGCATCGGTTTGCATTTGCAGACGGTTGAGGGCGTCATAGGTCTGCTTGGTTGCTGCGCTGTTGCCGTTGGTGATTTTAGTGACGTTGTCGTTAAGATCGTATTCGTACTGGTAGACGGTGGTGGCGGATTGGGCTGCTGCCTGGCCATAGGCGAGTGCCATGGCGACGCTGAGGACAGTCGCTGTGAATGTTGGTGTCATGGTGTGCTTCAAGATACGGTTCATTGCGCTGCTCCTGTGACGGTTTGCAGGCGGTTGAGGATGTCGTAGACGCGGCTGACCTGGCGGGTGAGGTTGCCACCGGTATCGGTGACGGTTTCATTGACGCGGTTGCCCATGACGTCGAGGGTGTAGTTGATGCTGTTGCCGAGGTTGTCGCTGATCCTGGTCAGGCGGTGGGCATCGTCATAGACGTAGTTGATGCTGCTGTTGTCTGGCAAAGTGACTTTGGTCATCTGGCCGACACCGTCGTAGTCGTAAGTGGTGGTTTCAGAAACGCCATCGGCATTGGTCACGCGTTGTTTGAGCCAGCCACGGGGGGTGTAAGTCAAAGTAGTGACCATGCCGTTGGGGTCAGTGATCTGGCCTGCGCGGCTGTTGGCGTCGTAGTTGGTCAAAGTCGTGACGTGACCAGCGGCATTCGTCACCGTACTAAGGTTACCGAGGTTGTCGTAGGTGTAGGTGGTTTTATCGACGACGTCGGTACGGGGGCCGGTGACGGTCAACACTTGACCTATGGTG
>NZ_JBMPOZ010000049.1:1705-5182 GCF_049340385.1 Undibacterium sp. Ji83W | reverse complement strand
GGGGGTATGCGGAATAAAAGCCTGACGATAACCTACTTTCACACTGGTTGCAGCACTATCATTGGCGCGTAATCGTTTCACGGTCCTGTTCGGGATGGGAAGGGGTGGTACCGATTAGCTATGGTCATCAGGCATAACTTGTTGATTGATTGAAGGCTGCGTTGCTTTGCGGCCTGCAAAAAATCCAATTCAGAAGAAGTTCAGTAGAGTGTGCGTCAGAGGTGAGTCTTCGCACTAATCAATAATTTTGTTTTTCACAGTAAGCGAGACCATCGCTTACTGTGGTGGTTGTGACTGCTGTCGAACAAGTGAAATTCTTCCGAATTTCCATTTTCGCAAACACTTCACAATACTTGTCGTAGCCTGTAACCTGCTAAGGTTATAGGGACAAGCCTTACGGGCAATTAGTACTGGTTAGCTTAATGCATTACTGCACTTCCACACCCAGCCTATCAACGTCCTGGTCTCGAACGACCCTTTAAAGAGATCAAGTCTCTGGGAAGTCTCATCTTAAGGCGAGTTTCCCGCTTAGATGCTTTCAGCGGTTATCTCTTCCGAACATAGCTACTCGGCAATGCCACTGGCGTGACAACCGATACACCAGAGGTTCGTCCACTCCGGTCCTCTCGTACTAGGAGCAGCCCCCTTCAAACTTCCAACGCCCACGGCAGATAGGGACCAAACTGTCTCACGACGTTTTAAACCCAGCTCACGTACCACTTTAAATGGCGAACAGCCATACCCTTGGGACCGGCTACAGCCCCAGGATGTGATGAGCCGACATCGAGGTGCCAAACTCCCCCGTCGATATGAACTCTTGGGAGGAATCAGCCTGTTATCCCCAGAGTACCTTTTATCCGTTGAGCGATGGCCCTTCCATACAGAACCACCGGATCACTATGTCCTACTTTCGTACCTGCTCGACTTGTCAGTCTCGCAGTTAAGCACGCTTATGCCATTGCACTATTAGCACGATGTCCGACCGTACCTAGCGTACCTTCGAACTCCTCCGTTACACTTTGGGAGGAGACCGCCCCAGTCAAACTGCCTACCATGCACTGTCCCCGACCCGGATTACGGGCCAAGGTTAGAACCTCAAATAAACCAGGGTGGTATTTCAAGGATGGCTCCACGCAAACTGGCGTCCACGCTTCAAAGCCTCCCACCTATCCTACACAGATCGATTCAAAGTCCAATGCAAAGCTACAGTAAAGGTTCATGGGGTCTTTCCGTCTAGCCGCGGGTAGATTGCATCATCACAAACATTTCAACTTCGCTGAGTCTCGGGAGGAGACAGTGTGGCCATCGTTACGCCATTCGTGCAGGTCGGAACTTACCCGACAAGGAATTTCGCTACCTTAGGACCGTTATAGTTACGGCCGCCGTTTACTGGGACTTCAATCAAGAGCTTGCACCCCATCATTTAATCTTCCAGCACCGGGCAGGCGTCACACCCTATACGTCCACTTTCGTGTTTGCAGAGTGCTGTGTTTTTATTAAACAGTCGCAGCCACCAGTTTATTGCAACCCCTTCACCCTTCTGCCGCAGGGCAGTCAAGCTACAAGGGCGTACCTTATCCCGAAGTTACGGTACCAATTTGCCGAGTTCCTTCTCCCGAGTTCTCTCAAGCGCCTTAGAATACTCATCTCGCCCACCTGTGTCGGTTTGCGGTACGGTCTCGTATGACTGAAGCTTAGAGGCTTTTCTTGGAACCACTTCCGATTGCTTCATGAATAAATTCACTCGTCCCAGTCCCTTGAATTACGCTGCCGGATTTGCCTAACAGCCTTCTTTGAACCAGAAACCGACTATTCCAACAGTCGGACAACCTTCCGCGATCCGTCCCCCCATCGCATCATACGACGGTGCAGGAATATTAACCTGCTTCCCATCAGCTACGCATCTCTGCCTCGCCTTAGGGGCCGACTCACCCTGCTCCGATGAACGTTGAACAGGAAACCTTGGGCTTACGGCGTGGAGGCTTTTCACCCCCATTATCGCTACTCATGTCAGCATTCGCACTTCTGATACCTCCAGCATCCTTTACAAGACACCTTCGCAGGCTTACAGAACGCTCTCCTACCATATCCATAAATGGATATCCGCAGCTTCGGTGTATAGCTTAGCCCCGTTACATCTTCCGCGCAGGACGACTCGATCAGTGAGCTATTACGCTTTCTTTAAAGGGTGGCTGCTTCTAAGCCAACCTCCTGACTGTTTTAGCCTTCCCACTTCGTTTTCCACTTAGCTATACTTTGGGACCTTAGCTGGCGGTCTGGGTTGTTTCCCTCTTGACACCGGACGTTAGCACCCGATGTCTGTCTCCCTTGCTCGCACTCGTCGGTATTCGGAGTTTGCAATGGTTTGGTAAGTCGCGATGACCCCCTAGCCATAACAGTGCTCTACCCCCGACGGTGATACAAGAGGCACTACCTAAATAGTTTTCGGAGAGAACCAGCTATTTCCAAGTTTGTTTAGCCTTTCACCCCTACCCACAGCTCATCCCCTAATTTTTCAACATTAGTGGGTTCGGTCCTCCAGTGCGTGTTACCGCACCTTCAACCTGGCCATGAGTAGATCACTTGGTTTCGGGTCTACACCCAGCGACTGATTCGCCCTATTCGGACTCGATTTCTCTACGGCTTCCCTATGCGGTTAACCTTGCCACTGAATGTAAGTCGCTGACCCATTATACAAAAGGTACGCAGTCACGGATCAAGTCCGCTCCTACTGTTTGTATGCACACGGTTTCAGGATCTATTTCACTCCCCTCCCGGGGTTCTTTTCGCCTTTCCCTCACGGTACTGGTTCACTATCGGTCGATATCGAGTATTTAGCCTTGGAGGATGGTCCCCCCATGTTCAGACAGGATTTCTCGTGTCCCGCCCTACTTGTCGCAAACTTAGTTCCACACCGATAATTTCGTATAAGGGGCTATCACCCTCTATGGCCGGAGTTTCCAATCCGTTCTACTATTAAAGATGCTAAATCTTGCAGGCTCTTCCCATTTCGCTCGCCACTACTTTGGGAATCTCGGTTGATTTCTTTTCCTGTAGCTACTTAGATGTTTCAGTTCGCCACGTTCGCTTTGCATACCTATGTATTCAGTATGCAATGACCTTACGGCCGGGTTTCCCCATTCGGAAATCTGCGGATCAATGTGTGTTTGCTCACTCCCCGCAGCTTATCGCAAGCTACTACGTCCTTCATCGCCTGATATCGCCAAGGCATCCACCATGTGCACTTAGTCACTTGTCCCTATAACGTTAGCTTCTGGTGTCTTCATCAATTGCTTGATCAAGGTTCATCACCAAAAACCGGTTATAGTTCTTTACTACTTATGAGTATTACTTTAGCGTTTGCCGTATCTCAAGGAATTTGATTTTTTCTAAAACTTGTCTTTCGACAGCTTTTCAAACTCTTTTTAATACTATGTTTGTTCGATACAATCACAACCCTTCCATAATTTCCACTTA
>NZ_JBMPOZ010000049.1:0-1609 GCF_049340385.1 Undibacterium sp. Ji83W | reverse complement strand
TTATCATTAACAGTCAATAAGTGTGGACACTTAACTACGCGCTACTCTAGAAAGGAGGTGATCCAGCCGCACCTTCCGATACGGCTACCTTGTTACGACTTCACCCCAGTCACGAACCCTGCCGTGGTAATCGCCCTCCTTGCGGTTAAGCTAACTACTTCTGGCAGAACCCGCTCCCATGGTGTGACGGGCGGTGTGTACAAGACCCGGGAACGTATTCACCGCGACATGCTGATCCGCGATTACTAGCGATTCCAACTTCATGTAGTCGAGTTGCAGACTACAATCCGGACTACGATACACTTTCTGGGATTAGCTCCCCCTCGCGGGTTGGCGGCCCTCTGTATGTACCATTGTATGACGTGTGAAGCCCTACCCATAAGGGCCATGAGGACTTGACGTCATCCCCACCTTCCTCCGGTTTGTCACCGGCAGTCTCATTAGAGTGCCCTTTCGTAGCAACTAATGACAAGGGTTGCGCTCGTTGCGGGACTTAACCCAACATCTCACGACACGAGCTGACGACAGCCATGCAGCACCTGTGTAAAGGTTCTCTTTCGAGCACTCCCAAATCTCTTCGGGATTCCTTCCATGTCAAGGGTAGGTAAGGTTTTTCGCGTTGCATCGAATTAATCCACATCATCCACCGCTTGTGCGGGTCCCCGTCAATTCCTTTGAGTTTTAATCTTGCGACCGTACTCCCCAGGCGGTCTACTTCACGCGTTAGCTGCGTTACCAAGTCAATTAAGACCCGACAACTAGTAGACATCGTTTAGGGCGTGGACTACCAGGGTATCTAATCCTGTTTGCTCCCCACGCTTTCGTGCATGAGCGTCAGTGTTATCCCAGGGGGCTGCCTTCGCCATCGGTATTCCTCCACATATCTACGCATTTCACTGCTACACGTGGAATTCTACCCCCCTCTGACACACTCTAGCCTTACAGTCTCCAATGCAGTTCCCAGGTTGAGCCCGGGGATTTCACATCAGACTTATAAAACCGCCTGCGCACGCTTTACGCCCAGTAATTCCGATTAACGCTTGCACCCTACGTATTACCGCGGCTGCTGGCACGTAGTTAGCCGGTGCTTATTCTTCAGGTACCGTCATTAGCAGTCCGTATTAGGAACCACCGTTTCTTCCCTGACAAAAGAGCTTTACAACCCGAAGGCCTTCTTCACTCACGCGGCATTGCTGGATCAGGGTTGCCCCCATTGTCCAAAATTCCCCACTGCTGCCTCCCGTAGGAGTCTGGACCGTGTCTCAGTTCCAGTGTGGCTGGTCGTTCTCTCAAACCAGCTACTGATCGTCGCCTTGGTAGGCTTTTACCCTACCAACTAGCTAATCAGATATCGGCCACTCCATGAGCATGAGGTCTTGCGATCCCCCACTTTCCACCTTAGTGCGTATGCGGTATTAGCGTAACTTTCGCTACGTTATCCCCCACTCTAGGGTATGTTCCGATATATTACTCACCCGTTCGCCACTCGCCGCCAGGTTGCCCCGCGCTGCCGTTCGACTTGCATGTGTAAGGCATGCCGCCAGCGTTCAATCTGAGCCAGGATCAAACTCTTCAGTTTAATCTCTGTTTTGTGTTCATTTCTGAACTC
>NZ_JBMPOZ010000048.1:0-7815 GCF_049340385.1 Undibacterium sp. Ji83W | reverse complement strand
CATTGACCAGGGCACGACCTGATTCATCTCGGATAGAAATACTGCTCGCTTCGTCGTCTTGGCGTAGCGTTCAAAGCCTCCTTGGGCAAATGTAGTCTGTTTCATGGCTTTAATGATTGACGGTGGAAGATGCTTCTATTAATGTTTCTGAATCAGATTGCGTTTACTTAATCAGAGATTCCTTAACTTTGAACTGCATAAAATGCTAAATCAAGCACTTACAAAACAGCCAGCAATTTAAGTCTGAACTATTTTTTCGTTTAACTCTGAATTCGTAAGGTTTTTTTTCATTTAAGTTTGAACTTGGGAACTGGCGGGAGAAAAAGAAAGGCAACTCCACAATATCTGGAGGGGACTATCTACTGAATAGAGCCAATCTTGGAAGCAGCTCAATGATTTTTATTACTTATATAAAGATCATCAACTAGAATAGCGGAATTTAGTCCTAAGGCAATTGAATTGCGTTTACCCATCGGTCAATAGCATACCCATGTCAAAACTTGAATCGGAACTCGCTCAGTTACGTGTTGAAAACGACATGCTCAAGCGCTTGCTGGCTACACATGGCGTCGCTATTCCAGGCGTTGTAGCAGATGCGAATCGAACAGGATATTTGCATTCCGAAGTTACGGTTACGGGAACGCTTTCGCCAGAGGCGAAGGTCAAATTGTTCCGCAAATTATTTCGTGGCCGGGAAGATGTTTACCCTGTGCGATGGACCAGTACCCAGACTGGTAAGGCGGGATACTCCCCGGTCTGCGCCAATGAATGGCGTCGAGGCGTTTGCGAGAAACCGCGTATCAAGTGCAGTGATTGTCAGCACAGTTTGTATGTGCCAATGACGGACCAGGTCATTTTCAATCATCTGAAGGGCGAAATAACCGCCGGCATCTATCCTCTGTTAGTCGAAGACAGGTGCCATTTCCTGGCTATCGATTTTGACGATGCCGATTGGCGCGAAGACGCCAAGGCTGTGTTACAGACTTGTATTTCTAATGGCCTTCCTGCTGCACTCGAAATTTCTCGTTCTGGGGAAGGGGCGCATCTATGGTTGTTTTTTAATGGGGCAGTCCTCGCGCGTGATGCGCGTCGTCTTGGCACAGCTTTAATCAGCGCCACTTGTGCCCGGACCAGGCAATTGAAGCTGAGTTCATATGATCGCTTATTTCCTAACCAGGATACGATGCCTAAGGGTGGA
Source organism: Undibacterium sp. Ji83W (assembly GCF_049340385.1). Classification (NCBI taxonomy): domain Bacteria; kingdom Pseudomonadati; phylum Pseudomonadota; class Betaproteobacteria; order Burkholderiales; family Oxalobacteraceae; genus Undibacterium; species Undibacterium sp. Ji83W. The sequence continues at coordinate 6,617 of NZ_JBMPOZ010000048.1, read as the reverse complement.
TTTGGTAACCTGATCGCACTTCCTTTGCAAAAACTCCCAAGAGAATTGGGGCGTAGCGTGTTCGTCGACGAGAATCTCCAACCGCTGGCAGATCAATGGGCTTATCTAGGCAGTATTCAACCTATGCCTGCGGCTTTGCTGGAGCCGACCTTAACAAAATTGGTCGGTGATCGGCATCCTCTCGACATTGCCTACGCCGAAGTACCAGATGAGAATGCGGACACACCTTGGATCAAGGCGGCTAAACCTGATATCAAGCTCACTGGCACCATGCCAAAAGCAGTTGTCGCTACGATTGGCGACCAGCTATACATTGAGAAAGCAGGGTTGCCGCAGGCATTGATGAATCGATTGATTCGCCTGGCTGCGTTTCAAAATCCAGATTTCTATAAGGCACAGGCGATGCGTATGTCCACTTGGGACAAGCCACGCATCATAGGTCGTGCCGAAAATCATCCTAAGCACATTGCCTTGCCACGTGGATGTTTGCCAGATGCTAGTTCGCTCTTAAAGGCTAACAAGATTGAACTCCGGCTGACCGATGCTCGCACTATAGGTGTCGCGCTCAATGTTAGATTCTCTGGAACCTTGCGCGCAGATCAACAGGAAGCAATGGACGCGGTGCTACGCAAAAATTGCGGTGTGCTAGTTGCTCCTACCGCCTTTGGCAAGACAGTCATTGCCGCAGCAATCATTGGCCATCGAAAATGCAGCACGTTGATCCTGGTTCACCGGGCAGACTTGATGCGGCAATGGCAAGAGAGGCTAGGGAGTTTTTTGGACCTAGGGACGCAAAAAATAGGTTTGATTGGTGCAGGAAAAAGCAAACAAAACGGATTATTGGATATTGCCGTCATCCAGAGCCTGGCTCGTCGAGATGATTTGCCCGATTTTCTCAGTCAATATGGCCAGATCATTATTGACGAGGCGCATCACTTATCTGCGGTCACATTTGAATTGGTAACCCTGAACTTTCATGGGTTTCGTTCAGCTAACTCTGAACTTTTCGTATTACCGATTTTTATTCAAAATTTTCGGTCGCCTCCCATTCATGTGCCAGCTACCGTTAACCGGGCATTTGTGTTTGCGGGCGATCGTCTCGAAAATCGGCAGGAAACGGATTGCCCATAGTTTGATCGACTAATTGTCAACCGAGACACCATGCTCGTCCATCATCTACTCCAGATGTCGGTAGGTCAACGGGCAAGCCACATTCCAGCGGATGCATGCCAGGATCAAGTCGATTGGAAAACGCGATCCTTTGAAGTCGAGCATATCGATTTGTCCATTATTGAAAATCCGTAATCTACTTGGTCTGCCCGGCAGAATCCGCTAATGCGACAGAACCCTGCTTTAATCAGGTTGACCATCTGCTCGCGCACTAAGATAGACGGGTAGCATCATGGCGATCCAGCATGCCAGCAGGGCAAGCCAGGCTGTTGCGGAAGCGATGATGAGTATATCCAATGAAAGCAGACTGGCCAGAATGCGCAGCAAGGCTGCAAGATGTAGTCCCAGGTATATGCACCATAATAAATTCGATACCTGCAATGGCCGCCCGCTGTGGCCATAAGAGACTCTGCTGACAAAACCAACCAGCATGGTTCCCATAAAGCCCAAAGCCAGGGCATGTACGGACGCCGATCCTACTGCCATGCCAAATGCACTCGCAGCCTGTAGCGCGAATACGATTGCAAGCCAGGCAAACGAGAAGTGCAACATTGCCAGCATGCGATTTGCCAGGCTGCGCAACAAGCCCCAGCGCCAGGACGTATACATGAAGCTCAGGCTCATGACGGTTGCCGTGATTGCTTCCAGCATACGCCATTGCATACTACCGCTTAGTACTAGCAATGCGCACCCGCTCAACCACGTGCCTAGTAGCCAGTAGGGGCGCCAGATGATATAGGGTTTGAGCACGTTACCGCTAAAAAATGGCAACATGCGGTGACAGACAGTTAAAAACACGGGAAGTAAAAAGCCAAAGAAGGCGAATTGTCGTGCAATTACCCAAGCCCCAGACCAGCCGCCACTCCATATCAGTGTCGCTGCCAAAGCACTTGCACCGCCGCACATGGCAAGGAAGATAGCTGCCGCATGTTTTTTATCTGCTACCGTACTGCGTCGTATCAAGCTGCACCAGCGCCAGGTCACCGCCAGCCAGGCGCATAGCATCAGGGCAAACCCTGAGCTGCGCAAAGCAGGCAAGCCCAGGCTGGCCGCCAGCATGGCCAGTAGCAGGCCACAAAAATAGGTGGCACCATGCAGCAAGAAGTAATCATCCTCTGCGCTGACTGACAACCATTTTGGCCCCGCTGTAAAAGTAAAACCCAAAATAAACAAGGGGAAAACACCAAGTGGCATCAACAAGGCGTGCAAAGGTACGGCCATGGTTTGCGGATGTTGCAGTTGCAACCACCACCATAAAAACAGGATGAGGACGGACACCGCACCGAGAAAGAAATACAGCCTGTGAGGGGCAGTTGCAAGACGTTTCATGATCATCGATCCGGTAGGTAAGCGGGGGGCTTAAAATTGCCCACAAAAATTAAGATCTGCCATCAATCTGGTGGATCTATGGCACACAATGGCTGTAATGCATATTCAACCAATTGCCAGATTTGCTGCGTCTCATCGTCAGTGGCATCTGCATGGAAACGCTTGCGTGCTCCTTGCTGATTGAGCACCAGATGAACATCAGGGGTAACACCAGCTTGTCGCAGGCAGGCTTTGACGCAAGCCAGCGCACAGCCATCCAGCGCGAGTATGGGCCTGCCAGACTGTGCCAGCCTGACCAGGCTGAGCACGCCACCACCAACGCCGCTGATACATGACATTTGCGCCTTCTGTTCGCGGTCTAGCCGGACTGCGCAGTCATTGGCCAGTTGCGCAACACTGGAACATCCTGAGCAGGCATACACTAGCGGTAGTTGATCTGTTTTCATCACATGGCCTCACCTGCGTGCATGAAGTGCCGGGCGAACTGGCCTAGCCAGACGGGACGTTCGCTGGCGTCTATCCAGTATTTGACGGCGACGCCAAGTTCGGTGTCACCTTCCATCTTCAAACGGCGGCGGAAGAACAGGGTATCTGCATCTTCCTGACCTGTTGCCAGTTTTAAAAAATCCATGGTGCAGGCAGAGAGACTGACATCGGGCTGGGGCAGAGATGAAAGCGGCTTGAATTTGCCCTGGTCGCAATAAAAACAAAGTGACAGGCCCAGGTCTTCTACCTTGATACGAAAGCTCTTGCCATACAAACTCTCAGGGGCTATCAACAGGGCACGTCGCCTGGCCAGTTCCAGTATCAGCATCAGGGGTGCATTCGCTAACTGCACTGGCACATAGCTGCCCAGAGTTTGTATGCTTTCAGGAAAACGAAAATTACTCAAATCCATTTTATATCATCCTTGTTAACTGATATGTTCGCCAGCCAACCATTGCATGCCGGGTTTGTCCGTCCAGTAGCCATTGCTGCGTTGCGCATGTGGTGGCAACAAAGTTTCACTGACACTGGCACCCGTACTCATTGTCCTGGCACTGTCAAATGCAGCCACCACTGCTGCCATGCCTTGTGCCTGCGGTTGCAGACGCAAAATATCTACCTGCATGGCTGCCAGTTCTGGCAATTGCGCGCCCAGGTCAAGGCAACTGGCGCTCTGGGTCTGTATGCCGTTGATGGTCAAAAAGTCCTTGCCATCGCGGGTTGCCAAAGGCAAGCCGTCGGGATATTGTTCGCAGCGAAATTCACAACTGTCCTTGCGCAAGCGGTGATGCCGCGCCGTGAAGCAGCGCGATGAAAACGCCAATGCAAGACGCCCCCACACTTGCACTTCGGTCTGCATCTGCAACATCCGCTCGGCACACTGAAGTTGCAAGCTCGCCAGGTCATCACGCCCCATCTCTATCGGTGGCAAAAAGCGACTGGCACCCAGGCTAGCCAGCCATGCCAGTGTGTCTGTATGGTAGACATTCAAATGCGGGCCAGCGACAAAGGCCTTGCCCTGCATGGCGCGCACGGCACTAAAATCATTGGCCTCGACCAGAAAATCCTCGGCACAGGCGCGTTCTATCATCTTGTGCATATTGCGCCTGTCAGCTTCACTGTCTATCAGGGTCAGACTGGATAGCACCACTTGCTTGCCAGCAGCACGTAATTCTTTTCCCAGTGCCAACCAGTCATCCAGTTTCATCAAATGACGGCGTGAACAAATGACTTCACCAAGATAGACAATATCGACCGGCCATTGCATGGCATCGACATAAAAACTTAAAGTGTCCTGCTTTGACCAGTAATAGGCCAGAGGTGCGAGAGAAAGCAAAGGTCTTGTTGACGGTAAGCTGGCAGACATATTCATTTCCATGGGCGTTCAAAAGCACCCTGAGTCACCTGCGCACCTTCGGCATGGCGAGCAAGGCTGGTTTGCCAGTCGGTACGGGGTGTATAACGTTCAGGGTCGCGTTGTGCTGCATCGAGTGCAGCGCGCAAGGTGCCGACAACCTGGCTGACGTAGCTGGGGCTGCGCTGGCGGCCTTCTATCTTGATAGCGGCTACGCCCATATTGATGAGCTTGGGTAGCAAACCTATTGCATTCAGGCTGCCTGGTTCTTCCAGTGCATAATCTATTTCACCTTCGACTTCAAAGCGTCCTTTGCACAAAGTCGGATAACCGGCTGCTTCACCTTGTGCATAGCGGTCTATCAGGGTACCGCCAAGGCGGGCATACATGGCCTGATCTTTCTCTTCCCAACTTACCGCATGGGCTGGTGAGCAAACGCCTTTGTTGTTCGGTGAATCACCAGTGACATAGCTGGATAAAAGGCAGCGTCCTTCGGCCATGACGCATAGACTGCCAAAGCCGAAGACTTCGATTTCCACACTGGTCTGGCGGATGATTTTTTCTATCTCTGCCAAGGTCAGGACACGGGGTAATACAGCACGTCTGATGGCAAATTGCTCTCGCATGAGTTCGATTGCATCCAGGGTACTTGCGGACCCCTGTACGGACAAGTGCAGGCGCAAATCCGGGTAACGGTCACGGGCATAAGCCATCAAACCCGGGTCAGCCAGTATCACCGCATCTGCACCCATCTGTACCGCAGTATCAATTGCCGCCCGCCATTCGGCAACAGCACGCGCCTGCGGATAGGTATTGATGGCAAAAAGAATTTGCCGGCCACGCGCATGGGCATAGGCAAGGCCTTGCCGTATGTCATTGTCGCCAAAGTTGAGGCCACCAAAATTACGCGCATTGGTCGCATTGCGCAAACCAAGGTATACCGCGTTTGCCCCTTTATCTACCGCTGCCTTCAAGGCAAGCAGACTACCGGCAGGAGCCACCAAGTCTATAGGTTTCATGATTCAGATGGTAATGAAAATTATTCGCATGGTCATTGTCCTGGGTCAACAAAGCAGCATCCCTCCGCGCTTTAAGCCAATGCATGAATATTTTTCTGATAAGACTTGAGTGCTTCTTCGGATGCTATATGTATGCTGGCACCACATACCTTGATCAAATGCTCATCCATCAGTTGATGCAGGACACGGGACAAGGTTTCTGGCGATAAATTCAGCAATGAGGCAACCAGGTGTTTTTTGAGTTCGAGACGGATATCATTGCTATGCTGGGAGGCGGATAGCTGCAAGAGATAATCGATCACTCTCTGGGTGGCATTTTGCAGGGAATAACGTTCTACATTGCGGATAAAACCCAATAGACGATAAGACAAGCCTGCCAGCATTTGCCGGGATATCGACGGTGAGCGGTCGAGCAATTGCAACAGTGCATGACGGGGGATTTTCAGCAGCAGCGTGTTCTCCAGGGCTTCTGCATAGAAGGGGTAGGGTTCATCCAGGAACATCATGGCTTCACCCAGGCTTTGTCCGCCGCGCATCAGTTCGAGGACTTTATCATTGCCTTGGGAAGAAGGCAGGCATAGCTTGACCAGGCCAAAAACCACGATGTAGGTAGCTTCTGCCATATCGCCTTTGCGAAACAGCATCTCGCCTTTGTCCAGCTCCAGCTTGACCACTTCTTTTTGCAGTTCGCTGACATCTTCCTGCGAAATATGGCGGAACAAGGCGTGATTTTGCAGCAGGCCCAATAAATTTATTTTCGTCATCACAGATCTCCAGCAAACTGATTGAGATCAAGTGTAGGAGTGATGCGGTGATCTGCCTATACGCCGGGAGGACTAGGCCGCTGCTGCAAATGGATGATGAACTTTAGAACTCATTTCATAAATAGGATGAGTGCGAACAAGGCGATTTGGGATGCAGTGCAAGGCGTGACCCGCTGCTAAGGCTGGTGCCTTAGCGAGGGGCGCAACGCTGCAATGCGCCCAAATTGCCAGTTCCCGAAGGGTTTGCCTCATAACGCGTGCTGGACTGCGTTGGACTCGTTATCAATAGTACCGCTATTGACTGCCTCGTCCGCCTTGCCAGCCCACGTTATGAGGCAAACGCATCTCACCCTATTTATGAAATGAGTTCTAGGGAATCTCTGATTAAGTATCCGAGTATTGATTTAGAAACGTTAATATAAGCCTATTCTCATTGAATCCCGAATGCCATGAAACAGACAACTTTTGCCGAAGGTGGCTTTGAACGCTACGCCA
>NZ_JBMPOZ010000047.1:0-10170 GCF_049340385.1 Undibacterium sp. Ji83W | reverse complement strand
CGACGCAGAACAAGAGTGCGCAGGTCAATAGCCAGTTGAGCGGACTCATCACCCAAAATCCGGCAGCGGATGCGGTCAGCTACAACTTCTACAATGCTGAGAACCAATTAATTGGAAGCGTTAATGCAGAAGGGTATGCGATTGACTATGCGTATGACAAAAATGGGAATGTATCTCAAAAGACAAACTACTCGATACAGCTGTTATCAGTGAGTCTGACGCAGACTTGGGAAAGTCTACGTCCCCAGAATGATATTTACAGGCAAGTATTGCAACAAAGCTATGATCAATTGGGACGTTTGGATACGACGACATTTCAAATTGGTGATGGTAATGGTGTAAATCGTATTAAGAAAACAAAAAATAAATACGATGATAAGACAGGTCAATTGTCTTCTACGGCTATTGTTGACGCCAGGGTAGCTCTGAAACGTGCTGCAAATACGGCCTATGACCAATATGGCCGAGTTATTGGTACCCTTGCAGGCAATGGCAGTGATTTGTTAGACTACACGTCAAATCCGACGACGATTGCTCAGATATGGAAAGACTACGGTGTTGCCTATACTTACGATAGTGCCAACCGCCGCACCAGTAGCATAGATCAAAACGGTCATCGTACTCTTTACTACTACGATCAGGCAGGACATCTGACTTTTACCGTCAATGCGATGGGAGAGGTGACAGAGCAGAATTATAACCATCTTGGACAACTGACAGACACGATTCAATATGCAAACCGTCTGACGAGTTTGAATGCACTGAATGGTGGTTTGCAGACTGCAGATTTTAATCAAAAAGTCCAGGCGATAGCGAATTCTGCTGACAACATCAGAACCAGCAATGCCTATGATCTGGATGGCCGCTTAGTCGCAGTGATTGATCCAAATAATCAGCTTACCCGCTATACCTATGATCAGTTTGGTCAACAGGTTAAGATCACTGACGTTAAACAAATTGATACTGAACTGCATTATGACAAACGCGGTTTAGTAACAGACACCATACGAGATGCAGCAAACCTGCATCAAACAGTACATACAGATTATGACGCGTTTGGCCGCGCCTGGCGTACCGTTGACGCAATGGGTAATGTCACACAGCAGAAATTGGATAAGCTGGGTCAGGTTGTGGAGGTGAAGGATGTCGCGAGTGGAAGTGCCACAAAAACAGCCTATGATGCGTTCAGCAGAGTATTGACGAAAATTGATGCGAAGGGAGCGGTAACTCAATTTGGCTATCAGTGGGGGCCACGCGTAATAGCCGTTACTACAACGTCTGCGGAAGGTGTTTTTTCAAATGTAGCATTTCTCCGAACTGGTGAGAAGGATTCTGAATCAAGTACTAATAGCGGAGTAAGCTATCTATATGATAAGGATGGGAATTTAATTGGCACATCTCGTTCAACCCCAAACGGAGGAACTTCCAAGACCAATATCTATGACAAGTCAGATCGTCTGACGCAAAGTACAGATGAAAACGGCAATATAACCACCTATACTTACGATGACGCCGATCGTCTTTTGACTAAAACGCTCAATATGACCAATGGTCAGCCATTGGTGACTAGCTACAAATACGATGCTTTTGGTCATCAAGTCGAGATTACGGATCCAGAGAATAGGACAACTAGGTTGGTGTTTGACCATAAAGGTCAGTTGCTGCAAAGTGTCAGTGATCCAAATGGCCTGAATTTAGTCACGGAATACAATTACGACGAAACAGGCAAAACTCTCAAGATTACTCAAAGGGGTAATGCTAATGTTGTCACATCAATACAAAGCTATACCTACGATGCGCTTGGTCGCCGGATAACAGAATCTCAAGATGGTGGCGTAACTATTAACCGACAATATCAATATGATGCCAACAATAATGTTATCAGCATCATTGATGCCCAGGGCCTTGCTAGTTTTTATGCTTACGACAGCCAGAATCGACAAATACTCAACATCAACGCAGCAGGTAACATAGTTCGAACTACCTATGATGCCAATGGACGTATCACTCAGGTGCGTCGCTACGCGTCGACAATTAATACCGCAAATATTAGTCGTCCTGCTGACAGTGCAACTTTATTGGCGCTGATTCCATCTTTGAATGTGAATGACCAAGTGTCTTATCGTTACTACGATAAAGACGGTCGCATGACTATCGAAGTCAGTGCAATCGGTGAAATCACTACTTACGCTTATGATGGAGAAGGGCATGTTGTTCGTAATACGAAAGTAGCAACCAAAATTACATTACCACCGCCTGCAGATTTCAGTTTAAGCTCCGTTCCCTTCAGCGCTCTCGATCTTGGTAACTCCTACTCTTATGATGTTGCCGGGCACCTTGGCTTTAAAATTGACACTAATGGTAGTGTCACCGGATATGTATATGACAAGGTAGGAAATCTGACGACGACGACGGTCTTTGTTAGCAAGTTAGGTGTCAATGATGTAGCTGTTGGCGCTAGGGCTGATGTTGTTAACCTATTGATGGATAGCAAAAAAAGTGCGGAAGACCGTGTTGAGCGCCGTGCTTATGATGAAGCCAATCGTCTAATTTACATTGTTGATGCACAAGGACATGTGAGTCAAAATGTTTATGTGGGACTGCATCTTGCTCAAACCGTTCAATATGGAGACACAATCGCAATCAATAGTAGTGATTCCAATACCATCAAGAATGCAATTGGCATAAATGCAGCTATACAAAGTATTGTTGGATTTACGTATGACAAACTTGGGCAATTATTGACCAAGTCGATTACTGACTCATCGGGCAAGACTCAAGTATATAGCTACAACAGTCTTGGTCAATTGCTTAGTTTTAAAGACGTTACAGGTGTCACCTGGACTTACACCTATGACACCCGGGGTCGTCGTAGTAGTGAATCGCTCGACGGCGGATTAACTATCAGCCGTAGCTATAAATATGACGCGAGCAATAACTTTATTAGCATTACAGACGCTCAAGGGAATGCTACACACTATGCCTATGACAATCAGAATCGCGAGATACTTAAAATCGATGCTGCTGGCATCGTTACCGGTACTGCATATGATGCCAACGGTCAAATAAGTCAAACATTAAGATATGCCAGCAATATTAATGGCGCAGCAATTGGCAATATAGCTGACAGCACAAGTCTGCTGACATTAGCTACTGGCCTGGTTGCAAAAGATGGTGAGGCCTATCGTTATTTTGATAAAGACGGTCATCAACTTGCTGAAGTCAATGCGCAAGGCGAAGTTACAAACAAAGTTTTTGATGTTGCCGGTAATTTAGCTCGCGCTACCCGGTATGCCAGCAAGATTGCAGTGCCACCATCAACTGATTTTAATCTCTCGCGAGTTCAAAACGATTTACTTGATTACATTGAATCATTCGCGTATGACGCGGCAGGTCGCTTAGGTTTCAAACTTAGCTCTGCCGGGGAAATTACCGGGTATCTGTATGATCAAACCGGGCAATTGGTTAACACAACACTTTATGCAAGTCGAATAAATCTGAAGGGACTGGCCTTAGGTATCAAAGCTGACGCCGTAGCTAGTTTGATTAATGGCAATGTCGATGTGCTTAGCAACACTGACGCACAAGGGAAAACTGAAAGCTATACCTATAATGCCCAACGTCAAAAGACAAGTTACATCAATAAAAATGGAGAAACTTGGACCTATAGTTACGACGCAGCAGGCGCACTTGAGAGAGTAACTAACACTTTAATAAATGGAGTAAGTACTACCTTTGATTATGGCGCTTACAGGAACGGTCAACAAAACCTGTCTTTGGTCAATATAGGTACTGGCAAAAATGGAGAGGTAACAGCAGTTGATCTGGCAACAGGCAATCTTGTGTTGCGGGATACCGATGCCTTGCTGTCAGGTCGCGGCGATGATGTGTCGATATTGAGGTCTTACAACAGCCAGGGGAAACTCCATGACGACAATGCTGATGCGTGGTGGCTCAATGGATACCGTCGCGTAGCAGCGCTGACTGGAGAGTTGAATAAAGTCGGCAGTTCTGTATATAGGGCCGGTCAGGATGGCACTGTCGTAAAATATAATTACGACAGTAACCGTCAATTGTATGTGGCAGCTCAGGGCAGCGGTAGCTTTGATACACTGAGCTGTGATGGTAGCAGCTGGACCTGGAAACAGGCGGGTAGCCAACGGACTGAAACCTATCAGGGCGGTAATGCTTACACCTGGAGGTTGGCGACAGCGAGCGATTTGAATGGCCAAACGACCACCTATAGCTACAGCGGTGATGTATTGTCCAGGATTACCAACGCCAATGGGGAAGCGGTAGAATTTGTTTATGCAGGCAATAATCTTACGCAAGAGCGTATTCTTGCTGCCGATGGCAAAGTCACCAGCAACACCAATTACCGATATGACGCCCAGAATCGACTGAGCCAGGTATTGCTCGACTTAAGTCCTGATGACGCCAGCATCGCCGATGGTAAAGTTTATGCGACAAGCTACACGTATGTAGGGATTGGCAATCTCATAGAAAGTATCACCCAGACCGACGGCAGCTCTCAAAAATTCAGCTACGCTCCAGTCAATGGCGAGTCCCGCATTGCCAGCATCACCGATGCCTATAATAACGTCACTAAATTCGATTACGACACCGTCAATCGCCAGACCAAAGTCACCGATGCCTTTGGCAATGTCAGCACCTATACCACTAACACCGACAAGCGTTTTGAGACCGTTATTGCGCCCGCAGCCAATGGCCAAACAGCGAACACCCGCTACACTTATGATGCAGCAGGCAATATAGCCAGCCTCACAGATGCGCAAAACAATGTCACCAGTTTTACCTATGATGCGTCTGGTAATCAGTTGACCAGAACAGACGCCCAAGGCAATCGTGTAGAAAATACTTACAACGGTAACAATGACCTGCTCACCAGCACCCTGTATAGCGCGCTGACAGCAGATGGAAAACAACTGAATGGCCCACAGACGACACGCTACGTCTATGACGCACAACATAACCTGCGCTTCCAGATCAACTCTACCGGCAATGTTAGTGAACGACGCTATGACAGCAATGGCCAAAAAATTGCAGAGCTCCACTTTACCGATGCCAAATATGGCAATGGCGTACTCAGCCCCAGCCTTGATCAGATGCAAAGCTGGAGCAGCTCACAGACGCAAGAAGCGACGAGCCGCACTGATTATGGCTATAACAGCCGCGGACAGGTCACCAGTATTACCACTTATAGCAAAGTCGGTAGTGATGGCCTGGGCATAAAAAATGGCACGGAAAGCATTACACAATATAGCTACGATGTCAGCGGTAAGCTCCTGTTTAGCATAGATGGCCAAAACAATCAGACCAGCTATACCTACGATGGTCTGGGGCGCGTATTGAGCACCACCGATGCCCTGCAAAAGACTAGTTACACCGAATACGATGACGCCAATCACAAAGTCATTCTACATAACGCCAGCGGTCGTATCGACACTCAACTGTTTGACAGCCGGGGTCATTTACTGAACAGCACTCTGGGTGGAGAGTTGACTACAGAATACCGCTATGATGCACTTGGTCGCCAGGTATATTCCAGAGATCCAAGTGGCGTAGAACAACTGCACATCTATGACGCTGCAGGTAATATCCAGGCAGATATTAACGGGCAAGGCGAAGTCACCCAATATGTCTATAACAGCCTGGGTCAAAAAATCCAGACCATTGCCCGCGCCAATGCCCTGACAGCCAGTCAATTCCAGCAGATCAAGGTACAGGTAGTGCAAGAAACTGCGGCGAATGCAACTGCCGCCATCGTCAATAATATCCCGGTCACTGCCAGCAGCAGCGACATGGTTAGCCGTACTTTGTACGATAGTCTTGGCCGTATAGGTAAAACAATCAGCCCGCTGGGTGAGGTGACTGAGTTTCAATACAACGCTGCAGGCAAACTGGTATCCACGGTCCAGCGTGTCAACACCCTCAATCCGTCTACGATAGGCATCAATGCCACGGCCCAGGATGTGACAGTAGCCGCTGACGCAGTCAATGACCGCATCAGCTACTGTTACTACGACCAGGATCAGAAACTCATAGGTAAAATTGACGCGGAAGGCGGCATTGTTGAATATCGCTATGACAACGCAGGACGCCTTAGAACCACCGTTGCCTACGCTACGAAAAATAAGAATGCCAAAGTAGATAGTAGATTTTCGAGCTTACTCGCTGCAAGCAGTGGTAAAGATGTAATCGACTTTTATTTTTATGATGCTAGTGACCGTATCATTGCGTACGTCAATCCGGAGGGAACGCCGACCGAGTACATATACGACCAGGCCGGACACGTAACGCAAAAGACCACCTATAACGGTGATCTCTCAGGAGGTTTTGGTTTGTCAGTGAGCTGGGATCGCGTGCGCCCGGATTATGTTGACCCCAATAGGCAAACCGTCACGCAAACTTTTGATAAATTAGGGCGGCTGGAAACCACTAACACGTTTATTGGTGAATATAGAAATGATAATTTCACTACAAAAACCAAAAACATTTTTGATGCTCAAACGGGTCTGTTGATTTCAAACGGCATCGTTGATAGCCGCGCTGCTTTGCGCCGTACTCAAGACACCGCTTATGACAAATTTGGAAGAGTTATTGCGACGGTGAAAGGAAATGGTAGCGAGCTGCTGCGCAATACGACTGATCCAGTGACGATCAGCCAGATTTGGAAAGATTATGGCACTGCTTACACCTACGATGCCGGTAATCGCCGCACCAGCAGCACAGATCAAAATGGTCATCGTACGTTATATTACTATGACAATGCAGGACATCTGACCTTCACCATTAATGCACTTGGTGAGGTGACAGAGCAGCGTTATAACCATTTGGGACAATTGACTGATAAGGTCCAGTATGCGACACGTCTGACAGGCTTAAGTGGTCTCTCAGGTGGATTGCAAACAGCCGATTTCACGCAAAAAATCCAGGCGATCGCTGACCAGACGAATGATATTCGTAGCAGTTATAGCTATGACCTCGATGGCCGTATGGTCACAATGACCGACGCGAATAATCAGCTCACGACATACACCTATGATCAATTTGGTGAACAGGTCAAAGTCACTGATGCCAAGCATATCGACACGGAGCTGCATTACGACAAACGCGGTGCAGTAACAGACACTATACGCGATACGGCCAACCTGCATCAGACAGTACACACTGACTATGATGCTTTTGGCCGTGCCTGGCGTACAGTGGATGCCATGGGCAATGTGACGCAGCAGCAGTTTGACCGATTAGGCCGTGTTGTTGAAGTCAAGGATATGGCAACTGGTAGTGCTACTACTTCAAAATACGATGCATTTGGTAGAATTTTTACACAAACGGATGCACTAGGGGTTCTTACAAGCTATTGGTATTTAGATTCAAGGAGTGGTGATCAAACGGCGATCGTTTCAGTAGCAGGCCAGGTCCGTGGACAAGTCTATATAAATCGCGTCGGGGATATCAGAGGGCATGATTATTCGGAGGTGAATAGTGACTTCATGACTTATGATTACGACGGTAATTTACTTACCCGTAATCATTCGGCAGTCAGTGGAATCAATACAACAGCGAATATCTACGACAAGTCTGATCGTCTGACGCAAAGCACAGACGAAAACGGCAACATCACCACTTATGCTTACGATGATGCTGATCGCCTGACCAGCAAAACCCTGGCCATGGCAGGTGGTCAAACCCTGGTCACCAGCTACAAATACGATGCTTTCGGCCGCCAGGTTCAAATCACTGATGCCGATAACAAAGTTACCAAACTGGTCTATGACCACAAAGGCCAATTGCTGCAAAGCATTGTTGACCCAGATGGTTTGCATCTTATAACCGAATACAGCTACGACGAGGCGGGAAAAACTCTCAAAGTTACGCAAAAGGGCAATGGCAGGGATGCTTCATTGGTACAAAGCTATACCTATGATGCTTTGGGCCGTCGCATTAGCGAATCATCAGATGATGGTATTACCACAAGCCGTAAGTACGCTTATGACGCCAACAACAATGTCATCAGTGTGATAGATGCGAACGGCAACGTCGCCCACTATGCATATGACAGCCAGAATCGCCAGGTAATCAGTATTGATGCTGCCGGTGGTGTGACTACCACGGCCTACGATCCTGATGGCCGTATCAGCCAGTTGCATCGTTATGCTGCCGCTATCAATACAGCTGGCATCGGTGTTGCTGCCGACAAAGCGGCCTTGAACGCCTTGATTCCAGCAGCCAGCGCGAATGATCAAATCTCTTATCGTTATTATGACAATGATGGACATTTGGCGGTTGAAGTTAATGCGCTTGGTAATGCAACAAGCTATACCTATGATCCTGAAGGTCATGTTGTTCGCAGTATTCAGTATGCGACTAAAATTACCGTGCCGCCGATGGCAGCATTGAGTATCTCTACATTGCCAATTGCAGTCCAGGACCAAGTTGAGTCTTACGCTTATGAGCCGACTGGTCGTATGGGCTTCAAGATCGCTGCAGATGGTGCAGTAACTGGATATGCATACGACAAAGTCGGTAATCTGACAGCTACTACAAGCTATGCTAATCACATCAATGTCCAAAGTGTTGCTCTAGGTGCCAGGGCTGACGCTGTTCTCAGCCTGATGAATAGCAAAAAGAGTGTTTTGGATCACACTGAACGTCGTGCTTATGATGAGGCTAATCGCCTGGTATATACGGTAGATGCACAAGGTTTGGTTACTCAAAATATCTATGATGGTTTGCATCTCAAGCAAACAGTGCAATATGCTAACGCCATTAGCGTTTCTGACAGCAATTATTCAACCATAAAAAATGCCATTAGCGCGGATGGAAGCAAGGACAAATTGACCAGCTATGTTTACGACAAAGCTGGTCGTCTAATAAGTGTTACAGATTATCAAGGGAAAACCGAAAGTTACACTTACAATAGCTTGGGTCAAAAGGCTAGTTATACCGATAAAAATGGCGTTGTCATTACTTATGCCTATGATAAAGCAGGTAATTTGCTTGCCCATAGTTTAAGTAATACTGATGTTCAAGGTAAGACAGAAACATACACATACAATAACCAAGGTCAAACGATTGGCTACGCCACAAAAGTTGGAGCAGTTTATTCCGCATACACTTACGATACGTCGAGTAATGTACTAACACAAACGACTGGAAAAATTGATGCGCAGGGAAATATTGAAAGTAAAACCTACGACAAAAATAACCAGTTATTGAGTACAACGGATAAAACCGGCAATGTGAGCAATTACGACAATGCGGGTCGTTTACAATCCTTTGTTGATACTCAAGGTAAAACAGAGACTTATACCTATAATGCGGTTGGTCAAATAGCCAATGTCACAAATAAGCAAGGCGAAGTCTCCACATATAATTACGATAGCGCTGGTACACTCAAAACCATTACAGCTGTAACTGCAAATGGCACAGTCGTCATTTTTGATGACAGTGTTTATGCGGCTAGCCAGCAAAATCTGTCCCTGCTAAATATAGTAGCAGGCAAGAATGGTGAGATAGCAGCAGTTAATCTGGCGACAGGTAATCTGGTGTTGCGAGATGCAGATGCTTTGCTGTCGGGACTTGGAAATGATATATCGATATTGAGGACGTACAACAGCCAAGGCAAGCTGAGTGACGACAATAGAGATGCGTGGTGGCTCAATGGCTATCGCCGTGTAGCGGCACTGAATGGAGAGTTGAACAAAGCCGGTAGTTCCGTCTATCGTGCTGGCCAGGATGGCAGCGTTGTCAAATACATTTATGATAGCACCCGCCAACTCTATGTCTCAACACAAGGCAGCGGTCAATTCGACACCCTAAGCAGCGACGGCACGACGTGGACGTGGACAGACACCGTTAGCCACCAGACAGAAACTTACCAGGGCAGTAATGGCACGTGGAAGTTAGCCAATGCTAGTGATGTAAGCGGCAACGTCACTACCTACAACTACAACGGCGAACTGCTGTCCAAGATCACCAACGCCAATGGTGAAACGGTTGAATTTATCTATACCGGTAACAACCTGTCCCAGGAACGCATCGTCGCCGCTGATGGCAAAGTCACCAGCAACACCCGTTATAGTTACGATACCCAGAACCGCCTCAGCCAGGTCCTGCTCGACCTGAGCCCGGAAGACGCCAGCA
>NZ_JBMPOZ010000046.1:0-13340 GCF_049340385.1 Undibacterium sp. Ji83W | reverse complement strand
AACCTGCAATGCTCATTATCGGCGCTATGATGAGAAAACTAGTCCATGTCGCTTTGGGTGTATTGAAATCCGGAAAACCATTCGATGCTAGCTTGCATTTGGCTTGACAGGAATAACAGTATCTACGTCCCTACCACAACCTGGAGTGCGAAGGTGGAACCTGCTGATTGCAGATAAGATTGCCGTCTCATCTATTGCTTACAATGCAGGCACCTTCATTGCAGTCACGGCTGGCGCTGGTTTTTCCAGCAAGGCAGTGACAGCGACGACAAAGGCGTCTTTGTCGGGTACTGGTCCCAGGCCATAATTGCAGCGGTTGCCATCGTGTATGCCAGTCAGCATGGTGAATGGTTTGCCACCACGCGGCAAGACACTGTATTGCAATGCAATGCACTGCATGTATGCGTCGTGCCCGGCAAAGATGTTTTGCCAGATCGGTCAAGATTTCATGCGGCGCATTGCAATGCGCCCTGCATTACGGCAATGATCATAGTGAGATCATTATCGCGGATGCTGCATCTGTATGACACTGGCATCCGGTAAACTTAGCTCATTCGGTTAACGAAATTCGCCAACTAATTCAGCCCATTAATTCAAATGGAAAGAATCGAAAAATGCCGCAATCTTGGGTGAGTTTGCTTCGCTTCCGGGGGCACCGGCTTCGATGATGTAGACGGTTTTTCCAACCAGGAAAAAGTCCACTTTCTTCATGGCGTCCTTGGCAGACAGCATCAGGCTGCGTCCCACATTGCCTTCTACCCGTATGGTTTTCTCATCGGTGACCTTGATCTTGCCCTGGCTGGCAATACCGTCCCTGAGCGTGTCGAGGAAGTAGGTCGTGTCAGCTGGTCGTACCGCCAGATCGAAAGAAGTAATTGCATAATGCATCTTGCCAGCGCGCAGTGAATAAGTATGATTATTGAAAACACCATCTGCCTTTGGGCTTGCCTGCTCCACAGGCGTACCCGGCATACTGATGGAGTAACGGTGGTCAGGTGGTGAAAACTCAGCGATCGGGTCTTCTTTTTGCGCTTTGAAAGCCTTGACCGAGAGCACATACAGGCATGCAGTCAGTGCCAGGCTAACCAGGAAGATATTGCGCAGGTCATGGTTATCGTCAGGAATGGCAGCCCGTGCACCCAGCAGACCGACTTTATAACCATCTTCCTTGATGCGGGCAGTGGCTTTTATATTGTAGACCACCATCAGTATCAGATTAACTAGCGGCACAAAAGACAGGACGAACATCAACAAAGTTTTTGCACCTGACCAGCCAAAACCTCCCGCAAGACGGAAGAAGCCAAAGATACTCATGAATATGATCATCAAGCCAAGGCAACAGAAAGACAGCACTTCTACGCGGTTACCAAAATCGATACTCTTGGTCCAGCCCACCAGAACGAAGTAAAACACGATGCCCAGTATCAGCAGCCGCTGACCACTGGCCAGGCGACCGACATCATGCTCACCTGCGCTTTGGTAGTGATGATGACCAGACTGCTCGCTACTTGCTGAAGAATGGCTGCCGCCATTACCACCAGCGCCACCAGTACGTGCGCGCGCACTTGTACTTACACTGGCGCCAGTATTGTTTTTTGCTCCACCAGACACGGCAGCCATGGCCATGCTGATATCGCTGCGGCTAAAAATCCAGTTATACACGGCACGGTTAATGTCAAACACCGACGCCTTGGCGGTGACGGCGATGGAAACCAGCATGCTGTCGGTACGCAGGCAGCAAATCAGCATATGGCTTTCTTCTTCATCGCCTGCTTGCTTGCCCTTGTATTCTGCAACGATGCCCTGGATGCGGTTGCCCCAGTTCTCGCCCTTGAAGACTGTGGGTTTTGCCACTTGCTTCATGTGTGGCATTTCTTTGTCGATGATGTGCAGGCGCATGCCCACCCATTTTTCTATGGAGATATCTTCACGTGCAAAGCCATTCGCTTCCAGCCTGGTGTCAGTTACCGGGTCCAGCAAATGCAAGGAACGGCTGTTTTTGACTTCTCGCCAGCTACCTGGCGCATAAAATTCCAGGCCCAGATTGGCATTGCGAAATTCTTTGGGATTCAGGTTGGCAATGTCATGACCAGTCAGCTCGCGCTGGCTGGACGGTGGCGCAACTGGTTCCGTTTTTTTTGCAGCGGGTTTATCACTATCGACCAGGCTCAGGGCGCTGGCAGGAGATGAGGTGGAGGGGCCAGATCGGCCTTGCGGCTTGGGAGCGAAAGGGTCAAATTCCATATTGCTTATCGGTGTGCGTTTCGCCAAAATCAAAGCGTGGATTAAAACATTGGCCCTCTATTTGTGTCAAATTGTTTCAGTGCTTTACAAGGCGATATAATTGCCTTAGAGGAATGTTGAGCGAAGGTATACGTTTACCTCAGGCATGTGTCGACGGTAATGGTAGAAAATGCGCAGATATAGGCAAAATATATCAAGCGGCATGCGTGTGTGATATGTGGTGCGTGATGCGTGGCGATAGTGATGCAATGTGCGGGCGACGATTTCATGCGGCGCATTGCAATGGGCTCTAAGTCAATGCAATATTTGCGATTGGGATGTGCGTAATTCTCATTCCGTAGGGCGCGCCGTGCGCACCGTTCTTGATGTTTGCAAAGATAAGGCTGGTGCGCACTGCACCCTCTGCCATGTTGACGGCGATGCTTGAACAGGCATGATCAACGAGCGCAATTTACGGATAAACACGGCTAAACTTCTATCGCTTCCACCAGCAACTCATCCACCACCCAGGTCTGCAACCAGCCGCCTATTTCGCTGGCGATGTCGGGGTTTTTGTCTGCGGCACGCTCGCATACATCGGCAAAGCGCTGGCCCAGGCCGAGTTGGCGCAAGGCTTCGGCTTCTTCTGTGCCCAGGCAACGGAAATGTGCCTGCAACTGCTTGCGCCAGACTATCCAGGTCGCCGGTTTTTCTGTGCTGTCCATACTGGTCGGTGCTGGTGGCGTGCTGTCTTCATTCAAGGCCAGCCAGATTGCCACGCTATTCCAGCGCATGCTGATGAATTGCAGCGAGCTGCTGGTGCGCAAACCCACGGTCTCCCAATCGCTGACTGTGGCCAGGTCGGGCAAGCCAAGGATGTGATGATCCGGTGCGTCAAAGGCATAACCCAGCGCCCATTCAAATTGCGCCAGCTCAGCCACTTGCGGATGGTCGGCAAACTGCTTGCGCAGCAAGGCAGCAAACTTGTCCCCAAACCAGCGCAGATTGCGAAAGTGGGAAGGGTGGGCTTCAATGTATGCCGCGCATGCCTGATAAAACAATTCATCGCCCAGATAGCTGTGCGTCTTGCCGTAAGCCTCGGACAGTGCATCGCGCAGGCGCAGGCGATAGGCCTGGTAATAAATATCCAGCCGCGCATCACGCGCAAGGCCGGGTGTCTCAGCCAGATGCTGGTGCATGCTGGTCGCATCGCGCTGGCCTAAAATAAATTGCTGGAAATCTGACTGCAAGCTTTGGGTCGCGTTCATTTTCATTTACCTGGTAATGAGTTCACGCAGCCAGCGCAGACGCTGGCGCATTCGCCTGCATATTTGCCACTGAATTTGCCAACACCGTGCCGCAAGCGCTGGCACAAATACGGCGTGCCTGCTCAAGTTCAGCCACCAGTTCCGCCAGCGGCGGGATATTGTCATCGCGTTCTATCATGCTGGGCACCGCGCCAAATCGACGTATTGCCTGCGCATACAAATCCCATACCGGATCGGCAATGTCCTGGTCATGAGTATCGACAATATGCGTGCCATGGTCGCTATGCCCGGCCAGGTGGATTTGCTGCACCCGATCTAACGGTATGCCGCGCAAATAGTCCATCGCATCAAAACCATGGTTGATGCTGCTGACGTAGATGTTATTCACATCCAGCAAAATCATGCTGTCGGCCTGCTCGGCAATGGCGGCAACAAATTCCCATTCGGGCATGCTGTCACTGCTGTATTGCAAATAGCTCGATACATTTTCCAGCACCAGCCTGCGCCCCAATACATCCTGCACGCGGCGCACATTGTTGACGACAAGCTTGATCGTTTCTTCGTTATACGGCAGCGGGAACAGGTCATGCATATTCTTGCCATGCACACCCGTCCAGCAGATATGGTCAGACACCCACATCGGTGAGACCCTGTCGATAAGCTTCTTCAAGTCACGTAGATATTCGTCCGTCGGGCCTTCAGGTGTACCGATAGACATCGATACGCCATGCATGACCACGGGGTAATCAGCGCGTATGGCATCCAGCATCGCCAGGGGCTTACCGCCAGGTACCATATAGTTTTCAGACAAAATCTCAAACCAGTCCACCGCTGGTTTATCGGCCAGTATGGCCAGATAATGGTCGGTACGCAAACCCAGGCCAAAGCTGGAAGAGGTGAGGGGATTTGTCATGGTGAATGTGTGTGAAGTAAAAACAGAAAATGCGCCAGCCTATGAATAGACTAGCGCATTTCATCAATAAAACTGGATTATTTGTCCAGATCAATGATCTTGCCGCCTTTAGCCAGGCACTGACCTGCAGCTGTCGCTACAAAGCCATGGCCTTTGCAGGAGTTTTGGCCTTTGCATGCGTTTTCTGCTGTCTTGCAATCGCTAGTACCTTTGCAGCTATTGATGCCAGAACAATGTACCTTGTCACCTGCGCTGATTGTGCTCGTGCCAGCAACAGCAAAGCCAGACAAAGCCAATGTAGCGGCAGCAGCAGCGATCAGGGCACCAGTTTGGATAGATTTTTTCATGATGTGTTCTCCGTAAAATTTAAAATAAGTGAAGGTAATTAAGTACTATTTAAGTGCTATTGAAAGTCAAACCAAGTTCTTTGCCTGCCTTGCAATTTGCATCAACATGCAGAACTTAAGCATCAGTCGGACGGATTTCAGATTACTTACACTTCTTTTTAAAATATTTTAAAAATTTTTTGAAAACGGATAAATCACGGCAAGCAGGGCGCGCCTTGCGCACCAATAAGATGCCGTGCGTCAATATTGATGAGTTGCAGACCGGTGCGCACGGCGCACCCTACAAAATACTCATGCAGCCACATCGAAGTCATAACGTAGGGCGCATTGCAATGCGCCGCATGTATACGTCGCGCACGGCATAGAAGTTTTCCTCGGAGATGAGGGATTTATAATGCGCAAGTAAGTTTTACTGAGCGTCAATATGTAAAGTAATACCGCCCCATTCGACGATGAGAGCGCTTTCTATGCAAAAAAGCACAGTACAGCAGTTTTTTGCGAGATGTGATCGCGACTTCATAAAATCTCTAGCGTACGCGTGAAATTCTGGCAAACTATCCTGAACACACTGCCGCGTGAAAAGTACCATTCATGAACCACGGCCTGATTGTTTTCTGTCAGGCTCACTTCATGTATCAATAAATCGCCATGCCCAATTGCTCCGCGCGGAGGATGTAAAAAGTCTTCTGGTGTCACGATGCTGTATTCAATCACACCAGAATACGCAAGATGGATTTTCAGATCATGATAAGGCCCCAGAAAACTTGCTTCTATCTGGATAGCGCGAATTTCCGAACGTTCACCACTTGCCAATTCAGAGATGCAGAATCGCTCCAGCCAGGCATCATGCAGACTTTGATGGCTCGTCAAGTCATAATTACCAGTATCTATAGCGAAGGCATACACGCCTGGCGGAAAATCATCACGATGCTCTTGCAAGTATCGTTGATATGAAGAGAAGTCGAAGTCATATTCCCCGACCTGCTCTGATTCAAAAAATTTCATCGTATAAAAATGTAGATGAGTAGGGTGCGCCGTGCGCACCGGTCTTGGAGTCTGGCGATAGGCGTTCTTCGGTGCGCATGGCGCACCCTACAAATCAGCAAATGGCAATGCCTGCATGATAACGCGCATGAAACTATATCCCCCAAATAAAAAATCGCCACGGAGGGGGAAATTCCGTGGCGACAAAATACCTAAGGAGACACAACAATCATAGGATATCGGGTTAATGTTACACAAGTATGACGACGATATTTTACAATTGCTTACAAGCATGTAATTTATGCTTGCCTATCTTTAATGCTCAATGCATCCCTGCGGTGTGGCGATGTGTGATGCGGCTGACAACCCGTTCCTCAGCCAACCCGCATCTTACCGGGATGGGGTATGCCCAGTTCCCTGAGTTTTTCTTCATGGATGCGGAAGGGGCAGCTGCCCAGCCACATGTCTTCTTCCGGGTGCGGGAATTTGCTGGCGACGAAATCGACAAAGCGCCTGACCTTGGCCGACAGCTGGCGGCGGCTGGGGTAGACCATGGAAATCGAGACTGCACCAAAGCAGTGTTCCGGGAACAGCCTGACGAGTCGGCCCTGCGCCAGGTCGTCATCAATCTGGAACGAGGTGCGCAAGACCAGGCCCATGCCAGCCAGGGCGCAGGCGCGCAGCACGTCGGCATTATTGCTGATGACCTTGCTCTGGATGGGGATGCTGCGATAAGAGTCGCGGCCTATGCGCTTGTCAAAGGCCATCCAGTTATCCCGCAAAAAATCAAAATTGAAGTTCAGGCAGCGGTGCCCTGAAATATCTTCCGGCGTGGCCGGGGTGCCATGCTCTTTCAGATAAGCGGGCGAGGCACACAGCAGCACTTCAGAGGTGGCCAGCTTGCGCGAGATCATGCTGCCGTCTATCTTTTGCAGGTCCAGGAAAAAGCCGACATCGATGCCTTCTTCCACCAGGTCAACCTGATGGTCAGTGATTTTGACATCCAGCAAGACATCGGGATAATCCCTGGCAAATTCGGGCAATAGCTGCGCCAGTTGCGCTTTGCCGAAATGCGGTACAGAATAGATACGCAAAGTGCCGCTGGGTTTTTTTGCGGCATATGAGGCGATGGCATCAGCATCGTCGATATCGCTGAGGATGGCGCGCACCCGCTCCAGGTAGACCATGCCGGTCTCGGTCAGCGATAATTTGCGGGTAGAGCGGTTCAACAGGCGCGTGCCCAGATGGCTCTCCAGATCAGCCATATAACGGGTCACGACAGCGTTAGACATGTCCAGCGCCGTAGCAGCCCTGGCAAAGTTACCCAGCTCCACCACCTTGGCAAAGATGCGCATTGATTGCAATCTGTCCATTTTCAAGTCCTTTATTGTTCCTGATTCAGCAATAGTATATTCCGTTTTAGATACTTTATTGTTGAATCCGAAAAGCCTACACTGCATTTCATCGGTGCAGTGCAACATAAATCAAAGCTCTTCACCGCGCCGCTGGCGACGACTTGTTTCAGTTGTTATCGGAAGTGAAATTTCACTTCTCATGACAATTGAGCAAGATCACCGAGGCGGCTTACTTTGAAACTTACTTTATTGATAGGAACGATCATGAATGCGAAACAACTCTTTTTGGCAACCAGCCTGACATTTTTGACAGCTACTGCCGCCTTTGCTGCTGACACAACTGATACAACAGCCCCAAAAACCCGCGCCCAAGTCGTCGCTGAACTGCAAGAAGCCCGCGCTAACGGCGAAGAAATCGGCCTGGAAGGTTTTTCCTGGTACCCAGCCCAAAAAGCTGCCCTGGTCAAAGCCAATGCAGAAACACGTCTGGCAGCAGAAAAAGCCAATGCTGAAAAAGTAGCGACAAAAACGCAAAAATCGCAACAAAACTGATTTTGTTCATCGCGCCGGGTGATGTACGGCCTGGCTGGTGGATGAAATGAGGATGTGATGAAACCCGGTGATCATTGATCAGCGGGTTTTGTTTTTTTGGGACATGTTCTTTTTTTGCGGGAAGACCTCTCAACACAGAGACACGGAGGGGGAAGACTGCTTGCAAGCAGTCTTCGTTACGCAGGCGCGCGGCGTGCCGCACGAATTCCCTACTACACCACAGAGTTTCACAGAGAAAATCTGGATTGATTTATGTCATCTTTGATGTGCAACTCAGCACACAGCGATCCCCATCATCAAGCACTAGCCCCCCAACCGTCATGCCAGACTTGATCTGGCATCCAGTGTCGTTACAGCTTGCCGTGCTGGATATAATGCCAATACCTTCTGCAAACTTGGGTATTTCAAGTAAGGCTACTCCCGCCATGACAAACTAGCACAATGAAACTTTTCTGTCTGAACTGAAAAAGGGAAATTCTCCATATGTATTAGCCTGGCAGTTAGTGTCATTTTTTGCTCTGGATGTCGAGAGCCAGCGTGCCGCAGTGGGGCCGTGCGAGCAATGGTTTGTTAAAGAAAACAGCAGCAATGCTGGTGCCAACTATTTCACGGGGATGCTGCTTTTACTATGCCAGACCGGTCATGGGCATCAGTTTGATGACTGGGCACGCGCAGAGGCAAATGAGATGGAATAAACCCTGGCAAGAATACACCGCAATCTGGACTTCTATAACTGGTCGGCTGCGCAACTGCAGCAAGATCACGACTGGATATATTTGCAGGCTCTTGCCCTCGCCATGCTGGACAAGGCAGGTATCTGGATCAATCCACCCAAGAAACCATTTTGGTTTCCCGATTATATGGAGGTTTATTGAGTATCGTTATGCCGTGCATCTGATGCAACTGGAACTGCAAAATAACAGCTTTATGCAAACAGCAAAACACACTGACAGTGCACGACCAACGCCACTGGATGCAGGATCAAGTCCGGCATGACGGGTTTGCGGGTACTGCCTTGAAAACCTTCGCTTGTATGCACAATGCGGTGATGTAGCCGTAACGGCAGGCGCATTGTAATGCGCAGCATGTGTTCCACTTTTGACGTACAGCTCAGCACACAGCGACCCTTCATCTTCAGCACTAGCCCCAATGTCGTCATGCCAGACTTGATCTGGCATCCAGTGTCGTTACGCCGCATCGCTTGCATGGCCGTGAAGGCAAATGCGTGCGATAGCCCCGATCATTTGTTCAAGCCTTGCCGCAGCCTGGAACGCACTGCGCACGGTCCTTCACTCTCGATTCCACTATCACTGTCCTCTAGTTGTTTTTGTGCGAACGTTCTCAGCAAATATTGTAAAAACGATTATTTTAAATGACAATATGTTGGTTTTACTTCAAGATAAAAAACAAAAATCAGCGTCAAGCATTTGTTGTGGATATCCCCTGAAAGACCTGCCGTGCGTTTGGCCAGGTCGTGCAAAAATTTTGCGCCCGGCGGGCGTTTGCGATGCTTCGTGGCGGATAGCGAGCTGGCTTGGGGCTTTTCACGGTTCTGTTCCTGCATTCAACGCTGGTTTTGCCAAACTCAAGGAGAAGTATATGGATGCCTTATCTACCCCGGTCCCCACCTCAGTTTCTACCCCTTCCCGCCGCCGTTTCTTGCAAACATCCACCGCACTTGCAACCGCCAGCATGCTGGGTATTTCGGGTGAGGCCACAGCCGCACCGGCGCTGCACAGCAAGCACAACCTGGCGGCACTTGCACGCAGTATGGCCGGACGCCTGATTTTGCCTGGTGAGCTGGGCTACATGATGGCCGCAGCGCCGAATAACCAGCGCTATGCTGACATCCTGCCCATCGCCGTCGCCATGTGCGCCAATGACAGGGATGTGCAGTTGTGTCTGCGCTGGGCGATAGATCATCGCCAGCCCTTTGCGGTTCGCTCTGGTGGCCACAATTACGCAGGCTTTTCTACTACCAAGGGTTTGCTGATTGATGTGAAGGCGATGAATGGCATCAGCGTCAATGAAAAGGAAAATACCTGCACCATTGCAGCAGGTGTCAGCAACCAGGACATGGCCAATTTTTTTAGCGGCAGCAGCCTGGCTGTGCCGTCGGGCCGCTGCCCCACCGTGGGTGCGGCGGGCCTGGTGCTGGGTGGTGGCTGGGGCTTTTCTGCAACCCACGCAGGTTTGACTTGCGATAGCCTGAAATCGTCGGGAATTGTTTTACCAAACCAGCAACTGGTGGTAGCCGAAGACAAAGGCACCTATCAGGATTTGTTCTGGGGTTTGCGCGGCGGCGGTGGCGGCAATTTTGGGGTGAATACCTCGTTCACCTTTAACCTGGTGGACGTGTCACACAACGTCACCATTTTCAATATCCTCTGGCCTGCCCAGCAGCAGCTGGAATTATTTTCTGCCTTGCAGGACCTGCAGCAAAATAATCCCACCACGATTTCTACCCGCAGCAAAATCGTGCCACGCCGTGCCGGTACCAACTACACCATGGCAGATTTACAGGTCACTACCCTGGGCCAGTTCTTCGGCGGCAAAGAAGCCGCGCTAAAGGCCTTGGAACCGGTATTGAAAATGCTCACGCCCCTCAAGGCCGACATTCGTGAAATGAGTTACTGGCAAGCGCGTGATTATCTTATCACCGACGACCCCAACGGCATGTACGACCTTCGCTCATCCTATGTGGGTGAGAAAATGTCCCCAGAAGGCATGGAAATGATGTTGCGCTGGATGCTGAAATGGCCCGGCGGTTCACTCGTGCCAGAAAACATGGGCATCCTGTTTGCCATTGGTGGCAAGGTGCGTGAAGTGCCCGTCAATGCCACTGCCTATCCACATCGCAATGCCAATTATATTTTTGAAATGGAAGCCGCCTGGGGGCCGATAGACAAGCTGGACGTGGTCCACAGGCAGCAACAATGGCTGCGCGAATACTTTGCTGCAATGAGTCCTTTTGTGCTGCCGCAAGCCTATGTCAATTTCCCGAATCGCGAGCAACCCAATTGGGCACGGGCCTATTATGGCCCTAACCTGGATCGCTTGAAAACCGTCAAGCACAAGTACGATCCCTACAATTATTTCAAATTTGAGCAAAGTATTCCACAGGGGTGAGCTGGTTTGCTTGTCGTTATGCCCATGCGCCTGATCTGCGCGGAACCAAAAAAAGCAACTTCAAGCAAACAGCAAAACACCATTGCCGTGCTCAAGCAAAGCGCCAGATGCTGGATCAAGTCCCACTGCTGTCCGGAATAATTATCTTGACTCGTTCTGAACATCAAGTACAAGCAGTGTCCTGACGATTTTTTCCGTGTCGGAGCCTTAATTCTGTAATTGAACATTATTTGTGAGCGGTCGTGCTTGAAGCTCCTTCCCCTTCAAGGGGA
This sequence comes from Undibacterium sp. Ji83W, assembly GCF_049340385.1. NCBI lineage: Bacteria > Pseudomonadati > Pseudomonadota > Betaproteobacteria > Burkholderiales > Oxalobacteraceae > Undibacterium > Undibacterium sp. Ji83W. The sequence goes on along the minus strand of NZ_JBMPOZ010000046.1, from coordinate 2,297 downwards.
AGGTTGGGATGGGGATGGGTTTCCAGCGTAATTACATTTATGGTTAATCAACCGAAACCCATCCCCACCCTGCCCCTCCCCTTGAAAGAGAGGGAATTTCCTCGTTATTTTTGTCAATCACATTATTCCGGACAGTAGTGGGATCAAGTCCGGCATGACGGGTTTATGTGCGTCGCTTTAAAAACAGGTGCTTGTTTGCACAGAGTCTGCATGCACGGCGCATTCTCACTATTTGCCACACCACTGTCACGCCAGTGCTATATTCTGCAATCAAAATAAACGCAGCAAGTGCCAGCCATCATAAAAATGCAGATCAAATCCCTCTCTACCCCCGCTGGCAGTAAAACCAACGAAGACCTGATCCACCACTTCAGCCACAGCGATGGCACGCTTAATGTACTGATGTTTGACGGTGCCAGCTCAGTGTCAGGCCAGCATTATCTGGATGCAAGCCTGGGTGACCCGGCCTGGTTCGTGCAGCAGTTTGCGCTGGCGCTGGAACAGGTCGCCACGTCTGTACAGGCGCAGGCAGACAGCATCATGCTGGCCTTGCAGGTCTTGCGTGATAAGCACAGCAGTTTGCTGCAAGCCGCCGCCATGCCCGCTTATGCCTGGCCGATTGCGGCGCTGACCTGGCTGCGCGTGCATGCCGATGGTGAAGATTGCAGCATCTATGCCCTGGGCGATTGCAAAAGTTTTTTACTCGATGCGCAAGGTGAGGTCACTGATCTTGACCCCTATGAGAATCCGCAAGAAGGCATACTCAAGATCGCGATAGAGCAACTGAAACAAGAAGGCCTGGATGAGCAGGCACGTTGGGCCAGGCTATTGCCCATGCTGCGTGAGCGCCGCGTCGCTCAAAACAAGGCCCCGCAGCCATCCATACTCTGCCTGTATCCACAAGGCCGCTTTGCTGCGCGTGAGCACAAGATCAAACTGGCGGCGTCTGACCGTTTATTCCTGATGACGGATGGTTTCTATCGTCTGGTGGATAGCTATCACCTCTACAATGACCAAAGCCTGATGCAAGCCTGCGTCACGCATGGGCTGGAGGCGATGATGCAGGAGTTGCGTGCGCATGAAGCAGGCAAGGCAGGCGGCATGACGGTGAAGAAGGCGGATGATGCAACAGTGGTGATGCTGAATCTGGTGGAGTAAAGATATGTTTCCTCAATCTTAACCATCGCCGTGCGCACCGTCCGGCGATATCAAAACGGTGCGCATGGCACACCCTACTGCAGATAACATTGAACGATGACGACAAACAAGCTACGCATCGCCGCCTTCCAGCGTCCCCCTGTTTTTGACGACATCCAAAAAGCGGTGGCGCAATTATGCACTGACTTGCGCTGGTGCCAGGAGCAGGGTGTTGAGCTGGCCATCTTCCCAGAATGCTATCTGCCAGGATATGCCTCAGATGCGCAGACTATCGCACAACGCGCCCTGGCCATAGACAGCCCAATTTTCACCCACGTGTTGCAGGAATTGTCTGCATTTGACACCGACATCATCCTCGGTTTTTTTGAGCAAGCTACAGCAGGCATATACAATTCTGCTGCCGTGATACGGCAAGGCCAGGTAATGGGCGTGTATGCGAAAAGACACCCCAATGAGCGCGGTGTGTTGGCGGGAACTGCATCCCCCGTGTTTGACAGATCAGGATTTTCTTATGGCATCAATATCTGCAATGACGCCAATTACCCGGATTGTGCGGCAGAGCTGAGCACGCAAGGCGCACAACTATTATGCTACCCATTAAACAATATGTTGACCGCCGCTACCGCCGACAAATGGCGCAGCAAGAGCATAGACAACCTGCGCCAGCGGGCCATGGAAACCGGCTGCTGGGTGGCATCGGCAGACGTAGTTGGCGCACTCTTGGGCGCACATGAAAACAAGATCAGCCATGGCTGTACCTGCATAGTCGCACCGGATGGCAGCATCGTCGCCCGCGTGGAGGAGGGCAGCGAAGGGGCTATCGTCTTCGATATAGAGTAAATAGCGAGGTCAGAGAAGAGTCATTTTCTATTGCTAACTGTTGCCCGTTATTAATATTTCACAAACCCGCCTCACTTCTTGCCAGATTCATCAGTTACACTCATCAAACACTAATACACCGCTTCACATACCGATTTTCTCGCAGCATATAGTTTCAGAGCACCATACAAACCTAGGGAATCTCTGATTAAGTATCCGAGTATTGATTTAGAAACGTTAATATAAGCCTATTCTCATTGAATCCCGAATGCCATGAAACAGACAACTTTTGCCGAAGGTGGCTTTGAACGCTACGCCAA
>NZ_JBMPOZ010000045.1:0-15245 GCF_049340385.1 Undibacterium sp. Ji83W | reverse complement strand
CGTCTTGGCGTAGCGTTCAAAGCCACCTTCGGCAAAAGTTGTCTGTTTCATGGCATTCGGGATTCAATGAGAATAGGCTTATATTAACGTTTCTAAATCAATACTCGGATACTTAATCAGAGATTCCATAGTTTTAAAAAGAAGATTGCAAAGGATAATAAAGATTATTTAACTTTGTCTGAGATTACTGATTTGGCAGGCATAAGAATAATTACATATTTAGCGAAAGATGTAGATCTTGTACAAGATATTGTGGACAGAGAGTTTGATGTCGATGAGAAAAATTCTCCTGATAAGCGAATACCTGACAATCCAAAAATGTTTGGATATTCATCCTTGCATAAAGTTGTCGCTTTGAATGAATCAAGACGAGATCTTGCTGAGTACAAAAACTACTTTGGTTTAAAGTGTGAAATACAAATTCGCTCAGTATTACAACATGCCTGGGCAGAAATTGAGCATGATTTAGGATATAAAAATTCCGTTGGTATTCCAAGCGTTCTTCAAAGGAGATTTTCTCGAGTGGCGGGCCTACTTGAGATTGTAGATAGCGAATTTGATGAAATTTCAAAAAAAATGCAAGAATATGAAAATTCATTGCCAGGAAAGCTTGCGGATGCTCAAGAGTCTGTGGAAATTAATTTAGTGTCGTTACGAGTAGCGTATAACGAAAGATCAGCCTTACGGGATCTCGATTTGGCAATTGCCAATGCATTGAATATACCTGTTTCGCTGACAAGTAACAGCTTTGACTCTATTGTACTAGCGTCTGGAGTTTGTGAAATAATGTCTATCGAGAAGTTGGAAAATTTGGCGAGAATCTATAAGGATCAGATTGTAAGATTTGCTCGAAACGTCGATATAAAGAATGTAACTATGCTTAACATTGGTCAAGGGCTAATGTATTTAATGTATTTTCTATTGGCATCGGGAAAAGATGAAGATAGATCAATTTCTCTTCTTATTGCTATGGGCGGCTCTTCGGAAAATGCCTCTTTAATCTATGCGCGCATGGTTTCTTCGGCTTTGTTAGTTTAGCTTTATTAACACGTTTGGAAGTTTGTAGTGATGTGGGGCGCATTGCAATGCGCCCCATGGTTTCACAACATTCCGGGAAAAATATTTGCGCCGTGCACGACGCTCACATACGGCGCATTACAATTCTCCCGTTGCGGCTACGCGTATCCCTTTCGCAAACATCGCCGCAAATATCGCCGTGACAACGGCATCACTCCCCCAGCAGTTTCGCCACATAAGGATTTACAAACATCCCGGTAGGGTCACAACTTTGGCGGTAGTCGTCAAAGGCTTGCACGCGTTCCTGGCGACGGTTGCGTAGCTGCTTGATGAAAGCCGGGTTGAAGGGCTGCGTAGCTGCTGCAGGGCCGGTGGTCGGGTCGTAGAAGCCATACATCTTGCCATTGTGTGGCCAGCCGCCCAGGGTGATCCATTCGCTTTCGATCTCAGCGAAAAAATTCAGCAGCTTGGTCGGATAATCCAGGCCGTTTTTATTGCCCTTGGTATCATCATGGACGGCGACGAAGGCGATCAGGTCAAGGTTGACGAAGTAAACATCGGCATTGCTGGTATAGGTGCCTGCCATGGCCGTATTGCCGCCCTTGATAAAACGAAATTCCATCGGTGCGGCAATATGGAAGTTGCTGCTCTTGTTGACCTTGTCACTGACAGACTTTAATGCACCCCAAACCTTGGACAAACTTTCTGCACCCAGGTCTGGCAGTTCGATAAAGTAAGACATGAAGATGACCCTGGCAGCGTCCCCCAGCCACAGGTCAGAATTCTTTTGTCCTGCGGCTTTGACTTCGCCCTTGATGACGGATATCGCAGCCGAGGTGATCATGGCCGCTGCTGCTGTGCCGACGATGGGGGCATCGAAAGTTTGTGCATAGATGGCGGCGTCTTCGGCCAGGTCTTCACCAAAAGGCAAATACGGTGCGCCGAACTCATCTTTTTGCGCCAGCTCGCAGGCGTTGGGGGCTGGCTCTGGGGTTGGCGCAGCGCCCGAGCCGCTTTCCACATTCCACCAGGCGGCCGTGAAGTTGCTGGTGCCGGTCAGCGCATAGGGGTTGAAGAAGGTTTCTACCCTGGATTTGGATGCCAGCAGGGCAGACAGGCCAGCACCAAAGTTGGCAGCGTTTTCCCAGACATAATCATTGATGCCAGATGTCAGGCAATTGGCAAAAGGGCGCGGCAAGACGCTGATGGTGACGGCAGTGACCACGCCCAAGGCACCCAGCGATACGCGGGCAAATTGCAGTGGTGACCATGCGCCGATCTTGGGTGTATTCGCGTCTATGGTATTGACATTGCCGCTCGGCCCCATGATGGCAAAGGCCGTCACGGTTTCGGCAAAGATAGGTGCCTGCACGGTGGCACCATGCACGTCCACGGCAGTCATGCCTCCAAGGCTGAAAAAGCCGCCAGCGGTGACGGTTTCCAGCATCAGCTTGTTTTGCGTCAGGAAAGCATCAAGTTCGTCTTCGCGTACACCCGTGTTGACGGTGACGCTTTTGCCATCGCTGCTGATTTGCATGCGCTGCTCACCATCGCGGCCCAGGTCGGCATAACAAGACAGGTCGACGATGATGAATTTGCTGGCAGGTGTTTCGCTGCTGGCCACCAGCGGGGTTTGTGAGTGGCGTTGGCCGGATACACGCAGCTGTTTGCCTTGTGCAGCAGCATTGGTGACGATTGCTTGTAATTCTGCGCGTGTGCGTGGTGTGTAGTAGTAATTGTCGCCCTGGTAAAACAGATTCTGGCTCCAGTTTTGCCAGAGAGGGGAGGCGGGTTTGGTGTTGTCTGTGGTTGTTTGTGACATGGCTTACTCCGGTGGTGATGCAAATGTGGGATGTCTTTTCTCCTCCCCCTTCAAGGGGAGATTTGTGGGAATTCGCAAAGCACAACTTTGTGCCACAAATTTCCCCTTGAAGGGGAGGGGACTAAAACATCGCACCTGCGATTGGTATCTTTAAATCAAACACATCAATACTGCAAAAAATATCTTCAGTTGCATGAAATTCAAGGTATTTGGAAAAGAATTTTAATGCAATTTAGTCTAGCATAAATTTTAACAAAATAAGCCTTTTTCATAGTGTGGCTACGTACATCCCGGTAGGTCAATATCACATTAAAATATTCGCCTGTTGCAAAAATGTCGTATTTAATTGAATAAATTCGTCATGCCATGCTTGTTTTATTTAAAAAGCTATGGCAAGATACATCCATCGAATACAGCAACACCCCAAGATTAATACTCAATCATAAAGAACAGGACATATTGTGAACGCAACGCTACTCCAACAACTGAACCAGAACTTGCGCCTCATCGCGCAGGGCATGGCACAGGCTGGTGCAGCGCTGCTGGATACAGCTTCGCTCCCATCCCCTTCTTTAGCCGCTGACCTGCAGTCGCAGCCAACCCTGCAACTGCAGCCTACATTAAGCAGCCCGCTCTTCGCCTTGCCCTTGCATCATCTGGGCGCATGCGTGCAATTCAACATCCGGGGGGAAACCCCACAGGAAAGCCTCACCAGTTAATGGTGTACGCCACCTGTAGCGACAAGCCCGGATGCGATCAATGCACCGGGCTTTTTAGTTTTTATAACGCAGAATTTTTAAACCTGATTGCAGATTGCAACAGGCATTAACAGTCATATCGGAGTGTGGCGCAGCCTGGTAGCGCTACTGCCCTGGGAGCAGAAGGTCCGAGGTTCAAATCCTCGCACTCCGACCAGTTTGAACGTTGCATCGTTCTGTAGAGGGCGTCGTTGTAAACGGCGTTCTCTACACCTTGAATTAGCAACAAGGTAGGGTGCGCCATGCGCACCGTCGTTGAAAAGTGAAACGTGTGCCGGTGCGCACGGCGCACCCTACCGGAAGAAGCATTAAGCGCATGTGGTGGAATTGGAATACACGCTGGCCTCAGAAGTCAGTGCCGAAAGGATTGAGGGTTCAAGTCCCTCCGTGCGCACCAGTTATATAGGGGATTAGCCAAGTGGTGACGGCATCGGGTTTTGAACCCGACACTCCAAGGTTCGAATCCTTGATCCCCTTCCAATTTTGAGTAGTAAAGTTTTTTCGGAGTGTGGCGCAGTCTGGTAGCGCAGCTGCTTTGGGAGCAGAAGGTCCGGGGTTCAAATCCTCGCACTCCGACCAGTTTGAGTATTGCATGATTTTGTAGGGTGCGCCGTGCGCACCATCGTTGATCAACGAAACGTGTGTGCTGGTGCGCATGGCGCACCCTACGAGACTGAGCGAAAGCTCAGCTATGTAAAGATTGAACAGCCTGCTTTGGGGTGGCCATAACTTAATGGTGAAAGTCGTGGATTGTGAATCCGCTTATCCCGGTTCGACTCCGGGTGGCCACCCCAAAGCAGGTTGAAGTAAATGATTAAAGCGCGTGTGGTGGAATGGTATACACGCTGGTTTCAAAAACCAGTTTCGTCAGATATGAGGGTTCGAATCCCTCCATGCGCACCAGTATTTGGAAATTTGGAAACGTGGCAGAGCGGCCATTGCAGCTGTCTGGAAGACAGTAGGGCTGAAAGGTCCCGTGAGTTCGAGTCTCACCGTTTCCACCAGTAAGTAAGCGCATCGGCATGCATGCCGGTGAGCGAGAGAGTTGAATGCGCGTGTGGTGGAATTGGGATACATGCTGGTCTTAGAAACCAGTGCCGAAAGGATTGAGGGTTCAAGTCCCTCCGCGCGCACCAGTTTTACAGGGGATTAGCCAAGCGGCCAGGCACCGGGTTTTGAATCCACTAGGGTTCGAATCCTTGATCCTCTTCCAGTTTGAGTATTGCATGATTTTGTAGGGTGCGCCGTGCGCACCATCGTTGATCAACGAAACGCGTGCGCTGGTGCGCACGGCGCACCCTACGAGAAACTGCAAACCGGTTTTTGCGCGTGTGGTGGAATGGTATACACGCTGGTCTTAAAAACCGGCGCCTCTGGCATGTGGGTTCGAGTCCCACCACGCGCACCACGATTGACATCAATCTTACCGCTGTCATGCCAGACAGAACGAGATTGACCATAGATAAAATCTGTACGCAGCTTGCATGCGGCAATAAGAATTTTGAAAGCGTGGCAGAGTGGTTGAATGCACCTGTCTACATACAGCAATCGCTGTCGGGGGCCGTGAGTTCGAATCTCACCGTTTTCAGATGATTACTTAATCCAGTTTTGTACACTTCAAAGTTATTGATTTTTCTTTTACAAGTTAAAGGATCAAAGCATTTTATTATTTTCACTAATAGTTAAACCATAAGAAGCTCTTTGTTGTGCCATTTCAATAAAAGAATCTGGGTCATTTAGAGTTTTCATACGATTAGTCGCTTCAATCAAATCTTCTCTGGCTAATAAAATAGTGTCGGAAACTTTAATATCATCTGCATTTGTCACAATTTGATCTTTAGGCAATGCGCACACAAGGATACTATAGACAATATCTGGAGAATTATTTTGTTGAAGTTTCTTTGAAAGTGCGCGCTTTCGGTCATACAGTTTTCCGATTTTATTTGCAAAATCACTTGTTCTGAGAGTGGACTCAAGAACAATGAGTTTTCCTTGGGGTGTGGCCAAAACTAAATCGGGTGCGTCTTTATTGATCAGGCTTGTAACTGAAAACCCCAAGACAAACATCAAATTTGCAATCCCCTTTTCAAATGTCGCAGAGTCTTGGGTAGTAAAAATGGCGCTATGCATATTTTGTTTATCAGAGTCAAATGTCTCTAAAGCTAATAAGCGTCGATTACTTGTCCTGGCTCCATCTAGGAACCATTGTCGGCGTACGAGCATTGTGCCGTTCATTACAGTAACTAGTGCGCCATGTGCTCCTGGTAATTCAATTTCTGCATAGCCCTTTCGCGTATCACCTTGTACTTCAGCCCATCTAATTTGATTTGTTACATGCATCCTTAAACTCAAATCTGAGTCGGGCATAGCTCTGATTAGTAGGCTAAGCTTGCTAATGTCGAAAGCTGAGTGCGTAACTAAACTTAAGTACAGCTTGTCATTGTTTAGATTGCATTCTATAAGTCGAAGATCGACTGGCGGGCCAACTGAAATATTAATGGCAGGGGGGTCAGCATAACCACCGGGCATGCGTAAATTTAAAATACTTGCAACATCTGTAAGCCCATCAAAGGGAGGTGTTGAAAGCCGAAGGATATTATCGAATTCAATTAATTCTGCTGATTGAATTGGTGGAAACTGATTGCGACCAATCTTCAAATGAAGTTGCAGTTCCCAGGCATCACGACGCGCCATTTCAGAATAATGACTTAGGGAGTCGTCCCCGGGTAAGATCATCGTTCGATTATTTACTACGATAAATCCATCGATCGCGTTTGATATTAAGCTATCGTAGTCGCTTTTCTTATTGAAGCTTAATTGTTTTCTGCCTATGCAGATTTTATCTGTAACTATTTCGAAATATCCACCGGTAGTTGGTGATATTGGGCTTAAATAAATATGTGCATCGGTTAAGAAATATTTTCCGTCGATAGCAACTGCAATGTAGCGAATGTCAACAAAATACCCAAGTAATATCCATTCGTCTTTTGATTCAAGGAATTTTTTCAGCATATGCTTTAAAAGTAGTCGAGAATTTTGAGATGGCATTTAATTTTGTTAATTATTTATGCCTCTTAATGCAGTTAATTTCACAAGCAAATGTGTATGAACATTAGATTTAAAGCGCATTTTGCGCAAGGGAATCATAGTTTATTTTCTTTGTTATTTAGTTGGAATTGCTGCATTTTTTTTAGTTTGTCGGTTCATTCTTCTGGTTTGATGAATACGTAGAGTTCAGATCAATGTGACCGCAGGAGCTCCATGCACCTAATTGGGGTTAGAAACTAATTGATCATCCTGGCGGCCAAAAGTTTATTGCACCGAATCAAAACGCGTGCAAACAGCAATTGCTGTAAAAACTTGACCCATATCAACAAAAACAACACTTACCTTTACAGCAACTCCACACAAAATATATAATCACAATCATTCTCATTTGCATTTATCAGTCCATTCTGGGCTAACTCACGGATTTAACGATGTTATTCACTTCAGGTGTCCTGAAAAGGACTATCGCAGTATTTTCTTTTTCCCAAAAAATACCTCATGTGGCTGTTGCCGGATTGGTGTTGAGCCTGGCTGCCTGTGGCGGTGGGGGCGGCAGTAGTCCTGCATCGGGCGGCTCGGCTGCGGTGCCAGATGCGGGCATGAGTGCGGCGGCGCGGGTGGGGGAGAAGATATTCAAGGATGTGAGCCTGTCTGCTTCTGGCAAGATGTCTTGTGCGACTTGCCATGATGCTGACAATGCGCATGCGCCCAAGAATGATCTGGCGGTGCAGCTGGGTGGGCCTAACCTCGATGTGCCGGGTACGCGGGCGGTGCCGTCTTTGCGTTACCTGGAGCAGAATCCGGCTTTCTTCTTTGCGGCTGACGGTACACCGACCGGTGGTTTTACCCGTGATGGCAAGGCCAATACCCTGGCGCAGCAGGCAGAGACGCCTTTCCTGGCGGCGCATGAGATGGCCAATAAAGACCGCGCCGATGTGGTCGCCAAGTTGCAAAGAGCCAGCTATGTGAATGAGTTCAAGACGGCCTATGGTGCGACCGTGTTTGACAATGCCGACACGGCGTTTGAACGCATTTTGTTCTCGCTTCAGCAGTATCAAAAAGAGGATACCGATTTCCATCCTTATGATTCGAAGTATGACCAGTTCATCGCTGGCCGCGCCACGCTCAGCGATGCCGAGTTGCGTGGACTTTCGCTGTTCAATAATCCCATCAAGGGCAATTGCGCGGCTTGCCATCTGAGTGTCAAGGGGGCGAATGGTGCGCCGCCTTTGTTCACTGACTTTACTTACGATAATCTCGGCGTGCCGCGCAATATGGATATTGCGGCCAATGCTGACCCTGCCTTCTTTGACCTTGGCCTGTGCGGCCCTGATCGTACTGACCTGGCAAACCGCAGTGCGCTATGCGGTGCTTTCAAGGTGCCTACGCTGCGCAATGTGGCGACGCGCAAAGTATTTTTTCACAATGGCAAATTCAAGAGCCTGCGCGATGCGGTGAATTTTTATGTGCGCCGCGATACCAATCCTGAAGAGTGGTTCCCTTATGGCGCAGATGGCAACCCGGTCAAGTTCAATGACTTGCCTGCGCAATATGTCGCCAATGTGAATACCACAGAAGTGCCTTACAACCGCCAGCGTGGCATGGCTGCTGCCCTGACTTCTGATGAAGTGGATGATGTGGTCAAGTTCCTTGGCACATTGAACGATGGCTACAAGCCTTGATCCGCAAGATATTCATCACATAAAAAATTTAGAGAATTTAGAAAACTGGAATGACATCATGAAAAAAAATATCTACATCAAAGCCGCCAACGTCACCATTGCAGCCTTGATCACTGGCCTGTTCACTGCACCCGCACATGCAGGTGAAGCTGAACTGCTGCAAAAAATAGAAAAGCTGGCGGCAGAACTTGAAGCCATCAAGGCAGAGCTCGTGGCTACGCGTAAAAAGACTGACATGGTTGAGCAAAAGCAGGAAGTGATGATCAGCAATGCGGTCAAGGCGCAGGCACCGGGCGCGATTGCACCGCTGGCATCGGCACCAGGTGCTGATAGTGTCAGGGCATTGCCACAGACTGCGCAGACCGTCATCAGCAGCTATGGCGAAATCAATTACACCCGTCCGCGTGAAGCCAGCAACCAGGCGCAAGCCGATGTGGGCCGTGCTGTGATCGGTATCGCCCATCGCTTCAATGAAAAAACCAAGATGGTCGCCGAGTTTGAATGGGAGCATGCAATTGCCTCCAAGGGTGACGATGGTGAAGCAGCAGTCGAGCAACTGTATGTCGAGCATGAAATCAAACCTGGCCTGTCTGGCAAGGCGGGTCTGTTCCTCATTCCTGCGGGCTTTTTGAACACCAGCCATGAGCCAACGGCTTACTATGGCGTACACCGCAATTTTGTGGAAACCGCGATCATCCCTTCTACCTGGCGTGAAGTGGGCCTGGGCTTGTCTGGCTCGCATGACAATGGCCTGAGCTGGGACCTGGGCTTGACCACAGGCTTTAACCTCACCAAGTGGGATGCCAGCTCTGGCGATGGCCGCGAATCACCTCTGGGTGCGATTCACCAGGAAGGCCAGTTTGCCAAATCACGTGACCTGAGCGTGCATGGCGCAGTCAACTGGCGCGGCGTGCCTGGCCTGCTACTCGGTGGCTCTGTATTCACAGGCAAGATAGGCCATGCGACGACAGACTTTGCTGCCAATGATGCCAGGCTCACGCTGTGGGATTTGCATGCCCGCTACAACCCCGGCAAGCTCGACCTGACAGCGCTGTATGCACGCGGCACCATCAGCAATACGGGTAACCTGAACCTGACTTTTGTTGGCCAACCTAATCCCGTGCCGTCTACATTTGCGGGCTGGTATGTGCAGGGTGCTTATCAGTTGTGGAAGAATGAAGACTACAGCCTGACACCTTTCCTGCGCTATGAGCAGTTCAATACGGCCAAGTCGTACGCCTTTGTCCCGCTGGGCCTGGGTGTTGATGCCAGCCCGGATGAAAAAGTCATGAGCTTTGGTGCCAGCTTCAAGATAGGTGAAGGCGTGGTCCTGAAGGCTGACTACCAGAAGTTCAAACAGGACAGCAGCCGTGACCGCTTCAACCTCGGCGCTGGTTATTCTTTCTAAGATGCACTCTGCAATGTGCATTATCATGTGCACATTGATGAACTCTTGAAGATATTTTGATGAACCGGCTTGTTCCCTTATCCCTGCTTGCTGTCGCCGGTGTAGCTGGCGTCAGCGGCAGCGCCTTTGCCACGCAATACCTGACGGTGGAGCAGGCGCAGGCGGCGATTTTCCCTGAAGCCAGCAGCTTCAAGCCTGTGCCGCTGCAATTGGACGCGGCACAGATGAAGCAGGTAGAAAAACTCTCTGGCCTGCCAGCCCGCTCGGTGAGCTGGCGCGCAGTTGCGGCCTATAAGGACGACAAGCTGCTCGGCCATGTGGTGTTTGATGAAGTCATCGGCAAGTTTGAACTGATCTCATATGCAGTAGGTTTGCAGGCAGATGCCAGCGTGCGTCAGGTGGAGATACTGGCCTACCGCGAAAGCCACGGTTTTGAGATACGCAATGCCAACTGGCGCAAGCAGTTCGTCGGCAAGACTGCAGCCAGCGGCCTGGTAATAGGCGAGGGCATTGCCAACATCAGTGGTGCGACGCTGTCCTGCGCCCATGTCACCGATGGCGTGCGGCGCATTGCCGCGATTGCCCAGGTCACCCTCAAAAAATGAAACGTCGCGCCCAGCCCGCCCTGGGCACGCTGGTGGAAATCAGTCTGTATGATGATCTGGATGAGGTGCAAAGCCAGGCAGCTTTCCGCGCTGGTTTTGCTGCCATTCATGCCATCCATCAACTGATGAGTTTTCATGCGCCTGACAGCGACATCGGCCGTTATAACCGTGCTGCTGCTGGTGCGCTCATCGACATCCACACACATACCGCCACGGTGCTGGCAGCCGCCAGGGACTTGTATCAACAATCAGGCGGCCTGTTCGATATCCGCATTGCCCGGCAACTGGTGGCATGGGACTTTTTGCCAGCGCCCGCAACAAGTACAACTGATGTGGCTAGCGTGACGGGTGAGATGTATAGCCTGCCATCTGCCACGCAAGTCCACAAGCATGCAGACGACTGGCTCGATGTTGGCGGCATCGCCAAGGGCTACGCGGTTGATTGCGCCATCGCTGCCCTGCAAACCTGTGGCGTGCAGCATGCCTGCGTCAATGCCGGTGGCGATTTGCGTGTGCTGGGTCAGGCGCAAACAGTGTTGATACGTGACCCGCAACAGCCGCACAGCATGGCAAGTCAGGTGCAACTGACAGACCAGGCCATGGCGACGTCGGCCAGTTATTTCTCCCGCAAGGGCAGTGCAGGCAAGATGCTCAGTGCGCTGGTACATCCACTGACCGGCACAGCCATCGCCGACCAGCACAGCTATACCGTCATCTCACCACTTTGCATGTGGGCCGATGCCCTGACCAAAGTAATCGCTGCCAGTGGCAATGCACTACATCCATGTTTGCGCCTGTATGAGGCAGAAGCTTTTATAATCTGATCCTGTCTCATTGCCTGATCGCCCCTTCATGCTTAACTATCATGCGCACCAATAAACACAGCCTGCATCACCGTCCACTGGCGGCTGCTACCGTCCAGCAATTCAAGCTGGAAGCCTGGCACAAGTACGCGCTGTATGGCATGGTTGCCGCCTTGTTCGCCACAGGTCTGGCCTGGCTGCTGGCGCGCTACTTTCTGCGCGTGGCGGGTGAATATGGCGAGAGCATCCATCCGCTGGAACACTGGGCCATGCAGGCCCATGGTGCCCTTATCATCCCCCTGAGTTTTCTGGCGGGCGGCCTGCTGTTCCAGCACATGCGCCGTGCCCACCGCGCCCAGCGCAACCGCAATAGTGGCTGGAGCATGCTGCTGACATTGCTGTGGCTGGCAATGACCGGCTATGCCCTGTATTACTTTGCCAGCGAAACCCTGCGCCCCTACTGGTCTGCCGCGCACTGGGTAATCGGCCTGGTGTTGCCGATGCTGCTGTGGTTGCATATACGTCTGGGGCGGCGTCTGTCGGCCTAGTTGGCTTTTTGAACTGTGTGTTGATATGCGCTAATGGCCGCCGTGATCAAGCAATGAATTCGCCAATATAGTTGCTTAAAGCAAATACATTCAAATGTGGTAACATGTTTTCAATTTGGCATTCTTGTGCCGTCACCTGAGCAGGTAGCGCACCCGACCAGTCTGCCTGGCTGTTCACTTACCACATTTATTCATGATCACTTCCAAAGCTGTTAGCTACTTCCGTTCTGGTATTCCCTTCCGCGCTTCCCTGAGCTGTCTCATCACCGCAGCCATACTCACGGCCTGTGGCGGTGGTGGCAGTGCAGCTCCTGCTACCACTTCTCCTGGTACGACCGGCGGCAGCACAGGTAATACGACAGGCACCTCGGGCACAGGCAGCATTGCCCTGCTTGCCGGTAATGTGGGTGGTCCTGGCATTGTTGATGGCACGGGGACAAACGCACGCTTCAGTGGCCTCAATGGCATCACCCTTGATGCCAGTGGCACTCTCTATGTCGGTGACGACAAGCGCGTGCGCAAGATAACGCCAGCAGGCGTGGTCACTAGCTTTGCCGGGGGCGAATTTGGTTATGCAGAAGGTAGCGGCAGCAGTGTCAAGTTCTTTAAGGCACAACACATGGCAACCGATGCCGCAGGCAATATCTATGTACTTGACCCTTACGCCTGCGTGGTACGCAAACTGACACCCGCTGCCGTCTCATCGACGCTGGCTGGCAGTTTGTGTTCCGCCGCGATGGCAGACGGGCAGGGCAGTGCTGCCAGCTTTTCGACGCTCTCAGGCATGACCATAGACAGCGCAGGCAACCTGTATATCGCTGATGAGCACACCATACGCAAGCTGACACCGGCAGGCATGGTCACGACTATCGCAGGAAAACCCGGGGTCAGTGCGGCAGATGATGGCCAGGGTAGCAATGCCCGTTTTTTTTGGCCCTCTGGCCTGGCGACAGATAATGCTGGCAATGTCTATATTGCAGACAGCTACAACCACAGCATACGCAAGATGACACCCGCAGGCGCGGTCACGACCATCGCTGGCCGTGCCGGAGAAACAGGCAGCGTCGATGGCACAGTCGCTGTGTCACGTTTCAATACACCGCGTGCAGTGTCTGTCGATACGGCAGGCAATATCTACGTGGCTGACACCTTCAACAGCGTCATCCGCAAGATCACACAGGCAGGCATGGTCAGCACCGTGGCCGGTAGCAGCGGACAAGTGGGGATAGACGATGGCACCGGTGCTGCCGCCAGATTTGCCCAGCCCATGGCCATCGTCGGTGACAGCGCAGGTAATCTGTACGTGGCAGATGCAGGCAATTTCAACGTGCGCAAAATCAATGCAGCCGGAGTGGTCACGACGCTGGCGGGTGCCATCAACATCAGGTATGCCCTCGATGGCGTAGGCGCAACTGCCGGATTTTATCAGACAGGCAACCTGGCCGCAGACATCAATGGCAATCTTTACCTCAATGATTTTATGTCTGGCAAACACATCGTGCGCAAGGTCACACCGGAAGGCGTGGTCAGCACCATAGCGGGCGTGGCTGCCAATTTTGACCAGATCGGTGGCCTGGCGACAGACGTCAATGGCAATGTGTATGTCGCCGATACCGTAGGCACCATCCGCCAGATCAACCCCGCCGGTGTGATCACGCCAGTGGCGGGTGTGGAGTGGAAGTTTGGTCTGGTCGATGGCAAGGGCAGCGAAGCCAGGTTCAGATCACCAAATGGCATCGTCAATATGGGTAATGGCGACATGCTGGTGGCTGACATGGTCAACCAGGCCATACGCAAAGTCACCGTTGCTGGCCAGGTCAGCACCTATGCCAGCATCCCGCTGACGCAGGCAGCCAGCTTCAAGCCTTTTGGTGAGGGACGTGGAACACCTTATATATCCAATGGCATGGCGATGGACAGCAGTGGCAATCTCTATGTGGCAGACGGCGGCAGCAATGTGATCTTCAAGATTTCCAGCACAGGCGTCAGCAGTGTTTTTGCCGGTGTCGAATTTCAGCCCGGCAGTGCCGATGGCACAGGCACCGCCGCCCGCTTCAACCGCCCACAAGGCATGACTATCGATACCAAGGGTAATTTATATGTGGCTGATACCGACAACAATACCGTGCGCAAAATCACCCCGGCAGGCGTCGTCACAACCCTGATAGGCACCCCCGGCCAGGAAGGCTTTACCGTCGGCCCCTTGCCAGGCGTATTGTCAAAACCGCAGTCCGTGGTGTTTAGCAATGATGCCTTGTACATCACCACTTACCAGGGTGTAGTGGTGGCGCGTAATTTTTAAAGTGTTCCGGCCCCTTGAGAGGGGAAATCTGGCGCGGCATGCCGTTAGATGATGGTGAAATAATTGCAGCGCATTGTTTTCATCAATATATTTCTAAAAAAATGTCCGCCAGGTGCGGACATTTTTTCTTTTCCAGTCAATGAATCATTGATAAAATGCTCGCTGTTTTGCGCGACGAATTGGCATATTGCTCAGCAGTAATTTGCACTCTCCTGTCACTGTCACTTCACTGCCACATTCCGCATTACAAAACCATAAAACTGATACCACCATCTGCGCATGCCTGCCAACAAGGCTGTGCGCTCACGTTTGTATTTACATAAAACAAAAGGCCTGCGCGATGATGCTGCTGCATCAGGGGAAAGCGCGTGCAATTTTTTACTTCAGAAAGTACACAAGCATGTTTCGTTTTTTATCCATGATTTTGGTTCTTGGCATTGCGATCAAAGTTGTTTATACGATGAATAAGGACAGTATCAAGACTGCCGTGAATGAAACAAAGGTGGTAGCCGATATTCAAAAAACCCAGGAAAAGTTGCCCTTGACCCTGGAAAACGGTCTGCGTCTGGAAAAAGCGGAATATATCGATCATGTTGCCCGTATGTACGCCACAGAGCCGTTCAAACAGGAAGCATCGGAAAGTCAGAGAGAACAATATAAAAAGGATGTCATCCAGTATTATTGCAAGGGCTTTTTAAAAGTCTTCTACGATGGCAATGCGAGGATAGAATACGTCTTCAAGACCTTGCCACATTCACTCAATGATCTCTCTACCACAACCTGGAGTGCGAAAGTGGAACCTGCTGATTGCAGATAAGATTTCCGTCCCATCTCTCGCTTACAATGCAGGCACTTTCATTGCAGTCATGGCTGGCGCTGGTTTTTCCAGCAAGGCAGTCCGCGTAGGTACGATTAGCAGCGCGTAATCGTACGCATGATATGTCTGAGAAATTACGATCTTTCAAAGATTGAGCGGTATGAAATATTGTCTCAGTAGTGTGTCCTCCCGCGGGAAATAATGAATGAAAATTTTAGTTTCAACAGCTGATGGACGCTGACATGCGTACGATTACGCTTGCGCTTGTATGGTTATAAGTGACGATTTCTGGGAAACTAGAAAGCGTTGGGGTGGAGGGACAACGCTGCGCATCTGCAGTTTTCACTGACAGACTCGATTAGAACTCTCCCACCCCACCTCTTCAACGTCGATGAGGAATCCAGCGGTCAATAGGCCTGCCAACCAATACCGCCG
>NZ_JBMPOZ010000044.1:0-16246 GCF_049340385.1 Undibacterium sp. Ji83W | reverse complement strand
AAACCTGCAATGCTCATTATCGGCGCTATGATGAGAAAACTAGTCCATGTCGCTTTGGGTGTATTGAAATCCGGAAAACCATTCGATGCTAGCTTGCATTTGGCTTGACAGGAATAACAGTATCTACTACCTATACCTATGCTGGCTATATCCCCTGAGAAACTTGCACGAAAACATGCAGCCAGCATCTGTTGTTATTCACTGCTTTTTGATTATCGCTACTATAGTCCGTAGTATATTGTTGCAATCAAATTGCGTACGCCAAGGTGGCCTCTAATGCCAAACGTCAATATCACCTATAACGATGTCGCAGGGAAACTGGCAGCGTTACCGCTATTGGCTGCCACCATCAATGCGGCCATCAAGTATCTCGATCAGTTTGTCATCTTCAAGGGCACGATAGATATCCTGGTCAATGTAGATGCCACTCCTACCGGACGTTTTAGCGGCAGTTACACGCCGTCTTATGTTGGCAAAAAAAATGGCCTGGACCTGTACGAGGCTTCGCAAGTGACAGAGTCACGCACTGGTATCGATCCTTCTCCAGACAAGCCTGACCTGATCATCAATATTGACCCGACCTCGTCTTATGCCAGCGGTCTGTATTGGGATGCCAATATTGCCAATAGCATCAGCGGCAAAGTCGATGCCAGCAAGGTCGATGCTTTTTCTGGAATTTTGCATGAGCTTTTGCATGGCATGGGTTTTAGTGGTTACCGTGACGGCGCTGGTAAATTGCCAGGCAATTATGAGTCGGTCTGGGATTCATTCCTGACCGTGAATAGCAACAACACGGCCACCCTGGCTGGGCCTGCCGTCGTTGCCCTGTTGGGTGAACCGGTGGAGGTGCGGGTTGGCGGCACCCAGAGCATATATCACTTGGGCACTGGCCCCAATGTGGCGGACAGCAAGATGCCCTGGCTGGAGGCAAGCAATTTCAACGGCTATTACTATAACTACGGCGAACGTTACCTGTTGGGCAGGCTGGAGCTGGCCATGTTGCAGGACATGGGCTGGGCACTCAAGCCTACCACCATGACCAATGTCGTCAACATCTGGGACAATAAAATTGCCTCACTGTATTTGGTAGGATGGGATACCGATGAACAGATCATAGGCGATGCCAAGGATGACCGCATAGAAGGTCGCGGTGGCAATGATACGTTGATCGGTGGCCTCGGCGATGACAGCCTGTATGGCGGCACTGGCAATGATTTTCTGTATGGTGATGGCGGCAATGATGTGGCGGTATTTTCTGGCAATGCCAATGATTACACCGTCACTTACAATGTGCTCAATAACAGTTATACCGTCAAGGACAGTGTCAGCAACCGTGATGGTACCGATACTGTTTTCTTTGTAGAAAACCTGAGATTTGCCGACGGCACCAGGACCCCGGCCAGCCTGATCAATAACCCGGCTGCGGGTACTGGTAGCAGCAACACCATCAATGGCACTGCTGGCAATGACACGTTGATTGGCACGGCAAGCAATGACACCATCAACGCCCTGGCCGGTGACGACAGCCTGCGCGGCGCTGCAGGCAACGACACCCTGTACGGTGGTGATGGCAATGACACCGCTTTTTTCACTGGCAGCATAGCCGACTATACCGTCAGTTATGACACAGCCAATGCCAGCTATACCGTGACTGACAAAGTCAATGGTCGCGATGGCATAGACACCCTGTATTCGATAGAACTGCTGTCATTTTCTGACATCACCAATATCCGCCCCGGCTTGCTGATCGCCACACCCAGTCTCATTATCGATGGTGGCCCCTACAATGATTATTTGCTAGGCACTACCGGCAATAACACCATCAACGGGATGGCCGACAATGACACTCTGGTCGGCGGTGCCGGTGACGATAGTCTTTATGGTGGAGACGGTAACGATACCGCCAACTACACCGGCAATGCGGGTGACTACACCGTCACTTACAATGCGGCCAACGCCAGCTATACCATCCAGGACAAAACCAGCAACCGTGATGGCACTGACACTTTATATTCTATAGAACTCCTGAGCTTTGCCGATGGTAGCCGGACACCTACCAGCATGCTGACCAGCAGCGTCATCGGCATCACCATCAATGGCAGTACCGGCAATGAAGTCCTGACCGGGACGGCAGGGGGCGACTTCCTGTACGGCTTTGCTGGCAAGGACACGCTGACAGGCGGTGGCGGTAACGATTTGCTGGCAGGCGGCGATGGCCTGGACATGGCCAGCTATAGCGGCTCGCGTGCCAGCTACAGCATCAGCAAAAGCAAGGACGGCCAATCATGGGCCATCACCGATCTGGTTGGTAGCGACGGTACTGACCAGCTCATCGACATAGAGCGCCTGCAATTCAAGGACCAGGCACTGGCACTCGATATCAATGGCACGGCTGGCCAGGTGTACCGCTTGTACCAGGCTGCATTTGACCGCAAACCTGATCTGGTTGGCCTTGGTTACTGGATCAATGACATGGACAAGGGGTCCAGCCTGACCCAGGTGGCGGCCGGTTTTTTTCAGTCACCTGAATTCCAGAAGCTGTATGGCACCGCGCCCAGCAATGCCACCCTGGTCGGTAATTTCTACCAGAATGTCTTGCACCGTACGCCCGACCAGGTTGGCTATGATTACTGGCTCAACCAGCTCAATACCGGCAAAATCAGCGCTGCCGGTGTGCTGGCCAGTTTCTGCGACAGCCCAGAAAACCAGGCACTGGTCGCCAGCTCCATACAAAACGGTATTGACTACACGCTTTGGCTTGCTTAGTGCTTGTTCCGTCCGTGATGCCAGCATCAGCAGCCAGTTTCATTTTTATATCATCGCATGCTGGATGGTGAAGGTCTGCAGTGTTGGCTTGCTGACGTCTTTACTGATTTACCGCTGTGTATGCAAGCAACCTCAATCTATTTTAAAGGCGACAGCCGTTGCATATGGCATGGCAGATGGAGCAGTAATGACCAGGGCATCTGCTTGTTGTTTCCACTTTAGCGGCGCACCCTGATGGCCCAGCAGGCTGACTGACTTGACGGGTTTGCCCAGCAGGTTTTCTGCACTGCCCAATGAACGTATTTTAATCTCGGCCCCGGCCGCCGGTACCGCCATGCTGTATGCATACAACGAACCATCCTTGCCTTTTGTAAAGCGGAAGTCATGCGGCCCAAACGCAAATTCAGCCTGTTTCTTGCCCAGTGCATGGCCGGGCAGGGTGCGCAGCTTATCATTTTTGCCTTCACTCTCATTGTCACCCTCGCCCAGGCGCACCCAGGCCTGGCTACCATAAATGCCCTGGCCATTCAGGCGCAGCCAATTGCCTACTTCTTGCAGCATGCGGGTGCTGCCTTCATCGAGTGATCCATCTGGCAGGGGCGATACGCAAATGGCGACATTGCCATCACGCGCCACTTCTTCTAGCAGGTAACGTATGACCGCGCCAGAATCATAGGTAAAGCCGGGCTGGTAATACCAGTCGCCGACCGGGGTTTCTGCTATCCATGCCTGGTCGGTTTTGATGTCGCGTGGGATGGTACCTTCTTCTGTATTCACTGTGCCATTGGTGTTGGGCCTGAACTTGATGATGCTGAAAGTGTCGATCTTGCCGCGTGTTTTCAGGGCATGATTGTAAAAATCAGCGATGACAGTCTGGGTGGCATCGGCCTTGAAGCCGGTGCCGGTATGGTCGCCGCTAAAGGGTTGCGGGCCGGTGCCATCGGTGTAGATAAAATCGGGGTCGTAGCGATCCACCACATCCATCATGCGCAATGCCCAGCGCGTGGCATACCATTTGGCATAATCAAGATGACGGCTGAACAGGCCATCCGGTGGTGGGTTCCATGGAGAAGAGGCGGCCTTGCTGACGCCCTGGTATTCGCGCAGGTCGACGTTATACAAGAGCCTGGGGTCCAAGCCCTGCCACCATTTGCCGACACCATCTGCCAGACTTAGCTGTCCATCGTAAGGCACGCCAGCATATTCACCCTGGGTATCGCTGCCAAAGGCGGTTTGCCACCACCACCAAGAATATTCATGGTGAAACGCCACACCATACCGTATGCCTGCCGCTTTGGCAGCCCTGGCCCATTCACCGACCAGATCACGCTTTGGCCCCAGCCTGACAGAATTCCAGGGTTGATAGCGTGAATCCCATAAATCAAAATTATCGTGATGTACGCCTTGCACGATCAGGAAACGGGCACCGGCCTCTTTGTACAAGGCAGTCAGTTTGGCGGGGTCTAGCTGCACCGGGTTCCAGTCTCGCAAGACTTCCTTGTAGCCGCTCTGTGAAGGGTGACCATAGTCCTTGAGGTGGTTTTTATATGCCGGTGTGCCGGGCTTATACAGCCTGCGCGCATACCAGTCACCGCTCTTGCCTGCAGCCTGCGGGCCAAAATGTACCCAGATACCAAATTTGGCTTCACGCAACCATGCTGGTGTGCCGGGATAATTTTTTTCGATTGATTCCCAGGTAGGCTGGAAAGGGCCGGGCGTGATAGGTATGCCCAGCTTGACCTCGGTAGCAGTTTTGCTGTCACCCAGTGGCACGCTGTCTACCGGCAACGCCGGTGGGACGGCAGGTATGGGCGGCAATGTAGGCAACCCGGCATGCGCCTGCAAGACGTTGCTGATCAATACCAAGAGGGTGACCCTGGAGAATGTATTCATTCTGTATCCGGCTATCAGGAAAGGGGATATGCACGACCGCGCAGTGCATGTTAAAAGACATGCAGAAAAACAGTCAATCAATTTTCTGCGAATGATGATACGCAAATTGATATCGCATATGACGCTGGCTGTCGCTCAAGGCGGTGATTGTTTGTTGTTGGGAGTATGTAGTACCGAAAAAAGGCCCTTGCAGGTATGACAAGCGGAGCGTAATCGTACGTTCGTCAATTTACATGCGAGCGCATGAATGCTGCGCTGATAAGCCCAACTAAGGCAGCAAATAAATTAAACGACTGCACCAAACCATTGTTCCATAACCCTCAATGCATGCACATTCGATGGAATGAAAGCATGGCTTGCCGGAACAGGTGTCGCCTGCGCCTGTGACGATGGAATGGCTTCATCAGCTGCGACCATGCCATCGTGAGGCAAGCTAAATCCAAAGAAGAAACAGAAAGCGCCAAGCCACGGCCATGTGCCATAGACGTGCGCGCAGGGAATGTCGAGCATGGGGACTTTGCTCATGAGCCCATCATCAGCGGCAAACTGGCCGCATTCGCCAGTCAGTACCTGGTAGATTTTCCAGTGACGTAATCTGCGGGCGAGCCGCATTGCACGCAATGGCGACGCCAGCAGAACCACGCGCTTGGGTCGTAAGTGGGGTTCCAGTTGCTCATGAAGACTCCTGAGAAGTACGCCCCCAAATGAGTAGCCGACAGCGTGGTAGTCACCTTGACTGCCGACCGCAGATAAAAATTCGCCCAGATTCTTTTTGATTTCATCAAAAGACTGGGTTGATACACGGTAGTCAAAACATGCAACAGAATATCCGCGCTGTTCAAAGTAGCGCACAAACTTGCCGCGCATATAGCGTTTGCCGCCGACTCCATCGATAAAAACAATCTGGCGGGTACTGCTGCTCATGCAAACACTCCATTAAGATTCTAAACAGGGCTCTTCAGCTTTGCCTCTTCATTTATTTTGCAGCGTATCGCTGCAAAATAAAATTCCCGGAAGAGTGACATAAAGTTTCTGCAAATAATTGTCGCATTGTAGCTTGGGTCAGGCTTTATCTGTACTTACTTGTTTGGTTTTGGCGCGCAGGTAGGAGCAGCTTTAGCCGCAAATTTCTGAAGCATGGAATCTGCACAATATTGGATATTGATGCTTGCGACTATTCGAGGTTGAAGCCGCACTTGCGGCGGAAGTGACGGTGCGAAGTTTCTCCATGCGTGTTTGCGTTTGCCAGCTCAGTAATTCGCAGTCTGCATGGATGCACAAAAAATATTCCAAGCTCTGTCATGACACATTTTTTAACAAATGCTATCATAGTCAACTTGATCGCATGAAGAAGTGTGTAAAACTAAATGAAGAAACTTTCCTGTTCCCGGTTGATGGCTGGCCTGCTGGCGTTTTCTCTTGGTAGCGCGGTGCTGGCAGCGGGTGTTGATCTGGACCCTGACCAGGCCAGGGCGCGTGAGATGAGTGATCAACTGATGCAGCAACAGAGCTTGAAAAACCATGAGAAAGCAAGTGCCATTGCTGATCACCGTGTCTGGTTTGCCGGGTTTGGTTTGCATTCGGGTTCCAAGGCTTTTCTGGGGGACGTGCAACTGGCTAAACAAAGGCTGGCAGAAATCAATCCTGAGCTGATCAGCTATAGCTTTGACAATGAGCCACGTCAAAACAAACTTGATGCTCCTTTTGCCCACCTGGGCAGCATAGACCAGACTGCCAGGGACATTGCCAGCCAGGCCAAGGAAGGGGATGTCGTCACCATTTTGTTGAGCAGCCATGGCTTTAGCGATTTCGTCTCGGTAGAAATAGGCAAGAAGCCCTATGCTCCTATCTTCACACGTTACCTGAAAACAGCCCTGGCGCCTTTGGAAAAATTTCCTACCGTGCTGATCATTTCTTCCTGTTATTCAGGCTCCTTGATATCCCAGTTGAAGGCGCCTAATCGCATCATCGTGACTGCTTCTGCAGAAGACAAAGTGTCCTACGGTTGCCAGGCGCTGGAGCATAATACTTTTTTTGTTGATGCCTTGTTCGGCAACAAACTCGACGCCGGGCAAAACCTGATGCAGGTGTTTGAACATACCAAGGAAGTCGTCGCCGAGCGCGAGAAAAAAGCGAAGTTTGATCCTTCGCTGCCACAAATGTATGTGGGTGAAAAAATGCAGGCTTATACGAAAGATCCTTTGAAGAACTGGTTGCAACCGCATTGAGATTAATTTGAGACTGAGGCTTGTGCGGGCATCATCTGTTCGCCAGTAACTACATCGCTTCCACAAATAAACAGGGCCATCATTTGATGGCCCTGAGTTTTTTATAGTGCCACAGGTCTAGCGCAATACCGTCAATAGCGGCACGGCTTTTACCAGGGGCAGTTTGGCCCCTTGCCAGGCGGCGATGCCGCCGCGATACCAGTACAGATTGGAATACCCCATGTCCTTCAAACGCAGCAGGGTATTGATACTGACCCAGCATTCTTCAGAAATACAAAACACCGCAATTGCTGCATCCTTGTCAGGAAAATTTCTCGTCATGACGGTATGCAAGTCATCCTCAATATTTTTATTAAATTTAACTTGCGAATCATCAACGAAATTAGCTGCACCATCAAGTGAAACCGCAAACGGCAAAGTCATGCCAGAATTATCTATGCCCAGCGCATCTATCAAGGCGATCTGTTTTTTACCCAGTTTTTCTACCAGCTCTGGCGTGCTGATATTCTTGATGCCTTCTATGCTGGTGGGCGTCGCATAGTGGTAGCCTTCACTGGCCGGGCGCATATGTTTGACGGGCGGCAGCAACCAGTCACCATTCTCAAAGTTTTGATAACCGTCCTGGATCTTCAGGTTGTGTATTGCCAGTTCCGATTGCGAGATGAACTGCGCATACCTGTCCTGGAAGGCATCATTGTCTACGTCATACAGTTTGCAATTACCCTTGCTATGTCGCAGACAGTTAGACAGCGCAGTACGCACCGCCTGCACATCGCTGCTCTGGCCATAAGCTGAGCCCCAGCCACCGTCAGCGGCGACGGCAAAGGCTTTCTTGGTTTTATGTTCCTTGTATTTTTCAAATCCGGTTTGGGCGCTCTTGCCTAATTCGATCTGGCCTGACCAGAGGTCCTGGGCATGGACAGCGCCGAGCGCGCAAAAATAAAACGTCAGGACAGCTGAAATTTTCATGGTTGAGAATAATTAAGTATGGTCACGTTGTTTGATGTCGCTGCATTTTTTGCCTGTGCAGGAGAATTCAAATCCAGTTGCCATTTTACATTATTTAACTTTCGTGTGAATCAAAGCCCGCGCCGGACGCAATACCTTTAGCATCTGCGCTGCAAGTGCCAGATTGTCAATCGATAGGCACACCATGCAAGTAACGCGCTGTCCGCTTGCACCATTCTCAAGCAGGCTTACATTTTGGGCTTGAGCCTTGCAGGCGACATATGGGAGAATACCTTAATATATTAACGTCTGATTGGATGAGCATGAACCCATCTGAGCAGATGTTCACCTACCGCATAATTTACTCCCTGACGCCACCATGCACCCACACTTGCGCAAGACCCTGCTATCTGGCTTTATCTCCAGCTTGATTGCTTCATCCCTGTTCGCCACCAGCCAAGCTGCACCCCTGGGCAACATGCGCAACTTGTCCTTCAGTGCGCAACGCCAGATAGAGTTCACGACGGATGACGGCAGCATAGTCCGCATCAGCCTGCTCAAGCCTGATCTGTTCCGCGTCTGGGCGGGTAGCAAAGGGCAATTGCTGGATGCCGGTGACAAGGCTGCACCTATCGTGCTCAAAAAAGACGACGCAGACTTCCCGGTCAGCATCACTGCGCCGGACGGCTATCAACTGGTGCAGACATCTGCGATGGCCTTGCGCATCTACCGCTCGCCCGTGCGCCTGGCGCTCTACAAGGCCGACAATAAAACCCTGCTGTGGGAAGAAAAGCAGCCGCTGGAACTTGGTGACAAGGCCAGCTTCCAGACACTCTCCAGCACGCCCGATGAAGCCTTCTTTGGTGGCGGCCAGCAAAACGGCAGTTATGCCTTCAAGGGCAAGCAGCTTGAAGTATCTTACTCCGGCGGCTGGGAAGAGGGCGACAGACCCAGCCCCGCACCCTTCTACATGAGCAGCAAAGGCTATGGTGTCTTGCGCAATACCTGGAGCAATGGCAGCTATGATTTTCGCTCGAATGATTACCTCAGCACCAGCCATCAGGAAAAACGTTTCGACGCCTATTACTTCGTCGGCGACAGCATCAGGGACGTGCTGGCCAGTTACACCGAACTCACAGGCCGCGCCAGACTCTTGCCACGCTGGGCTTATGAATATGGCGATGCTGATTGCTACAACGATGGCGACAACAGCAAAAAGCCCGGCACCGTGCCTATGGGTTGGAGCGATGGCCCTACAGGCAAGACACCAGATGTGGTGGCAAGCGTCGCCGCCAAATACCGCGAACACGATATGCCCGGCGGCTGGATACTGCCTAACGACGGCTATGGCTGCGGTTACACCAATTTGCCTGAAGTCGTCGCGGGGCTGAAAAAACATGGCTTCCGCACTGGCCTGTGGACAGAAAACGGCGTCGATAAAATCGCATGGGAAGTTGGCACCGCAGGCACGCGTGCGCAAAAGCTCGACGTTGCCTGGACAGGCAAAGGCTACCAGTTCTCACTCGATGCCAACATGGCCGCAGCCCAAGGCATACTAGCTAATTCCGATGCGCGCCCCTTTGTCTGGACCGTCATGGGCTGGGCAGGCACCCAACGCTATGCGGTCACCTGGACAGGCGACCAGTCCGGCAGTTGGGACTACATACGCTGGCACATCCCAACGCTGATAGGCTCAGGCCTGTCCGGCCAGGCCTATGCCACTGGTGATGTCGATGGCATCTTTGGCGGCAGCCCCGAAACCTTTACGCGTGACCTGCAATGGAAGACTTTTACGCCAGTTCTCATGGGCATGTCAGGCTGGTCAAAATCAGAACGCAAGCACCCCTGGTGGTTTGACGAGCCCTACCGCAGCATCAACCGCGATTACCTCAAACTCAAGATGCGCCTCATGCCCTATATGTACACCTATGCGCACGAGGCAGAGCAAAGCGGCGCACCCATCGTGCGCGGCCTGATGTGGGATTATCCGCAAGATAGCAATGCCAATAACGAGAACTACAAATACCAGTTCATGCTGGGCAAAGACTTCCTGGTCGCACCGGTGTACCGCAGCCAGGCCGCCAGCAAGGGCTGGCGCAAAGGCATCTACCTGCCACAAGGCCAGTGGATAGATTATTGGGATGGCCGCGTCGTGACGGCAGATGCCAAGGGCAAAGTCATAGACCAGCAAGTCACGCTGGACAAACTGCCCGTCATGGTACGCGCTGGCGCGATTTTGCCGATGTACCCGGTTGCCCTGTACGACGGCCAGGTACCCAAGGACGTGCTGACGCTGGACATCTACCCTCACGGCAAATCCAGCTTCACCATGTACGAAGACGATGGTGAAAGCCGCCAGTACCAGAGCGGCAAATCCAGCCTGCAAACCTTCAGCGTTGATGCGCCAGAAAATCGCGCAGGCGACATCAGCATCAGCGTAGCCGCAGTCAATGGCAGCTATGAAGGCATGGAACAACAACGCGCCCTGCAACTTCAAATCCACACCCGCGTGCAGCCAGATGCGGTGCACTTTGGCGAACAAAGCCTGCAGGCATACAGCAACCGCGCAGACTACGACAAAGCCAGCAGCGGCTGGTTTTATGACGCGGCAGAAAAATACGGCACCGTCCACATCAAGACCACCAAACTGCCCGTCAACCAGGCTTACCAGTTCCGCCTGGCCGTTGCCGCCAACAAGCAACTCGCGACAACAGCAGACTACCCACCAGCACCTGACCTGGGCAACAGCATCGCCCCAGACAGCCTCATCGTGCTAAGCCGCCCGGCAGAAGAACCCGGCCACCCGCTGGAAAACGCCTTCGACGGCAAGCCCGGCACCTGGTTCCGCACCGTGCGTGATCAGTCGCAAAAAACCGGTGCGCATGAATTTAGCCTGGCCCTGGGTGAGCGCCGCATGATCAACGGTTTTGAAATCGCCCCGCGCAATGACAAAAACTGGCAATACGGCCAGGTCAAAGACTTTGAAATCTACCTGGCCGACACCAACGGCGAATGGGGCAAACCCATCTACACCGGCCAGCTCAAAAAACAGGAAGGCAAACAAAAAGTAGAATTCGCCGCCAAAGCAGGCCGCCTGTTCCGCTTCCGCATCCTCAGCACCCACGACCAGAACGACGACGGCGACGCACAAGACCCCATGGTCCTGACCAGCACAGGCGAAGCCAAACAGGCCAATGCCTACAATGCCTTCAACACGGTAGTCGTTAGCCCGATCACGATTTCAGAGTTCAGCATCCTGGAAAAAACAGCGCCGGACAAAGCCAAGCTGCAAACTTATTTGTCTGATGCTGTTGCAAGTCCCGTTGCTGGCAACAAAAGCAGCTACGCCAAAGATCAGGCTTATAGCAACGCAAGTGCCAAGCCAGTGAAAGCTGAAGTCAGCAAACAACCCGGCAAGCAAAGCAGTACGCAAAGTAGAATGCAAAGTAGTATGAAAATGAATGGCCTGCGCTTCCACAAAGGTCTGGGTGTTGCTGGCAACAGCGAGATCGACTATCAGCTAAAAGGCGACTGGCAAACCTTCCGCGCCGACGTCGGCATAGACGACAGCTGCCGCAACAACGGCGGCCTGCAATTCCAGGTATGGGGCGACGATAAATTATTGTTCGACAGCGGCCTCATCACCGCACCAGCAGTCGTCAAACCAGAACTGGACATACGCGGTATCAGCAAACTTAAATTGAAGACTGCAGGTGTCAAAGCGACGGGCAAGGCAGAGGTTTGTGCTAACTGGGCGAATGCGTCGGTGATTGGGTTTGTGGGGGATGGGGTGGGGAGGTGAACTGTTTTTTTTGATTACTTACCGCAGCTTTGATTGGAGGACAGTAGGCATCGTAAAAGATACTTTCCTGTTCTTACTCATTGAAGAGGATGGTAAAGGCAAGAACAAGCAGAAGTGAGTAGCCTAATTCATCTGCATTCTATAAAATTATTTATTAAAAATAATTAGTTTGAGTCAAATCGACTGACCATTACAGCATATTTTTATTAGGGCATCGCATGGCAATTCCTAAAGTGTTTGTTAGCTCCACGTGTTTTGATTTAAGCGAAGTTAGGGAGCAATTAAAAAAATTCATTGATGGATATGGATTCGATGCCGTTCTCAGTGAACATGGCGATGTGTTCTATCATCCAGATCTGCATACACATGAAGCATGTGTCCATGAAGTTTCAAATTGCCAGCTATTTATACTAATCATTGGTGGTCGTTTTGGCGGTACTTATATAGCTGACAAAGATAAGTCAATTACAAACGCTGAATATATTGCTGCACGTGAAAACAATATCCCCGTTTTTGTATATATTAAGGAATCTGTGTTTTCTAGCCATCTTGTTTATGGTCAAAACAAAAAAAATCCTTTCGTTGCTCAAATTGACTATCCTGGCATTGAAAAACAAGAGCACGCTATTGATATTTTTAGATTTGTAGATGATGTGCGAAAATCTAGTCGCAATAATGCACTTGAAACTTTTAGCATTTTTGCGGACATAGAATCGCATTTACGGAAACAATGGGCAGGAATGATTTATGACATGTTGAAATCAAGGGAAATTAAGGCCCAAATGGTGGCTACCAACAATTTAATAGCAGAAATTAACTCCTCTAGTCAAAAACTAGAGGAATTGGTCAAAAGTTTATATCGTTCTTCTGACAAAGAAAATGCTGAAAAAGAAATCCACAATATCGAAGTTAGTAACTTAGTTGAGAGATTTTTTGTAGAAACCGTAGCTCCTGAATGGATTTCAAAAAGTGATAAGGATGAGAGAGCCAGCTATCTGAATGTAAAAAAAATTTCTGCGGTTAGTCCAGACGGATTAAATTGGCATGAATACTTGGTTGCAACTGGAATGTTTGAAAATAGCTCGTATTACGACTATGAAGAAAAAACGAATGAAGAGGTTATAAAAACGAGCGATGATTTTTTTCGAAGCGCAAATCACTTTGCATTTCATATAAATAAAAATACAGATATATCACGCCAAATTGCAAATTTGTACGAAACAGGAATTTGCAGGTCAAGCGCAGAACAACGACTCAAAGCTTTAAGTGCAGTTATTCTTTGATTCAAAATCCTGTATTTAAAACGATTGCAAAACTGACCGGAGTGAACTTTCTCGCAGTCCGGAAGTTGTTGCAAAACGGAGTCAGGCCTTGTGGTTTTCAAGGGATCGCGTCGCAGGTTTCGTCAGTCAGAGACGCGCTAAATCAGCGTGCATGACTTATTAAATCAAACCATCGTTCCTATGGTAATAAAACGGTGGTGTATCTGATGAATTTGTCTGGCGCGACTGCTTTACATCTGCTTTAATTCATCAGCATTGCGTACACTGCTTCACTGCGAAACTCTATTTAGTGGATATTTTGTCCCACACGAATCGATATAGGGAAGGAAGAACGCTTTTGGAAGATTTACGTCATAAATTGGTGAAAGCTGGCTTGGAATGGGAGCAAGCTTTTGGAAACGCGCCGCAGATAACCACTGTATTGTCTGAATTTGATGCCGCTCAATTAATTGGATGCACAATCCATGAGTATTCAGAAATAATGCAAGGCGTGAGTGCTGTTCAAAAAGGCTTTGATTTCAAATACAAAGGCAGTCGCTATCAAGTCAAAGGAAACAGGCCTAGTGGTAAGCCAGGTAGTTTTGTGACCTGGGTTCCCAAAGCTACAAACTATGAATGGGATTTTTTAATTTGGATATTATATAACCGCGAGTATGACATTCAGGAAGCATGGCTATGGGAGGTTTCTACCTATGTCTCGGCTTTTGAGTCCGTTAAACGGCTGTCACCAATTCATCATAGGCAGGGAATGAAATTGCGATGAAAAAAATGAAGAAAATTGTGTTCGGTGTGCTGCTTTTTATGACCTATCTTGTTCAGGCTGAAGTGCCGATTCAGAAAACAATGAAGTCAGAACAATTAACTTTAAAATGTGACGTGGAAAATGGCCCACCTAATCATCACAGATTGTCTATTTCTCTGATCTTAGATGAGCAAAAGTCTGAGGCAGTTATAAATGGACGCGTTTTCAAAAACGTGAAATTCGATCAATACAGAATCATTGGGAACGCAAAGCGAGATTTTACTGGTGTCCGAGATCTCTTCATAGAAACAACGTTCGAATTAGACCGAATTACCGGGAAGTACTTTGAAAATAGCTTTCCCGTCACAGAAAATGAATTACCTTTAAATGATGAGCAAGCTTCCAAAATTGTTGAAAGAGGAATATTGCCGATTTTTTATGGCACCTGCGCCAAATCAAATCGATTATTTTAAATATTCATTCAGTTAGATCGCGCAGGTACAAGCTCTGCGTAATCGTACGCATGTCAAATTACTGCAAATATTTGAAACAAAAGATAGTGTTTGCGATATTCAATTGAATTTGCTAGTCATAACCTAGCCACGCTTGCTAAGCTTCATTTAGCGAAAGCAATCAAGAATGATGCAAAGCCTTCAAAACCAACTCTGGCGCAGCAGCAAATACCCTGAGCAGCGAATCCGCCGCACCAGTTGGCTCACGTCTGTGTTGTTCCCAGTTTTGCAGGGTCTTGATGCTGACGTTCATGACAGTGGCAAAATCGCTTTGTGACAAACCCGTTTTCTCGCGCACTTCTTTGGCATCGATTTTTATATGTTGAATTAATGGCGCACTGGCCGCTTTGCTTCTTGGTTTTGCCTGGCTTTTACTCGGTTTGTCAGATTTATTGAGTGTCGTAACACGCGCAGGTTTTGCCTGGCCTTTGGCGATCTTGCTTGCTTCTGTCAGACTGGCAACCAGGTTTGCGAATAATTCTTTGTCCATTTTTGACTCCTTGCATTTGCGGCTTACAATGATTTTGCCAAATCTTTGAGTATGGCTTTTTCTGCGGCGGATAAATTGTCTTTGACTGATTTGGGGTAGATCACCAGCATGTAGATTTGATCATCTGCTGATTTAAAATAATAAATTGCCCGTGCTCCGCCGCTTTTACCTTTGCTGCCATAACTGACACGTATCTTCCGGATTCCACCGCCGCCACTGATCAGGCTGCCGGATTCAGGGTTTTCTAGCAGTTCGTTTTGTAATTGTCTGTATTCTTCATCGGTCAACAAGCCTTTCAATTGGCTGGTGAAAATCGTAGTTTCTACAAAAACCATCGATACCCTTTCAAAACACTGCGGCCTAATTTTTCCTATATATTATACGCCATTGGCGTAGATATCAAGATGTCTGAAAAGCCTGCGTAGATACCATCAGTGCGGCGCAATCATATGCGGGTCAGTTAACTCCGGACGCTTTGGTAAAAAATCTTCGTTCAAGAATGTAAGCCGCGTTCTTTTGGGGAGTAAAGCAGCGTGATTTTGGAGTCGGGTGCGAGGGGGGCTGTAACTATTTCCCGGCATAGCATGCATACGATTACGTTGCACTAATCGGACCTACCGCGCTACATCTGTTTTAATTCATTAGCTTTGCGTATGCTGCTTTACAGGAAGACTCTATTTAGTGGATATTTTGTAACACGCAAATTGATATAAGGAAGGGAAACCGCTTGTGGAAGATTTACGTCATAAACTGGTGAAAACTGCCTTGGAATGGGAACTAGCTTTTGGAAACGCACCTCAGATAACCACCGTGTTGTCTGAATTTGATGCTGCTCAATTAATTGGATGCACGATTGATGAGTATTCAGAAATAATGCAAGGGGTGAGTGCTGTTCAAAAAGGTTTTGATTTCAAATACAAAGGCAGTCGCTATCAAGTCAAAGGAAATAGGCCTAGTGGTAAACCCGGTAGTTTTGTGACCTGGGTTCCCAAAGCTACAAACTATGAATGGGATTTTCTAATTTGGATATTATATAACCGTGAGTATGATATTCAGGAAGCATGGCTATGGGAGGTTTCCACCTACGTCTCAGCTTTTGAATCCGTCAAACGTCTGTCACCAATTCATCATAGACAGGGGACGAAATTGCGTTAAAGAACATGGCGCATCCACAAGGAAATAAATGTAGCACTATAAAATGCGTGTAAGCTTATTAGAAATTACTATATACATCCACGATCAAGCACTAAACCCAAAGCTGCGCTAACTTTGATGGTTGATACTAGGCAAAGAGAAAGATGATTACAGAAAAAATTTCCACTCTCAGCAGCAGCCATCGCAGTTTATGCCTGTTAATCCTTATTTCCGTCCTGTTGCCGATGTGGGCAGCCTGCAGTTATACAGCGGAAGAAGAAACCATCAACGTGACGCCTTGGCTCAGACAGCGCAAACAAGCTAAGGAATCTCTGATTAAGTATCCGAGTATTGATTTAGAAACGTTAATATAAGCCTATTCTCATTGAATCCCGAATGCCATGAAACAGACAACTTTTGCCGAAGGTGGCTTTGAACGCTACGCCAA
>NZ_JBMPOZ010000043.1:0-16667 GCF_049340385.1 Undibacterium sp. Ji83W | reverse complement strand
CGACGCAGAACAAGAGTGCGCAGGTCAATAGCCAGTTGAGCGGACTCATCACCCAAAATCCGGCAGCGGATGCGGTCAGCTACAACTTCTACAATGCTGAGAACCAATTAATTGGAAGCGTTAATGCCGAAGGGTATGCTACTGAGTACCAATACAACTTGGATGGACAACTGGCGCAGACGACCCGTTACAACAATAAAGCGAATAACGTAAGCCCGAATGTTGCCTGGGAAAGCGTCAAACCAGTGGCGGATGCCGTTTCAGATTTGGTGTCAAAACAAACCTATGATGCTCTTGGCCGTGCCCAGACCAGTATAGCTGCCAGTGGTTCTGTTACAACCTCATTTTATGACGACAACACTGGCTGGCTTGTTCGTCAAAAACTTAATCCGGGAACCGGGCAAAGCAGATTTCAAAATCTGAAGTATGATCAATATGGGCGCGTAATTGGGGAGATGTCTGGCATCGGCGGGTGGCAACTCAACACGGGTGCAATTTCTGAAGCGACAGCATGGCAAAATTATGGCACGAACCATACCTATGATGCTGGCAACCGCCGTACCAGTAGTACAGATCAAAACGGTCACCGCACTCTGTTTTACTATGATCAGGCTGGTCACTTAACTCACACCATCAATGCCCTTGGTGAAGTGACAGAAAATCGTTACAACCATCTTGGTCAACTGACAGATACCATTACCTATGGCACTCGTCTCACGAATGTCAGTAGTTTAGCCGGTGGCTTGATCACGTCATCCCTGACTCAAAGTCTTGCCGCCAGCGCTAATAACCAACTCGATAGTGTCCAGCATCTGACCTATGATCTGGATGGTCGTGTAGCGACCACGACGGATGCCAAGGGTATCACCACAACTTACAGTTATGACCAATTTGGTGAGCGTACCAGTATTACCAGTCTTATCAGTGATACAGAAAATGTAGTCAGCAAAACCAGTTACAACAAGCTTGGTCAGGTTACTGAAACAATCCAGGACGCCAATGGTATCAAGCAAGCCGTTCACACTGACTATGATGCCTTTGGTCGTGCCATTCGTTCAGTTGATGCTAACGGCAATGTAACGACTCAAATATTTGACCGCTTGGGTCGTGCAGTAGAGGTCATTGATCAGGCAAGTGGCCATAGCAATAAGACTAGTTATAACGCATTTAATCAAACATTGACTTTGACTGATGCCAAAGGCAATATTTCAACGTATTCATATAAAAATACTGTACTTCTTTCTGAAACAAAACAAACCAGTGCAGAGGGAAGTATCGTCATTACGACGGTTAATCCTTATGGTCAAGTTGCCGCGTCGACTGACGGCAAAGGTAATACAACTTCCGTTACCTACGACAGAGATGGCAATCTCAAATTAAAAAGTACATCCGATGGTACAAATAACTTCTTCACGTCAAACGTTTACGATAATGCCGACTTGCTTAAAGAAAGCACAGACGCCAACGGCAATAAAACCACCTATACCTACGACGACGCCAACCGCCTGATCAGCAAAACCCTGACCATTGCAGGCAGCGCGCCTCTGGTGACTACTTATGTCTACGATGCCAAAGGCCAGCAAGTCGAAATCACTGACCCGAACAACGTCAAGACCAAACTCGAATACGACCTCAAAGGCCAGTTGATCAAACAAACCGTTGATCCTGATGGTTTGAAGCTCGTGACCGAATACGATTACGACAAACGCGGCAAGACCCTCAAAGTCACCCAAAAAGGTGAAACACAAGACTTGGTACAGCGCTACGTCTTTGACAAACTGGGTCGCCGCATAGAAGAATATACAGGCACAACGCTAACGCGCAGCTACCAGTACGACGCCAATAACAATGTCATCAGCAGCAAAGATGCCTTGAACAACGTCACCCGCTTTGCTTACGATAGCGAAGACCACCAGATACTGGTGCTGGACGCAGCTGGTGGTATACAACGTACTACCTATGATGAAAACGGCCGTGTCAAGTCCGTCCGTCGCTACGCCACTGCAGTTAACCTCACAGGCCTGAGCGCACAGCCTACGCGTGCCGCACTGGAAGCACTGATCCCGGCAGAAACCGCGCAAGACCGATTCAGCACCAATACTTACGACAAAGATGGCCGCGTCATCAGCACCGTAGATGCTCTCGGTGGTGTCGTCAGCTATGTGTATGACGTCAATAATAACGTCATCAAGAAAACCAGTGGCGATGGTGTCAATCCTGCCAATGACCGCACACAATGGTTTGCCTATGACGGCATGAACCGCCTGACGGTCAGCGTTGCAGCAGATGGCAGCATCACGTCCAGCACTTATGATGGCAATGGCAATGTCACCAACACGACAGCCTATGCAAACCGTGTCAGCACAGCAAACCTGGCAGTTGGCGCAACGTCTCAAACCTATCTGAACCAGGTGCAAGTCAATGCCCAGCAAGACCGCACGACACGCTTTGCCTATGATGCCGCCAATCGCCTGGCCTATAGCGTCGATGCGCAAGGCTATGTCACAAAAAATACCTACGAAGGCACACACCTTAAATCAACAACGCAATACGACCAGCCAATTGTAGTTGCGAACAGCAATTTAGCCAGCATCCAGGCCGCAGTCAGTTCCTCAGCAAAAGACCGCATCAGCTCATATGAGTATGACCACGCCGGTCATTTGCTCAAGACCACGGATGCAATGGGCTTTACTGAAAAGTACACCTATAACAGCCTTGGTCAGAAGGACAGTTTCACCAATAAAAAAGGGGCCACCTGGACCTATACCTACGATGCAGTAGGCCGCCTGGAAACAGAAAAAGCCCCCGCAGTTGAAGTTGCCACAATTGATCTTAAAAACGGCGCCAAGTCCTCCAGCAGTGCCATGATTGCGCTGGAAACACGCTTTGTTTATGACGCTGTAGGCAATCTCAAAGCCCGTATTGAAGCCAGCAACAGCGATCAGCAAAGAAGAACCGAATACACCTATGATGCGCTGGGTCGCCAGATCGGCGTTACCTATCCGCCAGTCGATGTGACTGACAGCAACACTGGCGTTACCATTATTGGCAAGCAACTGACTACCCGTGTCACCTATGACACACTGGGCAATGCAGTCAGTAATATTGATGTGGCTGGCAAGCGTAGCTACAAAGTCTATGATCAGTTGGGACGCGTCAGGTTCGATATTGACGCCAATGGCTATTTGACTGAATACAAACGCAATACCTTTGGTGAAGTAGAATCCCTGATTCGCTACGCCAACGACAAGCGCGACACCAGCAGCGAAACAGCACCGGCCCTGGCGCAAATAGTGCCACTAGCCAGTGCTAAAGATCGCCAGATCAAAACCCAATACAACCAGCTTGGCCAAGCTGCAGTAGTGACTGAGTCTGTATTTTACGGCTCAGATGGTACGCATTATGAATACCAGGCCAAAGTCACCACCAATACCTATAATGCATTTGGCGAACTCAGCAGCGCAGCAGTTGGGCGCAATGTGTATGACGCCAATGGCAGCCTCTTGCAGGCAGGTGTTGACATCGCCACTACCCGTTATGCCTATAACCAGCGTGGCCAGCAAGTTGCCATATTGGATGCAGAAAACTACCTCACCCGTCAACAGTTCGATGCCTACGGCAATGTTATTTCGCACGTCGAGTTTGCGGCGGCTTATGCCAGCCTTGCAGCGAGCTGGACGGGTAGTGATGCTGGTTTGCCGGTGGCAGATGTTTCTCTCATTGGCGGAGCAAGTGACCGCGGCGTTCACTATGAATACGATCTGATCAACCGCAAGATCAGTGAAACCAAGCTCAATGTCGAATTCTCCCAGCTCAGCAGCGTTAACCGCACAGATGTTAATGCACATGGTTCAGTCAAAACGCAGTACGGCTACGATGAACTTGGTAATCTCGTCTCAACGACAGAACAAGAAATTGACAGTGGCCGCGCAAGCTCAGGCATCAGCAATATTGGCCTGATCACACGGACCAGCTATATTACCTACGACATGCTTGGCCGGGTTGCGTCGACAACTTCAAGTGGCAGTGGTACCAGCAATACCGGCACTTATACCGTTTACAAGCGTGATGCCTATGGCAATGCGATAGTAACAACCCAAACACCCATGACACAGGGAAGTCAATCCGGTAATCCGTTGATGACGTATATGGGTAGCATGAATGCCGGTCAAAACTTGCTTGAAGGCCAGGCACTGTACTCAGCCAATGGCCGCTTCCAGCTTGTCATGCAGGCGGATGGTAATTTGGTCATGTACGACAGGCAACAAGGCAATGCCAGCGCACCAGGTCTCATATGGCAAAGCGGCACACATGCACCATCCGGTAGCACAGGTCTTGCAGTGCAGACCGACGGTAATCTGGTGATTTATCATGCAGGTGCCCCTTTGTGGCAATCTTCCACCAGCGGCAGTGGTATGGTCTTGCGTTTGCGTGACGATGGTAACCTCGTACTCACCAATGCCAGCCAGCAAATAGTGTGGCAGACTGCGACCATCATTGCGCCAAGTACGGCTAACGCAGATGTACGTGAAAGCTATGCACAATACAATGCTTTTGGCAAAGTGACCGATAGTGTTGATGCGGCAGACAAACGCAGCCACCAGTCTTATGATGCCAACGGCAACCTCGTCGCGCAGCAACGCAAAGTGACGGACCTCAATGGTCAGGTCGTCGGCAATTCTGACACCTCAGCCATGGTCAGTATGGAATATGATGCCACTGGCAAACTGACACGCACGGTAGAACTTGGTGTCGCTGGCAGCAGTGATACGACAGAAACCCGCTATGAATACAATGCCTTTGGTGAACTGCAAAGGCAAGCCGTCAACGGCAAAACGACTTTGCTCAATGAATACGACAATGAAGGGCATTTGTGGCGTACCACCAGTGGTGGTATCACCAAAGTCATGCTGGTTGATCAGGAAGGTCGCAATACAGTACAAGTAACCAGTGCTGTGGACCTCAACGGTTTTGCCGATGCCAGTGCGGTTGCCGCACGTATTCAGACAGATGGTCAGTTCACCTCATCTGTCACACGCTACGACCACTTGGGCCATGTCATTGAAAAACAGCTTCCTAATGTTGGCAACAGCAGCAAGTTGGAAGTGACTGCACAAAGCTCAGCGCTCAGTTACAAGGTGATTGGCACCATCGATAACAATAGCACTAATGTTAGCAATGGTAGACATGACCCTAATGAGCCTAAAGGGCAGACAAGTGACGTCAGTAACAGTGCATTTACTGGCTACAACAACGTGCAGATCACGATGCCGGATATGTCCACATGGGGATATGGTGATGTCAAAGTCAGTATCCAATTCAAGACAAAATTGGATCCACAGGGCGGATCACCGACCTTAGGCCGTATTGATAAAGTCTATGAAGCCATGCAGGCAAAGGGTGTATTGGAAGTCTTCTGGAATAATGATCCAGCCTGGGCTCTTGCTGCACAAGACAATATTACTGAAATTGTCATTAGCAAAAAGGACGCTACTGGCCATTGGATTACAGTCAACAAGCTGGGGCCAACCCAAAGTAATTCCAATAACGCCATCCTCCAGATAGTTGCGCCAATAGATCTCAACACAACGCCGAAATTGCGTTACCGTGTCAAAGGAGATGTCAACTGGTCGGAAGGCAAGCTCACCAATTTTGGCAACTTCTATATTTTCAATCCTCAGGATGGAAAATACGTAGCAGACACAGGCAATGCACAAGGAATTAACCGTGCCCTGGCTGAGGGAATTTACGAGTATGAAGTTGATTACTCGCAGAGTAATGCAGTGGTTTCTCACAGCAGCGGCAATATGACCGTTGGTTATGGTGATGAACGTATAAAAATTGCGCAGTTGTATGTTGCATTGCTAAACCGTGCACCTACAGATACTGAACTCAATGCCGCGGTCGATGCTTCCCATGGAAAGACCCTGGATCAGATAGCCCAAGCCATGCTGAATCAGTCAGACTTGGTCAATCTGTCTGTGGATGCTATCTTGGATCGCATCTATACTGGCGCGCTTGGCAGAAATATTGATGCTGCTGGCAAAACCTATTGGGTGGCACAGTGGAATAGTGGTAGCACTAATGCTCACGGCAGTGTTGTTGCTGACATTATCCGTGGCACCGTTGCCTACACGGGTGACGTTGCTGCAATTATTGAATCAAGCAAGTTGTTCAACAACCGGGTATCAGTTGCCTTAACGTATGGCGCCGAATTAAAAGGTCATGACATTAATGTAGCGACTCAAATCCTGCTGAAAGTGAGCGCAACCGATACGACCGCTGCGTTGGCAGTTGGTAGCGTCGGCAATCTGGTTACCGATGCCCAGGCTCGCCTTCAAATGACTCGCTTGTATGTCTTGCTGCTGAATCGCAGCCCTGAATTTGCTGGCCTCGATTATTATGCTGGTGAGTTGAAGACCAAATCGCGCACCATTAATGACGAGGCTACTGTCATTCTGAGCCAGAGTCCGTTGGCTGGAAAATCAAATGATGTTATTGCCGATACCCTCTTTGATACAGTCTTGAACTGGAAAGATTCAGCAGCAAAATCGGATTTCTTGCGTGAATTGAACAAAACGACGACCCTCGCGCAAAAAGCGACAGTCATTCTGAGTCTCATCGATAAAGTTGTTGGCAATACTAACGTCGATTTCGAATCGCGGCAGGCACAACAGTTATTCAATAACCGTGTCAATGTTGGTATGTTGTATGCCAATTCCTTTAGCTTAAGAAGTGTCGAGGATGCGGCCACGATCAATGCTCTGGTCACAGCGACAGACACACTGACTGCGATCAATGCTGTATTTGCCAAACTCAATGCTGCGCAAAACAAACAACTGAACCTGACACGCTTATACGTCATGCTGTTCAACCGCGCTCCAGATCCCAAAGGTTATAAATACTGGCTGCAGCAAAGCAATCTCGATAGCAACATCAGTTTCAGCACAATCGCCAATGCGATCTGGACTGACAAGTTTGCTACGGTCAGCAACATTGACCTTGTCAAGCAAATCTATGCCAACACCCTCGGTGGTGATGCTGCGTCGGTCACGGACAGCAATCAATGGGTAAAGGAACTGAATGTGGCAGGGCAGCCTGGTGCCGCAAGCAAAGGCGAAGTGCTGGAACGCATGATCAACGATCTGGTCAACCCATCCGGTTCAGCTAATTTCAGTAGCTATGCCAGACAGGTGTTTGCACTTAAGTCAGCCACTGGCATGAATTTTGTGGCGCTTGGTGGCGGTGACGTTACAGAAGCCACAATCGCATTGACAGCCGTTGAGTCAGACCTGAAATCCATGAGTGCGAGCCTGGCATTGCAACAGGCCAAAGCAAATGTAGCGGCTGCAACTGACAAACTTGCCAAAGCCCAACAGGGGGCAGATGCGACTAAGTTAGCCGCATCCATGATTGCCTATGAGGCTAGTGCAGCTGCGTTAGCCTACGCAAAAGCACAACTGCAGACAACCTTGACTGATTTCACAAAAGTCGACAATGATCTGACTACAGCTCAAAACAACCTGAACACATGGGTTGAACAGAAAAAAATCGTAGACAAAGATCTCAGCCTGGCGACAGCTTTAGTACAATCCGCCGACAGTGCTGTTGCATTTGCCAATGCGGCTGTACAAGCCGACAATGCAATTGCAAATCAGGCAGCACTGGCAAGAGCACAGCAAGCAAAACTTGAAGCCGAGATTCAAGAAGGCTTGGCAAAAGTAAATCAACAAGGTGCAGCAAAAGCTCTGCAAGACGCACAAGACAATGTGCAGCGCCTGAAAGAC
Source organism: Undibacterium sp. Ji83W (assembly GCF_049340385.1). NCBI lineage: Bacteria > Pseudomonadati > Pseudomonadota > Betaproteobacteria > Burkholderiales > Oxalobacteraceae > Undibacterium > Undibacterium sp. Ji83W. The sequence goes on along the minus strand of NZ_JBMPOZ010000043.1, from coordinate 8,880 downwards.
CGACGCGATGCTCTGGAAACGGCGAAGAAAACGGCTGCCGATAATTACGCGGCAGCGGCCTCTGATTTGACACAGAAAACGAATGATCGCGATGCCGCACAGAGAACGGTCGACGACAATACAATTACTGCTGCAAATGCTTCTGCTGCCTTTGCGAAAATTACTGCACCATTAACATCTCCAAACAGATTAACTATTTACCAGTTGTACAACATAATTTTTGGTGAGGCTAATCCAGATTTGGCAGGTGTGCAGTATTGGCAGGCGACTCTGGACAGTGGCAGGATGACCGTCAAGCAAGTCATACACGCTATGTACTTCGACCCTTCACGTAGAGTAAATTACCTCTCTCCGTCAAGTTTCTTCAGCCGTATTTATAGCTCTGCGCTGAATCTCTCCAGTAGTGATCCTGGAGCAATTTGGTGGGCTGATACCCTGCAAAATGCACCTGATGACAACAGTATTTATCCAGACCCATTGGGCAGACCAGACAAGGCTGAACAGATCTATACTTTCTATAATGGGTTATTAAATGAGGCTTATCAGGGGCCGTATGTAGGATACGCAAATCTGCAAAGGGTAAGCACACAAAGCAAAGACGCTGGTGCAGTTATCATAGCGCGTGCGCAGTCTGACTTTGATAATGCGACTGCTGCATTAGCGCTGGCGAATAAAACCCTGGGTGAGAGAAAAGGGTACATGGCCGAGGCCGAAAATCGACTCAGGAGCACACCGACAGATGCCCAGGCGATAAGTGATTTCGATGAGGCAAAATCCAGATACGATTTAGCCGCTGGCAATATAACGTCATTCCAGACTGCTTTTGATAATTCCGTTTCAGCCGTTAACGCTGCCCACGGCTGGGTTACCTATTTTCAAAATCAAGTCAATGGCCTGCAACCGGCTGGCGGTAATGCGACGCCATCAGGCGATGTAATGAACACCCTGGTCGGTGCACTTTCTGATTACACGGTCAAGAAAGGTTTGGCAGAAGATGCGCCAAAATTTGCGAAAAAAACCAGTGAAGCACTGGACGCAATTTCCCAGGCCAATCCTGAGCATCTGAAGCAAGTATTGCAGCTGTACGTTTTGCTGTTCAACCGTACTGATCCTGACTCTGCTGGCGTTGCCTATTGGGTGACCCGCATGAAGGAAGGTATGCAGATCGTTGATATTGCCACCAGCATGTACCACGACACCAATACTTATGTAAATGAAGGGTTGGATAAAAAAGATCCAAATGTCTTGATGGCTGGTATCTACACGAATAGCCTCAGCCGCTTCGATAACGATACAGCAGGCGTCACCTATTGGGCTAACAAATTAAGAGCTGAACCAGCACAGACCCAAGGCGCTATTTTCAACGCTTTGATATTCAGTGTTTTAAATAACGAGAATCCTGATGCGCAGTTCCTTGCGACGCGTGATAAATTTATTGGTAAAGTAAATTTGGCAGTGTCGCATGCAGTAAGCAACGCTAGCAATGCGTTGGCTGTTGCCAATGCTGCGGTGACAAAAACTGCCTCCGATGCTTCGCTTGCATTGCAACGCTATTTAGCATTAAAAGATGCTGCAGGAACCGCTGGCGCAAACATCTCTATTCCGACCACTACGGCAACAGCGACAAATCTTGCATCCATACTGCAAGTCATTATGCTGCTGACGAATAATCAGAATATTGCCCCCACTTTTACCGTTAAGATGGGTGGCTGGATAGATGGCATTGCAACTGGCAAAGAGACGGTAGATACTATTGCAGGCAAAATTTATAGTGAACTCAATCTGAATTCAGTCGGTAGTTATAGCCTCATCCAGAGTATTTATTACGGAGCGTTAGGGCGTACAGCGCCAGATCCGCTGAACGGTGAGTCGTATTGGGCTTCACGTCTGGATACCGCAAGACAAAGTGGTGAGGCGGCAATAGGCAATGTGTTCAATAGCCTGATCAGTGGCTTGAGCAGTGAAACCAGTGTCATCTCGGTTGCGTTTGCAAGTCGCAGGCTCTTTGATCAAAAAGTCGCTACTTTCATTTCGAATTTCCAGAGTGTTCAACAGGCATTTATTAATTCCGTTCTTATCCCTGCCAAATATGGTGATGGTCAGGTTCTGGTAGACGCACAACGTACATTTGACCAGGCAAAAATAGCGTCTGACATCGCGCACCAAAATGCAAGTGCAGTTTATGGCGTATCAACTGCACCAACAATTTCTGCGACGGAAGCACAAAAGAGTGTTGCACGCTTATACGCATTAATGTTTAACCGCGCGCCAGAAACCTCAGGTCTCAGTTACTGGAGTGCAAGCGTCGGCAGTACAAACCTCAGCAGCATTGCCCAGCTTATGCTGGACGGTGCCAAGCCAGGTGACTTGCCTGCTGGTTTAAGCAATGCCAGCTTCGTCAATTTGATTTATAGCAATTTAGGTAGCACTGATAGCAAAAATATCGCCACTCACATCAATGACCTGTCCACCAAAACTCGTGGACAAGTTGTATACGAAATTCTCAGTGAAACCATGAGTAACGGTACCGCTGATCAGGCAAGTGCAGACAGATTAAGATTGCTGGCGAATAAGACAGCCGTTGGCCTGACCTATGCACTGACCATGAATGGTGACTCCGTTGGCGTTGCCCGCACATTGTTTGCCAATGTCACTGCAGATAATGCTACAGCAGGTATCAATGCAGCCCTCAATACCAAACCTGCAGTGTACGCACGCACGCAAGTAGCTAGCCTGTTCATCATGATGTTTGGCCGCGAAGCTGATCTGGATGGATTTGATCATTGGGCAGAACGCATTCCCGCCATTGATGCACCATTGGCAGACCGCGTAATGTTTGTCCAAAACATGATTAGCGGCGACGCAGCCCACACACTGGAAGCCTATAGTCTCAATGATACCGACTTCATCAACAAAATATATACCAATGCCTTTGGTCAACAACCTGACGCAGCAGGCAGAAATTACTGGTTGCAACAACTGGGTTCAAAATCCCGTGCAGAAGTCATACTCGGCATTCTGTATGACACACAAAACAGCCCAGCCAGCGCCAGCGCTGACGCGACGACACAATTACAATTCAGGCTCAATCAAAAATCCTTTAATGAAAAGCTCTCGTCAGCACTCAATCATTTGGCGGTACTTGAACAAACCAAACTGACTAATGCTGGCCAGGTTGACCAGGGCAATCTTGATCAACTCAAAACAGCCGCCTCGGTCGCCGCCGGTCTGGCGATCGCAGCTGATCTGGCCGCGTTGCAAGCCATGGGTGACATAGGCAGAATAAGCCAGATACCAAAGGCGGCTGATATCAGCTGGATTCCCACCCTCAACATCAATAACGGCAGCAACAGTACACCAATTGCGCCTGCTGGTTACAACAGTGTTATCCAGACCAATGACCGCTGGGGCAATGTACTCAGTGCGACCGACGTACGCGACCCCAAACTGCTGACCCGCTACCACTATGACAGCGACAACCGCCTCATAGAAACCACTCGTAACGATGGCTTTAAAGACATCAAAATAACCGATGCCTACAACAGCCTCGGCCAAAAAATCGGCGCCATGGATGCCAACGGCAACATCAGCTTCAATGTCCTTGATGCTAACGGTCACGTACTTGAAGAACACCGTGCGGATGGCCACGTCGCCCGCCAGGACTACAACGCCTTTGGCGACAGGACGTCTTATACCGATGCATCCGGTTACCAGACCACGTTTAAATACGACGCCATGGGCCGTGTCAGCTCGCAGACACAGGTTGGCGCAGTCGATGTCTACCATTCCACCAACCTGATTTACGATGGCGGTGAAGAGTATGAAGCGACCAAACAACTCACCATCAGCTACAAATACGATGAGTTGGGCCGCCGCATCCAGACCACAGACGCCGCAGGCGGCATCCTGCGCACCTGGTACGACTTGCGTGGCAACGTAATCAAAGCCGACAATGAATCCCATACAAGCGGCAGCAATGGCACCCAGACCACCAGCCGTTTCGATGCACTGAACCATAAAGTCAACGAAACAGACGCCATCAATGGCCAAAAGAACTGGGTCTACGATATCGCCACAGGCCGTCTGGTCAGCAAGACAGACCTGGGCGGACACACCACCCAGTACGACTACAACTACTACAACCAGGTCGTAGGCGAACATGGTGATGGTGTCATCTACAAAAAAGACATCAAAACCACCTACAACCAGTTAGGCCAGGTCCTCACCATCCAGGATGCTGGTACCAGTACCTACACCTACTATCAGTACGATGTTGCCGGTAACCGTCTCTCAGAGAACGTCACCCAGGTCAACAACACCCACGTCAGCGTCTTACAGGACAACCACCTGTCCTACGACAAACTTGGCCGCCTGGCCGTTGTCCAGACAGACCGCTACTCGCTCACCTACGCCTATGACAATAATGGCAACCGCACCATGGTATCGAGCTACTACGTCACCGATACCGCAGCCAGTACAAATGCCAATGGCGAACTCGTCAACACCGTAGGCGGCAACCAGATCAACAGCAAGGAGCAAATCAAGACAACGTGGAACACCTATGACGCCATGAACCGCCAGGTCATTGTTGACGGCGTCAAGACCGATGGCATCATCGGCATCAGTGCCGAGCAAGGTCACCAGTTCACCTACGACAACGAAGGCCGCCGCCTCAGTGACACCAGCTACGGTAAAAAAATCACGAGTACCTCTGCCAACGTCCTGGGCATCCCCGTCACCATGACAGGCACTACCGCAGGCAACATCACCGAGACCTACACCTATGACACCATAGGCAGGTTAAACACCATCAGCCGCGACGGTGTTGAAATAGACAAGCGCTACTACAACGCCAACAGCCAGCTCGTCCGCAGTGGTGTCAGCAATGACCTCATCAACCAGATCCGTGGTAATAGCGACCTCAAGAAATCCTTCCAGGATGCCGGTGTCAGTGCTGAGTTCACTATCTACCAATACCAGACAGACAAAGTCAATCAGCTTGATATCCAGCAAGTGCATACCGCCATTGCAGGCGCAGAGTTCAGTGGTACCAGGTTCCACTATGACGACGCAGGCAGGATGACTCTTTACACTCAGGACACCAAAACTGTCGTGGGCTATCACTACGATGCATCTGCCCAGTTTGACCAGTACCAGGCCAGTGAAGTTGTTGGCAACCGTGGCGGTGGTGAAGCCACTACCGTCAATAGCTACGACGTCAATGGTCACCTGATTAAAGTGACAGACAGCACCAAGACCAGCAACACACGCAACCTGTTTGTTGATACAGCTGGCCACATCCTGCGCAAAGAGCAACTGGGTGACAACACTTACAGCCTGCTGATCAATGACCAGATCATTGGCACCAGTAGCAAAGACTACGTCAGCGACACCATCAACCAAAGCTATGTCAAGCAAAGTGCACTGGCAGGCAGCGGCCCTAGCATCTACGTCGCCCAACAAGGAGATACGCTACAAAGCATAGCCAAAGCAGTCTGGGGCGATGCCACGCTGTGGTATCTGATCGCTGACGCCAATGGCCTGGCGACCACCGAACCGCAAAGTGGTGCCAAGCTGCTGATACCGGCCAGGGAAGTATCTGGTGGTAACAGGGTCGATACCTTCAGGCCATACAACCCGGGTGAGATCATTGGTGATACCACGCCCAACATGCCTATGCCTGCAGGGCAGGATGGTTGTGGCGGCATGGGGATGATCATTATCGCCGCGATTGCGATTGTTGCTACCATTATGACGGCAGGGGCGGCTTCCATCCTGATGGCACAAGGTGCGGCAGGATTAGCGGGGAGCTCTATGGGCGTCATCATGACCACCGGTGCAACTGCCTTGGCTGGTGGCGGTGTTGGAGTAGCGGCTGCAGGCTGGGGTCTGGCAGCTGCCTCCGCAGCGGTGGGTTCTGTTGTAAGTCAAGGCGCAGCAATCGCAATGAATATGCAAGATGGCTTCAACTGGAAATCAGTAGCGCTGTCGGCGCTCAGCGCAGGTATCAGTACTGGGTTGCCCGCAACATTACCCGGTTTTGATCCCGGAACAATGAACGTCATGGCGAAAGCTGCACTCGGCAGTGCGATTACCCAAGGCATAGGCATTGCCACTGGCCTACAAGACAGTTTTAGCTGGCGCAATGTGGCGGCTTCTGCCGCTGGTGCTGGGGTTGGTAAAGAGGTGGGCGATTGGCTGGATACAAATAAAGTATTTGCTGATATGGAGTCTTTCGGGAGTAACGTAGCACGCGGTACAGTAAGTGGCTTTGCTGCGGGTGTGACAGTTGCTGCTATGCGTGGTGGTAGAGTTGAGATGGCGCAGATTGCAAGAGATGCGTTTGGCAATGCTCTCGGTGAGAGTCTAGCTACGAGCAACAGGAGTGATTACGCAGCACGTATAAAAGAACCTTCTACAACATTCTTTAAGCCTGGGGAACTCGAAAAGGTTAACGTGCCATATATAGATGATATTTTGAATCCTGCTGTGCAAAATGCGACAGGAAGTAATGGTTCATGGGGCGAGTATGATCCGTACGCTTCAAAGTATCCATCGCGTTTTCGATTCAGAGCAGAGCCAGCAAGTAGTGCAAAAGGGGTAAATGGCACATTAGTACAGGGTAACGACACGACGACGTTGTATCAAACTGAAATGCAAACTGTTGAAATCAGTCACAAGAAATTGACTCCTGATGAAATAAGAGCACTGGATGAAGAGCATGCGACCGACGTTAGTTGGCAAATGAGTATGCCGAATTGGAGTTTCAAAGAGACATCTCGAAGCATAAATGAGAAAAGAAAATTAATTGCCCTTGAGCAGCAAAGAGTGGCTATTGCGAATGGTCCTCAAGCTTGGGCTGCACAGGCGCCAATTGCTAAAAGCGGAATTCTTAGTCCCGTTCATGCGGGGGCTTGGCATTATCAACAAGCATTAAGTTTGCAAGATGGCATAGTTAATGAATTTGGTGGTTTGGTAGTAAGGGCTGGTGTGCGTGTTGTTGCACCAGCATGGACAGCAGCTAAAACAGCGCTTTATAGTGAAACTACTTTATTGCGTTCAGAGCTTGATGCCACCATTAGGGCTGGGTTAAATGCTGACCTGAAGATGGGGCCGAGAATTGGTGGTTTGGAAGCTAGCCAGGCAAACGTGTTTGTCGCTCGGATGGAGTCGCAAGTCGCTAGCGAAGCGGCCGATATTATAGCCAATGGCGGGAAGGGCGGGATTGCGTATGCTCGTGCTGGTTCGGCATCTGCTGGTATCATGAGCAAAGGATTTAAGAATATTCCTAGTGCTATGGGCGAATTCCCCGGTGTGCAGCGAGTCGCTGGTGTGAACGGAGAGTATACAATCTCGGATACAGATGCCTTTATAAGCGGTGTGAGAGATGCTTATGCAAGAAGTGGTCAAAAGCTAAATGGCTTAACTGCTCAACAAATCCGAGATTATGTGTCCAGTGAAAAGGTATTTGCACAGCAAGCTGGTGTTCCGGGCTTGCACGCAGAAGTACAAGCAGCAAATGATTTATACAACAAGCTAGTGAACCCGGCTGGCGCCTTGATGAATGGGGACATAAGTGTCGTAACCTACAAACTAGGGAAAACGAGCGGGAGTGGTATGCAAGGAGGTCCATTTCTTGCATGTAGTAATTGCGGGGGGATTTTGCCGCCACAAATTAATGTTGTTACTGGTAGGAAATTATTTCAATGAGACGAATGCTCATAAATGCAATGACTAACAAGAATGGTTTGATTTACCATGATGAAGAGCTATTCTCCGGCGTGTCATATGAAAAACTTGACGATGAGACTATTTGCGCATGGATAGTCCAAGATGGGAAGATAGAAATGCCCTACCTCTCTCGTTATTTCGATGACCGGAGCGACCTTCTTCATGTTGATTTAACAGCTAGTATGTCGGATTATGAAATACCTTGCTATGAAGAGAAACCTTTCAGCGGGGTTGCTTACTCGTTCGATGGAAATTACTGTGAGCGTGAGGCTTTGTTAATTGATGGAGAGGTCATTTCAGATACATGGTGGAGTAACGATGGAGTTTTGTTGCGTTACGAACAGCATGCGGCGGGTTATTGCGAAATATATGAATGGTATGGGGAAGGGGTTATTAATTGCTGCACCATCACGACGAGTAATTCTTTTAACGGTTATTTGAAGTTTTTACTTGATGGACGTCTGAGCGGAGTTGGTAGTCGGCGCGGATTTTTCGATGCATTTAGTAATATCGCTAGTAAATCACCGATTTTTCCAGTTCGTGATTTATCAAAATTTTTTACACTGAAGTGTGCGGAAGAAATTTGGCTTGTTGGTGAAGATATTGATGACTTATTTGTCGAAAAAATGTGTGACTCAGGAATGCTCATGCAGACGGAAAAAATTTACATTGTGGATGCGTCCATAACGGATGTTGGAATTCATCTTCTTGCAAAATGCCCGGCTTTGAAGAGTTTTGACATTCGAGAAAAAATCGAAGATAGACAGCAATTATTAAAAACAGCGCTTGCTGGAATTGAATCAATTCAAGCTGATTTCAACTAGATATTTGTTAACAGGGAAAGCCGGGGTCAGGGAACGTCGGGGAACGTCGGAGTCAGGTCTCACATTACGACATTTCTGACCTGATCGCCTTGTCTTGAGAGGTTTGATACACGACACCCAGCAAGACAAACTCAGTCAGCCTGCACGGTCTCACCCCGCAAGATAGGGGTCACAAGATAGGGGTCACAAGACAAGATAGGGGTCACCCATTAGCCCCCGATAGTCAAGTAGTCGAACCACATACTCGCAACACACCGCGATAAAATTTACCCCGCCACCACACGCTTGTTTCAAAATGCCGTCGTGCCTTTTGCTTCAACGTGTG
>NZ_JBMPOZ010000042.1:0-21692 GCF_049340385.1 Undibacterium sp. Ji83W | reverse complement strand
GAAGCTGTCGGCGATTTGACCCAGTGTCAGGCCTTGGGCCATCCAGTACGTCAGACCATTTGGGTCTGCAGGACGGTTGAAGTAGGCGATGTAAAGCTTTTGGATGTCTGCTGCTGTGTTGGCCATTGCGTGGTGTCCTGTTTAGTTATTGTTAAAGCAAAAAAGTAATCAAGTATCTGTTTGTCAGTGCATTTTTTAGCGAGTGAAGGTTAGCATGGCAGTGTGTTTTTACCTGTGACGTGAGTCACAATTCTTTGAGTTTCCCCAAAAAATCACTCCTTAAAACAAAAACAGCCCTGAAATCAGGGCTGTTTTGCAAACTAAGAAAAATGCATTACTTAGACTACTTAGATTACTTAGAATTACTTGGTTAAGGCATCAATGAAACATTAATGGATGATTTTATCCAGGAAGTCGCGAGCGCGTTCTGAGCGAGCATTATTAAAGAATTCATCTTTAGAACAATCCTCAACGATCGCTCCCTTATCCATAAAGACGATGCGATTCGCGACTTTCTTGGCAAAGCCCATTTCATGGGTTACCACCATCATGGTCATGCCCTCTTGCGCGAGGCCCACCATGACATCCAGCACTTCATTGATCATTTCTGGATCAAGTGCAGAAGTAGGCTCATCGAACAACATGGCTATCGGGTCCATGGACAAGGCACGGGCAATCGCTACACGCTGTTGCTGACCACCGGACAATTGTCCAGGGAATTTGTCTTTCTGGGCAATCAGGCCGACGCGATCCAGGTATTTGAGGCCACGCTCAGTAGCCTCATCTTCTGAACGACCCAGTACTTTAACCTGGCCTATCGTCAGGTTTTGACGAATGGACAGATGCGGGAACAATTCAAAGTTCTGGAACACCATACCTATGCGTGCACGCAATTTGGACAGATTGGTTTTAGGATCACCAACAGAAACACCTTCTACCGTGATCTCGCCTTTCTGGAAAGGCTCCAGGCCATTGACGGTTTTGATCAGGGTGGATTTACCCGAACCGGAAGGACCGCACACAACCACCACTTCGCCCTTGGATACTTCAGTCGTGCAGTCAGTCAACACTTGGAACTGACCATACCATTTACTGACATTATTCAATTTTATCATTTCAAATCTCCACAATATTCTTAACGTATGATCGCCACTTTTGCCTGCAACTTCTTCACGAGCGCGGACAAGCCAAAACACATGATGAAGTAGACAACCGCTGCGAAGGAATACATTTCCACCAGACGACCATCACGCTGTGCAACTTTGGCAGCCGAACCGAAAAAGTCGGGAATAGACAAAATCGATACCAGCGATACGTCCTGGAACAAAACGATGGTTTGCGTCAGCAATATAGGAATCATATTGCGGAAAGCCTGAGGCAACACGATATGCCCCATGGTTTGCCAGTAATTCATGCCCATCGCATAACCAGCCCATATCTGGCCACGAGGGATAGACTGTATGCCAGAACGCATGATTTCGCAGTAATAAGCGGCTTCAAACATGACAAAGGTGATCAGGCAAGAAGAAAAGGCACCCACGGCCACAGGTTCGTTTGCGCCAATTATCCAGGCACCAATATAAGGCACCAGGAAGTAAAACCAGAACAGCACCAATACCAGAGGTATCGAGCGCATCAGGTTGACATAAGCGGAAGCGACCAGATTGATTAGCTTGTTGCTGGACAAACGCATCATCGCCAATAAAGTGCCAATGATGATACCGCCTGTCATTGCCAGGAAGGTCAGCTTCAGTGTAAATACCATGCCAGTCTGGAACAGGTACACCCAGGAACGCTGAATGACATCAAAATCAAAATTACCCATGTTTAGTGCCCTCCACTACTGGCTGAACCAGCGGTAATGAAACCTGGTACGCGCAGTTTCTTTTCCAACAAATTCGACATCAGGATCGCAACCACAGACACGATCAGATAGATAATGGTGGCAGCACTGAAAGCCTCAAAAGTCTTAAAAGACATTTCTTGCATGGAACGCGTACTTGCCATCAGTTCTATCAAACCTATGGACAAAGCCACCGAACTGTTTTTGATGATCGCTGCTACTTCATTGATCAGTGAAGGAATGATGATGCGAAATGCCATGGGCAATAGCACATAGCGGTAAGTTTGTGGCAGCGTCAGTCCCAATGCTGTTCCAGCCATTTTCTGACCACGCGGCAAAGCATTGATACCAGTCGATACCTGCACTGCAACCCTGGCTGAAGTAAAAAAACCCAGGCTCAGGACAGCAGTAATAAATGGCGAGTTCGGCAATTGTTTGAGTGCCGTGCCCCAGGCTTCAGGCAAGACCTCAGGAAAGACAAAGTACCAAAGAAACATTTGCACGATCAGTGGAATATTCCTGAATAATTCCACATAGGCATTTGCCAGCTTGACTACCCATTTATTTGGTGCTGTGCGCAGTGTCCCTATCACCAGGCCCAATACCAAAGCAATCACCCAGCCCAGACCTGCCGTCGCCAGTGTCCATTTCAGACCAGCGATCAGCGACTCCAGATAGGTTCCCGTTCCATCGGGCGCAATGTCCCAAAAGATATTCCAATTCCAGTTGTAATTCATATTCTCCTCCTGTACAGCGCTTTCAATCCGCCTTGGCAAGATCGCAAGTACATTGTCTTGCAAAAGAAAACGGGAGGTGCATCCCCCCGTTTTATCGGACTACCTTGCCTTGCTATGTATTATTTTTTCTTTTTGTTCAATACGGCTTTTTGAGCCTCAGGAACAGCAGCATAAGCAGAAGGCTCACCTGAATCAGTAGGCTTGGCAGCAACTACCTTGAGCTGGTCAGACATAGGCCAGTTCAAAGCGATACCTTTAGGTGGGATAGGTTGCATAAACCATTTGTGGTAGATGCGGTTAACGTCACCAGAAGTCAGCACGTTGCTGATAGCTGTATCAACCACTTTCTTGAACGGTGCGTCATCCTTACGCAACATGATGCCATACGGTTCGACCGACAATGCTTCCTTGCTGATTTCATAGTCAGCTGGATTTTTTGAGTTGGATACTTGTGAAGCCAACAGAATGTCATCCATCACCCATGCCACTGCACGACCTGTTTCTACCATCAGGAAAGCTTCTGCATGATCTTTGGCTGGCAAAATATTGATGCCCAGATTTTGATCTGCATTCAACTGTGTCAATTGCTTCAGGTTGGAAGTGCCAGAAGTGGATACCACGGCCTTGCCCTTCAAATCCGCAAGGGTTTTGATACCAGAAGATTTTTTCGACAGAATACGGTTGGCTGTGACAAAAGTGGTAGGCGCAAATGCCACCTGTTTTTGACGCTCAACGTTATTGGTTGTAGAGCCGCATTCCAGATCGATCGTGCCGTTTGCCATCAAAGGGATGCGGGTAGCAGAAGTCACTGGATTCATTTTGACGTTCAAGGAAGTCAAACCCAATTGCTTTTGCACTGCAGTCACAATTTTCAGACACAAATCAATGGAATAACCCTGATAAGACTGCTTATCATCCAGATAGGAAAAAGGGTTGGAGGAATCACGCACACCTAAAGTGATGGTTCCTGTGTCTTTGATTTTTTTCAATGTCCCGGTTTCTTGCGCCTGTGCTGCACCGGCGATCAGACCTGCGCCAATCAGACCTACCAACAATTTCGAAAATTTCATACTGTCTCCAAAAAGTTAAATCAAAAAATCATGGCTTTGAGTTTAACAAAAACCCTCAGCAAATTACCGTTTTTTTCAGTCGGTTTAATACGTATTACTACTTATATGCTGCTAAAAATTTAGACATGCAGAGCGCCTGTCAAGCAATACAAACTTCTTCACTATATGCCATTCGCTCAAGCCATCAAGCAAAGACAGTGCCCGCTAATCTGCAACCTTGTCTGTGGGAAAGCGAATATTGTCACGCAGCAGGAAATTCATGGGCATGTTCAGGTTTGCTCCTTTTGGGGGCACGGGCTTGCGAAACCATTTGTCATACAGCTTGGTGACTTCGCCATCATTCATCAAACGGGCCATTTCACGGTCCAGCAGATTTTTAAATGAGGGATCATCCTTGCGCAACATGATGGCATACGGTTCGGTAGACAGTGAATCACCCACGACGACAAACTTGCTGGGGTCCTTGGCATTGGCGCGCTGTCCATACAAGAGCACATCATCGACGGTGAAAGCATCGGCCTTGCCGCTTTCTACCATGCCGAAGGATTCATTATGGTCGCTGCCTTCGAGCAATTTCAAATCCAGGCCCCTGACCTTGTCGCGGTCATTTAACAGCTTGACGGTAGTCGTACCCTTGGAGGTAACCACTTTTTTACCTTTGAGGTCAGTCCAGTTTTTAATGCCGGAGTCGGCACGGACGATCATTTTTGCGGTGGCAAAAAAATGGGGAATAGTGAAGGCAACCTGTTTGCGGCGCTCGGCATTATTGGTGGTTGAACCGCATTCCATGTCAGCCTTGCCCTCGGCAATAGCAGGGATGCGGGTACTGCCAGTTACCAGCACATAGTTCACGTTAAGTTGCGGCAGCTTGAGTTCTTTTTTGATTGCATCGACCAGTTTCAGACAAATGTCCATGGAATAGCCGATGGGCTTCTTGTCATCATTCAGGTAAGAAAACGGAAAAGACGCTTCACGGTGCGCGATGGTCACCGTTTGCGTCTCTTTGATGCGTGTCAGGGTATCCGCGGCTAATGAAAGCGAGGAGCACAGGACTAGCGCGCAGGGCAAGCCAGCCTTTACTATCCATTTCGTAACTTTCATATGATCCCCCTTTGAACTTAATTCAGGATGGTAATGATAAAGCCCAACAAAATTCAACAGAAAAATTCACATTTAACAAAATATTATTCAGTATATTTTACAATTCACTCTTGCAAAGATTTTAAAAACAAGTATGCAATTATTGTTCCATACTCATTCCTGAGCTTAGTCTGATAAAACTAAGGCTTGATGACACTGACATTTTTCAAATAGCGTTACCTGAGCTTGCTGCCAATTGGCGACTTACCCAACTTACCCAATGAAACTGAAGCAAAGGTCGCAAGCGACGCAAACATGGTTCATAACTGAACCATATTCGCATCGCGGCAAGACTTGAGAGCACGTTTCATCTGCTTCACTGATCACCTATCAGCATAGGTGATCAATAGCTTTTTTCAATTCCAGATTATGGATACAAGCCACGAACTTCACGTGCCTGCAACACCCTGGAGCAACCGATAATAAATGCCGCTGTACGAAGGGAGACATTTTTGTCTTCTGTTACCTGCCATACAGAATTAAAAGCTTCCTTCATGATGCGGGTCAGACGCAGGTTGATTTCATCTTCAGACCAGAAATAGCTGGAGAAATCCTGTACCCATTCAAAATAAGACACGGTAACGCCGCCAGCATTGGCGATCACGTCTGGTACCACCAGGACACCTTTGTCGCGCAAAATATCGTCTGCTTCTGGTGTAGTAGGGCCATTCGCGCCTTCGAGTATGATTTTGGCACGGATCTGATCAGCGTTTTTTAAAGTGATTTGTTGTTCCAATGCTGCCGGGATCATAATATCGCAGTTAACGGACCAGAACTCATCATTTGGCAAAACTGCTTCTATACCTTCGAAACCGGCAACACTGCCTTTGGCTGCCACGTGATCCAGCAGTTTGTTGACATCAAAACCATTCGAATGGAAGATCGTGCCGCCATGATCTTGCACTGCAACGATCTTGGCACCGGCTTCTGCAAACAAACGGGCAGCAATACCACCGACATTACCAAAACCCTGCACAGCAATTTTCGCACCAGCAATGCTCAGGCCACGCTTGGCTGCAGCTTCGCTACCGACCACGAATACACCACGGCCAGTTGCTTCACGACGACCCAGGCTACCACCAAGGGAGATAGGCTTGCCAGTGACCACACCTGTGGCTGTACGGCCTTCGTTCATGGAATAGGTATCCATCATCCATGCCATGGTTTGCTCATTGGTGTTCACGTCCGGTGCCGGGATGTCTTTATCCGGGCCAATGATGATGCCGATTTCTGAAGTGTAACGACGTGTCATGCGCATCAGTTCGCCGCGTGACAGTGTTTTTGGATCAACACGGATACCACCTTTGGCACCACCGTAAGGCACGTTGACTGCCGAGTTCTTGATCGTCATCCAGGCAGACAAAGCCATCACTTCTGACAACGTCACATCCTGATGGAAACGCACGCCACCCTTGCCCGGGCCACGGGAAGTATTGTGCTGTACACGATAACCTTCGAAATGGGAGATGCTGCCGTCATCACGTTCGATAGGCACGTCAACGATGAGGATACGCTTAGGGCGCTTCAGGGTTTCTACCCAGCGCGACAAATGGCCAAGGTAAGGAGTAACACGATCAATTTGCTCAAGGTAAACTGACCAAGGACCGGTCTCAGTCGGGGTAAGATAAGACGGTATCTGGTGCGGGGTGGACATTATATGACCTCTTGAATTGGGTTTGAACTGGTTTGCAATCTTGCATTTTCAGACAGGTCTTTCACCCGCACTGAAAGCAGACGCATAGTAGTCTTTTCGCTTTGAGGTCAGCCAATGCTTTGTTTGCATGTATCTATGCATGAAATGCATAACCATGGAATTGGCCTTATGTTATGTCCTGCCTTATGTCTTGCCTTTAGCCTTGATCTGCTGCCAGTTCTCCATTTCATGTTTTCAATTTGGCAAAACCCTGCTGTTGTTCAATTGCCGCGTCGATTTTTTCCAGAGTTTTTTTTGCCCTGGCTTTCTTCCACCGGCAATTGCTCCAGATATTCCCACAAACGCGAGACGATGGTCTT
This sequence comes from Undibacterium sp. Ji83W, assembly GCF_049340385.1. Classification (NCBI taxonomy): domain Bacteria; kingdom Pseudomonadati; phylum Pseudomonadota; class Betaproteobacteria; order Burkholderiales; family Oxalobacteraceae; genus Undibacterium; species Undibacterium sp. Ji83W. The sequence goes on along the minus strand of NZ_JBMPOZ010000042.1, from coordinate 14,889 downwards.
GCCCGGCCTTTGTATCGACGGGCGTTCGCGGTACAGGCGAATTTCCATATTCACTTCCCATGCATTGCTGCCAGCATCGGCCCGTGCCAGTTGCTTTTGCTTGACTTCGCGGGTCACGGCAGACTCGGGTAAAAAAGCGATGCCGCGACCTTCCAGCGCCATCATTTTCAAGCCTTCTGCCATATCGGTTTCATAGCATTTTTCCAGATGCAGGGGCTGACGTGTGTCATTCAAGATCAAATCTACCATACGCCCCAGATAGGCATTGTTGGCATAGGCCAAAAATGGCAACGGCTCTTTTTCAGTACCGGGCAACAGCAGTTCTGGCACACCGTGTTTATCGCAACGCGTGTAGGCTCGTAGCGTCTCTGTGCCCATGCTGATCATGTCGTACTGGCTGCTATCAAGCAATAGCGGCTGGCGCGGATGGTGATAGCACAGCAAAAGATCGCAGCCACCTTCTACCAGGGTCATGACGGCATCGTGCACGTTGAGTGCCAACAGGCGGCTGTTGATCTCTCCAAAGGCCTGATCCAGACTGGTCAGCCAGCGTGGTACATAGGTCAGCGACAGGGTGTGTGGCACAGCAAAATCCACAGTGGTCTGGGTGGTGGTACGCTTGCCGCGCAACAGCGCGCGGGCATTATTGATTTGCCCCAGCATGGCGATTGCCTGCTCGTAGAAAACTTCACCGGCATGCGTCAGGCGCGTGGGGTAGGAAGTACGATCGATCAGGTCACTGCCCAGCCACGCTTCCAGCGATTGTATGCGGCGCGAGAAAGCTGGCTGCGTCACATGGCGCAATTCTGCAGAGCGACTGAAACTATTGGTCTCTGCCAGCGATACAAAATCTTCCAGCCACTTGGTTTCCATGTTTATGCGCTCACCAATTCAATTTCATCGGCTTCGTCATCATCTTCAGCGAGGTCTTTTTTCTTGCTTTGCTGCCTTTCCCACATGCGCGCATAAGCACCGTGCAAGGCCAGCAAATCATGATGGGTGCCACGCTCTATGATGTGGCCTTTGTCCATCACCAGTATCTGCTGTGCATCGACGATGGTCGATAATCTGTGCGCTATCACCAGGCTGGTGCGGCTGCGTGCAATGTCTTTCAACTGCGCCTGTATCAATTGCTCGGCTTGCGAATCGAGCGCTGAAGTGGCTTCATCAAAAATCAAAATCGACGGGTTTTTCAACAGGGTGCGGGCGATAGCCACACGCTGCTTTTCACCACCGGATAATTTCAGTCCGCGTTCACCAACCATGCTGTCATAACCATCTGGCAGCGACTCGATAAAATCATGAATGTAAGCAGCCTTGGCAACAGCAATAATCTCTTCTTTACTCGCACCCGGTTTGCCGTAGGCAATGTTGTATTCTATGGTGTCATTGAACAGTACCGTATCTTGCGGCACGATGCCTATCGCTGCCCGAACTGAGGATTGCGTGACGTTGCGCAAATCCTGTCCATCGATGGAAATATGACCCGACTGGATATCGTAAAAACGGAACAGCAAACGCGATAAAGTCGACTTGCCAGAACCGCTGTGTCCGACCACTGCGGTGGTCGTGCCAGGGGCGATAGTAAAGTCCACGTCAAACAAAATCTGGCGCTTTTCTTCGTAGCTGAAATTCACATGCTGGAAGCGTATCTCGGCACCATTTTTATGATGCACCTGCAACGCTTGTGCGTCGGCATCGTCAGCCACTTCGCGGTTCTGATCCAGCAGGGAAAACAGCCTTTCCATATCGGCCAGGCTTTGCTTGATTTCTCGGTACAAAACGCCCAAAAAGTTCAAGGGAATATACAGCTGTATCATGAAGGCATTCACCAGCACCAGATCACCCAGGCTCATGGTGCCATCAATCACACCTTGCGTCGCACGCCACAAGATCAGGGTCACGGCAGTGGCAATGATCATGGACTGCCCGGTATTCAGCAAAAACAGGCTGCTCTGCGATTTGACGGCGGCAGTTTCAAAGCTTTGCAAGCCCACGTCATAACGCTGGGCTTCATATTCTTCATTGCCAAAATACTTCACCGTTTCATAATTGAGCAGGGAATCGATGGCCTTGGTGTGTGCCTTGGAATCCAGTTCATTCATGGTACGGCGAAAATGCGTGCGCCATTCAGTCACGACAATGGTGAACACGATATACGTCACCAGTGCAGTCGCGGTAATCACGCTAAACCATTTATCGTAATGCGTGCCCAGATAAATCAGGACCAATGTAATTTCCAGCAAGGTAGGAACTATGCTGAACAGTGCATAAGAAATCAGCGATGATATCGCTCTGGTACCACGCTCGATATCACGCGTAACGCCACCGGTTTGCCGGTTCAGGTGAAAGCGTAAAGACAGGGCATGCAGATGACGGAACACTTGCAAGGCAATCGTGCGCACTGCCCTTTGCGTGACTTTGGCAAACACGAACTCGCGTAATTCGGTGAACAAGGTCGTTGACAGGCGCAGGGCACCATAGGCGATCAGCAAAGCCACGGGCAAAACCATGACGGCGGCAGGATGCGCAGGACTGAGCGTCATGCTGTCGACCAGCTTTTTCAAGATCAGGGGTACACCGACATTGGCCAACTTGGCAGCGACCAAAAAGGTCAGCGCCAGCAAGACCCGCCACTTATAGGCCCACAGATAGGGCAACAGGGTTTTGACGGTGGACCAGTCCCCGCGCTCAGCATGGGTGGTGGGCTGACCAGCAGATGAATTACGTACAGATTCTCGGCGTTGCATTAAAGAGGTACTCGTATGAGGGTTGAATGAGCTGGTCAGGCCGGTACTGGGCACTGACTTGAATTGGCAATTCAACAAAATCGCCTTCCATACCAAGAAGACAACAAAGAGAACAACACATCATGCAAAAACTGCATAAAGAAAATTATAGGCTATAAATCAGATTTCCATCGGCGCCCGCGCAGCATAGCCACACAATGGATGTCGCAGGCGCGGGAGATGTGGAAAATGTGGGAGATGCGGGAGGTGCAGCAAAGCCAGCATTACGGACATGGGGATCAAGCTATCGTACAATTTGCCTTTTGCCATCGCTACGAGAGTAGCGCATCCACAGCACGTAGCTTGCCAACAAGGTCTTCAATATGAACAAGAATAAACTGGTGATTTTTGGCAGCAGCAATATTTTGTCTGATTTGTTTGATTGTGCACTGGCGAATGGTCTGGTGGTTTCCGGGATAGTTTTACATTTGCCCGAAACACTGGGCGAGCGTGATATCAGCTTGCAAGATCGCATTTCAGAATGGGCTGTCTATGGTCCTGTACCCGAAATAATTGAATTGGCTGATTTCCAGCCTGCCGATGACGAACTATATCTTCTGGGCCCAACTACACCTACCCGTAACGTATTGGAGCAAGAAATACTGCTGCGCTATCAGCACCATGGTCTTGAATTCCATACCCTGATTCATCCTCGCGCCTATGTCTCACCACTGGCGAAACTGTCACCCGGTGTATTTGTCGGTGCCAATAGCGTCATCGGCCCTGGTGCGACACTGGGTCGCCACGTGTTTGTCAACCGCGGTGTCACGATAGGGCATGATACCCATATCGGTGCTTTTTCACGGGTACAGCCGGGCAGCAATGTCGGTGGCTTGTCACGCATAGGTCATAGCGTCACTATCGCCATAGGTGCCACCCTGATTGAGCGTCTGCACATAGGTGACCATGCTTTCATCGGTGCCGGAGCCGTGGTGATCAGTGATATTCAAGCAGGTGCACTGATGGTGGGGAATCCGGCCAGGTTCAAGAAGTCTGTGCTGCCATCCTGAGATGAAAACGCGCCACCGCCAATTCGCAAGCACCTTGCAGGCTGGCAGCAGCCTTGTTCAAATCCAGGTATGCATCAAAATGCTGTTGCATGGCCAGGCCTGCGGTTTTTCTGGCATCGGGATCGTGCAACCATAGCATCAGGGTCTGGAAATAGTCCTGCAAGTTAGCTTGTGCTGCCCTGCCCAGTTTATCGCCGCCGTCAGACCCTTGCAAACTCAGGGCTGGCAAGGCCAGGGCCATTGCCTCGGCCACGGCAAAACCACCACCCATCATGGGTGGATTGATATAAATATCACTGCACGCCAGGTATTTAACGGCATCTGCACAGAACGCGACACATTGCACCTGTTCTGCTCTGGCAGCCTGTAATGCTGATGGTCGAAGGCCATTACCGCCGACGATGAGCCAGAGAACATCAGGATGCTGGTTCAGCACTTGCAACATGGCCACAGCCCAGTCCCCCTTGATCCTGGCTTCACTCTCGCTGACCAGCGTAATCAGTATCAGCTTGTCTTGCGGCAGACCTAAAGATGAGCGTGTATGTCCAGCTTTGATTTCTGGTCTTTGTACACGGTAGGAATGGTAGTACGCCTGGCTGGCCGGAAAAGCCGCCGTCCATTGCGATGCCTGTACGCCATCCAGCTCTTGCTGCGCCGTCAGCCATACGTCAGCAGGCAGCATGGGTGACAGTGAATTGATGCCCAGACTGAGTACCGGCCGCGTCGGATAAGTCGCTGCTGCCAGACCAGCATACAGGCCAACGAACATTACCAGATCAGGATCAAACACGGCGACTTGTCCCAGCAGGCTCTTCCATCTTTGTACTAGCGAAAAGCGCGTATCACCAGTCATGACTTGCCCACCCTGCCCCAGGTATTTATCCCAGCCTGCGGTCACAAATTGCGGCTCGGGCGTAAAGGAATGACTGCCCAGATAATGCTTGAAGTCTGGCCCCAGCATTTCTTGTGCTGAATACAGCACAACTTCATAACCAAGCTGGCGCAGGTTTTCTGCCTGCTGCAAAGCCATCAGCGTGGGCGGGTGTTTGATATTGCTCACAAATGGTGCAATCAGCGCGACCTTGCGTACTTGCTTGATGAGGCGTTTTTTCAACACTTGAGTGGGCTGCACTTGCTGCCATATCCACAGATTCAGGCTGGCGGTAATGGCTGGCAGAGCCAGTTCTTGCAAGCGCTGCTGAAAAGCCTGGCGACCGGATATATCGAGCAATACCCTTTGCCAGCTGTATTGCAGAAAAGTGATGAGCCGGTCTGCGTCATAGGGTTGCAGACTCAATGCGAGTTGCCCAGCCTGTTGCAGATATTCTGGCCTGCCAGTCAGCATGTCAAGGAAGGTAGCGCGATAAAACCCAGGCAAGCCAGAGGCAGCGACATTCGCCAGCAAAAACTGCTCAAGCTGTAGCGTCAATGCAGGCGTGGCATGACGGCGCATCAAATCCACCATCTGATGCCAGCAATGGCTGGCGGTCGGATTGGCTACTGTGCGCATGACTACATCATCGAGCAATCTTAATTCTTCGTGTTTGACTTCCATTATCTGTTCTTTGATTATCCGGACACAGGAGGCTTTTTCTTAATCCTGAAGCGGAATGTTTACACTCACTTCACCTGCTCACCCTATTTTAGTCCATGGAATTATTACATTGTCATCAACTTCACAATATATCACTCTGTCAGTCGCTGGCAAGCCACTTGCTTTACTCAGTCTGCATGAAATTTGGTTTAAGATTTGCTTCATCCCCTAATCTCACTTATCTATTCAAAATCATTATGACTGAACAAATAACTAACGGGCTGCCAGCGCATATGCCCACCCTCAGGGTCATGCCCATGCCGGCTGATGCGAATGTCCATGGCGATGTATTTGGCGGCTGGATCATGTCGCAGGTCGATATTGCCGGTGCCATACCAGCGGCACGCCGTGCAAATGGCCGCGTTGCCACCATCGCGGTAAACTCTTTCCTGTTCAAGCAACCGGTATTTGTCGGTGACCTGTTGTCGTTTTATGCAGAAGTCGTCAAGGTAGGCAATACCTCAATCACGGTATCGGTAGAAGTATATGCAGAACGTAATCGCCTGCAGGCGTCGACCGTCAAAGTCACTGAGGCGACCCTCACTTATGTCGCTACAGGCAATGACCGCAAACCGCGTCAGATTCCACCACTGGAAGACATTACCAAGGTGAACTGAGTATTTTTATGAAGTTAACACGTCGTTCGTTTTTACAACAGTCTCTGCAATTCAGTACCTTTGCTGCACTGGCCCAGGCTTTTCCCGGTTTTGCGGCTGAGCGCAGCAGTGTCTATCCTTTCACTCTAGGCGTAGCCTCCGGCTCACCCCGGCATGACAGCGTGGTCTTGTGGACGCGCCTGTTGCCTGAACCCCTGAATGCAGCCGCCCTGCCTGCCATACCCTACAAGCTGCGCTGGGAAATTGCAGAGGATGAGCAATTTCACCGCATTGTCAATCGCGGCGAAACCCATGCTCTGCCAGAGCTGGCACACAGCGTGCATGTTGATGTGATTGGCCTGCAAGCCGACCGCTGGTACTGGTATCGCTTCATGCTGGGTGATGCAGTCAGCCCGACAGGACGCACCCGTACTGCACCAGCTGCCGATGCATTGAATGTCAATTTGCGGCTGGCAGTAGCTTCTTGCCAGCATTGGGAATTTGGTGAATATGCAGCACACCGACATATTGCCGCAGCCAATCCTGATCTGGTGGCATTTTTGGGTGACTATATTTATGAATGGGGCCCTTACGATTTGCGCCACCCTGGCAAACCACGCAACCGTGAGATAGAGAGCTTCAGCCTGGCTGACTACCGTGCCCGCTATGCGCAATACAAAACAGATCCGCAATTGCAGGCAGCCCATCATGTCGCGCCATGGATAGTCACCTGGGATGATCATGAGATCGCCAATGATTATGGCAATGACAGGGATGAACGGCTGGACGTGAACTTTATGTTGCGCCGTGCTGCCGCTTATCAGGCATTTTATGAACACATGCCGATACGCTTGCACGCCAGCCATACTGATTTCGTCAACATGCGCGTGTATAACCGCTATGACTGGGGCAGGCTGGTACGCTTTCATGTACTCGACAGCAGACAATATCGCTCGCACCAGGTATGCCCCAAACCTGGTCACGGTGGTTCAAACTCCATCACCAATGCAGAATGCAGTGAACGACTGGATCCGACCCGCAGCTTGCTGGGTATGGAACAAGAGAAATGGCTGGCACATGGCCTTGCCAACTCAAATGCAAAATGGAATATGCTGACCCAGCAAACCTTGATGGCACAATCGAGCCAGACTCCCGTACACCAGGATGGTGATGGCAAATTCTGGACTGATGGCTGGGATGGTTACCCCATCGCCAGGCAACGGCTGATGGATGACTTGCAAAAGCACAAACCGTCCAACCCCGTAGTGATTTCTGGTGATGTCCATACTTTTTATGCAGCCAACCTGAAGCGCGATTTTTACAGCAAGGCATCTGCCAGCAACCCGATTCTGGCGACGGAATTTTGCGGCACGTCGGTGACATCAAGTTCACGTCCGCAAGAACGTACGGATCAATATGTGGCACAAAACCCGCATATCAAATACGGACGTAGTGACAAGCGTGGTTTCATGTTGCTGGATCTTTCGCCGACAAAAATACAAACACATTTCCTGGCGCTGGATGATGTGGCAAGAGCAGATTCAGGCATCGCCACACTGAAAAGTTTTGTTGTGGAAGATGGCAAGACTGGAGTTGTCGTGGCTTAGTTATTGCAGCCTGAAATACACAATGCAATATGTAATAAAAAAGGAAGGCCAGGCCTTCCTCTTTTATTGCTGAACAGAGAGCTTAAGCTTTCTTTTCATCACGCAATTCACGGCGCAAAATCTTGCCTACATTAGTCTTGGGCAAATCGGTACGGAACTCAATGTACTTTGGTTTTTTGTAAGCCGTAAATTGTTCCTTGCAATAATCCATGAGCTGGTCAACTGTCAGCGAAGGATCTTTGCGCACCACAAACAATTTCACTGCTTCACCAGAGTTGGCATCGGGCACACCGATACAGGCACACTCCAGTACACCCGGATGCATGACGATGACTTCTTCAATTTCATTGGGATAGACATTGAAACCAGATACCAGGATCATGTCTTTCTTGCGATCGACAATCTTGGTATAACCGCGTTCGTCCATGATACCAACGTCACCGGTTTTGAAGAAACCATCTGCCGTCATGACCTTGTCAGTTTCCTCAGGACGGTTCCAGTAACCCACCATGACTTGCGGGCCACGGATAGCGATTTCGCCACGCTCGCCCAAAGCGACCGGGTTGCCATCATCATCCAGAATCGCTATTTCTGTAGAAGGAATAGGCATACCTATGGTGCCAGAAAATTCTTTGGTATCTGCCGGGTTGGCAGTCGCCACAGGTGAGGTTTCAGACAAGCCATAACCTTCGGCGATTGCACAACCAGTGGTCTTCAACCATTTATCTGCAACGGCCTTTTGCACTGCCATGCCACCGCCACTGCAAATTTCGTAGCCAGAGAAATCCAGCGCAGCAAAGTTGGCATTGTTCAGCAAACCGTTATACAAGGTATTGACTGCCGGGAAAATATTCACCCTGTACTTGCCCAGCTCTTTGATGAAGCCTGGAATATCACGTGGATTGGGAATCAGCAAATTCAAGGCACCGATGCGGGTACCAAGCAGGCTGCAGACCGTCAGCGCAAAGATATGGTACAGCGGCAAGGCACAGACAATAATTTTTTGTTCATCAGTATGGCCCGCCATGCTGGGCGACAGCCAGGCATCATTTTGCAGGATATTGGCCACCACATTTTTATGCGACAAAGTCGCACCTTTGGAAACGCCGGTAGTACCACCAGTGTACTGCAGGAAAGCCACATCATCATGCGTGGTAGTCACAGGCGTGAAGCTGGTACCTGCAGCCTCAGACATCACTTTATTGAAACGAATGGCATTCGGCAAAGAAAATGCCGGTACCATTTTTTTGACATGGCGCACGACAAAATTGACGATAGTACCTTTCAAGCCGCCCAGCATTTCACCCATATTGGCGACAACGATGTGCTTGATTGCTGTCTTGCTGAGTACTTGTTCCAGCGTAGTGGCAAAGTTTTCCAGGATGAAAATGGCTTCTGCACCAGAGTCTTTGAGTTGGTGTTCAAGCTCGCGCGGCGTGTACAGTGGGTTGACGTTAACCACCGTGTAACCAGCACGCAAAACGGCTGCCATGACAACTGGATATTGCAATACATTTGGCATCATGATGGCAACGCGCGCGCCTTTTTTCAGGCCCTTGCTCTGCAACCAGCCTGCCAGTTGCCTGGACATCGCATCCAGCTGACCATAGGTAATACGTTTGTCCATACAGGCATAAGCATCACGGGCAGCGTACTTCTGAAATGACTCTTCCAGCATTTGCACCAGTGATTGATACTGATTGATATCAATTTCTGCCGGTACGCCTGCAGGATAGTTTTTCAGCCAAATTTTATCCATATCTTCTCCGTCTCCTGTGATTGTTGTTTTTGCCTTTGCCTCGCACACTTTGCTTTGCGCGTTTCATCAAGCATCATTACGCATAAATTGCGCAGCTAGTGATGGCACAAAGACAAGCCTGAAAAGCATGGGTTTCCTAGTTTCGATGCTATCGGCTAAGTTCGGCTAAAGCAAGCGATTTAAAGCTTACTTGAAAGCATCCTCTAGGGAAATACTGCAATGCAATAAATCCGGCTTGAATAATTTAGTCTGTTTTTGATATGCAACAACACCAGCCCGTCACAAGCGTAACAGGCTGTTTTTTTGGATGGTGATGGTGATGTTGATGTTGATGTTGATGTTGATGTTGAATCAAGCTGCCGTAGTTGATATGGCAGTTGTGGAAGGTATGCACTTTTCAACCTGTACCAGCAAATCGTAAAAAGTAGGACCGCCACCCATGTCAGTCAGGCGCTGGCTGGTGACTTCGTTGGCATTCTTGTGGTCGTCCGCAAGTTTTTTCCACCATATCGACAAACCCACTACCAGGCCCGGCCTGGCCTTGTCAGTAACACGGGCAATAGCTTCAAAACTGCCTCTGTCATTGAATATCCTTAGTTTATCGCCGTGCACGATATGGCGGCTGTTGGCATCTTGTGGATGCATGTCCAGGTGCGGCTCACCTTCTGTATCACGCAGGCTTTGCACATTGACGAAAGTGGAATTCAAAAAGTTGCGCGCTGGTGGCGAGATCATGGCCAGCGGATAACGCGCCGCCAGCGCTGCATTCGATGCCACCGATTCATAAGGTGCAATGTACGCGGGCAAAGGGTCTAGCCCATCACGTTTCATTGTCTCGCTATAAAACTCGCATTTACCGGATGGTGTGCCAAAACCGCCGTTGGCAAACGGTGCATCTGCCACCTTCAGTTTGGCCCAACCAGTTTTCTTTAGTGAAGACCAGTCAAAGTGTACGGCATGCGCATGATTTTTATTGAAGGCCAGTGCGGCAATATCGTCATCGCTGTCTGCAAAACAGGCATCTTCAAAACTCATGGCCTTGGCAATCAAACGGAAAATCTCGGTATTCGGTTTGGCTTCGCCCAATGGGGTAATCGCAGGATTGTTCGCCATCATGTACAGATGGCCATAGGTGCTATGAATGTCGGTATGCTCCAGTTGCGTGGTTGCTGGCAATAGTATGTCTGCATAATCTGCAGTATCGGTCTGGAAGTGCTCCAGCACGACGGTGAACAGGTCTTCACGCGAAAAGGCCTGTGCCACTTTGGAAGATTCAGGCGCGATGGCGACAGGGTTGGAGTTATAGACGATCACGGCCCCAACCTTGGGACCAAACTCTGCCGAGGCTTCGCGCAGCAAGTCATCGCCTATGGTGCTCATATTGATGGTGCGGCGAGGGAAACCTTCAGGGAATAAATCCGGTCTTTGCAAGGCTGCAGTATTTTTGGGGAAGGCATCTGACATCGACAACTGCGTGCCACCCGCAGCATGACGCCATGCACCTGTCAGCGCTGGCAGACAAGCGATATTGCGCACTGCCATGCCACCACCGTGCACCCTTTGCACGCCATAGTTCATGCGTATCATACTGGCTTCACCACGCTTGCCGCATTCGCCATATTCTTTGGCGAGTTGCACGACTTCATCTGCGCTGATACCGCATACCTCGGCAACGCGTTCTGGCGTCCATTCCGCGACCCGTTCACGTAATTGTTCAAAGCCCAGAGTATGTTCTGCGATGTAATCATGATCAAGCAAGTCTTCACGTATCAAGACATGCATGAGACCGAGCGCCAAGGCGGAATCAGTGCCTGGCAACAAGGCAATATGCTGATGACATTTTTCGGCAGTCAATGAGCGGTAAGGATCAATCGCAATCAGTTTCGCACCATTGCGTTTGGCTTCTTGCACGCGCATCCAGAAATGCAGATTGGAGGCAATAGGGTTACCGCCCCACATGATAATCAGCCTGGCATTCTGAGTGTGTTCTATGTCCGCACCGACGCGTGTACCTACCGTATATTTATAGCCGACACCACCCGCCGTCGCGCATATCGTGCGGTCCAGAAATGAAGCACCAATCTTGTTGAAGAAGCGCATTGCCATACTCTCACCCTGCACCAGCCCCATGGTGCCGGCGTAGCTATAGGGCAGGATGGACAGAGGATTGCTGGCTGCCAGCGGTTTGAGTTTTTCAGCGATGGTCGCAATCGCTTCTTCCCAAGTGATGCGGACAAACTTGCCCTCACCTTTTTTGCCTATGCGCTTCTGCGGATACAGCAGACGGTCGGGATGGTAAGTTCGTTCTGTATAACGGGATACCTTGGTGCATAAAACACCCGCCGTCGTTGGATGTAAAGGGTCACCCTTGACTGCAGTAGCGATGCCATTTTCCACGGTCACATGCAGAGCACACGTGTCGGGGCAATCATGCGGGCATACGGCTTTGACGATATTGCTGCTCATAGTAATCCTGGTTCAATTATTTACTTGATGCTATTTGTGCTTAATACTATTTGTGCTTGATCCTGCTTTTGCGACGGCATTTGTAGCTCATGCATCAAGACTAGCAATTCAGCGCTGTCTGGCACAAATGATCTGCCGGGTCATGATACTGCCTGCTGCTTTCATCTATCTTATGCCAGAGCCTGTCATGGCTACCGATACACAAATGCTGTTTTTCTGTGTATCAGTGAATATTCCTTCCTATTCCGGCAATACATTCTGCTTGCTGGTCAAACGCTTGCCGGGGTTCTTGTGCTCCAATGCAAGCAGAGCCGCAGAATGATCAGCATGCGGATAGTCAGGCAACAAGCTGCGGTAGACATCCGTCACGAGTTTGGTAATCGGCAAATCAACGCCCGCATGCTGTGCAGCGATCAGGATATTTTCCATATCCTTGGCCTGGCTCTTGACCTGCCCACCAGGCATGAAGGTTCTGTCCAGCATGCGCTGTCCATGCACTTCCAGTATGCGGCTCTCTGCAAAGCCACCTCGCAAAGCCTGACGAACCGCAGCAGGATCAGCGCCACCAGCTTGTGCCAGTAACAAGGCTTCAGCCACGATATTAATCGTTGCGCCAACTATCAATTGATTGCAGAGTTTGGCCAATTGCCCTGTCCCCGGACCGCCCACGCGTTGTGGCTTACCCATGGCAGACAATAACTGTACTACCTCGGGATAAACTGCTTCATCCGCCCCCGCCATGATGGCCAGGTTACCCGCTTCAGCGCCAATGACGCCACCAGAAACTGGTGCATCAATAAAATGCACAGCCTGCTTTTGCAGCAAGGTATGTAGCGCTTGCGCCTGCGATTGCTGTATGGAACTCATATCGATGACGATGCTTCCCACGCGCAAAGCTGGCAGGATTTGTGCTATCACGCCTGCCACAGCATCGCCATCTTCCAGCATGGTAATCACGATATCTGCATTCGACTGCTGGACTGCCAGCAAGGCTGTATCTGCCACAATGCCGCCATCTACCATCAACGCTTCCGCTTTTGCGCGGGTACGATTCCATACTGTTACAGGGTAACCTGCAGCTAACAGCCGGCGGGCCATGGGCTTGCCCATCAAACCAGTGCCCAGAAAAGCGATAGTTGTTTCAGATACTGTTTTCACACTGATCCTTTAATGCAGATATGATTGCCGGAACTAAATTGTAAACGCTAGCTCTTATGAGCGTATTGCAAGAGATTGCTACAATAGGGGCTGTGGTTTTATATTGATGTCCCATTGATTTCGTATTTTCACCTGAAAGCCCATTTTATGCGCCTGCGTATTTCATCTTTAATCGCCATTGCCGTGACCGCCATGTGCACCAGCTCATCCGTGTTCGCCATCGATTCTGCTTCGCTGGAATTTGCCACTGGCAATAAAACCAAGATGCTGCGCCTCGGCCTGCAATCCGCTTGGGCCAACCAATGGTTTTCCTCCAACGGCACCCACATCGGCGGCTACTGGGACTATACCCTCGCACAATGGCGTGGCAGTAATTTCGAAGGCAAGGGCGGTACACAAAACCTGGCAGATATAGGCGTTACTCCCGTCTTCCGCTTTCAAAATGATAGTAAAAAAGGCTTTTATGGCGAGGCTGGCATAGGCTTGCACATGCTGTCAGAAATCTATGACAACAACAGCCGCCATTTCTCCACCAATTTCCAATTCGGTGACCATATCGGCGTCGGTTATGTCACCAAAGATGGCTGGGATTTGAGCTTCAAAATCCAGCACTATTCAAATGGTGGTGTTAAACATCCAAATCCTGGTGTGAATTTTGCGGTGTTGAAGGCTGGGTACGCGTTTTAAGGTTTTAAGACCTCATCTGTAGAGACTCAGAAGAAATAAAAGGCTGCTTGTATGCAGCCTTTTCTCAACGCGTTTCACCAAGGAGGCGCGCAGACAAGTCTTAAGGCAATTTTGACTGATTATAGGTCGTTGACGATCTGATTCTTGATGTCAAGTTCGCTTAAGCGCTGAGCCAACTCACGCATTCTGCGTGGATCCATTACGATTTCCAATGGCTCTTCAGCGTGCAAATGCTTGATTTCGTTGAATGTAGAAGTTTGATATAGCTCATATTTTAGAAAATAGAGTTGCTTAGCTGACAAATTTTGCGCCTCAATTCGTAAAATAGGTTCTTGTCCAGCACCATCCGGAAATCCCAACATTGCAGTTCCGTGGGCTTCAAATGCAACACACTTTCCATCTGCCGCGGCACGATCAAAGTCTTCCTGCTTATCTACCCAATGCACTTGTTGACTGCAGCTATCGCAATATCTCATTTTGTGACTCTCTGTTCGAGTCAATTCAGTCCACGTCTTCGGGCAAATGAAGGATAGATTGCACTTAATCATCAGCGTTATTGGGGGGGGGTGCGTAAACTATGGTACTGGCTGAAGAGTATATAGAAGTTCATAGAGCCAGAAAGATAAACAGATATTTCTATTTATCAGCGAAAGCCACTGGGCTCCTGCCTACGCAGGAGCGACGATTTCGAGGTCGATTATTTCGAAGACGGATATTCGCGCGCAAAGAATACAAAAAAAATCGCAAGGACAGCAAAACACATTTTAATTTTCAATGCCGATTGAGCATAGATTCACCAGAATTACTGGCAGCAAGTCGTGCAAATCACCAATAGCACTGAGAATGTTGGCAGCGAGCCACATAGATCGCAAGAGAACGAACCTAAACATCGTCGCTCCAGCGCAGGCTGGAGCCCAGTGCCGTTGGGTTGATAAGCCGCAAGGTGAGCAGGAATGCAGAATGAAGAGGCTGAATAACAGAGTAAAAGCAAAGATTTCTCTCTATTCTTGCCTTTCTCAGTGGAACCCTTGTGGTGCAGCAGGAAATTCGAACGGTATGCTGTTCGCCTGCGTAACGAAGGCTGCTTGCAAGCAGTCTTTCCTTCCTCCGTGCCTCTGTGTTGAGAGGTCTTGACCTTGTTTTTGTTTGCTGCGGTCCGGAACATTTTCCGTTCGCGCAAAAGCAAAACCCCCACTCAAGTTCATGAGTGGGGGTATGCGGAA
>NZ_JBMPOZ010000041.1:0-26515 GCF_049340385.1 Undibacterium sp. Ji83W | reverse complement strand
TTGTTCGAATGTAGGTCTATGCCGCAAAATAACATACCGTCCTCCCCGTTAAAGTTTCGTTCGCACCTTAACTTTACTCCTTTGGCTAACGCCAGCGGAGGGAGGCGGCTAGATGATTATCAGGTCTAACATTCCAACACAAATTGTGCATAGGCCGAACGTGCCTGCTTGCGGTTGATTCCAAACTGCCCCAGTAACCAGTCGATATCCAAAAATCTGGGTCAGGTCTTACATTACGACATTTCTATACAAAGGAAATGTATGAAGGCCCCACCCTTCTTTTGCCGATTTATTAGCGAGCCATACGCCAAATCAACCAGAAACCAAATGCAGACGCACTGCCGATTGGTGTTGTTGGCAACAAATCGCTTAAGTGAGGTGTACTCGGCAATCGTATAAAAATCCCCGCTAAAGCGCCAATCACTGTGCCAGATCCAATGATAGACCACCAGTTAACCAGCTTGAAATGATCAAGCAATAAAAACGCTGGAACTCCTAACAGGATAGCGGTATAAAATGTAAAGAAATAAAAAATTGGGACGAGACCATATGCAATAAAATCTTGCCCACCAAAATTTGGCGACCTCAATGCAATAATGATTGCCGCAATTAAAGGTGCGAAAATAAACCCGAGAGTTGTGGCAGTGTCTTTAGTCACAAGTAGATACCAGGTAATGATTGCGCTAATTGAATCTCGCCTGCGGGCTTTTATTTACAGACTGAAATCTGATTAATTTGCAGGTGGATTACCCACCTTCGCTTGTCCTGACAACTCAGTCACACAACCAGCATTGAAATTATCCATATCATAGCTGCCATAGCTCAGTGCTTGCTTTGGTTTTTCGAATGTACCTAGAACAAAAACGTATGACGTGAAATCCTTTCTACATTCTTTACTCACCATACCAACCTTAACAGAAACATCAACGATAGTGTCTTCTCCGACAGGGAGCAATCTGATTCTCCAAAGCTGGACATTTTCGCTAACAGAATTTCTTTCCCCTACTGAAACAGCAACCAATATCTGCCGTCTAAAATCAATTTTTGATAAAACCTGTTCGTAATCAGAGCTACTCAATGCAGACTTTACCCATGAGTTATCAAGTTGAGACCTACTTTCAAAGTGGTACGCCTGGGGTTTAGTTGGTCCGTTAGTTCCCGTAAAAATGTGTGCAGATTCAACCGCATTTGAGCAGCCAGCCATGGACATCAGGGCAGCAAAAAACATCCCTGGCAATGAGCGATATGCGCCGAAAAAATTAATTACCACTTTCAAGCTTTGCATGGAAACTTACTTTATGTGCGCACAATACCAAATGCCGTTGATCAAATTTTGATGCCCTTGATGGCGACGCCTGCCAGGCTTGCTAAAGCAGATCATCTTTACCATGCAGCGATGCAAGTGAAATGGTACTTACCAAATCAAGGCGCATCCCGCGCAGGCATGGTCTCAAACACTGCCTGATATCGCGGATCTTCTGCGCCCTTGGCTTTCCAGTAATCATAATATTCCGGATAAGGGATGGGGTGCAGGCGTTGCAGGGTGAGCATGGTGCGGGCGGCTTTTTTGGGTTGGCCGTTGAGTGCGTACATCTCGGCTTGCTGGCTGAGGATGTGGACGAAGCCGAAGCGGGGGCTCCAGGTTTCTATGTAGTTGATTTCTTCGGCTGACATGCCTTCATGCGGTTTGATGCGGGTCAGTTTGAAGTATTCAAAGAATTGCGGGAACAGGGTAAACCGGGGTTTTTGCAAGAATTCTTGTTGTGTCTGGAAGCTAGCCTGCGCATTGCGCAAGACCTTGAAACCGCCAACAACGCGTTGATAATCCAGCGTGATTGCCATCATCAGCACGCAAGCCACGACAAACCCGGTGAGTACGATACCTGGCTTGACGGCTGTGCCAGCGCGAGACCAGCGCAGTTGGTGCACCATGCCCATGAGGACGCCAACAGGTAGCAGGACAAAGGCATACCACAGTGGAAATTCGACCATGCTGTGCACGCCAACAGCAACCAGGCACAGGCTGCAAAATTGTAATGGCATGCTTTTGGGGGCCTTGTTTTTAGAGGAACTTATACAGGTCTGGTAAAACCACCAGCACAGGCCACCCATGATCAGTATTGTTGCTGGCCAGCCCAGTTCAGCGGCAAAGTTAAGCAGCAAGTTGTGTGCATGTTCGGCATAGGTGCTGGAGGCAAAATCTGCGCCTACGCTGACCTGGCCGGGGCCGTAGCCAAACCAGCCGACACCCAGCCAGGGGTGTTGTGCTGCCAGTTGCCAGGCAGTTTGCCACAGGCCGGTGCGTTCTGAACGCCCGCCCACATGGTCTGCCACAGAGCCTGCAGAAAACCCCATGGCCTGGCTGATTTGTGGCAGGCAAAAGGTCAGCGCTGCATACAAAATGACCAGGGCCAGCATGACGAGTGCGCCCTTGCGCCTGTTTGTATCCAGTTGCAGGACGGTATAGACAAAAAACAGCGGCACCAGTATCCAGCCTATGCGCGATTGCGTCAGCACTGCACCCCACAAGATAAGGGCTGCAATGGCAGCGGAGCTGAAGGCAGAAAATGTGTGTGTGCGATAAAAATACCAAAGCCCTGCCAGCGCGAAGAAGTACAGCAGGGCCAGTTGATTTGGTTGCGCCACGTTGGCAAAAGGGCGCATGGCAACGTTGGGGTCTTTGGCGATGTACATGACAAATGGCGTCGCATCCAGCCCCATGATCTGGATGTGCTGAAACACCAGCGACAGCGACGCTGCCAGCAGGCTGGCCAGCGCAATTGCTCTCGTTGCCATGTCAAGTGTTGACTTGTCCAGCGCCAGGCTGCTGCCAAACACGATGGCAACAGCAAACAGCAGCAAGTACATGATGGGAAAAGCGACGAAGCTGGCCGGTACTATCATGCCCAGCACGACCTGCAGCAAGATCAGCAGCACGATACCGATTGGCAATGCCAGCAAAGCCGGAAAGCGCAGACGCACTGCGGCGGCCTTGACGGGGGCGGTCGACTCTGCGCCCAGCGTCATTGCGGGCACCGGGCGAATAACAAAATACGCCATCGCACCAACCAGACCAAGGCAAATGATCAGTTCATGATAAAAAGTTCTGTAGGGATGGATATGATATGGATGTGCGTAGCTGAAAAAAATTGCTACCGCAAAAATGATCAATGCCAGCTTGCCTTCCTTTGCGGATGCCATTAGGGATACATTTCAAGAATTGGCCCGGTCAGACTCTGTGAGCCAAACCAGGCCGGGTGAGAATTACAGCTTGAGAGCAATCGGCATGATGCCTTTATAGGCGGCCGTTTTTGCGTCGATCACGGCAGGGAAAGTCGAGACGCGTATCTTGATGGGCTGGTATTTGCAGGTTTTTTCATCGCAGTCGTTTGATTTCAACCATGCCTGTATTTCAGCCTTCTTGTCGGCATTGTTTTTTTCCAATATGTCGAAATCTTCAGCGTTTTTAAGAATTTCGTCTTTCATGTCTGCATACGGAATGTGCAAATGTGGCATATGGCCTTTACCACCACCAACTGACTCCATTGCCTGCGCGGCGCTGATATCAACAGGGTCTGTAGGGTCCTTGACACCGACCAGCTTGGGCCCCCATAAAGGCAGAGTGGTTTTTGCCTTATTCAGGTTACCGTCGGTAATTTCAGATGACTGTATTACCTGGAAATATTTTCCCAAAGCGGCGATATAAGCGGGACGAGCTTCGAGCAGGGTACTGACGCCGTACAAGAATGCCGACATCTGCACAATGGCAATGACAGCCAGATCAAGCACCAACCCTTTCTTGCCTGCTTTGAATACAACCAGTGTCAATGCTGGCCCCAGCACTACGTCGATACCAACAATCAGGAAGAAAATTTCATAACCGCCAATGGCTCTCAGCATAGGCGTCGGGTACCACATAAACCAGCACATCATGAGCAGGCAAAGACCAACCATGCAGCTCAAAATAAAATGCGTGCCGCTGGCACGATAGCGAGAAATAGAAGTTTTCATAGTAGTTGACATGAATCGAAAGAAAAACCCAGGGACCGGCTTCGGTTCTGTCACATCAGGGCGTCTTAGCCTAATATGGCGCAGCGATTCCATCGACCTGACATTACCGACCGGGGCATCGGTCACAATCAAAGAAAAGCATACATATTCTAATGAGCTTTGCCCGCCAAATCAAGACTGGCAACACTTTGTAGCACGTGAACGCCATGCATCCCTGGATACAACTGCAGGGGCAGGATAAATATTTGCATTAAAATCAACATTACGGCACACTCTGATGCGTGATTCAGATTGTGGTTTCCCCTCTGTGCACTGCCTTTTTAAATCCCATCTCAAGTCCTTGCCATGAATGAACAAGATCAAACAAATACATCCCGGCTAAACAAACTGTTGTGGCTGATATTCTTGCTACCTGCCTGCGCTGTGGCAGCCTATGTTGCCTATCAGCTGGGCAATAAGAACATGGCAAGCATGGCTTACCTGGCTGGGCAACTCTTTATCTATGCGGCTGTTGGTGCAGCTGCATTTTATGGCTTGTTCTTGCGCAAGCGCAGTGGGGCTTACTACATCACTGTCCTGCTGTTTTTTTATATTGCCATGTTCGCGGCAGGCAAGATCAGCATGGATAAACAGAAGCTGCAAGCCGCTGTCGCGATGCAATCTGCCAAGGAGGAAATGCAGCGCCTGGCCACGGCCATACAAAAAAACAATGACAGCAAAGACGGTAACGTGCTGTCCCAGATTGTGGAAACCGGCCCGGCCACCACTCCCAAAGCAAGTGGCCAGTTTGGGGAAATGGAACGTTTCATGAAAGACTTCATGAATAGTGCTGCCGCCTACAAGAATGATTATTTGCGCGAGCTCAATGCAGCAGACTGGGACCGCATCATGGATTACAAGCGCATTGCGCATGATAAGGATATGCTTGAAAGCAAAGTCATCCTCGATAAGGCCAAAGCCATCATCAGCAAATTCGAGGCCAGTACAGACAGCTTGTATGACACAGGCAGGGCAAAAATCCGTTCCCTGTCGCTGGATGAAGGCACAAAACAAAGCATGCTGGATGGCTTTAACCGGGGCGCACAAAATTCAAAAGCCCAGATCATGCAAAACTGGCAGCTTGAAAAGAAAGCCGTGCAGGAAATTGAAAGCATGCTCATGGTATTGGCAGACAAAAAGAAATGGACTATGGAGGGGGAACAATTGATGTTCCGCGACCAGGCCACGCTGACAAAATTCAATCTTCATCAACAGAAGCTGCAAGACATCCTCAAGGAGCAGGAAGAAACGCAGCAACGCCACCTCAAGAAAAGCAGTACTGAAATGGATAAGTTGAACAATAATTTCCAAAAATGAGAATCTGAAAATACATGAAAGTTTATCTTGACGATGAAAGAGTAACGCCTGAAGGCTGGACACGTACCTACTGGCCGGAAGACACGATCGCTTTACTGCAAACTGGTGCTGTAACTCACTTGAGTCTTGATCATGACCTAGGCGATGATCAACACGGCACCGGCTACGACGTGGTGTTATGGATAGAAGAAGCCGTCATGACCAAGGGTTTTATACCGCCACAGGAGATGCGCGTGCATTCTGCCAATTCTTCTGCCCGGCAGAAAATGGAAGCAGGCATACAGAGCATCTTGCGGCATCTGCAAAAGATCTAGTTGGTAGCAAGCAGCTTCACGGGCAAGACAAAACTCACTTTGGTCCCTAGCATTTTGAGTTGCAATTTCCAGATGATCTTGAATTCCGAGCGTCCTAACGGGCCACTGCGTGGCAGCTCTGCGGGTAGGCTGAGTGTGAAATCTACCCTGCCTGCGCCATGGGCGATGCGCCTGCGCTTGAGTTCTTTCGACCACAAGGTACTCGTGGAGTTTTCCTCTGCACTGTTAGTTACATGGATGCAAGCGACTTCCAATGTTAATGGATAGTCTGCCGCTGGCTGGCGCATGCCCTGCCCCAGTCCCCCGGTGAAGGTCAGGGCCGCAGGCACATCCCTGCAGCCCGGATGCAAGGGCACTGGCAACTGCAACACCAGCCTGCCCAAGCGCTTGCGCAGGTAAATGCGCCAGCAAGCATGCGCCACTAGCATGATACTGGCGACGGGAGAAAATATCAGCAGATACTCCCCAGAGACACAAGCGCTGCCACATTGCCTTGATGCTCCCCAGGAAAAACCTGCAGTCATCAGCAGGCAGACGATGGACGCCACCAGGAGATTAGTGTGCGTGGCATCTTCGGCATGTATATACCGGCGTGTTATCTTTGGCCTGGCAGTTGCTGTAAGTTCACTCATGAGCACCCCAGCGCAGTGGCTGCCTGTGCCTGTTTGAAATACCTTGCATAGCCGCAGGCATCTTCGCCATACAAGTCTTTCTTGGCGCGGTCTGCGCCTGCCAGTTGCAGGAAGCTGATTACGGCAAGCTGATTGTATTGGACAGCAATCATCAGGGGTGTAGAACCACGCCCGCCATCGAAAGTCTGGTCGATGGCGACCCCGCGTTCATGCAGGTAGCGCAGGCTTTTCAGTGCACCCTTGTAGGCGGCGTAGTGCATGGGCGTCCACAGTTTATTGCTTGGGCGGCGCAGATCAGCACCGGCATCGGCCAGTGCTTGCACGATCTCGACACCATCATTGTTGATCGCAGCGAACAGGGCGCTGCGTTCGCCATTGCCGTTTGCATCCAGCGGTGTCATCAGATCGACTTGCGCTCCTTTTTCCAGCAGGTAGCGCACTTTGGCGATGTCGTTATTGTCGGCAGCTTGCATCAGCAGGCTGCTTCCTTCAGTATCTCTGGCGTTGACATCGGCACCGGCATCCAGCCTGGCTTTTAGTTGCGCCAGTGTTTCGGTTGGTACTTCAGGGTGATCATTATTTGAATTACGCCTGCGACTGCCGCTATCACCCGCACTGCTGAAAATGGCGACTGCGGTAATTGCGATCAGGATAAAGAAAATGCCATAGGCCCAGAACCAGCTACGGGTTTGCTTGCGACTGTCGCCTGGTGGTCTGGGCAGACCAAATAGGGTAACAGGCTCGCGGGGGTATAGCTGCTCAAGCACCTCGCTGGCATTGACTGGCCCGCCCACACCCTGCCGCACTGGCAAGGTGAAGATCAGTTCGGCATCCAGCACCTTGATGTTGAGCTTCCAGATAACTTCTACGTCTTTGTGATCCTGCGTGCCGCTGGCGGGCATGTCAGCGGGCAGGCTGATCTTGAAGTCCATGCTTTGCGCACCATGCACGACTTGTTTTGTGCCCAGATCTTGTGACCACAGCGTCTTTGTCGTGCTGTCTTCACCACGACTGTCTACATGCTCGCACAACACTTCCAGCTTCACCGGATAATGCGTTGCCGCTGTGCGCATGCGCTGCCCCAGAGCCGGATCAAAGCGCAGGCGCAGCGGTAAATCTTCAACACCGGTGTAAGGCTGTTGCGCCACGCTCAGGCAAGGGTTACCAATGCGCCTGCGCACATATCCCATGTGTATTGCTGCCCAGAACAAGCCCACCCCTGCTAGCGGGAACATGGTGATAAAGGCGATCAACATGCCACCTGCATTTTTTTGCATATACACCGTGGCGGCCACCGGCATGCAGATCAGGTTCCAGATCACGGCAAACACGGTCAGGGCGGCGGCACCACTGCGTTCTGCCTGCAGTTCCAGCTTGCCTGAAGAACCATATGGTGCATGTTGCCCATTTCCTTTGAATTCACCGCCAGTTTCTTCTTCATCGGGCTTGAACCATATCGCCCACAGCGCCCATAAGGCACCCAGGCTGACAGCCGGGAACAAGGTAGCAAAAGGGATGAGGAAAATCAGGCGATTGATGTGCAATTGCCTGTCATACGCGGCAAAGGCAGGGTCTTGCGGATCTATCCAGAGGGTGACGCTTTGATCATTGCTACGGGCTTGCAGCAGGTTGGCGTGGGTCCTGTGATTGTAGCCATTGTAACCATCGCTGTTATCACCGCCGACACTGATGCGTTTGCTGCGGTAAGTCTTGCCGCCATACTGGTAGACAAATTCAGTATCGACTGAGTAGCTGGGGCCATCTTCAGAGCGATGTTCGCGCAGCTCCAGCTTATCGATTTTGGCCTGCACCGCCACCAGGTCACCGGCACGCCACCAGCCCTGCAGTTGCCGGGCCATGGGCAAAACCCCACCGTACCAGCCACCTATACCAAAACCTACGACAAACACCAGGGCAAACAAACTGGCACCTAATTTACTACTTATTCTTTTTGTTTTTATCATGGCTGCAATGTAGCAAACCGCTTTGCGCACTGCAATATCAGCGATGAAACTATGATGGGTAGATGCAACAGCCCTCATGGATCACGGGACATGTCATCCAGATGTCATACTTGACTGATTTAATAGGAAGCTTGTGATAAAAAATGGGGCGAATAATTACCCCGCATATTTTGTCCCAAATTTTTTTCGCAACCTGTACGCAATTCAAGGCTTGCGCCGCTATCTGATCGAGACCGTGCCTGATCAATACTGAGCAATTCGACATAAATTTTTCATTTCACTTCTTCGACACAATCTACCTTTCTGCCGTCTTCTTCACGCAAAAATCCCAGCCGGTCAAGAAGACCGTTTTCCAAAGTAAGACAGACATCCTGCACAGCTTCCTGGATAATAATGTCCTCGACTTCATAAGAACTTGGTCGCCAATAATCGATCAATGACTGAAGCGAGGAGTCTAAAGATGTGCAATTAAGGCACCACCACTTATCCCTATTGATCACCGAAGGGTAGCGGTAAAAACCGTCGGCAAAACGTTCAAACTCCCCGCCTTTAGGATGAAAGTTGCTGGTGGGCTCAAATTTTTCTGAAATGTGGATATTGATTGTGAACTCGCCCACTTGCCATGACTTATTCGAAGGCTGAAAATTGATCAAAATATGCTTCTCGAGTTTGTGATGAAGCCCCAGATAAAAGCTGCTGCTCTTAGGTATGGCAGGACAAAATGGCTTGTCCAGTTTTTTGATAAAGGGATATTTCCCCCTGGCGACCATCCAAAAGGCGGCGATAAATTTTGCGTAAATTTTCTTTTCAGCCATTGCTTAAAGTTTTCATCAGGTCATCAAATTTGAATATTTGCTGGAATCACGAGGCAAGACCCAAGCTGCCCGGTCAGCGGGGAAGACAATTTTTCTTTAAGAATGGCATGCCATGTTCCATTAAATTTTTAAATTGCATGGATATCACTTCTTCTACATTATCCTTGTTTACCTCTATCCATGAATCCAGTTCAAGAGATATTATTTTTGGCAGGCGGGCCGTTGCCTCCTGGGCATCAGAGCAATGTGCAAATTCAGAGGCAAAGGATAATGACGGCCTGCGGACAAGTTGAGGAAAACGCTGCAATCTCGACCATCCCATTTCAATGGTAAATTGGTCTCTGCCATTGAACTCTGGAGTAAAAATCACATAGAGATTGACTCCTGCTACCGTAGAGCTGTCCTCCCAAACCGTTTCAGTATCAAAGAAGTAATCACTACGTCCGCGAAATAGGGAAAATGCCTGTAATTCTTTTTGCATACATGCTGCGAACTGGTCTGATATTCTTTTCTTTAATTTCTTGTCCATGGCTTTTCAATTGCACCTGAGAGCAAAATGACATGCTCTGCTACCAGGCTTGGTGCAAACGTAATGTCAAACGCAACCGCAATACTAAAGCAAAAACCGGGCAGCGCAAATAAAGCGCCCCCGGTTTATGTCAGCACGTCTGCATCACCCCGCCCACACCGTATACACTATCCCGCCCTGTATCTGCCCTATGACTTGCGCCTGGTTTTCTGCGCTTTCACAAAAGCTGGCGAGTGCGGCAGCAGGCGTAACCAGGCCCTGGTTAATCTGGCTGGACCAGTAATCAAAACCCGCCTGATCTGGTGCGCGGTGCAGGACGTTTTGATAGAAGTTGGTGATCAGGGTCGTGGTGCTGGGATTGGCGCCATACAGTTGCTGGAATTCTGCTGACTGCACAAAGGCTGCCGCGACAGCATTGAGGCTGGCGCCCTTATCCATGGCTTGGATCCAGTATCCCAGGCCTGCCTGATCAGGCTTGTGGCCAAATGCGGCCTGGTACAGACGATAAGCCTGGCCAGCTACACCGTTGAGATCAAAGGCCAGCGTCACGTCGGTGAATTGCAAGCGCTCTACCAGGCCGACTGAATCGCTGCCATCAGTTCCAACATTATCTTTGAGGATGAAATACGCAGGCGTGCCAGACACCGTGTAGTTGGCCATTTTGCCGGACAAGACCAGGGTATCTAGCCCGCTGTCGCCAAAGATGCTGTCATTGCCAGGGCTGGCAATGATGCGGTCATTCCCCGCACCTGCCGAGATATTGTCGTTGAGATTGCTACCGGTCAACACATCATTACCATCTGTGCCGTTGATGGTCAGCCCTACCTGGGCGGGGTTGGATGCAGTCCAGAATGAATACGCACTGGAGGCACTGGAACCCGCATAGTTATTGCCAGCCAGGTCCTTGATACTGCCAGAGGGCAGGCTGACGGTGTAGTTGGTGTCAAATGCCAGCGCCGCGCCGGGATGTATGCTCAGGGTATTGCCTGCAATGCTGATGCCAGGGCCAGCAGCATCAATGCTGGCGGCAATATTGCCTGCACCATCCTTGAGAACGATCTTGCCAGTGCCCGCCTGTATCGCCTCGCTGAATGTGAACACCAGGTCACCATTGACCTGCACTACATTGCCTGTGGCTGCCGGGGTAAATGAGAGCACGGTGGGTGGCGCAGTGTCTGCCGTGGCCAGCACGCTGATGGTGGTGTTGACCCCCATGGCCTTGAGTTGCGCTGCTTCATAGGTTGTGCTATTGCCCGCATTGTCTATCACCTGCACGCGCAGCACATGATAGTCGCCGGGTTTGTTGTTGCTGGCGATGGTATAGGTCTGGCTGGATAATCCGTCTGACCAGCTATCATCCTGCCCATCAATCACAAAGGCACTCAGGGTGCCGCCATGGATCTTGACATCATAGGCAATGAAATTATCGAGCTCTATCATGACGCTGGCAACCCCCGAACCGACGTCGGTCGCACCGGCCCTGATGAATAACGGCGCATTGCCATTCGCCAGGTTGATGCTGGCCGGGATGATCAGAGAATTGAGGACGGGCGGCGTGGTATCGACTGCTGCCTGGATGATATTCAGACCGGATGCATGACGTACACCGAGAGAATTAAGATTATCTACATTAGCCATTTTGCTGACCTTCATTAAAGGCTTCAATTAAAGGGCGGATTCAAGTTCGACGTGCAAACGCATCTTGAAATCAGTGACCTGCCTGCGCACGTCGGCTTCATGTCTGCTGCCAGCATCACTATTGCATTTAAGTTACGTTTAAATTGTAGCTAATTTGTACCTGAGTTGTACCTGAGTTGTACCTGAGTTGTACCTGAGTTGTACCTGAGTTGTACCTGAGTTGTACCTCAGTTGCAAATAAGCTGTACCAGGTTGCGCCTAAGAAAAACTGACTCATGCAAAAATTGTGAGAACGAAAAAATGATGTCCTGTGCTCGTGTTTCATGCCCCTGTCGAAATAGGCTATGGGCTTATAGTCCGCGGCAGCACATTGTCTTGTAATGAAAGTCTGCGTTTTGCTATGAAAACCATTTATTTCCATTGGCAGTCACCGCTTTAAGATTCATTAAAGTCAGAATTTATAATTTGGAGCGTTAATTGAGGAGTTTCTTAGATTTTCTCTGAACGATCCACCCTCAAGTTGTACCGCGTGAGAACTGTGAATCGGGCGATCAAGAATGGCGTCAGCAATATTCTTGTTATTCAGGGCCATATACCCGGCATGAATGGGGGCTTGACCATTGAGTAGCTGTTGCGAGATTAAGATGGCCCGGTGCCGCCAAGGCCAGGTTAATTTCGCAACAGTCCTTAAAATTGTTTTACCATACGAGTAGCAAATCCAAGATAGCGTACCAATACTTCTTCACAGCTGTTGATGTGTACTCGAGCTATCTCGTTGCTACCGCATCGGATTGACTGGGTTGCCAACCGCCACCCAGTGCCTTGAATGCCGCGACCGCAGCACGTGCTGATTCGGTACGTGCTTGCGCTTGCATATCGGTGGCGCGTAGCAGGTTTTCGTCTGCTTGCAGTACTTCGATAAGGCTGACGACGCCTTTTTGGTATGCTGCAAACGAAGCTCCCCTTGCCTGACTGAGCGAGCCCACACCCTGAGTGAGGATGTCAGCCTGATCTTCACGTCTGACGAGGGCCGAGAACGCATTCTCTACATCTTCGGTCGCACGCAGCATGGCAAGGCGATAAGCGGCTAGCGCTTCGGCTTCCTGCCCCTTGGCCAGATCAATCTGTGCGTTGATGCGACCAAAGTCGAACAGACGCCAGCGAAGACCCAGCACACCTGCTGCCTGGCCCGCACCATTGGTAAACAGGTTGGTGCCAGACACCGATGTCGCGCTGCCGATCAGTCCGCTAAAGGAAAGTTTGGGATAGTACTCGGCAATCGCCATGCCGATACGGGCGCTAGACGCAGCCAGGCGGCGTTCTGCCACGATCAGATCGGGCCGGCGTCTGAGCAAATCACCTGGGGCACCAGTGGATGCGATCTGCGGTGCAGCTGGAATAAAGCCCGTATTCGCCAGCTCAAGCCGGTAGGTGCCAGCCGGTTTTCCTAACATGACATCCAGCGCATTCAGGGCGGTATCCAACCCTGTTTCAAGGATAGGCACCGATGCCCGCAACTGGGCCAGCGCGCCCTCGGCTTGTCGCACTTGAAGTTCTGCCACCAGTCCCTTGCCAAACAGCAGATTGATCCTGGCGAGCAGGTCTTGTTGTGTTTGTACTTGTTTGCGAGCGATGTCCAGGCGGGCTTGTAATCCGCGGATATTTATATAGATGTCGGCGGTTTGTGCTGCCACCACCAGTCGTGTTGCCGTGGCACCCGCTTCAGAAGCCTGATATTCAGCAAGTGCAGCTTCCCGACTGCGACGCACACCGCCGAATACATCCAGTTCCCAGCCTGCGCCGAGGTTGGCCTCATAGGCGTTGCCGTGGCGATCGAAATTAGGTTTTGAATTCAAGACTTGCCCCAGGGGCGTTTCAACCGACTGGTAGGCGCGTGCACCCTGGGCATTGAAGGTGCCGGAAGGCAGCAGCGCGGCATTCGCGGCACCAAGCCCTGCTCGCGCCTGAGCGACACGAGCAGACGCCTGGGCAAGATCCAGATTTTGCGCCAGCGCCAGTGTTACAAAGCGGGTCAGTTGCGGATCACCAAAGCTTTCCCACCAGGCGACGAAGTCCGCGGTGGCTTTTGCATGCCGTTGCTCAATTGCGGTCTGACCTAAGTAACGGTCTGGCATAGCGTGGGCAGGTTGACGGTAATCCGGTCCGACAGCACAGCCTGCTGCAAGACTGGTGGCGACGAGCATCAAGAGAGAGCGTTTGATCGACATGGGCATCTTCCGTGAAGTGAAAAGGGGGCGAAGTATTTAGTGACTATATCATGAAATGGTCACATGTTGTGTAAATTAAATTTAAGAGGTAAGCTGTCGGGTATGAGCAAAACAACCACCACAATCACCACAACCACCACAACCGCCCCCACGGCGACCACGCATCCGGCCACGGCCCGGGGGCCGGTCGATCACGAAGTGCGGGATCAGATCATCGTTGCCGCTACCGGGCACTTTCGCCTGTATGGTTACGAAAAGACTACTGTCTCCGACCTTGCCAAGGCCATCGGTTTTTCCAAAGCCTATATATATAAGTTCTTCGAGTCCAAACAGGCCATTGGCGAACTGATTTGCGCAAATTGCCTGCGTGAGATTGAAGCGGATGTCAGGGCAGCTGTTGATGGGGTCAAGCATCCGCCAGAGAAATTCCGGCGCATGTTCAAGGCTATTGTCGAGTCCAGCCTTCGCCTGTTTTTTGAAGACCGCAAGCTGTATGACATTGCAGCCTCAGCTGCTACCGAACATTGGGAGGCAGTACGTACCTATGAGGAGCGCATCAAGCTCATGCTGGAAGATATTCTGCGTCAGGGGCGCGAGACCGAGGAGTTTGAGCGCAAGACCCCGCTCGATGAGGCGGCGGCGGCAATTTACCTGGTGATTCGTCCTTATCTCAATCCACTCATCTTGCAGCATAGTCTGGATTCCACTGATGAGGCCCCGGCTCAACTATCCAGTCTGGTGTTGCGCAGCCTTTCACCATAAATACGAAAAACATTATGTGACTGTTGACAATATTGGTCACTAGTCCCAAAATAGGAATCCTGTTCAGTTCTATATGGGATTCCTATGTTCCGTCGCCTCGTTTTTTCTTCTTTTATATCTGTATTGCCGTTTGCGCTGGTTGCTTGTACTGAAAAACCGCAAGCCGACCCTCGTACCGAAGCGCCGTTGGTACGTGTGGCTACTGTTCAAAGCGCGGCCGCTGCATCACGTACTTTCACGGGAACCGTAGCCGCCCGGGTACAAAGCGATCTTGGTTTCCGGGTCTCTGGCAAAGTGTTGGAGCGCCTTGTGGATACTGGCCAAACTGTCAAGCGTGGGCAGGTGCTCATGCGCATCGACCCAGCCGACCTGAAGCTCGCAGCGCATGCCCAGCAAGAAGCGGTCGCTGCCGCCAGGGCGCGAGCGCAACAAACAGCCGAGGATGAGGCCCGTTACCGTGACCTGCGTGGAACCGGTGCGATTTCGACATCAGCCTATGACCAGATCAAGGCTGCGGCAGATGCTGCCAAAGCCCAGCTCAACGCAGCCGAAGCCCAGGCAGAAGTTGCGCGTAACGCCAGCCACTATGCAGAGTTGGTGGCAGATGCTGATGGCGTCATCATGGAAACGCTGGTTGAACCTGGCCAGGTTGTCAACGCTGGTCAGGTCGTGGTGCGTGTTGCTCGTGCCGGACATCGCGAAGCCGTTATCCAGTTGCCGGAAACCTTGCGCCCTGCCGTCGGTTCAGTTGGCCAGGCCGCGCTCTTTGGTAAAGAGGGCCTTATTGTTCCGGCCAAACTAAGACAACTCTCAGATACGGCAGACCGGCTAACCCGCACCTTTGAAGCGCGGTATGTGCTCGATGGTGAGCTATCCAATGCCCCATTGGGCGCTACTGTCACCATTCAGATTGCGGGCGGGCTTGCCGTTGCGCAGGACAGCCTACGGGTACCTATTGCTTCCCTGTTTGATGCAGGCAAGGGGCCAGGAGTCTGGGTGCTCGAAGGTGAGCCGGCAAAGGTTGCCTGGCGTGCCGTCAAGGTCCAGCGTCTGGATGACAATGGGGGGTATATCACCGGACAACTCAAACAAGGTGACCGGATAGTCGCACTCGGCACGCATTTGCTGCGCGAAGGTCAGCAAGTGCGGATGACCACACAGGCCGCTGCCACAACGCCGGGAGTGACGCCATGAGCGAAGCTCGTTTCAACCTGTCGGCGCTCGCCGTGCGTGAACGACCCATTACACTGTTCCTGATTTTCTTGATATCGGTTGCTGGAATTCTTGCTTTCTTCAAACTCGGGCGTGCGGAAGACCCGCCGTTTACGATCAAGCAGATGACCGTTGTCACCGCATGGCCGGGAGCAACGGCCAGGGAGATGCAGGATCAGGTCGCTGAGCCACTGGAAAAGCGCATGCAAGAGTTGCGGTGGTATGACCGCACGGAAACCTATACACGTCCCGGTCTGGCGTTCACCATGGTTTTCCTGGCCGACAAGACGCCACCTTCGGAGGTTCGGGAAGAGTTCTATCAAGCCCGTAAGAAGCTTGGGGACGAGGCCAAAAAGCTGCCTGCCGGCGTCATCGGGCCGATTATCAACGACGAGTATGCCGACGTCACGTTTGCGCTCCTTGCCCTGAAAGCGAAGGGCGAACAGCAACGCTTGCTGGTGCGCGATGCGGAAGTGCTGCGCCAGCAACTGCTGCACGTCGCGGGCGTGAAAAAGGTCAACATCATAGGCGAGCAACCTGAACGCATTTTCGTCTCTTTCTCCCACGACCGCCTGGCCACGCTAGGCGTCACGCCGCAGGATATCTTCGCCGCGCTCAACAGCCAAAACGTATTGACCCCCGCCGGTTCCATCGAGACCAAGGGACCACAGGTTTTCCTTCGTGTCGATGGCGCGTTCGATAATCTGGAGAAGATCCGACAGACTCCGGTTGCCGCGCATGGGCGGACGCTGAAGTTGTCGGATGTGGCGACCGTCGAACGCGGCTATGAAGACCCGACTACCTTCCAGGTCCGCAACAACGGTGAACCGGCACTGCTGCTGGGCATCGTGATGCGCGACGACTGGAATGGGCTCGATCTCGGTAAGGCGCTTGAGGCGGAAATCACCAGGATCAACGCCAGCCTCCCGCTGGGAATGTCCCTGACCAAGGTGACCGATCAGGCTGTCAACATCAGCTCGGCAGTGGACGAGTTCATGGTGAAGTTTTTCGTTGCCTTGCTCGTCGTGCTGGTGGTCTGCTTCGTCAGCATGGGGTGGCGCGTTGGCATCGTGGTCGCAGCGGCTGTACCGCTGACGTTAGCTGCCGTGTTCGTCATCATGGCGGCCACGGGCAAAAACTTCGACCGCATCACCCTTGGCTCACTGATTTTGGCGCTGGGCCTGTTGGTGGACGATGCCATCATCGCCATCGAAATGATGGTGGTGAAGATGGAGGAAGGGTATAGCCGCGTTGCGGCGTCTGCCTACGCCTGGAGCCACACAGCGGCCCCCATGCTTTCTGGCACGCTGGTTACCGCCATCGGCTTCATGCCCAATGGCTTCGCGCGTTCTACGGCAGGCGAATACACCAGCAATATGTTCTGGATCGTCGGCATCGCCTTGATCGCGTCCTGGGTGGTGGCAGTCGTATTTACACCCTATCTGGGTGTGAAGATGCTGCCAGACATCAAGAAGGTTGAAGGTGGGCACGAAGCCATCTACAACACCCGCCACTACAACCGATTCCGGCAAGTGCTGGGACGTGTCATCGCCCGTAAATGGCTGGTGGCAGGAGCGGTCATCGGGACGTTTGTGTTGGCCATCGCTGGCATGGGGCTGGTCAATAAGCAGTTCTTCCCGACCTCTGACCGGCCAGAAGTGCTGGTTGAAGTGCAGATGCCGTATGGTACCTCCATTGAGCAAACCAGTGCCGCAACGGCAAAGGTCGAAGCCTGGCTGGCGAAGCAGAAGGAAGCCAGGATCGTGACATCCTACATCGGCCAGGGCGCTCCACGCTTCTTCCTGGCGATGTCACCTGAATTGCCCGATCCGTCGTTTGCCAAGATCGTGGTACTCACGGGTGACGACAAGGAACGCGAAGTCCTCAAGTTCAGATTGCGCCAGGCGGCGGCTGACGGGTTGGCGCCCGAGGCGCGGGTGCGCGTTACCCAAATTGTATTCGGCCCTCCTTCGCCATTCCCCGTGGCCTACCGCGTCATGGGGCCGGACCCTGACAAGCTACGCACGATCTCCGCGCAAGTCGAGAGCGTCATGCACGCCAGTCCGATGCTTCGCACCGTCAACACGGATTGGGGCCCGCGTGTACCTGCCTTGCACTTCACGCTCGACCAGGACCGGCTTCAGGGTGTTGGTCTTACCTCTGCTTCAGTTGCCTTGCAGTTGCAGTTCCTGCTGAACGGGGCACCGCTTACGGAGGTACGCGAGGATATCCGCTCAGTGCAGGTGGTTGGCCGTGCGGCCGGCAATATCCGCCTCGACCCCACGAAGATCGCAGGCTTTACGCTGGTCGGCTCGGCAGGGCAACGTATCCCGCTGTCTCAGGTAGGTGCCGTCAACGTGCTTATGGAAGATCCCATTCTGCGGCGTCGTGACCGTACACCGACCATCACGGTTCGCGGCGACATCGCCGAAGGTCTGCAACCGCCGGATGTTTCCAGCGCCATCATGAAGCAGTTGCAGCCGATTATCGACGGGCTTCCATCGGGCTACCGAATTGAACAGGCTGGTTCAATAGAAGAATCCGGCAAGGCTTCTACGGCGATGCTACCGCTGTTTCCGATCATGATTGCGCTCACGCTGCTCGTCATCATCTTGCAGGTCCGCTCGATCTCGGGGATGGTCATGGTGTTCCTGACCAGTCCACTGGGACTGATCGGCGTGGTGCCGACGCTGCTTCTGTTCCAGCAGCCATTTGGCATCAATGCGCTGGTTGGCCTGATTGCGCTGTCAGGCATCCTCATGCGCAATACGCTGATATTGATCGGGCAGATTCGTGAAAACGAAGAGGCCGGGCTGGATCCATTCCGCGCAGTTGTCGAAGCCACCGTGCAGCGTGCCCGACCTGTGGTTCTGACGGCATTGGCGGCCATTTTCGCCTTCATTCCGCTTACTCATTCCGTGTTTTGGGGGACGCTTGCCTACACGCTGATTGGCGGTACCTTCGCAGGAACGATTCTTACCCTGGTGTTCTTGCCGGCGATGTATTCCATCTGGTTCAAGATCAGGCCAAGCCCATCGCAAAGCTGATTTTTTGCCCATCCTCATTCATTTATACAAAAGGAAATGCTATGTCGAATTCTAAAGTTGTCGTTGTTACCGGTGTTTCATCAGGCATTGGGCGCGCCACTGCTGAAAAATTTGCCAGGCTTGGTTGCCGGGTATTCGGTACCGTGCGCAACCCGGCAAAAGCGCAAACAATACCAGGCGTTGCACTCATTGAGATGGATATCCGGGACGAAACGTCGATTGAGCGCGGAATCCAGACCATCATAGATCAGGCCAAGCGCATCGACGTGCTGGTCAACAGTGCTGGTGTGACTTTGCTTGGCGCGACGGAAGAAACCTCGCTTGCCGAAGCGCAGGCCTTGTTTGATACCAACCTCTTCGGCCTTTTGCGCACGATCAAGGCTGTGCTGCCGCACATGCGCGAGCAACGTTCTGGCCGCATCGTCAACGTTAGCTCAGTTCTGGGCTTTTTGCCTGCGCCATATATGGCGCTTTATTCGGCATCCAAGCATGCAGTTGAAGGATTGTCCGAATCCCTGGATCACGAGGTACGTCAATTTGGCATTCGCGTGGCACTTGTCGAACCATCCTTTACAAAAACCAACCTGGATCTCAACGCGCCCCAGACCGTCTCAAGAATCCCTGATTACAGCAATGAACTTGGCATCGTTTCCCAGGCCATACAAAACAACGTCCAAAAAGCACCTGCGCCCGATGGAGTTGCCGCCACGATTGTCGACGCCGCCATTGGTGCATGGAAGATGCGCCATACACCCAAAGGTGAAGCGTCTCTTCTGGCCAAGCTGCACCGCTTCATGCCCGCTGGCCCAGTTGAGAAAGGTCTACGGAAAAGTTTCGGGCTTACTGCGAAATCTTGCTGAGAAACTGTGTCGAGAAACTGTGCTGCATGAATTACCTAAACTATTAACAACGACTGAGACTATATCTTGAACCCAAAAATCCTTACCCTGACCATCGCCACCGCCTTGGGTGCTGTGACCCTATCCTCCCATGCATCCGGCTACCGTTTCGGCTCTCAGAGTGTGTCTGCCCAGAGCACCGCTGAAGCCAACAGTGCCGAAGCGGCTGACGCCTCCACCATCTTCACCAATCCGGCTGGCCTGACCTACCTGGATGGCACCCAGATCGCAGTGGGCGTGACCGCCGTCGTACCGCATTCGACCTTCTCCGACACCGGCTCCAGGCGATTCACCGGCACCACTTCTGGCGGCCTGACTACCCAGGATAGCTACACGCCGGGCATGGTGGCGGCGCCATCCTTGTATGTCAGCAAGAAGATCAACGACCAGTGGGCTGCTGGCTTTGGTCTGTTCGTGCCTTATGGTACCAAGCTGGACTACGACAACAACTGGTCTGGCCGTTACGCGCTGACCAATGTGAAGCTGGAATCGTTCAATCTCAATCCGTCTGTTGGCTTCAAGCTGAATGAACAGCATTCCTTCGGCTTCGGGCTTAACGCACAGTTCATGAAAGCCAATCTGGGGCAGGGGGTGGATGTGCCTGGTTCGATCGCCGCCCTGGCTGGCACGCCAGCGGCAACGGCATTGCTACGTGCCATTGTTGCGTCTGGCGGCAACCCGGCAGCCCTCGCAAGCGTCAAGGATGGTCACGGTTCTATGAATGGCGAAGACTGGGGATATGGCTGGAATCTGGGCTATCTGTTCCAGTTGGACCCGAACACGCGCCTGGGCTTGTCTTACCGTTCTGCAATCTCGCACAAGCTCAAGGGCAGTGCTGTGTGGGACTTTAACGTCACCACTGATCCGCTAGTCAACAAGATCATTGCCGCCAATTCGGCCAAAAACAACTCCGCTGTGCTGTTGGACATCCACACTCCAGAGAGCTTCTCCATCAGCGGTTTCAGGCAGATCAATACTGAGTGGGCCGTGATGGGAGATGCCACCTGGACACGCACCTCGCGTTTGAAGGACCTGAACATCCAGTTTCCCGGAACCGTGCAAGGCGACGAGGTGATCCTCCAGAACTGGAAAAATACCTGGCGCTTCTCGGCAGGAGCGAGCTACAAGCTCGATGAAAAGTTCACCTTGCGTGGCGGACTAGCATACGACCAGTCGCCAGTTGCTGGTACAAACCTGCGCCACCCGGCTCTGCCTGATGCTGACCGCTTGCAACTGTCGGCTGGAACGAACTGGAAGCTAAACAACAACTCCTCCGTCGATTTGGAGTATTCCTATTTGCACTTTCAGGATGCGGACGGCAGCTACAAGAATTCTTGTTCGCCTTTAATCAGTGGATGTACCGGCAATGGGGAGTTAACCAAGGGTACCTGGAAAACCCACCTGAATATGATCAGCGTGGCTTACAACTACAAGTTCTGAGTCAACCGAGGGTGCCTGATTTCAGCCTGCTTGATGAGGACTTGCGTGGGCAGTCCCGGCGCGTAAGTTCTTGAAATCATTGCTGATACTTATATGGCATTTTGCCATCTTGACTAATACCGCAACAGTAAAAGTACGCGATATTGAATTTGATAGATTGCCCGGCGACACTACCAGAACTTACGCAAAATTGTCAAAACAAGGTAAATCGACGAAAGCAGATCACCTCAAAAGGACTTACACAAAGTTGTCCCAGCGAGGCGGAGCGACGAAGACAGGCCTTTAGTACGACCAGGAGCTGCAACGCAGTTGGGACGGCTTTGCGTAAGTCTTATTCAATAATCACCCCAGCCATTCGGTATAGACCACACCGTTTTGTATCTGCCCTATTACCTGTGCCTGGTTTTCTGCGCTTTCGCAAAAACTGGCCAGTGCGCCTGCGGGTGAAATCATGCCCTTGTTGAGCTGGTTGGACCAGTAATCAAAACCGGCCTGATCCGGCGCACGGTGCAAGACATTCTGGTAAAAATTAGTGATCAGCGTCGTCGTGCTGGGGAAGCTGCCATACAGTTTCTGGAATTCTGCCGACTGGAAAAATCCTGCCGCAACCTGCGTCAGGCTGACACCATGATCCATCCTGTCTATCCAGTATCCCAGCCCGGCCATGTCAGGCTTGCGGCCAAAGGCTGCCTGGTAAAGGCGGTAAGCCTGGCCAGCCGCACCGTTGATATCAAAGGCCAGTGCAGAGTCAGTAAAGATCAAACGCTCTACCTGTGACACTGAATCTGTACCATCCTTGCCTACCGTGTCCTTAATGGTAAAACTGGTGGTCGTGCCGTTGATGGCATAGTCACCCAGCTTGCCCGCCAGGAGCAAGAAGTCCAGGCCACTGCCACCATCAATCACATCATTGCCTGCGCTGCTGACGATGGTGTCATTACCCGCACCGGCAGCAATATTGTCGTCACCCACTGTGCCCTGCAGATAATCATTGCCGCTGGTGCCATAGATATTCTTGCCAGGTACAGCCAGATTCAAACCCAGGATGTAGTCAGTAGCTGCATACGACAGATTGCTGATGCGCACAAAAAAATCGCCGTGAGAATAACCGCCTGTGTAATTGAAGACAATGCTGCCATCGGTAGTCAGGCTGGCGTAGCTGGTATCAAGGCCAGCCAGCGGGTTGCCTGCACTGTCAGTGATCTTGACTTCGATGCCGCTATAGGTTTCACGCCAATCATTGGTGGCGCTATAGTTATTGACGACGTCGGTAGACACCACCAAAGTATAAGTGCCGGGGCCATCCAGATTAAGCTGGTACCAGTCAGTCAAATCCGTTGCAGACAATTTACCAAACGAGACCTTGCCCAGATTGACCTGGAAATTGGCGCTAAGGGAACTGGAGTCGTAACCCTTGGTTCTCTCATCGTACACACCATCATCACCATAGACGTATGCCATATCTCACTCCCCTCACTTCATTACTCTCGAAAAAACGCATCAACAATGGAGAACAAGCCAGCGTTTGAATTACCGCACAGTAAAACTGCTCATCCATCCTCTTGCTGCATTAACGCAATAACAGGCTCACCGGATGACAGCATTGTCAAAAAGCTTTAAAAATGAGGGCGTTTTTATGAAGGTATCGCGTGGCTATACCTTGGGTACCGACAATTAATGATAGCCCGTCGTTTCACTGCAACATAGCTATGAAGCGACGAGATTTTCAAGGAAGAAAAACGCTGGCTCAGGACTCAAGCCCGTTGCTGGCTGAGTTGAGGCTGAGGCTGAGCCTGAGTTCCAGCTAACTTTCAGACTTACTTCAAAAAGCCTTTGACCTCAGCCTGAAACTGTTCAGGTTGATCCCACATGATGAAGTGGGCACTGGCCGGAATGCGTTTGAGCTGGATATCTTTCACGCTCGAATAGGCCATCTTGTAAAAACCATCCATCTGCTCTGGCGTCACCGGTGCACCGTTCGGCACGACATATAAAACCGAAGTTGGCACGACGATGTTTTTCAACTCAGGCATCAGATCAGTCGTGATCAATTCATGATAAGCGCGGGCAGAAACATCCGGGTCACTCTTGAGCGCATCGTCCAGCGCAACTGGGCGCATGGCGACGTTATTGACCATACTATTGATCGTCGCCCCTGTTCTTTGCGCACGGCCTTCAGGTGTGGCTGCCCGCAGTTTTGCCAGAATATCATCTGCCATGGGCTTGATACTTTGCGCAGTCGTACCTGGTGGGCCAAACATCGCCCCCAGGAAAGGGAACATATCCACCACCATCAACTTGCTGATGGACTGCGGGTGACGTGCCGCCACCATCATGCCTATGGAGCCACCCATGGAATGCCCAATCAGCACAGGCTTTTGCAAACCATGCGGCACAAGCTGGGCAATATAACGCGCGACTTCTTCCGCCACTGGTGCCGCAACTGCGCCCTCTGTATTGCCACCGGCAGGCTGACCAGCAAAGCCAGACACCTGCACCAGGTGATAACGATAGCCAGGCACCGCCTTGACCAGCTCGGTCCACACCCGTGGTGAAGAACCCAGGCCAGGCACCAGGATCACATCACTGCCCTCACCTTCTATCTTGACACTGATACGCTCAGAGCTGAAAGCAGCAGCCCAGGCAGCCACAGGGCTGAGTGCAGCACAACTGAGTGCCAGTACGGTTTTGAGCAGGTGACGACGTAGTATCATATAAAATCCTTTTATTAATATTCTGCTAGCATACTACAGTCTGATTCCATTTCATCAAACCATCCATGCCCGCAACTAATCTACAAGCTGCCATCGTCATCCAGCTCAATCTCTGGCTGGCAAGCACCAGTTCTGGCAACTGGCAAGAACTCGCCAGCACCCATGCCGCACATCTGCCCCACTTGCTGGCAGCACGTTTTGACTACGATGTGCGTCAGGGCGGCTTTGCCCAGTTTTTATACAATATGCGCGGTCATTTACTGGCGCAAATAGAAGACATGCTGATCACCGCCAATGCCCATATCGCCCATGATTTTTATGTGCAGGCGATTAGTCTGTGCCTGAAGAACAAAGCTGACTACCAGCATTTTTTGGCCAGCAACTACAGCGAAGCCAATCCCCTGAAAGACCAGCTGCATTTACTCAGCGTCGCCTACCTGAGCAAGAAAGTGGATTTCCAGACCGAGGCACATGCTTTTCTGGTGAGTGGCTTGCCTGCATAAACTCTGATAATGAAAGGCCCCTACCCTGCATACCCGGTAATAAAACAGGCATAAAAGTGCTTGAGCAAAGGCTGATCCTCGCACTTCATCATGCCACCAATTTTATCCAGCCGCGCCTGCTCTGGCGCATGCTCAGGGTCTGCTATATACAGGATACCGTGATGATCTGAAAACGGTACATGCAAGGCATACGGGAAATACACATACACTGGCTTGCCGTCGTCAGCGTAACAGTCATCTGTTTTCTTGCAATTTCCTGGCAAGTTACTACCGATTTTAGCGACTTCATGTTGATAATGGCTTTGAAAAACCCAGACATCAACATGCTCCGCCAAAGAAGTCGTCGGCACATAAAACCAGGCCGACCAGGATACTGTGAGCAGTGCAATCAATGCCCATGACCACCCGGCCTGCGCGCCGTCGAAAGAATACCGAAAAAACTTCAAGGCTCTGAAGCTGGCATACAGCCCCAGGCCAAACATCAGCATCAATACCAAAAGAAAAATAGCCAAATGCATTTGTACGTACAGGGCCGAGAAACCCAATACGGCAGCGGCGAAAATGAATGGGGATACAGGTAAAGGTTTTTTCTCAGTATGCATTGTCATCAATGGGTAATCCGCTTAGGAACGATATCAACAGACAATCAGCCCTGCCCCATCATCTTTGCAAACCTGATACGCAACTCGTCATAAGAAACGTCTTCCTTGCGAGTTGCCAGCAGCCAGACATGACCAAACGGGTCTATCAGGGTACCACGCCTGTCACCATCGAATTGATCGGCCACGGGCATGGCCACCGTCGCCCCCAGTTCTACTGCGCGGGCGAATATGGCATCAACATCGTCCATATACAAATGTATGGATACTGACGAACCACCCAGCGACTGCGGGCCACGATAGCCCATGTCCGGGAACTCATCAGCCAGCATCAACAAGGCATCGCCTATACTGATTTCTGCATGCATGATCTTGCCATTGCCGTCGTCCAGACGTACCAGTTCAGTGGCAGCAAATGCAGCAGCATAAAATTCAAGCGCAACTGCAGCGCCCTTGATGATGAGATAAGGCGTAGCGCCACGATAAGCAACAGGTATGGAAATATTTGACATGAGGATGTGCCCAATTGATGTGAGAGAAGACTGCACTCAACGACAAACAGCCCATCATGATTTGTCGTGAACTGCAGGCGTACAGTATGCAGATACTATTGCCGCCTCAGAAGCCAGACTATCAGCATCTTGGGTGTTTGTATTTTATCAATGATTTGCATGAACCGGTAAATTAACGGGAAAACTCGCTGCATGCGTAGCGAAATACATTTTTTAAAAATTTGATTAGCCATATCGCATGCACAGATTTTCCTGCACATTGTAGGCGGCCTGCGTGCGATTAACGCAGCGTAATCGTACGCATGCTGAGTCGGGCGGCAACAAAAATGCATGTGATTGTCAGACCTTTATCCACTAAAAAATACGTTTGATATGAATTTTCATGAGAAAATAAAATTGAAAATTTGGGGCTATAGCTGACATGCGTACTAGGTACTGCAATAAATCGTGATAGAAAAAGTATAGATTTGACAGAAACTGATATGAATAAACAACTAGAAAAAATATGGGAAGAAATAGAATCCTGGAACGATATCCATGCAAATACGGATTTGGGATCGTATCTCAATGATCCGGCATCAGATCATGAGATTGATGACCTGAATAAACAATTGGGTGGCAGGCTGCCTGTAGAATTTTTAGACAGTTTAAGGCGACATAACGGCACTACTGGTTGGACAACTGAATTCTGTAACGGGTACTTGTTTGGTACAAAATCAGTTTTAAGTACCTTACATCTTATCAGAGATATCGCCAAGGATTTGATCGACGCCAATATCCGCAATGGCGATGGGAACTATAGTCCTCTCATTACTTCAGGAAGCGTAAAAAGTGATTTGTGGTCAGAAGGCTGGATTCCATTTCATGCAACTGACTGGTCTAACACTTGTTTTGATTTCGATCCTGAAGTAGGCGGCGAAATGGGGCAGATCATTTGTGTTAATTGGGAAGGCAATTCTGTTTCAGTAGTCGCGAAAAATTATGTGGAATTTCTTGCTTTGTGCGCGAAGAATTTACCAGATAATCCAGACGAGGATTATTCTGACGAATAAGGTCGCGTAGGTACGATTAGCGCAGCGTAAACGTACGAATGATGCGCCACGCAATAACAAAAAGATGTGCAAGTCTGCTGGACTTCATTCATTGAAAAACGAAACGTCGGATATGAATTATCACGAGAAAATCAAACTCGAAAATCTGAGTCCGTAGTTGACATGCGTACGATTACGCTGCGCTTGTATGGTTATAAGTGACGATTTCTGGGAAACTAGAAAGCGTCGGGGTGGAGGGACAACGCTGCGCATCTGCAGTTTTCACTGACAGACTCGATTAGAACTCTC
>NZ_JBMPOZ010000040.1:0-27198 GCF_049340385.1 Undibacterium sp. Ji83W | reverse complement strand
CAGGCTCGCTGCCCAAGTCTATGCCGACAAAACTGCGCATGGAGATTGATTCGTACAAGGCTTCTTCCACAGCCGGGTCAGACAGATTGAACCATTGCTGCAGGAAATAAATTCGAAGCATACGCTCTACACCTACTGGTGGACGTCCGTTACCAGGCTTCGGATAATGGGGGGCAATCAGGTTGCACAGCATTGACCAGGGCACGACCTGATTCATCTCGGATAGAAATACTGCTCGCTTCGTCGTCTTGGCGTAGCGTTCAAAGCCTCCTTGGGCAAATGTAGTCTGTTTCATGGCTTTAATGATTGACGGTGGATGATGCTTCTATTAACGTTTCCGAATCAGATTGCGTTTACTTAATCAGAGATTCCTTAGTTTTCGCAAGTTTCTTGAACAGCAAGGTTATCCAGGGAAAATTATTTGGGTGTCTCCAGAGCACACTATTTGTTGTGGCAGATGGGAATGGAAGGTTTTTGAAAATGAATGCGTCGATGAGAAGGATATAAAATTGAAGTATCAAGATGCAGATGATAAAAAATTTGGAGTTCGATTTTGTGCTTTGTGTGTAAACGATGAAACTGCCTACTGTTATTTATATGTCCCCACCAGTGAGCTTGATGCTGACTATAAATTATTGACATATGAAAAAGTGAAATTGAGTGTCCCGGCGGAAATGCCACATGCCAGTATTGTGCGCAGAGGATTTCGTGCGAGTTGGTATCAATTGAGAGAATCAATGAAATTTAGAGAAGCGAAGGAGATCGCTTTCGGATAGGTTGATTTGTAGTTTTTGCGTAAGCATGCAACCGAGTTTGCTAAGATTGAGTGAGTTACCCTGACTTTTTCGCACACTTTTGTTTGTTAAAATAAACAGTCAGAAGAAACAATGAGATATATCGTGAAGTTTGTTTTGATTGGTTGGATTTTATGAGTCTAAAACTCAATATTGTCAAACTTGTGACTCGTTGGAGAGATCAAGGCATTGAAATACTTCCTCCATTTCCGAAGGAAGTTGTACACCAAGTCTTTAATGATATCGGTGCTCATACCA
Organism: Undibacterium sp. Ji83W; assembly: GCF_049340385.1. Classification (NCBI taxonomy): domain Bacteria; kingdom Pseudomonadati; phylum Pseudomonadota; class Betaproteobacteria; order Burkholderiales; family Oxalobacteraceae; genus Undibacterium; species Undibacterium sp. Ji83W. The sequence goes on along the minus strand of NZ_JBMPOZ010000040.1, from coordinate 26,146 downwards.
CAGACGACGTTGTCGAGTTGTATGAGTCTCTTGGTGGCATGCCAAATATGAATGATGACAATTGGCGAATGTGGTCTCTGCAAGAAATTTCGGATGCGAATCATGATTTCTCAGAATTTGGGGTCATTGTTTCAGACTATCTTCTAGACTGTTATCATTTCCGGCTAAAGCCAGTCTCAGAGGCTGTATCGGAAGTCTGGGTTGAGGGCTTTGATGATGGCCCGCCTGTTTGTGTCGCAAAAAGTTTAGATGATTTCTTTGAGCGCTATGTCATTTCGCCTGAATCGGTACTCAATGCGCCATATAGGCCTACAAGAGACTAGAAGTTGCTGCTGCCCTGTTCGGCGTTCGATTAACCAGAAGCATTCCACCTGATCTGCATTTTTTGCAGGAATCGGCATCGGCAAATGTTTTGGCTTTGTTGAATGTTATGCTGATTAATTTTCAATCAGGAAGATCAAATTATTTTGCTCATTTGCTTAAGTTTTACGCAAGTCCTTTGCTGTATCTTTGGAACATGCATATGAAAAAATATACTCCTATTTCTGACACTGTTTTCGATCAGCCAGATGATCACTTTCTATTTGAAAGTATTTTTTATCATCTGCTAAAAAAATTTGATAATCTTTATCCGCCGATTGAAGTATTTGAGACGGCTTCTGGTATGCCGGAATGTGCAAAGGTCGCTTGGTGTCTATGGCAATTTGCGGCGGAAGTGTCTGGCAATGGAATTCCAGATTACTTGCTGAATCACTGTCCTGAGATAAAGCAATTGATTTTCACTCATCATGCGCTTAAGCTGGTATTGGCTGATGAGTTGGTGGTTCTTCTTGAAGCTGCAATTCCGCTGGCAAGAGAAGCCTCAATTGAGTACGGCGAGTTCAGCGATTTCCCTAAAGATGCATGGCTGGATCAATTTCAAGTCAACCTTGTCTGGCCTGATCTGGAAATGATATCACAACCTTCCTGGGCTTTATCCGCCGCACCTTTGTCATCCCTGGTGGGGACGTATTTGCGTGCGCATCGAGCAGCATTGCAGAACGCTTGATGAGTAATGAAAAATAACTTTGAGAAAATCAGGTAGCTGTCAGATTAAATCGCGATTATTGCAAATTAACGTCAGTAACTGCTGCAAGAACTTCATCTCATTTTGTGGTTGACGAATCGCTCCGTAATCAACACGTCAACCGATTCCATAATTTCGCATGTGTACAAATTGCATACAATTGCACGACACTTGTTAGAAATACTCTTTATCACCCCTCCCTATAATCGCCATCTGAAACAGTGTGTGTCAGTTGCAAATCTCTGACGCGCAATAGATCAGTGCTTGCGTGAAGTGAGCTTGTGCGAGCTCTGGTGCATGAGTCTGGCTCTGGTCGCCGGACAAGGAGACAGTGCATGTATTTGTGCTGCACAAATTAATTACCTCCACTTGTTCAGGCTTTGGACATTCTGCATCCCTATGGGGAGAATGAGTTTCGTCTGTGTTTTTGCAAGGTGATGTTGGTAGCTTGTGGTTTTCAGCACGCTGCGAATTTTTTGAAATGAATTGAATGAATCCACACGCAGTACCGTCCATTACCCCTTTGAGCTTGCTTGCTTCTTTACTGCAGCATCGCAGGCTCATCACGAGTTTGATAAAGCGTGAAGTGCTGATGCGCTATCAAGGGTCGTTGCTCGGTTTGTTGTGGTCTTTCTTTAATCCTGTGTTGATGCTGGCGGTGTACACCTTTGTGTTCAGTGTGGTGTTCAAGGCGCGCTGGGCCGGTGGGTCTGAATCGAAGACGGAATTTGCGCTTGTATTGTTTGCGGGTTTGATGGTGTTTGGCTTGTTTTCTGAATGCGTGAGCCGTGCGCCTGGTCTGGTGGTCAGTAATGTGAATTACGTCAAGAAGGTGATATTCCCGCTGGAGATTTTGCCTGTGGTGGCGATGGGGGCGGCTTGTTTTCACTTGATGGTCAGCTTTACTGTGTGGCTGATTTTTTATTCGATATTTTTTGGTGTGCCGCCTGCGACTATTTTTATCCTGCCTCTGGTTTTGCTGCCGCTGGTTTTGTTGAGTCTGGGCGTGAGCTGGCTGCTGGCTTCGCTGGGTGTCTTCATTCGTGACATACATCAGGTGGTGGGCGTTGCTGTGTCAGTGCTGACATTTTTGTCGCCAGTGTTTTATCCAATAGCGGCTTTGCCGGATGGTTTTCGTACTGTCGTCCAAGTCAGCCCTTTGACTCAGGTGATAGAGCAGAGCCGTGATGCCATGATCTGGGGCAAGCCGCTGGATTGGCAAAGCTGGTTGGTTTATTTTTTATTGTCTGGTGTTGTTGCCTGGCTGGGTTTTGCCTGGTTTCAAAAGACGCGCAAGGGGTTTGCTGATGTCCTCTAAGTTTTCTATCAAGGTCGAGCAATTGAGCAAGTGTTACCAGCTCTACGACAAACCGCAGGACAGGTTGAAGCAAATGTTTCTGTCCCGCTCCAAAACTTATTACCGTGAATTTTGGGCTTTGCGGGATGTGTCATTCGAGATTGCGCCGGGTGAGACTGTGGGCATCATAGGTCGCAATGGCAGTGGCAAGTCCAGCCTGTTGCAGATGATATGTGGTACTTTGTCGCCGACATCTGGCACGGTGACTACGCATGGCAGGCTGGCTGCCTTGCTGGAACTGGGCGCGGGTTTTAATACTGAGTTTACCGGGCGTGAAAATGTCTTGTTGAATGCGGCGATCCTGGGCTTCCCGCAAGAGCAGATGCTGGAACGTATGGGCGAGATACTAGCTTTCTCTGAGCTGGGTGATTTTCTGGATCAACCGGTCAAGACTTATTCCAGCGGTATGTATGCACGTCTCGCGTTTTCGATTGCGATTCATGTTGATCCAGAGATTTTGATTGTGGATGAGGCGTTGGCTGTGGGCGATGCCCGTTTTGTCGCCAAGTGCATGCGCCGCATCAAGGATATACAAAAAACTGGTGCCAGTATTTTGTTTGTCAGCCATGACGTCAGTTCAGTGCGTACTTTATGTGACCGCGCTATCTGGCTCGATAAAGGGCGCATGCTGGAGCAGGGTGACGTCTTTCCTGTGACTGGTCGCTATATGGAAATGATGTTTCAGGATGATGATGCCAGCGACGATGACGATCATGAAGCCATGCACTCGGCCAATGTTCCTGTATTGGGGAATGTACTGACTGAAGTGGTGGTGGAAGACATTACACTTGACAACAGGCCAGTTACTCACTGGGGTTCACACAAGGGCTTTATCCTTTCTGCGGCGGTGCTGGATGCCAGTGGTGCACGCCGTGATGTCCATGAGTGGGGCAAAAGCATGGAGATCAGGATCAGTTTGCGCATACCGCAAAGCGTAGACAGAGAACATTTAAGCGTTGCCGTCTCCATCAAAGATCTAAAAGGCAGTGACCTCATCGTTTCGACTACCCATGATTTTGAAACCAGGCGCCTGCCAGGTGATGAAAAATTTGAAGTCAGCTTCAAACTCATTAACCCGCTGGTCACTGGCAAATATCTGCTGGTTGCCGCGGTAGAGAACCGCCTGCACCGTGACATTCACTACTACGAATACATAGAAGGTGCGCATTACTTTTCTTCACTCGCGGACCAGCGCTTCTTTGGTTTGTTTCAACCGCCGATCTCGCAAGAGATTGTTGCGCCTGCACTAGACCTGAAGCTAAAGAAACTGGCTGCCTGAGGACAATGAAGCACTCTTCATCAAAACTAATTAGCGATAGATAACACGAACATGCAAACAGAAATTAATTCCCGCGTTTATTGGGATGCGCGATTTGAAAATGATTGGGTCGCTTGCAAAGGCGACAAACAATCGCGTTTTTTTGCCAGCATCGCCATTCAGCAATTGCCAGGCTGGTTGCTGGATCAAATCAGGCAAGAGAAATTAAGTGTGGCTGATTGGGGCTGTGCGCAAGGGGATGGCACTGATGTCTGGGCCAGCCATGTACCGGCTGAACAAATTAAGGGTGTGGATTTTTCTGCTGCGGCGATACAGCAGGCGCATGTGCGTTATCCAGCGCTGACATTTGCAAATACCGACTGGCTGTCATCATCAACATCAGATCAGGATGTATTTGATGTCGTGTTTTCTTCGAACACGCTGGAACATTTTCATCAGCCCTACCAGGTTTTGCAAACGCTGAGCCAGCGGGCAAGCAGGGCACTGGTGTTGGCCTTGCCTTACCGGGAATTGGAACGTGAGAGTGAGCATTTCTATTCTTTCTTGCCAGAGAATATCCCGTTGCAACTGGAAAATGGCTTCAGCCTCGTTTGGGCCAAGGTACTGGATTGCCGCCTGTTGCCAAATAGCCTGTGGCAGGGTGAGCAAATCATACTGATGTATGCAGATATGAGCTGGCTTAAAAAACTGGGCTTGCGCCTGAGTCATGTGCACTTGACGCAAACCGACGTGCAATCTGAACTGCTTCAATTGCAAACCTCGCTGGGCGAATGCCAACTGCAACTGCAGCATGCAAAGCAAACTCAAAAATCGCTAGAGTTGGAAAGCGTGCATCAAGAGCATATGTTGCTACAACATGAAAAAGCTTATCAACAGCAGCAACTGGATATAGCAGAATTGCTGTTGAAGTGTGAAAAGCTACAGCAAGGCATAGACGAGAAGGTACAGCAGATACTGAGCTTGAAAGACCAACTGGTGAGTCGTGAACATGCATTGCAAGCGCAAGGCAAAGTTCAATCCGAGTTGCAGAATGTGGCCGACAGTCTGCAAAAGAAAGCAGATGATTACGAAAAGCTTCTCCAGCAACTTGATCTGCGCGATGCGCAAATCAGCAGACTGAATCTGGATGTGCATTACAAAGAGCAAGCCATCAGGGAGATGAAGCAGTCTTATTCCTGGATATTGACGCGCCCCTTGCGCTTTACCGCACAATTCTTTCAAAGCCCTGGGCGTGCCTGTTATGACCTGGCGAAATTTATGTTCTGGCGTTTGCCAGCAAAAACGCGCTGGGCATTGCATGGACCAAGACATGATTTTGTACGCTGGGTGAGAACAACAGCGGTGACTCTTAATACACCGCAGTTGGTTACTGCAGGAACCCCCGCAGTCACTGGTAATACAAGCACACCTGTCGCTGCAAAAATAGCTAAGAACACGGATTTAAGCTGGCCTGAATTTCAGCAGCATGTATTGTCGCGACGCACAGATTACAAGGGTATTTTTGTACAGGAACTGGTGATTGACTGGAATGTACCTCTGTACCAACGTCCCCAGCATATCGCCGCTGCCTTTGGCCGACTTGGATATCTGGTGATTTATCGCACCGATAATTGGGCGGGTGATGATGTGCAGGGCTGCAGGGAAGTTGCGAAAAATGTTTGGATCACGAACCGCCATGAAGTCAATCAATTGCAGGAGGTGGTGCGTTCATTGTATTCAACTGCCTATGCCAATACGCCAGAGCTGTTACTGGAAAACGGCAGACGTGGCACGCTGGTGTATGAGTACATCGATCATATCGATCCACAAATCAGCGGCGATGCAGAAAACGTGCGCCGTTTGCTAGCTCTGAAGAATTTCGCTTTCAATGGTGGCGCAGATTATGTGGTGGCATCTGCCAAAAAACTGTATGAAGAAGCCATTGCTGCAGTAGGTGCGGATAAGGTCATCCTGGCGCAAAACGGTGTGGATACTGCGCATTACCGTCACCCTAAACACTTGAACACGCCGCTGCCGCAAAACCTGCAAAACTTCCGCGCCAGGTACAGCAAGGTGGTGGGGTACTTTGGCGCACTTGCTCCCTGGCTGTGGTACGAGGCCGTGGCTGATCTGGTTAACAGCCGCCCTGATCTGGGTTTTGTGTTTATCGGGCCTGATTACTACGGTGGTTCAGAAAAACTGGTGAAGGCAGACAATCTTTTGTATATGGGGACGGTGGATTATCAAATCCTGCCAGCCTATGCGCGTCAGTTTGATGTTTGCTTTATCCCATTCGCACCTGGTGAAATCGCCCGCACCACTTCACCTCTTAAGTTATTTGAATACTTTGCGCTGGAAAAACCTGTGGTTGTGACCAGGGATATGGCGGAGTGCGTCGCGTTTGAAGAGGTCTTTTCTGGCAACAGCGTGGAATCGCTAAGTACCGCGCTGGATGCTGCCTTTGCGGTGAAAGATGCCCCTGATTTTACCCGGCGCCTGGCTGATCTGGCAGATGCCAATGACTGGGATTGTCGTGCCAGGGCGATGGAAAAAGCATTTCAAAAACCTTCATTGCATTGAAATGCATTGGCAGTAATTTCTGAATCTGAAAGTAAATCATCATGAAAAAAATATTGTGTGTCGTTGGTACGCGTCCTGAAGCCATCAAGATGGCTCCCGTTATTCTGGCATTGAAGCAAGAACCCTGGGCGCAGGTCAGGGTACTGGCAACGGCACAACATCGCCAGATGCTGGATCAGGTGTTGTCATTTTTTGATATTGAAGCTGATATTGATTTGAACATGATGCGACCTAACCAGTCATTGACAACACTCACTGGCCGCATGCTGCTGGACCTGGATGCAGTCTTGCTGGCAGAGAAACCAGATGTGGTCTTGGTGCAGGGCGATACAACAACTGTCATGACAGTATCGCTGGCCTGCTTTTATCATCGCATACCTATTGGCCATGTTGAAGCGGGCTTGCGTACCTGGGATAAGCAAAATCCATTTCCAGAAGAAGCAAACCGGGTCTTGACTGGCCGCCTCGCTCAATGGCATTTTGCCCCAACAGAAAGTTCACGCCAGAATCTCTTGCGTGAAGGTGTGACTGATAGCGACATCATCGTCACAGGTAATACCGTGATTGATGCCTTGCTGATGACGGCGGAACGTGAACTGAATCTGGGCATAGAGCTGGATGCCAGCAAGCGCATGGTGCTCATCACTTCACACAGGCGTGAGAATTTTGGTGAACCATTTGCCCATATCTGCCGCGCCATACTCAAGCTGGCGCAGGATAACCCGGATGTGCAGTTCCTTTACCCTGTGCATCCAAATCCGAATGTCAAAGAGGTTGCCCATGCAACGCTGGGTGCTTGCGCGAATATTCATTTGTGTGCACCGCTGGATTATGCCCCTTTCGTGGCCGCGATGAAGCGCGCTTATCTGATCATCAGTGATTCTGGTGGGGTGCAGGAAGAAGCGCCAGCGTTGGCCAAGCCTGTGCTGGTCTTGCGTGAAGAAACCGAAAGGCCAGAAGCAGTAGAGCAGGGTGTAGTGAAACTGGTTGGGGCAAATTACGACAATATCGTTGCAGAGACACAAAAGCTGCTGGATGATGAAGCTGCTTACAAGGAGATGGCCAGAGGTGTATCGCCCTATGGTGATGGCGTGGCAGCCGGACGGATAGTGCGGGTACTCAAGCAATATTATGCGGCCCAGGATAAATCTGCAGATAGTCATAGCGAAGCCGCACTTGAAGCTGAGCTTGCATGATGCGCCTCGTCTATCTCTCGCCTGTTCCGTGGAACAGCTTTGCCCAAAGACCACATCAGTTTGTGCGCTGGTTTCATCAGCAATTTAATGCGAAGGTATTGTGGATAGACCCGTATCCCACACGTTTGCCAGACATGAGCGATGTGCAACGTGTGCTTGCTTCAAAATTTGCGCAGACCTCTGCTATTGCTGGCACCTTCAAGGAAAAAGAAAATCCGGAAAAAGCAGACTGGTTAACACTGGTCAAGGTTCCTGCCTTGCCGATAGAACCTTTGCCTGCCTCGGGGTTTTTGCAGCAATGGTTTTGGCGTAAGGCCATGGCTGAGATAGATGCATTTGTTGGCAATGCCAAGGCGCAAATCGTTGTTGGCAAGCCTTCCAAGCTGGCCTTACAGGTGTTGGCGCGTTACCCGGAAATGGCATCCATGTATGATGCCATGGATGATTTTCCGGCCTTCTATGAAGGCTTGTCCAGCAAGGCCATGCAATATACCGAGGCTAATCTGGCAGCCAGGGTCAATAAGATCGTGGTTTCTTCCAGTGCTGTCTCACGTTTCTCGGATCAGGCTGACAAACTGAGCCTGATACTGAATGCCTGTGACAGTGATAACCTGCCGCCTGCATTGCCAAGATCAGAGCAGTCACCAGTGTATGGTTATGTGGGCACGATAGGGCACTGGTTTGACTGGGATGCAGTCGTCAAGCTGGCATCGTCCCTGATAAACACGGACCCCCGTGCCCTTGTGCGCCTGATAGGTCCAGTGTTCATGCCGCCACCTTGCGCGCTACCAAAGAATGTACAAATCCTGCCGGCATGCAGCCATGCGCGTGCCATGCAGGCCATGCAGAAATTTTCTGTAGGCTTGATACCGTTCAAGCGAAAATTGTTAACGGCATCAGTTGATCCTATCAAGTACTATGAATACCGCTCGCTGGGGATACCAGTTTTGTCATCTGACTTTGGTGAGATGTCTTTGCGGGCAGATGAGGACGGGGTGTTTTTATACAACGGGGATAGTGATTTTACGACTTTGCTCAAGACTTGCCTGCGGCATCGCAGCAGTGCAGATGGTCTGAGCAAGTTCAGGGCAGATAATTCCTGGGCCGCCCGGTTTGCCGGATTGATACCGCTGTTTGATGCCAGTGCTGATCACCGGGGCCGTAGAAGATCTGCCAACAGGCTTGAGCAATTTGCATGGCAGCGTGCTTAATCTTTTGTCTTAGAACCTGTTTCCGATCTGTAGCGAGCGTGCGTCAGCGGGGTCGAGGGTAACAAAAACGCAGCGCAGAAAGCGGAATGTACTCTAGTACATGAGCATTTTGAGCAGCACATGAGCCTCGATCACGCTCGCGCAGTAAGATCGGAAACAGGTTCTTAGCGCTCAAACCGGGTTTTCAAGTTCAAGAACCAGGATTCGTAATAGCGGAAGCTGATGCTGGCGGTGATGGTAGCTAGAATCAGCGTCAACAAGAAAACCGCGATGCCTGGTTCGTGAATCTGCAGGACGCCGAAAAGTTTGGTGACAAAGTTTTTGCATAGCATGTGCAACATATACATGCCGTAGCTGATAGACCCCAGATAAGCGATGGGCTTCAATGACATTATGGGTGCAAGAGGATGGCGCTCCTGAATCACGCAAGCCCCAACCAGTGCGGTAAACAATATTGAAGCAACAAAGCCAGGCAATACATTGCCAAGCAAGACAAACAACAGTGCGATGAAGAGCAGGGGTGCTGACCATGTCTGACCAAGAATACGATAGAGCCAGGCAAAATGCGTTTCATTATTCAAACCTATCGCCAGCAAGGCACCGATGACGATGGGTAGTTGTATGATATCGAATGCGTGCAGCCCTGCTATTTGGCTTGCTATGCAAATTGCAATAACGCTGATCAGGATGATGCCGGCTCTTTTGACTGAGCCTGCTAGTAATAAGAGTGGTGGCCATACCAGATAAAATTGCTCTTCCGCTGCCAGTGACCAGGCAAAATAAAAGATGACCCTTCCATCAAGGGCGACAAAGATATTCGAAGTGTAAGTCGCAAAGTAGGTGAGATTATGAAAGAAAGCTTGGCCCACTTCAGAATGTCTTTCCAGTGCATATACCAGTAGGATATACAGCGCCAGGGTACCGTAATACAACGGGAAGATGCGCAGTGAACGGCGCAGGTAAAACGCCTTGAGGTCTATCTTGCCATTGCGCTCACGTTCTCTTAACAGCAAGGTCGTGATCAAAAAACCGCTGATGGCAAAGAATAATTGCACACCTTGCGCACCTATGCCTGCCAGTATTTCATTGATGCCCGCAGGCGCAGTGTGATGCCAGATGACGGCGATGATACTGATGGCGCGCAAGCCATCCAGGGATGCAAATCTTTTATTCGACAGATAATCGGCAAACGGCTTAAACATCCACGCTCCTGGCAGACTGGCTGGTGTGCTTGTCTAGTTTCATGTTTGTTTGATCTAAATGCGTTTGCTGGGATGGATAGTCTTCGGTTAAGGCAAGTTTACCTTTAAGTAAGAAAGCCCGCATGAAAATTTATCTTTGCGGGCTTTGCTGTTTAATGTGCCGGTGACAAGCAAGTTCAGGTTTCTGACCACATGCGCAAGAGATTGTGGTACTGGCCCGTCAGGCTCAATACTTCTGCACTATCACCAAGCAAGCTGCGCAGGCGGGTGATGTTTTGGTCCATTTCAAACAGCATGGTACGGCGGGCGTCGTCACGTATCATGCTTTGCGTCCATAAGAACGAGCATACGCGTTCACCACGGGTTACTGGCAAGACCTGGTGCAGACTGGTGGATGGGTAGAGTATCAGGTCACCGGCAGGCAATTTCACTTCATGTGTGCCATAGGTATCGACCACTTCAAGTTCGCCGCCATCATATTCTTCCGGGTCGCACAGGAACAGGGTGGAAGATACGTCGGTACGCAAACTGTAGTTGAAATTGGCGGCATTGGCGACGTTGCGCACAGCGCCATCGACGTGCAGGCCATAGTGTTCGCCACCGACATAAGAGTTAAACAAGGGCGGCACAATGCGCAAGGGCAGGGCAGCAGCAAAGAACAGAGGGTTGTTTTTTAATGCCGCCAGAACGATCTGGCCCAGTTCTTGTGCCAGCGCAGAATGTTCAGGCAGTTGGCGATTACGCTTAACCTGGGCACCTTGTGCCCCTACAGTCTGTTTGCCATCAACCCAGTTGGCTGCGTCCAGCCTCAATCTTATTGCACTGACTTGCTCACGGCTGAGCACGCCAGGTATATGTAACATCATTACGAACGCTCCAGAAAAAAGCCCCTCAGTAAGAGGGGCCAGTTTGATTGCTTTAGAATTTTACATTTGCTGTCAGGCTGACTGCCCTTGGTGTACCTGGAGTATAACGGTAACCACTTTTGTTGATGGCAGCAACATAGACTTTGTCAGCGATGTTGTTGATGTTTAGTTGCAGGTCTATGTTTTTATTGATGGCATAGCTGGCCATGGAATCAAATACCCAATACGCTTCTGTCTTTGCCGGTGTGCCTACTGCGCCGTCCGTGCCGCGCAACAGTGCATCAACAAAACGTGCTCCGCCGCCAATCTTGATACCCATAGGTAATTGGTAAGAAGTCCAGGCTGTGAAGCTTTGTTTAGGTGTATAGCTCAGGTTGTTGATGCCGCTCGCAGTCACCAGTGGGCCGCTTTCAACACTGGTGTCCATGCGTGTATAACCTGCGCTGACCAGCCAGTTGCGGTTGACTGCACCTGTCACACCCAGTTCTACACCTTGCACGCGTTTTTTGCCAGTTTGGTAGTACAGCAAATCAGTCAGGTTTTGTACGACTTCATTGGATACTTCAGTACGGTAGATCGCTGCTGTGAAAGACAGTTTTTGATCCAGCAAATCCCACTTGGTACCAATTTCCATGTTCTTGGTTTCTTGCGGATCAAACTTTGGATTGGCGGCGCTGCTGGCAGATGCGCTCAAGGCAAAGTTGGAACCACCAGGCGGCTGTTTGGACGTGGAATACGATGCATAGACGCTGCTGTCCTTGGTTGGTTTGTACAAAGCACCCAGTTTGAAGTTGACCAGGTTACCTGCCATGTTCAGGTTGGTAGGAACTGGCGTGCCCACTGGCAAGGTAGGGTTGGCCGTAGCTGTGGACAGGCTTACGGCAGAATAGTCAGTCGTGTAATGGTCAATACGTACGCCAGCATTGGCTTGCCATTCAGGGCTGAACTTGATTGTGTCAAATACATAGGCGCTGGCAGTATTGGTTGCACCACGGGTAAAGACGGCATTGCGTACCGGGTTCAGGCCAGTCACAGGGTCACGTGGGTTTGGGTTGTAGAAATTAGCTGCTGGTAAAGTACCCAGGCCATCATTGCCCCAGGTATTTTGTTTTTCGCTGGTGATTTCAATGCCGCCGACCAGACTGTGTTTCAGACCGCCCAGATCCAGGTCTGCCACCAGATTAGTCTGGTTGGTCAGGATTTCATTTTCCTGGTCTTTCAAAGTACGCGTGCCGCGTGCCAGTGTCCAGGTAGACAGATCAGTTGTTGATGGCGTCAGCAAATTAGCAGTAGAACCCATGAAGGATGTCAGCAGGTAATGCTGGCTGGTTTTACCATAGCGCGCTGTGTTGATCAGTTTTACCTTGTCGCTGAAGTCATGTTCAATGCGGCCAGTCAGCATGTCAGCTGTGACCTTGTCAAAGTCATTGACAGAGCCGTAGAAATTCTCTGGATTGACTTTAGGTGCAGATCCAATGAACGGACGTTTTGGGTCGGGGCTGGTATAGCCAGGCAGACCTACTGTGGGCACACCACCGTCAGGTACATTGTCTTGTTGCACATGCAGGTAATTCACATAGACGCGGGTAGGTGACTTCAGGCCAAAGGCGAAGGAAGGCGCAACACCCCAGCGTTTGTTTTTGAGTTCATTGCGGCCAACCACGCCACTGTCCTGATCTACCACGTTCAAACGGAATGCAGAGCCCTGTTCAGCACTGATGGCCTTGTTCCAGTCCAGTGCCACACGTTTTTGGCTACCACTACCGACAGTCACATTACCCAGGATGGCATCATCAAGAGTTGCCTGTTTGCTGACCAGATTAACTGAGCCTGTAGGGGCACCACGGCCACTATCTGTACCAGCCGGGCCTTTCAATACGTCGATTTGCTCGATATTGAACAAATCACGGGAAATTGAACCCAGATCACGTACGCCATCAACATAAATGCTGCTGGACGCATCAAAGCCGCGCATGTAGATGCTGTCACCAGTGCTGGTGCTGCCATTTTCCCCGAGGAAGAACGCGCCCACACCTGGGGTATTGCGCAGCGCTTCTGTCAGCGTCAAGGCACCTTGCTGATCAATCAGTTCACGTTTGATGACAGTAATGGTTTGTGTCGTATCGACCAGCGGTTGCGTGTATTTAGGAGAGGATGCTTTGTCCGCCTTGAAATCATTCTCGGTCTTTGCTGTCACTTTCACTTCAGGCAAGGCCGGGTCAGCTGCATGGGCTGCGATAGGTAGCAAAAATGCTGTCGCTGCGACCGTCATTGTGTGGTTGATGCGCGTATTAAAATTGGAGTGCTTGCGACTCTTGATGTGAACCATGATATTTCCTGGATGATAATGAAAATAAAATACCGCTGGCTTTTCTTCAAGAATGGCTGAGGTAGGAATGTAAAAAAATCAGAGCGCAATTGTAACGAAATGAAATGTGAAAGTAAATGATAATCGTTCTTATTAGTATTTGACCCATATCAATCGCAGCGTAAATATAATGAAAATTATCTATGGGCAATTGAGCGCGGTAGCAAAAGTGGTTTGAAAGTAATATTTCAATAAATTTTCTTTTTGATAAGAAATTGTAAGTGATTGTTATTTCAAGAGATATTTCGACACATCCAGTCAACAATAAGCTTGCTGTTGCGTTAACTGACTACATTACCTATTTTTCGGAGTTCATCATGCGCAAGCTTACTATCCTGACTACCATCGCAGTTGCGGTTGCACTGACAGGATGTGCGGTCCAGCGTTATCCCGCTCAATCGCAAAATCAATATCCTCAGCAATATCAGACTCAGCCTCAATATCCGGCTTATGGGCAAAATCCTCAAAATTACCCTGCCCAGCAATATCAAAATACTTATGTGGATACGGCTGTCATTGTCGGTATGCGTGATGTGAATGTCGGCAGTGGCGGCTCTTCTGGTGGTGGTGCCGTGGTGGGCGCCTTGCTTGGCGGTGTGCTGGGTCATCAGGTTGGTAAAGGCACAGGGCGTGACTTGGCTACCGTAGGTGGCGCGATTGCCGGTGGTGTCATTGGTAATGAAATGGAGCGCAACTCTACCCCGAGACGCAAACTGGAATTGACGTTACGCCTGCCCAATGGTGATCAGCGTGCAGTACTGGTGGAACCGACCAATTATTATCGCGTTGGCGACAGGCTCCGAGTCACTTACCAGAACGGTCAAATGGTTCTGGCACCCTGATTGCTCTTGTTGACACGGGCCAAACCCGTGTTAAATAAAGAAATCCACATGCTTCATTGTCTGTGGATTTTTTTGTTTTGAGGTTCGTTTTTAGATCCATTTTTAGATCCTATATAGTTCGCAGTATCAGCGTCACACAGTAAAGCACAGGGACTCAGGCTACAATGTAGCTTATTCCTCTACGAGCAGAAGCAAAATCAGAATTATGTCGAAACCTATGCTGAGTACCAAAGAAGCGCTGGATTTTTTATTGTCAGCGGTGCGCCCCATTTGTGCTGCCGGGGCTAGTGAAAACCTCGCCACGATTGTCGCCAATGGCCGCATCCTCGCTCAGGATCAGTCGTCTTTATTGAACGTACCACCTGTGGATAATACCCAGATGGATGGTTATGCCGTGCGCGCCAGTGATTGTGTCAGTGGCGAGACGCGTTTGCGTGTCTCTCAAAGAATACCCGCTGGTCATGTCGCCCATGCCCTGGAGCCTGGCACAGCTGCCCGCATCTTCACTGGTGCCATGATACCCGAGGGAGCGGATGCCGTTGTCATGCAAGAGCAATGTCAGACAGACGGCGAGTTCGTGATTATCAAACACCAGCCAAAGGCGGGTGAATGGGTGCGCCGCCAGGGAGAGGATATCCATGCCGGTGCCACTATATTGAAAGCAGGCACGCGTTTGCGCGCGCAGGAACTGGGATTGGCCGCCTCAGTAGGTTTGGCCCAATTGCCTGTATTACGCCAGCCCAGGGTTGCCGTGTTTTTTACTGGTGATGAGTTGACCATGCCGGGCGAGCCTTTAAAGCCAGGGGCGATTTACAACTCCAACCGCTTTACCCTGACAGGTTTACTGCAAGACTTGGGTTGCGTTGTCACTGATTATGGCATCGTGCCAGACAAGCTGGATGCAACGCGTGACACTTTGCGCCGTGCCAGCCAGGATCATGATCTCATCATCACATCGGGCGGTGTTTCGGTTGGTGAAGAAGATCATATACGCCCGGCGGTTGAAGCTGAAGGTAGCTTGAATATGTGGCAGATAGCCATGAAGCCCGGCAAGCCTTTGGCCTTTGGTGAAGTAGGCAAGGCATTCTTTATGGGCTTGCCGGGTAATCCAGTCTCCAGCTTTGTGACTTTCCTGCTGTTCGTGCGTCCGTTTATCCTGCGTATGCAAGGCGTAGAAAAAGTGGAACCGGCTGCTTACCAGGTGCGCGCTGATTTTGATTGGCTAAAGCCAGACCGTCGCAATGAATTTTTGCGTGCCCGCCTGAATGTCGAGGGCGGTCTGGATTTATTCTCCAATCAAAGTTCTGGTGTGTTGACCTCCACAGTCTGGGGTGATGGTCTGATCGATCTTGCGCCAGGTCAGAGCATACGTAAGGGTGAGCTGGTACGATATATCCCCTTTAGTAGCCTGATGTAATCTGCATCATTCAGGTTGCCTTTATTTTTAGTGTTTTAGATCATGAATATACAATTACGTTTTTTTGCCAGTGTCCGTGAAAAACTGGGTATGTCTGAGCAAAAAGTGGTTTTGCCGGAAGATATAAATACGGTAGGTGAAGTCAGGTCCTGGCTGGTCGCGCGTGGGGATATCTGGGCAGAAGTGCTGGCACCAGGGCGTGCTTTGCGCATGGCGTATAACCAGCAAATGTGTGAGCCGGATACACGGATCAGCGAAGGGGCGGAAGTGGCTTTCTTCCCGCCAGTTACCGGAGGCTGAGGTATGACTGACATGACTATCCGCGTGCAAACTGCTGATTTTGATCTGAATGCTGAGCTGGCGCAACTGCGTCAGGGCAATCCTGGTATAGGTGCCGTGGTCAGCTTTGTCGGCCTGGTGCGCGATATCAATGATGGTCAGAACATCAGTGGCATGGAGCTGGAACATTATCCTGGCATGACAGAAAAAGCGCTGGAACAGATAGTCGGGCAGGCGCAGGCACGCTGGGATTTGATCAACACCCTCGTTATACACAGAGTAGGGCCTTTGCAGCCACTGGACCAGATTGTGTTGGTGGCAGTGGCCACGCGCCATCGTGGCGATGCTTTTGCTGCCTGCGAATTCATCATGGATTATTTAAAGACCCAGGCACCGTTCTGGAAGAAAGAACAAACACCAGAGGGATCGCGCTGGGTAGATGCGCGTGAAACCGATGATCTGGCCTTGCAAAAGTGGAGCACGCCAATATCAGCAGAGGGTGTAGCATGAGTTGGCTGGGTGCGCTGGCCGTTGGTGTAGGCGCAGCATTTGGTGCCTGGTTGCGCTGGGCTTTGGGATTGTGGCTAAATGGCGTTTTGCCTCTGTTCCCGATTGGGACTTTGCTCGCCAATTTGGGTGGTGGTTACGTCATTGGATTTGCCGTCGCTTTTTTCTCTGCCAACCCCCATATCTCACCTGAATGGCGCTTGTTTCTGATCACTGGTTTTTTGGGCGGCTTGACGACTTTTTCTACTTTTTCAGCAGAAGCCATGAGCCTTTTGCATCGTGGTGATTATGGCTGGGCCTTGTTGCACAGCGGCGCGCATTTGCTCGGCTCCATTGTCTGTTGTTTCGCCGGTTTTGCCAGTTATAAACTCATTGCCGTATCAATTGCCTGATCAGCGCCAGGTTTCATGTATCTGCAATTGACTGGGCAGCATATTGATGTATTGTACGATGCGTGGTTTTTTGCCTCGATTGGGGCGGCTGCCATGTGGCAGGGCCTGATGCCAGATGATCAGGTCGCCAGCTTTGCCACCTACGGGTATCGAACCCAATGCATGTAAATCTTGTTCCCTGGGATGAGCATTCTCAGGTAATTCATCCAGCCATTTACCCAGGCTTTGATGAAAACCGGGAACCAGAGTGAGTGCACCTTGCTCTGGTGGCGTGTCGGTCAGGTAGAGTATGCCCTGAGTAGCTAATGGCACAGGTTGCTGTAAGCTCACATCCCAATGTAAGTCCGGCCCTTGAAAGGCGTGACCTGGTTTTTCAGGGACATTGAAGCTGCAGCGGTCGGTTGTTGCCCACAAATCTGCGGTCCCCCATAATTGTGAGTATGCTTTGTGTATGCGTAATGAGCGGCGGTTTTTTTCAAATACGGGTGACTGGAATAGCTGCACCATGATGTTCGCGTGCCCTTTGTGGTACCAGGATGTCTCATCATCTTCGCTTGCACCTAATGCATCCCAGATAGTCTGGGATGCCATTGCACAATCTGCAGCGGGCACTGCCTCATGCAGTATGACGTAGCCATGTTTTTCCCAGTGCTGCAAGTCTTCTTTGCTGAACACGTCAGGCATGTTAGTGACTTGTTCAAATAAGCTTAAGAAATCGGCCGGGAGTGGACTACCGAAATACAAATTTTGCAGACGAGCGATAGTATTATTGGACGGCATGCCTGCCGTCTGGATAATCCAGGCTTCGAACTCTTGAAAATCTGGCAGGTTTTGTGAAAGATACTGTGCTGTTTGCTCCTGGCCTAGCCCCAGGACATGCAGGAGCAGGCGATCCCTGTGAAATTCCAGATTATGCCCCCCACCTTTACCATTCAGGATTGCCATCGTGCGTGACCAATAGCTGTACAGGCCAGGAGCACCCAATTGTTCAGGTTCATTCGAATGAGCGTGGGGATCTGATAAGGGCATAGTAGAGCGGCGAATGTGAAAACAGCATCATAAAAAATAAAAGTCTATACCGCAATACACAATCAGATGTTGCAATATTGCCTATTGCTTCTCAATGTACTTGAGTATAATCCTTGTGAACGACCTACACTATTTCATCTATTTCCTGTCTATTTCTTATCCATATGAGCGCAGATACTACTTCTTTATTCCCTGTCATAGAGCCATATCGTACCGGCATGCTGCCAGTCGATGATACGCATACCCTGTATTGGGAAGAAAGTGGTAATCCTGATGGTCAGCCTGTGATTTTCCTGCATGGCGGGCCTGGCGGGGGTACGGCACCAAATCACCGTCGTTTCTTTGATCCTGCGCATTATCGTATCGTGCTGTTTGATCAGCGTGGCGCGGGTAAATCCCTGCCGCTGGGTGAATATCGCAATAACACCACGGCTTTGCTGGTGGACGATATAGAAAAAATTCGGGTCATGCTGGGCATAGAACAATGGCTGGTCTTTGGCGGCTCATGGGGATCAACACTGGCGCTGGCGTATGGCGAAGCGCATCCCGAGCGCTGCCTGGGATTTGTCCTCAGGGGTATTTTCCTGTGTACCAAGGCTGAGGTGGAATGGTTCGTGAACGGCATGAAATGGTTTTTCCCAGAAGTGCATCAACGATTTGCAGAAGGCGTGCCAGCAGAAGAGCGCCACGACTTGCTGCAAGCCTATGCCAAGCGCCTGTTCAGCGACGACCCTTTGATTTACACCGAGGCGGCGCGTAACTGGAGCCGTTATGAAGGCTCTTGTATCTTCTTGCTGCCACAGCCGGATACGATTGCCGATTTTGAGTCAGATGCCATGTGCATAGGTCTGGGCAGACTGGAAGCGCATTACATGGTCAATGGCGCTTTCATGCGCGAAGACCAGTTGATTGAGGATATAGATCGTATCCGTCATTTGCCTGCCGTCATCGTGCAAGGCCGTTATGATGTGGTTTGTCCGCCAGTGACTGCGCACAGGCTGCACCTGGCCTGGCCAGAAGCAAGCATGCACATGATTGCTGACGCTGGACATTCTGGTGGTGAACCTGGCATTGCTGCTGCACTGGTGGAGGCAACCAATCAATTTAAAGAATCCGGCAAATTCGCTTAAGACTTTGCCGTCTTTAATTTGAAACTTTTAGCTTAGTTCAGCATCCCCGCCGGAGGAGCCTCCGGCGCGTTGCCCATCATTTCCAGGGTGAAACCCCAATCCGCTTTTTCCACTGCATCCTGGAATAATTTGCAAAAGCCATGCAGCAAACGCTTGCCCATGGCAATTTCAAAATTCTTGCCACCAGCAACTGTAAATTCCATCCTGAATGGCAGTTTTGCGTGGACGTGGAATTGTATGTTCTCTGGCAACATGGCGTCCTTGCCCAGGGGCCAGCTTTCAACATCATCTTCTAATGGAGCGTTGAAGTGACCGCTATCCTTCATTTCAGCCACTGAAGCTTCATGCTCCATTTGTACCAGCTCTGAACTGGCATGGGCGGCGCTGGGTTTGCTCATCTTGACTTGCTTGCCCATGGCTTCCAGCAAGCCTGGCCAGAATTTCATGGTCGTGCTGCGGGTAAACAAGAGGTCTATCTCTTGTCGGGCGGGCTTGTCTTTTTCTGCAAACGACAGTTTGAGCAACAGTCTATCCTGATCAGGAAGATAAGTAATTTGTATCTGATGTAAATCCATGTGGTCTTTGATATAAAACAAACATCGTGAAATGCACTGCGAGTTTAGCTTTGCCTATTCTTGAAATTGGCTGGCCTGCCCCAAATTGTATGCTAACTAATTCTTCAGGAGAGAGTCATGCGGCTCGACAAATTAACTACCAAGCTACAAGAAGCGCTCGCCGATGCGCAAAGTCAGGCCGTCGGCAATGATAACCAATACATAGAACCTGTGCACGTCTTGTTGGCATTAATCAACCAGGATGATGGTAGCAGTCATTCCCTTTTGCAAAGGGCAGGGGTGAATGTGACTGCCCTCAGCAATGCATTGAAGGCTGCTTTGGAGAGATTGCCCAAGGTCAGTGGTACTGACGGCCAGGTCCAGGCCGGGCGCGAACTCGTGGGTTTGCTCAATCTGGCTGACAAGGAATCACAAAAGCGTGGTGACCAGTTCCTCGCCAGCGAGATGATCTTGCTAGCATTGACCGAAGACAGGTCTGAAGCAGGCAAACTGGCACGCGAGAATGGCCTGACGCGTAAAGCCTTGGAGGCCGCTATTGCCGGAGTGCGCGGCAGCAATAATGTGGATAGCCAGGATGCCGAAGGTCAACGCGAGGCTTTAAAGAAATACACAATGGACCTGACTGAGCGTGCCCGTCTGGGCAAGCTTGATCCTGTCATAGGCCGTGATGATGAAATCCGCCGCGCCATCCAGGTCTTGCAGCGTCGCAGCAAGAATAATCCTGTGCTCATCGGTGAGCCTGGTGTCGGTAAAACTGCCATTGTTGAGGGCCTGGCCCAGCGTATTGTCAATGGCGAAGTGCCGGATAGTCTGAAATCCAAACGTGTCTTGTCGCTGGATATGGCTGCCTTGTTGGCTGGTGCCAAATACCGTGGTGAATTTGAAGAGCGCCTGAAAGCCGTGCTCAAGGAAATCGCCATGGATGAAGGCCAGACCATCGTCTTTATCGATGAGCTGCACACCATGGTCGGCGCAGGCAAGGCGGAAGGGGCGATGGACGCTGGCAATATGCTCAAGCCCGCATTGGCACGTGGTGAGTTGCACTGCGTAGGAGCAACCACGCTCGATGAATACCGCAAATATATAGAAAAAGATGCAGCGCTGGAACGCCGTTTCCAGAAAATCATCGTGGATGAACCCAGCGTAGAGGCAACGATAGCGATCTTGCGTGGCTTGCAAGAGAAATACGAAGTCCATCATGGCGTTGATATCACCGACCCGGCGATTGTTGCAGCAGCTGAGCTGTCGCACCGCTACATCACTGACCGCTTCTTGCCAGACAAGGCAATCGACTTGATTGATGAGGCCGCAGCCAAGATCAAGATAGAGATAGACTCCAAGCCTGAAGTCATGGATAAGTTGGATCGTCGCCTGATACAGCTAAAGATAGAAAAAGAAGCCGTCAAACGCGAAAAGGATGAGGGCTCCAGGAAGCGCATGGTCTTGATCGAAGAAGAGATAGGTAAGTTGTCGCTGGAATATGCTGACCTCGAAGAAATCTGGAAAGCAGAAAAAGCGCTAGTGCAAGGCAGCACCCATATCAAGGAGGAGATAGAAAAAATCCGCCTACAAATGGATGAAGCCAAACGCCGTGGCGACTGGCAAACCATGTCTGAATTACAGTATGGTCAATTGCCTGAGCTGGAAGCACAACTCAAGCATGCTGATACCCAGGCGGATAAAAACCAGCAAGACGGTAGCAAGATGAAACTCTTGCGCACGCAGGTAGGTGCTGAAGAAATTGCAGAGATAGTCTCGCGTGCAACTGGCATTCCAGTGTCACGCATGATGCAGGGTGAACGCGAGAAATTATTGCATATGGAAGATGCATTGCATCAGCGTGTCGTCGGCCAGCATGAGGCTATTACTGCAGTGTCTGACGCTATCCGCCGTTCGCGTTCTGGCCTGGGCGATCCTGGTCGCCCTTATGGTTCTTTCCTGTTCCTCGGGCCTACCGGGGTTGGTAAAACCGAGTTGTGCAAGGCGCTGGCAAATTTCATGTTTGATACAGAAGAATCCTTGATCCGTATCGACATGAGTGAGTTCATGGAAAAACATTCTGTTGCCCGCCTGATAGGTGCGCCACCTGGCTATGTTGGCTATGAAGAGGGCGGTTATCTGACTGAGGCAGTCAGGCGTAAACCGTATAGCGTGATTTTGCTGGACGAGGTCGAAAAAGCGCATCATGATGTATTCAATGTGTTGTTGCAGGTGCTGGATGATGGTCGTATGACAGATGGACAAGGCCGCACGGTGGACTTCAAGAATACCGTGATCGTCATGACATCGAACCTCGGCTCGCACCAGATACAGGCGATGGAAGGCAGTGATCCGGAAGTCATCAAAATGGCTGTCATGGGTGAAGTCAAAACCCATTTCCGCCCTGAATTCATTAATCGCATTGATGAAATCGTGGTATTCCATGCGCTGGATGCAAAAAACATAGGCGCGATTGCCAAGATACAGCTCAAGACCCTGGAGCAGCGTTTGCGCCAGATGGACATGGGCTTGCAGGTCAGCGAAGATGCTCTGCAAAAAATTGCCGAAGCTGGTTTCGACCCTGTCTACGGTGCAAGGCCTTTGAAACGTGCTATCCAGCAAGAGATAGAAAATGTCTTGTCCAAACTGATATTGCAAGGGAAATTCGGGCCTAAAGATATTATCGCGATTGATGCCAAAGACCACGAGCTGGTGTTTAGCAAAGCGGGAGAACTAGCGTAAAATCAGATTGAACTTTGGAATAGATTACCGGTCCTACCTTCGTAGGAAAGCAAGTTGGGGCAGCATGCAAATGCTGCCCTTTTTTTATAGGGCTTTCGCAAAACCGCCCCAGCTGCGTTGCAGCTCCTCGCCGTACTAAAGTACTGTCTTCGTCGCTGCGCCTTGCTGGGACAATTTTGCGCAAGCCCTTTACTTTTGCTTGAAAAAACTTGATGGTGACTCACCAAAAGTTTTTTTGAACATGGCAGAAAATGCCGACTGGCTCGCATAACCAAGTTCCGAAGCTACCTGCGATAAAGGCATGCCACTGGTGATTAATGGTGATGCCTTCGATAAACGCATTTGCTGACGCCATGCAGTGAATGACATATCCAGTTCTTGCTCAAACAGGCGTGACAGGGTGCGTGAAGATGCGCCCACCTGTACCGCATAGTCTTCCATTGTCAGGCCAGAAGCCGGATCTGCCAGCAAAATTTCACAGAGGTTTTTGAGTCGCTTGTCCCTGGGCATGGGCAGGCGTATCGGCAAGGGTTTTGCAGCTTCCAGTTCATCCATGATGACAGCTGCAATATGAAATTCGCGCGGGCTGGCCACTTCTATCAATTCCATGCAGGCGATCAATTCCCTGAGCAAGGGCGAGACTTCCAGCACCAGACAATCCGTACCGCGAAATGGTGCGAAGTCGGCATGTATGTTCAACAGTCGCAGTTGTGACGGTTCTATGATACGGACTTCATGCGCCACATTTGGTGGTATCCAGATTGCACGCAAAGGCGGCACGAACCAGGTGTTATTGTTCGCCAGTACCTGCATCATGCCTTGTGGCGTATAAGTCAATTGTCCCCAGGTGTGACTATGCATGCTGATGATTTCTTCGGTTGGCAAGTTCCTGGCCGCCAGCCGCACGGGGCGCTCAGGCGAAGGGCGTTTGTCTGGTGATTGGGGACGGGTATCGGTCAGGATTTCAATTGCCATGGTCTTCCTTAGTCTGTATGTCGTGTTCCTGTTTGGCAGAAACTCGATAAAAATTGTCTATCTATCTTAAATCAGACTGGACGAATTTGCATACACTACTTACTTGATAGCTTGCTTTAACTTGCAAGAGCGTTTCGAAACAGGAGAAGACTTCAATGACGACAGCAGCGACAACCCAGACAGCCCCGGAGAATATTAAAAAAGATGTGATGGTGATCAGCCTGGTGGGCTTGGCACACGGCATTTCTCATTTTTTCCATATGATACTGGCACCTTTATTCCCCTGGATTAAGGATGCGTTCAGCTTGTCGTTTGCCGAGCTGGGTTTGCTGATGACAGTGTTTTTCGTGATTTCTGGCATAGGCCAGGCTTTATCCGGTTTTATTGTTGATAAAGTTGGTGCCAGGGCAGTTTTGTTTTTTGGCATCACTTGCCTGGGTGTGGCCGCCTTGGTGTTGTCGATGTCGCAAAATTACAGCATGTTATTGATGGGTTCCATGATGGCTGGGGTAGGGAATAGCGTATTTCATCCATCCGACTACACCTTGCTCAACAAAAAGGTATCCAGCCAGCGGCTTGGCTATGCGTTTTCTGTGCATGGCATTACCGGTAATCTGGGCTGGGCAGCGGCACCGGTGTTTCTGGTAACGATTGCTGGTCTGACGACCTGGCGCACGGCCTTGTTTTGTGCAGCTTTCTTGCCTTTTACCGTTTTGGCCATCCTGGTTTTTTACCGCGACCTGTTGCATACCGAGGTAGTCAAGCACCAAAGCGCCGCTCATGCAGCCAAAGCTGCTGAGGGCTCAATGGATTTCATGCGCATACCGGCAGTGTGGATGTGCTTTGGCTTTTTCTTCATGATCGCCATGGCACTGGGCGGTATACAAAGCTTTTCATCAGCCAGCTTGCGTCAGATGTATGACATGTCGCTGGGTTCAGCCACCACTGCCTATACCCTGTACATGCTGGCTTCTGCTGGCGGCATGCTGTGGGGTGGTTTTCTGGCAGCTAAAACTACCCACCATGACAGAACAATTACGCTGGCCTTCAGCTTTGCCGGTATTTTCTCGCTGATACTGGCCAGTGGGGCTGTGAATGCAGGCATCGCCATTTTGTTGATGGGCGCGATAGGTTTTGGTTCTGGTGTTGCCGGACCTTCACGCGATTTGATGATACGTGCTGCAGCGCCCAAAAATGCCACTGGCCGTGTCTACGGCATTGTGTATTCGGGCCTGGATTCTGGTTTGGCAGTGGCACCGCTGATTTTTGGAGCCATCATGGATGCGCATCATCCGTCCTGGGTATTTATCTGCGTTGGCTTCTTCCAGGTGTTGGCAATCTTGACGGCCGTCAATGTCGGCAGCAAGACCAGGGCATTGGCGGTTTGAATATTGTTGCTCAGCTGGTTAGAATGAGGTTCCATACTAACGAGGATTAATCATGAGCTTTGCTACCTGTGATATTTGTGATGCCAACGAAGATAAAATCGCCACGCATGAACTAGCCGTTATCCCGCCTATCTTCATGCGCTATGGTACGGTAGCAAAGTTCAGTGGTCAGGCAGTGACGCTGAAAGTCTTTGAAGATAATGTCCTCGTCAGGGAAACGCTGGAAACCCCAGGCAATGGTCATGTCCTGGTGATTGATGGTGGAGGCAGTTTCCGTTGTGCACTGGTAGGTGGCAACCTGGCGGCGCTGGCTGAAAAAAACGGCTGGGCAGGTATCATCGTGCATGGTTGTATACGGGACGTGGATGAAATTAATGCCTGTAATATCGGTGTGCGCGCCATGGCACCCATGCCCCTGCGTGCTGCCAAGCACGGTGGTGGCATGCGAGATGCACGCATCAATGTGGCAGGAGTGGCGATCAAACCAGGCGACTGGATTTATGCTGACGCCGATGGAGTGCTGGTAGCCAGGACAGCCTTGGTATAACTAACTAGCTGAAGGTAATCCCGTGAGCGCATGCAGAGCAAATGAACTGCATGCGTTTTTGTTTGTTGTTGAGCTTTGTTGGTGAGCTTTGTTGGTGAGGCAAATCGCGGGCTATGGTATAAGTCTGACTTTAGCCTATTTATTTTAATTTGCCATGCTTCCTCGCGTCCTTGTCTTCGCTCTCGCTTCCGCTTTATTGACCACTGCGTCGATTGCTTCACCTGTTCAAGCTGAAGATAAGCAGGCTGCAACATCTGCAAAACTCGCTAATGAGCCATTCCAGAACAAAAAAATCTTCCAGATGACGCCGCAAGAAGTGGATCAGTACCTGGCATATTTGCATGCCAATGTACCTGACCTGCGCCAGCGCATCGCCCTCATCGCCAGAAAAAATATAGGCCAGCCCTACAAGCTGAACCTGCTGGGAGAGTTTCCTTTTGAACTACATGACAATCTGCCCATGTATAGCCTGACGCATAGCGATTGCCTGGTGTTTGCTGAACATACCTATGCGATGGCCTTGAGCAGTTCCTGGGAAGAATTCTTCTGGACCCTGCAGCGCATACGTTATAAAGACGGCCTGATCGGCGTGGTGACGCGCAACCATTACACAGAAGTCGACTGGAATACCAATAACGCCTGGTTGCTTAAAGATGTCAGTGCCGGTTTTGGCGCGGACAAAGTGGCGAGCTATGACATCGTCGTCGACAGGGCAAAATTCCTGCGCGAACAACACCATAAAGAAACTACTATCCCGGTGCAAACCAGCCATGAAGCCTATGTCAAAGCCGACAAGGTCAGTGCCATACTGGACCAATTGCGCGATGGTGATTTTGTGAACGTGGTATCAGACAAAGATGGGTATCAATCCATCACCCATGTCGGCCTGGTCGTGGTTGATGCGAATGACAAGCGTAACTTCCTGAACTCTGGTGAGCCACAGGTCAAGGAAGAGAGTTTTGATACTTTCATTAGCCGCACCAATGAAAGAACCAGGACCAGCAAGCAAGCCAAGCCACGTCGCTTGCTAGGTTTTAAATTCCTTCGTTTGCGCGACGATATCGTCATCCCGGGTGCCGTCACTTTGCCAAGGCCAAAGCAGGCGCAGTAAACCTAAGGAATGTCTGATTAAGTTCTAATTTTCTTCAATTTCAAAATCATGTTCAGGCAAAAGCATGAAATGCGTTGCAGGAACATGATGATCTTCATAAATTGGGGAACATCTCCCCCATCTGTATCA
>NZ_JBMPOZ010000039.1:0-30078 GCF_049340385.1 Undibacterium sp. Ji83W | reverse complement strand
GATACAGATGGGGGAGATGTTCCCCAATTTATGAAGATCATCATGTTCCTGCAACGCATTTCATGCTTTTGCCTGAACATGATTTTGAAATTGAAGAAAATTAGAACTTAATCAGACATTCCCTAGAGGTGTTGCAATGAGAAATAGAGGTAACCCTAAAAGTATCTCTAGCACAGCTAACCAATGTGGGAATACCATTGGCTTAAAATTCCTGTCCAGAAAAGGACGATTTTTTTAAACAGGTATTACAACGCCACTGAATTGAAACATTCACTCCGGCCAGTTGACTTAGTTGATTCGGACATGTCGCGCAACAAATTACATTTATCGCGCCATCTATTGCGCCAATTAGTCTGAGCGAGATTGGTGTCGTTGCCAATTAAGCAAAGTTGCAACGTTTATCTATTTGGAAGATAAACTTGGTAAATGTGAGTAATCTCTGTATACATTCACTAATTTAAAATTCAATGTAAATGCTGGGAATAGGATTGGAGGCATCATTGTTGGAACAACTGGGCCGCTAATCAAAATTTGTATTTCCTACGCTATTTGGAATGTAAATAGAACAGAGGTACAATGGCACTACTGTTAGGCCTCCTTCAATTCGCGCATTTGTTGAGGACATGACCGATAAGTAGTCTTCAATCTATTGGGCAGGCAGAGTAATCGGTAACTCTGATAGTGGGGCAACGGTAACAGCGTTGGTGCTGAACCAACCCATTCAAAAGGGGAAGCTAAAGAGAGGCATCGGACACCTTGGGTCTAACAGATTTTATTTGGAACGGCTGCTAGCAATAGCAGCCGTTTTGCATTTATAGTAATCTTCCAATTTCTGCTCCTCGTACAGGCCGAATAGAGCAGCATCAAAAAAATGGGTATAATTGTTCCGCATTGGTGATGGACAACCCGGACAGGACCGGCCATCGCGACGGTTAAGAGCCTCCTGCGTTTCAACTTAGCAAAGCAAAGTCCGCCTAATGGCGGATTTTGTCTTTGTATGCGACATTTTATGAGACTCAACCCATTGACGGGAAAATGGTCGCGCAACTATTACATAGTTTTTGACTTGAATAGATTACGTGCCTATTGGCTCAAATTCTGCCCGGCCATAAAATCAATGCCAACAAGCTCGCCACACGTTCCTCCCAACGGGTTGGATCATCTTAAAAATTGCGTGCAAAAGGCGAGTTTTCAATTTCAGAAGTATTGTTTGAATTCCGCAAGAAATACCAAAACGCCTGACCAAATAGTGATCGGTATGGAGGACATCGAACTACCAGATGAATTTTAATTATCGATTTTTATTTGGAATAACTGCCCATCACCAAGGGCATCAACTCCTCCAATAGTTGGACCTTGAGTACAACGGGTGTGCTCTATCTGGGCACGGGACTCGACCTGATAACGCTCAGCTTCGTTTGGCGTAAAACCAAGTTCCGCAAACAGTTGGCGTCACGCCTGGTGATGTGCCGGATTTTCGTATCAACTTTATTCATGTCTTTTCTTTGTATCTGCATTGCCATGGTTCAAAAGTGCCCGAGAGATCGGTGCAACATGACACAAAAATAAAAGGCGCTAGTAAGTACACTCAATTATGGTTATGATTGCGCCACCGAAGCCGCTTAGGTATTTTACCGAAAGCCTGCCAAAGTCCGAAGCATCGGGAAGGCTTAGCTGCTAGCGAGCATTGAAACAAGCTAAGCGCCGCCACAAACTAAGTTTGTGGTTCCACCTGGAGTGGAATAACCAAGAGAGTTGCTCGTGTATGAAGAACGCTCCCAGATGGCATTTGGGAGCTTTCTTTTTTTCTGGGGCTGCACAGAATAAATCCCAACACCTTACTTCCTATTTTCTTTCAGCATATTGCAGAACAAGGCTCCCTGTTCAATTGCGTCGTCAAGCGCGATATGGGTATGAGGCAAATCATCGAACCAAGTTTTAGGCATATATTTTTTTGCGCTTTTCTTAAAATCTGACTTCATTAGTGCCATAGCAAATGACTTCATGTCCAAAGCAGAAAAACTGAATGGGCTCTCACCAGCATACCGAATCAAATACCAATAGACGAACATGAAATCGAAGCCCGCAGGGAAGGCGACAAAAATTGGTTTGCCTGGTAATGATTTGAGCCAGGTAACATACCGGGTCATTGCGGCTTCCGGCGATTCCAGATTCGATCTGCAGGCAGCCCAGGCTTCTGGTTGAGTGAGCCACCATGCTGCAGTGGTGGGATCTGCGGACGCATCGGGCAATGTTTCCAAATTGGCAGTGAAAGTGCCAATCAAGTTCTTATCTGCGGTATAAGCGGCTGAGCCAAAACTAAGCATGGAGTACGGTCCAGGAATTGGGCCATCTGATTCGACATCAGTACTAATATAAATTTCTTGCAATTGAATCCCTTACGATATTTTTTGTAACAAATTTAAGTGAGAGGAAACTAGTTCCCAAATTTCTGAATGCAGGTTGCCAGTAAAGGCAACGCAACTCACAATTGTAGTGAAAAAATTAAACAAAAATACTTTAGTGAATGTGCTGGCCTTAATTATTTTTGGTAGGTAGTTGAATTTATTAGTGATATGGACAGATCAAATGCGTCATCAATGTATCGATGAATGTGCTGAGAAGAAAATTGCAGTAAGAATAAACGTAGCATTGATTTTGTACCGGACGATGTTCCGAGCAATGCGCAATTGTATGGCAGCTGAAATAAAAATGCCGTTCAGGCTTAACTGAACGGCATTAATCTGCAAATGGCCATTTCATTTAATGGACTACGGACGTCGCTTCTCATGCAATATCAATTACTACCTTTACGCGCCAAAGGTATCTGCAGGTTAGTTGGGCGGTTTGCCTCTGAGTTGAAACCACGACCATCAATGTTGCGTGCGCCCGAGAAAAGCAGATTGTGCGAGAGATACACCAGATCGTACTCCATAAAGTTCTTGCCCTCGACCAGGCCGAATGGCGCGAAGGACTTACCGAACACGCTCTGCGTTCCACCAACCTCCCAGTGAGCGTAGCCCTTGCCCGCCACCTGATTGAGTAGATCGGCAAAACCTTGGATCAACGGTGTTACCTCATTAGCCTCGTCAGCGACGAAGTCCACTTTTTGGGCACCTGGCGCGATGGGATGATCTCCGGCCCATGTCATATGACCCCGGATCAAAATACGCGCCAACGGTAGGTCACTAGAATCACGTGTTTTTCTGGCCGCTGGCTTTTTTATGCTTTCATCGATGCTGCGGTTCGATCGACAGCAAGTAGGTCAGGCTCTTAATCCATTAGATTTACTCAGGTGTGGTTCGCTTGAGTAAATTTGAGTTGGCTTGAGTGCATAGGTAAAGATACCTAGATTAGCATGGCGGATCAGAACATTGCTGATAGGTGCGTATTCTCAGAAAAGTAGCCGTGGATTATTCCAGAAAAGTGACCACCAAATCGCGGTCCAAAGTAGCCGCTTTTTGGCATTACTAAGTTGCCGCTGTTTCTCAATTCTATGTAGCCATGATTTCTCATATAATTAGCCACCGAGTTCAGTTTGAACGACACAATCAGTGGCCGGCGCTTTGCGACCATGTATTTGATCGTCAGCGCCAAACTCAATGTATGGATTTTTTTGTCTGAGAACAATGCCAGGGCTTCGATTACCGGCATCGTCAAGATTACGGTAGAAAAAATTCCGGGAAGTGTACTTGGCAGGCCATCCAGCAGAGTGAGTATTTTCATTGAGCCGGCCACTGTTTTTCATCCAAGGGAGCCGCCCTTTTGCATTTCAAAAAGGACAGGCTTTAACATTGAACAAGCCACCCATTTTAGTTTTCGCGGTCGCCACCTGCGCTTAGCTCGGCCCAGTCAAGCTCCCTGACCAATATGCGGTAAGCGTCATCACCTATAATATCGGTGCGGCGCAATTCTGTCGCTTCCCTACGAGCAAGCCCAATAAGATCTCGCCGCAGTGGCCCGCCAGGAACATCATCAAACGGTGCATCTGATGAGCTCCCAGTGTTGAGATCAAGCAATGCGGTGTATTCCTTGCGAAGCAGTTGCGCAGGTAGGGAATCATTGCCCTTGAGGTAATCAAGCACTACTTGATAGGCACGCGCCCGACCGAAGCGGACCTCGCGTGTTACTGGGTCATCGTCAGTAAGGCCAAGGCGACGAATCAACAGCTTAATGGTAAGCCCCTGCAACACCAAGGTCCCAAGCACAACTGCGAATGCGCACATCAGGATCAGATCACGGTAAGGGAATGGCATGCCGTTTGGCAAAGTCTCTGGAATCGCAAACGCTGCGGCGAGTGTGACAATTCCGCGCATCCCAGCCCAAGAGACAACAACGCCGCTGGCGAACGTTGGCTTGCCGCTGTCGTCGATGCTAGAGCGGTCAAATAGCCGTCTTTTGATGACTGTGTATCCCATGACCCATGCAAACCGTGCGGCAATCGTCACAATGAGGACTACGCCAGCCGTCATCAGCGCATCAGTTCGTTCGCTACCCACTTCCAGCCTCTCCCAGATGGGGCGGAGTTGTAAGCCGATCAATACAAACGCAAAGGCGTTGAGGACAAAGACAACCGTCTCCCACACCGCAAAGACGGGTATGCGCATG
Organism: Undibacterium sp. Ji83W; assembly: GCF_049340385.1. Taxonomy (NCBI): domain Bacteria; kingdom Pseudomonadati; phylum Pseudomonadota; class Betaproteobacteria; order Burkholderiales; family Oxalobacteraceae; genus Undibacterium; species Undibacterium sp. Ji83W. Next base: position 25,470 of record NZ_JBMPOZ010000039.1, on the reverse strand, counting down.
CGTGCCGAGATATTTGGTCCGCTGTACCGTGCCATTGTCATTGCAAAGGCAACAAGGGTAAGGATACCTGACAAGCCAATAGCTTCCGCTGCGATCCAGACGCCGAACGTGCATGCGAATTGCAAAATGACAGAGATCGATACGTCACGCACGAAGCTGATCAAAGGACGAATCGCAAAGGCACATGCGATACCCGCAGCAAGACTGCCAAAGACGGTCAACAGAAACACGGGCGCGAAACTGCTTATCCCAAATGTCCCTGTTATTGCACTCATGATTGCAAGGCGATATACGAGAAGTGCACTCGCATCATTGAGCAGGCTTTCACCTTCCAGGATTTTCAGAAGCCGGTGTGGCAACTTGACCTGTCTCATCACCGCTGTTGCTGCTGCGGCATCTGGCGGCGCAACGATAGCACCGAGGGCGATAGCGACTGGCCATGGCATCCCAGGTATGAGCCACTTGGCAGCAATTGCAACCGCAATCACTGTAGTCCCGACTGCCGCAATGACCAGGCCTGCTACAGGCCGCCAGTTGGCACGAAGGTCACGCAACGAAGTGTCATAGGCAGCATCAAGGAGCACTGGCGCAACGAAGAGCGTCAGGGCGAGATGCGGGTCTAGCGTCCAGTTTGGACTTCCCGGAATGAAGGCTAACAAAACGCCGCCGAGGGCTAAAAATGTCGGGTAGGGAGCACCAATCTTTTGTGCGAGAGCCGCGAGCAGCGCTGCGCCCAATAATAACGCGATGATCCATTCAAAAATTGCCATGTTTGTAGTCTTCCTTGACTGGGATGCCTTGCTGGTTCGACCTTCTCTCTAACTACCAACAATACATCAGTAGCGAGTAGAGCAAGTGAAAATCCTCAAGTGTTTGTGTATGACCAAATTTCCGCAAGCTTAGGCTGAATGTCAGATACGTAATGATGCAAAAACGTCAGCGTCTTGGCTGCGCCTCAACATCTGAGAATGCAAGCACGCTATCGGGAAGCCGGGCACCTTGAATTTGAATCGCTGCCGTAGCGGCGTTCAGCTCGGCGAGCTCTGATTGCGAGAACTGTACTTCAATCGCACCGATATTGTCGAACAAATGTGGCAGTTGCGTTGTACCTGGGATCGGCACTATCCACGGCTTCTGAGCCATAAGCCAAGCCAGCGCAATCTGTGCTGGCGTTGCATTTTTTCGCTTAGCCCAGCTCCATAGCAGCTTCACAAGCGCCAGATTTTGTGGCAAATTCTCAGGCGAAAACCTGGTTTCGATCTTGCGGATGTCACCTTCCGCGAACCGCGTCTTTGCATCAATGGCACCTGTGAGGAAGCCAACCCCAAGAGGGCTCCAGGGCACAAAACCGATGCCAAGCTCTTCGCAAAGTGATAGAGCCCATTTTTCTGGACCTCGCCACAACATTGAATATTCATTCTGAACGGCCGTAACGCGCTGCTCAGCATGCGCGCGGCGAAGCGTGTCTGGCCCCATCTCGCTCAGACCCCAGTGCAGCACCTTGCCCTGAGTCATGAGATCTTTGACCGCGCCGGCAACGTCCTCGATCGGGACATTTGGATCGACACGGTGTTGATAAAGGAGATCGATTCGATCGGTGCGAAGGCGCCTGAGCATGCCTTCAACCGCCAGCTTGATATGTTCAGGACGACTATTGAGCCCCGGCCGACGCTCGCCAGTCTGAAGATCGATGTTCCAACCGAACTTTGAGGTGATAACGACCTTGTTGCGAATTGGTGCCACACCTTCGCCAAGTATACGTTCCACCTCATGCGGACCATATGCTTCGGCTGCATCGAAGAACGTGACACCACTATCGAACGCTGCCCGAATGATTTTAATCATTTCGGGTCGGCTTGGGATCGTGGTTTGATAGGTCCGACTCATGTTCTGAACGCCGAGCCCGAGACTGGAGACCTCAAGCGATGCCAGCTTTCGTCTCCCTGGCATCAGCTTAGTATTTGCGACGACAGGGTCTGCTGGCTGCGCTGAAGCTAGAGTGGCGGTGGAGCTCAACAGAGGCGTCGCAGCGAGACCTCCAACCAACCCGAGAAAGCTGCGGCGTCCTATTTCTGATTTGTTTACTGGTGCCATGACTGGTTGCGCCTCTCAGTGATTGTTTTGTTCAAATTATTTATCAGGCTATACATCGAGCTGTCGCTCGCTCATCCATTTGACCATCGCCGGATCGCGATGTGAAAAGAAGCTGCTGGAGGCAGTTTCGAGTTTCCCTATAAGAGCAATATCCGACTCATCCAACGCAAAGTCGAAAATATTCAGGTTCTCTGCCATACGCTCTTTGCGGACAGACTTAGCGAGTGACACGATGTTGCGCTGAACGAGCCAGCGCAGGATGACCTGACCTACCGACTTGCCATACCTTTCGCCGATAGTGAACAGCGCCTCATTCTGGAACAGGTTGTTGCGCCCTTCGGCAAATGGCGCCCATGCTTCTGCCTGCACTCCGTTGTCGCGCATGAACGTCGCGCTCTCTTCCTGTTGATGGAAAGGGTTGATTTCGATCTGATTGACGGCGGGTTTCACTTCGTTGAAGGCCATGATGTCCATCAAACGATCCGGCTGAAAATTGCTGACACCGATAGCCCGTAGCTTGCCCGCCTTGTGAGCAGCTTCTATCGCCCGCCACGAACCATGAACATCACTATAAGGTTGATGGATCAGGTACAGGTCAAGATAGTCGAGTTGCAAACGACGCAGTGAGTTATCGATTGCCTTGATGGTGCGCTCATATCCGGTGTCCTGTACCCAGAGCTTGGAAGTGACGAAGAGCTGGTCGCGTGAAACGCCGTTGGCTTTCAATCCTTTCCCGACAGCATCTTCGTTCAAATAAGAGGCTGCTGTATCGATCAGCCGGTAGCCCGTTTCGATTGCGTCCACAACACAGCGTTCGCATTCTTTCGGATCAGGAATCTGGAAGACGCCGTAGCCGAGGATCGGCATCTGTTGTCCATTGTTTAAAGTAACATTTTGCATGATGGTTCTTTCAGTCATTTAAGTGCGGGTGATTGTTTCGCCATCCAGGAATTGACGCTCTCCATCGTTTGGCGCTCTTGGTCGGCCTGCATTGAAAAGGCCTGACGGAGTCGTGCGCGGGGTGCGTGACGTGCAATAACGGCTTCGCTGCTACCAAGGCCGTAGCCACCGTGGGTAATAAAGGGAATGAGCGTTTTGCCAGATAGATCGTGCGCCGCCAGGAAACTGCGTATGATTGAAGGAGCCGTCTCCCCCCATACAGGCAAACCAAGAAAGATCGTGGTGTAACGCGCAATATTCGGCACCTTTGATTTCAGAGCTCGCTCTATGCCCTGATCTCTCTCCTGGCGTGCCTGCTTGACAGTTGCCAAATACTCGTCCGGGTAAGGAATAGCGGGCAGTATTTCGAAAAGGTCCGAGTCAACTGCCCGATGGATCAATCCAGCCACGACGCGCGTATTTCCTGAGCGTGAGAAGTAGGCGACCAAGAAGGACTTCTCTTGCCCTGCGGTGCCTTGACCAAAAGTCGTTGCTGGCAGCGCGCTCTCCAGCGAGATGCCAGCGACGGCTGACAGTAACCTGCGGCGCGGTTTATCTGGGGAGCGCGTCATCGCATCACACGCCATTGCTCATTTTGTTCCAGCGAGGTATTCCTCGTCGGAGACCTTCTCCATCCAGATGACGTTCTTTCCATCAAGCGCCTCCTGCACTGCAATATGGGACATCGCAGTCGTAGGCGTGGCACCATGCCAATGCTTATGACCTGGCGGACACCAGATCACGTCTCCCGCCCTGATCTCGACAATCGGTTCGCCTTCACACTGCGTCCACCCGCAGCCTGCGGTAACGATCAGTGTTTGTCCAAGTGGATGCGTGTGCCATGCAGAGCGGGCACCAGGTTCGAAAGTAACGCTGGCGCAAGAAACACGTGAGGGCGCGGGCGCGACGTTGAGCATGTCGACACGGACATTCCCAGTGAAGTATTCTTCAGGACCTTTGGCTGAGGGCTGTGAGCCTGGACGTTTGAGTTGCATGATATGTATCCTTTGAGCTTGATTGCGGGTTTTGGTTTTGTGTTGTGGCATGTATGTACGGCCACATACCTGCCAGTCACTTGGGAGCGAGTTCTCCGTACCAATAAGACGCTGTTACGCCGCCGTCCATCAGGAAGTCGCTGCCAGTAATGAACCCGCCATCTGCCCCCATGAGCAGTGCACCAACAACCCCGACCTCGTCTGGCGTACCACCTCGTTTGGCAGGCGACAAATCGATCATGCGACGGTAGCTTTCACCGTGTGGGCCATTCAGTTCATCCCTGGCGAGAGGCGTGAAGATGATGCCCGGGCTGATCGTGTTGATGCGTGCACCGCGCTTGCCCCACCGTACGGCTTCGGCCATGACTCGCAAAGAATTCCCACGTTTCGATAGCTGGTAGGCATGTAGCGAATCCTTGACCTGGTCAGGCTGTAGCATAGGCAGATTCAATAAGTCTTCCACCGGGCTAGTTGCGAGAGCCGCATTCTCCTCAATACTCAGACCCGGCAAGCGGTGTCCGGATTGTGAGGCGATCACGACACCTGCGCCACCAGATGCGATGACATTACCGAATTCTTCCAGCACAAGTGCGGTGCCATACAGGTCAACCTTAAGGATAGTTGCTGGAGAAGCCTGGGACGGTGAGACGCCAGCCGCATGAATCAACCCGGTCACACTTCCAAGTGCTGTAGCGATCTGAACAAGTGCATGAACTGATGCGCGTGACGACACGTCTACGACGGCTGTTGTCACTTCAAAGCCTGCGTCGGCAAGCGTCTTTGCGGCAGCATCCGCGTTTTCCTTATTCAGATCGGCGAGCAGTACATGCTTGCCTGCACTGATGCGGCGGGCGATAGCCTGGCCGATTGAACCGGCTCCGATAACAACAATGATGTTGGTCATGATGAGTTTCCTTATTTTGTGTTGGGGAATGCTTTTCCGTGCGACGCGTTCACTTGCCCACAAGCTTTTGCCGGTCTGTAGAGTAGCGAGCACCCTGAACTGGAGCGTCTGAAACGGCAGCTTCAATCTCGCTTAGGTCTTCGGATGACAGTACTACCAACGCAGCGCCAGCGTTTTCTTCGAGGCGATGCAACTTCGTGGTACCAGGAATCGGAACGATCCACGGTTTCTGTGCAAGCAGCCAGGCGAGCGCTAGCTGTGCCGGTGTTACTTGCTTGCGGTTGGCAATGCCTGCCAGCACGTCTACCAACGCACGGTTCGCCTGACGCGCCTCCGGAGAAAAACGTGGCACGGAGCTGCGGAAGTCGTTCGTGCTGAACGATGTCCTGGCATCAATAGCGCCTGTCAGGAATCCTTTGCCGAGAGGACTGAAAGGTACGAAGCCGATACCGAGTTCCTCAAGAACTGGAAGGATTTCTTTTTCCGGCTCACGCCACCAGAGCGAATATTCGCTCTGCAGAGCGGTGAGGGGCTGAACCGCGTGAGCACGGCGAATACTCTCAACTCCCGCTTCCGACATGCCGAAATGCTTTACTTTGCCTTCGCGGATCAGTTCTTTGACTGTGCCAGCCACATCTTCGATGGGGACAGCCGGATCGACGCGGTGCTGGTAGAACAGATCAATGCGGTCGGTACGCAAGCGTTTCAGTGCCTCGTCTGCAACCTGCCGAATGCGTTCCGGCCGACTGTCGAGTCCTTTACTCGTATCTCCGTCCCGAAAGCCAAACTTTGTGGCAATCACGACCTGATCACGCATCGGCGCAAGCGCTTCGCCAACCACGCCCTCGTTGATAAATGGACCATAGGCTTCAGCTGTGTCAAAGAAAGTGATGCCACGCTCGACGCCTGCACGGATCAGCTTGATGGCTTCAGCGGTGTCCGTTGCAGGTCCATAGCCATAGCTAAGGCCCATGCAACCGAACCCGAGTGCGGAGACTTCTAAACCACTATTTCCCAGTTGTCGTTTTTGCATTTCATACTCCTTTGATGAGAGGTTGAGCTTGCATTTACTGGCTTACCCCAATGCTGGAACGAACGTGCAGCATTGGATCGAAAGCCAGCTTGATGATCAAATCCGACAGACTGTTCAACGATACGTCATGACCGTGGAACGGTTCGCCCTTCTGCGTGATTTGGTAGTCGACTTTCGGGTCATGCGTGAACCAGCCTGGACGCAAAACCGTGTAGTCCAGGCCAGAAGCCTCGATGACCGCAGCAGAGTCACGATATGGGTCCAATACGCTACGGTATTTTTCTCCTGGAACCTCACCATAGATGCCCATCGAACTAATGAAAATCAGCCGTTTCAAACCAGCTTCTCTCATTGACGTCACAATGTTGCGGGCTTGTTCACCCATTTCACCGGTAAGACTGGCGAACACCACGTCCTGATCTGTCATCGCTTCGATCAAGGCTGGCCGGTCGAGGACATCGCCCTCTACAATTGTTGCCCGCTTTGGATCGGGATTCTTCAACCGGCTCGCATGGCGCAGGTACAAGGTCAGATGCGCATCTGTCTTTTTAAGAAAGTATGCCGTCGTATGGCGAGCGAGCTGACCGTTTGCACCAAGGATAAGAACGCGTGTCATCTCAACCTCCTATCTGTCAGCAATCGAAGTAAGGCCTTCCGATAGCGGAGCGCCTTTCACATCGATGGCTGCAAATGCATCATCGATTTGTCGCAAGTCTTCGGGTGTGAGAGCCAGGTCGGATGCGGGCAGGTTATCGTCGAGATGCGCAAGTTTCGTTGCGCCTGGAATTGGCACGATCCACGGCTTTTGCGCAAGCAGCCAGGCAAGTGCGATCTGTGCGGGCGATGCCCCCTTGCTGGCAGCCATCGTCCGGAGAAAATCAACCACAGCAAAATTTGCCTTCAGTGCCTCTGGCGTGAAGCGTGGGAAGGTGGCGCGCAGATCCGTTGCATCATCGAATTTGGTATCTGGAGTAATCTGGCCTGTCAGGAAGCCCTGGCCAAGCGGCCCCCATGAGACGAAGCCGATGCCGAGTTCTTCGCAGAGCGATAACAGTTCAATCTCGGGTTCGCGCATCCAGAGTGAGTAGTGATTCTGAACCGCCGCAACGGTCTGGACCGCATGCGCACGTCGCACAGTCTTGGGACTTGCCTCAGAAAGACCAAAATGCTTGACCTTGCCCTCAATTATTAATTGCTGGACAGTACCGGCTACATCCTCAATTGGCACCGTCGGATCGACGCGGTGCTGGTACAGCAGGTCAATATGGTCGGTACGCAGTCTCCTCAAGGAGGCTTCAACGACGTCGCGAATGTGTTCTGGCCGACTATCGAGGCCGACCATTGCGCCATTTTCATCCAGCTTGAACCCGAACTTGGTGGCGATGACGATTTGGTCGCGAAATGGTTCGATTGCCTCACCGACCAGGAGTTCGTTGGTAAATGGACCATATCCTTCGGCGGTGTCAAAAAAGGTCACACCGCGTTCGAATGCACCGCGAATCATGGCGATACCTTCTGCCTTTTCAGAAGCAGGGCCAAGGCCAAAGCTCAGGCCCATACAACCAACGCCGAGTTCAGAAACGCTAATGCCGTTCCGGCCAAGTTGACGTGTTTTCATGATGTTTTCCCTGTCTTTTATTGATTCCATGTAGCTTAGGTTAATTGACATTCAATGACTAGACTGCTAAAACGATATTCAATCATTAGGAGATCTAATCAATGGCAGTTTTCGATGACCTGGCCGCCTTTGCGGCCGTGGTGAGAGCAAAAAGCTTTACACGCGCAGCTGCGCAGATTGGTGTTACGCAGTCCGCGCTTAGCCAAACAGTCCGGTCGCTGGAGCGCAGGCTTGATCTGAAGCTGCTCAACCGCACAACACGCAGCGTTGCCCCCACAGAAGCGGGCGAGCAGTTATTCCGAACGGTGGAGCCGCGGCTGGCCGAGATCGAAGCCGAGCTGGCAGTGCTTGGCAACATGCGCGGCAGACCCGTTGGCACTGTCCGGATCACAGCGACCGAACACGCGGTGCGGTCTATCGTTTGGCCGAGACTTTTGCCGTGGATGCCAAACTATCCTGAAATCAAGATCGAGATCAGTAGCGATAACCGCTTTGTTGATATCGTGGCTGAGCGTTTCGACATCGGGATTCGCCTTGGGGGCGACGTTGCCAAGAACATGATTGCATTACGGATTGCGCCAGACATGCGCATGGTGGTTGTGGGAAGTCCTGCTTATTTCGAGCGCAAGCCCCCACCGCAGACGCCGCAGGAGCTGAGCGAGCACAACTGTATTGGTTTGCGCCTGCCGACATACGGCGGTATGCTGGCTTGGGAATTCAAGCATGGCGAGCGAATCACAAGCACCCACGTTGAAGGTCGTCTCGTCTTTAACCGTAGCGACCTGATGGCTGACGCCGCAGTTGCCGGAAACGGGCTTGCCTGGCTTCCAGACGACATGGCGCGTGATCATCTTGCTGCAGGGCGGTTGGTGACGACGCTTGATGACTGGGCGATCACTTTCCCTGGCTATCACCTCTACTATGCGAGTCGTCGTTCTTCGTCGGCACTCTCACTTGTTGTCGATGCATTGCGGCTACCAAAGTCGCGCTGACTTAATTTCAAGGAGAGTTTCGCCAGTTACACTTTATACATACTCACAGGTATAGCGCCAGAGCTTGAGCGTAGTGCTCGCAACTCTATCCCGTCGTCAGCTTCATCAGGGGGAATATTTTTTGTTGGCTGGGAAATTCTTTCCATCCCCATGTTTACTAGGGGCTGTCTTCAATTAACGACTTTCAATTTTCTGAGAATTGGGATATGACTGCCACAGCAAAATGAATAGCGGTCGGGAAATTTCGTTCTGTTTTGTCATAGCTTGTTGCAATCGCTCTGAATTGCTTTAGTTTGCAAAAGAAATATTCAACCAGATGACGCTCTTTATAAAGATGCTTATCATATGGCAGCCCACGTATGCTTAGAGAGCTACGCCTGCGGGGCTTCAAAGCCAGTAAGGCAAGAGTGGAAAGGCTCATGCATGACAACGGCATCCGGGCTCGCCACAAACGGCGCTACCGGGTAACAACTGACTCAAGGCGTGGCTTGCCGGTTGCAACCAACTTGCTCAACCGTCAATTTACGCCAGAAAAGCCAAATCAGGTCTGGACCTCAGATATCACCTATCTATGGACAGATGAAGGCTGGCTTTATCTTGCCATCGTGCTGGATTTGTTTAACCGTGAAGTGATAGGCTGGTCACTCAAACCGAAAATGGCCAGTGACCTGGTAACGGATGCATTGACCATGGCCTGGTTTCGCCGCAGGCCAGCGCCTGGGGTATTACATCATTCGGACCGGGGTAGCCAGTACGCCAGCAAGGCATTCCAGGACAAGCTCTCAGAATATGGCATGGTCTGCTCAATGAGCCGCAAGGGTAATTGCTGGGACAACGCACCAACAGAAAGCTGGTTCAACAGTTTCAAGAACGAACGCATCCACGGAAAACGCTATGCAACACATGCAGAAATGAAAGCAATCAGTTTCGAATATATCGAAGTCTTTTATAATCGCAAGAGGCAACACTCAACACTGGGCTACCAATCACCAATCCAGTATCTGGAACAGTGGCTTAGTGTGCAGCATCAGCAACAACTGGCAGCATAATTCCCATCCGATGGTGGACGAAATATCGAGGGAAGCTCAACCAGACTGTTGACAAAATAACCCTTTGACAAATATCCTTGCGCGCCAAGTTGCACCGCTTCAATGGCAACGGCTTCTTCTTCCTGAGCACTTAGGGTCATGATTGGTATAGTGGGGAAAGCTGCAAATAAATCTTTAAAAGTATTGATTCCCTGGCTATCAGCCAGTGACAAGTCCACCAAGATCAAATCGATGTCATATTTTTGCAGTCGCAACAAGCCAGCATCAAGCCTGCTAAGGCATTCGGTAAGAAACGGACCATCTCTTGAGTGCCTGAGTGCATCCTCCAATATCTTTGCATCGCCAGAATTATTGGTAAGGATAAGAATACGATATTCCATAGAACCTACTTTTCTAACGAAAAAAATGGATTGCCTCAAGAAGGACATGGGCAACTAGCCTGGCTTTATATTGGCTCGATATTGCTTTATAGCGGGCTTGCCATTCCTTCATATCAAGAGCGTGACTTCAAGGTATATATTCACCAGAGTGAATTGACCGGCGCGGTAAATCTATAATGAACAGGCAACCATGACCTGGCGCACTCTCGACTGTGAGCAAGCCTCCGTTTGCTTCTACACTACGTCTGGCAATGGAAAGTCCTAAACCCAGCCCGCTCTTGTTCGCGCCACTTTGGGTGAATGGCAGGAAAATTTCCCGTGCAGCCTCTTCGCTCATACCGGGGCCGCTGTCCTGAACCTTGATCTGTATGCGTTCAGCAGTTGCATCAGCGCTGAGTGTGACGAGACCGTCTTTGCCACTGAATTTAAAAGCATTCTGCAACAAATTGCCAAGCGCCGAAAACAGCAAGTCTTTGTCAACATCAACCAGCAGTATTAAAGAAGTTTGCTCAACGTGAAATCTGCAATGCAGCATTTCAGCTTCCAGCGAAGCTGAATACTTCACCTCACCGATAAAATTGGCAAGACCAAAAACGGCGCGGTGCAAGGTCATGCCAGGCCCGATACGGACTTCTGCAAGTGAGCGGTCAATCAGCCTGCGAAGCCCAACAAGGCTGCGGTCCAGAACGCCGCCGGTAGAACCCATCAAACCAACATGACCAGTCTTGATAGCAGCCAACGCGAGCATTGCCGTGTTCAGATGATTACGTAATTCATGTGCGAAGAAACCCAGCCGTTCATTTGTCTCCAGCGCTTGTTCATCGGCGATGACCAGGTCGCGATGCTCACTGAATGAAGTCACTGCATCAGCAATACCGTTATCCAGACAACGGTTCAGTGTACGGAATTCGCTGATTTCAAATTTCTGCCCAAGATCCATAGAGAGATCAGATACCGCCTGACAGACATCGCCATAATTATGGACAACTTCATTAATCGTATAACCAAGCGTCAAGAGGTCCGCGCCATGAATTGCCGCCGACACGCCAATTTCCGCATGACGGTCAGGATCGCCAGAAGCAGGGCCGGACACAGCCATGGCTATGGCTGCCTTCCCTTTGCTTTCAGCTTGCAGGGTGCGTATCAGCTGGTTAAGGAACATGGGGACACCTTGTTCCATTTGCTGCTTGTTTGCTGGTGTTCTGTTCGGGCGGCTTGCAACTTTTTCGCGGCATCGTCGCTCAAGTTCGGCCCGGTTGGCGATTAAAAAATCGTGCATCATGGAAGACCTCATAGGTTTCCCATGCCGTCAATTGAAGGCCTGCGGCGGGTGTTGCCGTTTTGGGGGTTTACATCAATACATATTGACGCATCCTATTATCATAGATGGCAAATTTCATAACGTCTGTGCGTTATCGCGCTTATAGAACATTTTTTTGAAGCAAAACTTGAGGTTGGCCCGAGAATCAATGAATTGACAACCTGCATTCGATTGGAGACTGCAGTCATTCGGGAATCAGCTTACTGCTTGACATCGGGTTGACGAATGAATCTTCATCCACTACCCGTACCTGCGAATTTGATTGAGTATTTCTTCCCACTCAATTCAGAATCGCAGACTGCAATCTTCTGATCATCACTGACTTTGCAACTTTTGTTCTTGATGTCCAGTTTATCGAACTTGGACAGATATAAAGCGCCGCCATCACGCTTCTGCTCTAGTGCCGCCGCCGAGGCCTGTTTTGGTGCAAATACTCACGTTATCAGTTGCATGTCGCCAAATTCCCGATTCATCACCGCCTAGCTGACTTCGACTTTAGGCAATCCAAGATAGACTAAAAGCTGATAACGTCCTCTCGGAAATAGATAAACACCAAACTCTTTCTAACGGTTTGAGCGGAAGTCAAGGTGAACTTCAAAAGTTCACTGAATTGTGAGCAATACGGTCACCGCCCGGAAGCTTCGCGATAGGCAAAAGTGGGGCGACGCCATGACGGCGTTGCCCCACACCACTCAAGCGTGGCTCTGCGAATTGAGCAACTGGTACTCCCATGCTGACGCAATTCCGGTGCCACCGCTGTGGTCGCCAGCCGCATCGTTGAGTGCTATCGCCGATTCGCCGCGCGCCCAATCTCGTTGCCATTCGCTGGCAACCGCAAGCCAGGTAATCGGCGTGACGCCCGCCTGTACCATCCGCATAACTGCCATGTCATGTGCCTCGCGGGACACGCCGCCCGAAGCATCGGTGACAGCAAATACTTCGTAGCCTTCACCAGCGGCTTGGATGGCTGGCATTGCCAAGCAGACTTCGGTCCAAAGCGCCGCGATCAGCAGCTTCTTCCTGCCGGTTTTCTCGACCATGTCCGTCACTCTGCTGTCTTGCCAGGTGTTGATGAAGGTGCGGTTGATAGGCTTCTGCTCGGGATACACTTCTTGAAGACCCTTGATGATGAAGCCACCGCGTTCTTCAACCACGGTGGTAAGAATGGTGGGTACGTTGAAGACTTTCGCGGCCTTAGCCAGGCCGACCACGTTGTTCACGATCAACGTAGTATCGTGGCTATGGGTGTTGGCGAATTGGAATGGCTGATGGTCGATCAGCAGGAGCACGCTGTTTTCGGGCGTCAGCAGCGCATCTAAGCCGCTATAGGTTCGGTTGGTAGAAGTATTCAAGGTAAGCTCCTTTTGGGTTGGTTGGAGGTGGTGGTTGCTCGACTGAAAAGCCCGTCGAGCGCGTTTAAAAACTCTGAGATCACTTATAGCGTTTCATCGAGGGAGGCAGAGCCTTTACGTGCATTACGATAGCTTGCATCTCTCGCCGTCGTCCTTCAAAGGATGTTCGCGGCTCTATCGGCGCTTTACTCCCGATTAAAGAGCGACCGTGAACGCGACGATCAACTTTGCCATCCGCTCGGCATTCGCCCGGCTGCTCGTTGAAGTAGCGGCACACGGCCCCACTCAAATGCGGCCCTCAGCTCGAAGTTGCCGACCGATGCGTGCGATGCCCGTTTCACCAACGCGCAGCGCTTCTTCGCTGGTATGCACGGAGTACATGCCTAAGAAGAGGCCGTGCGGGTGTCGAACAGCTGAACCCAGCACGAATATGCAATCGCTTCTTGCTCGAAAATTGATGCCTTCGTTCGATTCTTCGAACACGACCATCTCGCCTTCGGCAATGACGGACGCCACTTCGATCGATCCGGCACCGACAGCCGCCCACGCGAGCGATTGACCCGCTGGCGGCTCGAAGCGCCACACTTCACCGGCCTTCAGTTCGACAGCGAGGTACGTAGCATGAGTCAACGATTCAATTGAGCTTTGCGCTGTGCCATAGCGGCCCAACAGAACCCGGGCGGGGCCGATGCTCTGAAGCTCCTCTGGTGCAATGTATTGGCTTAGAGGTGGTGCATTTTCCAGCTCGGGAGGAAGCGCCAGCCAAAGTTGGAAGCCCTTAGCCAACTGGCCATCCAAAGGTCTGGCGTTGTGCCAGACGCCACTGCCAGCTTGCATCCACTCGACGCCTCCGGATCTCAGAATGCCCTGTTTTCCAGTCGTGTCTTCATAGATGGAATCACCACTCAAGGTGTAAGTCAGCGTGGCGATGCCTGAGTGAGGATGGATAGAAAAACCTTCGGTCCGCGCACCTCCAATGACGAAGAGATCCAGGAAGACAAACGGTTTAAGCGCTTCGCCCAGGTCTGAAGGGCTCATCAAACGCCGGATGGGGCCATGCTGTTTTCCAGCAGTGCGATGAGTTATTTTCCGCATATGAATTCTCGTTCTTGCATTAGGTTTTTTACGGGGAGAGCAAAGCTGAGAAACTTGCCTCGGGGCGTAACTGGTAGACCACTACGGTGCAGAGTCCGCCAAGAACCGACGCAGGTATTGGCGACCTTCCGATTGCAAATATATGAGACACAACTACGTTTAACATGGTGATGACCACGAGGCCCGTCCGTGGAACAAGCAGTACGTTCCATCAAAGCAGTGAGGTAGCGAAACCACTGACCGACGTCGATTTGCTCAAAAGTGTTGACAATTATTTCTACGCCTGTGATCTTTGCTACTCCGGCTGCGCCGAAGGTGAGCGCCAGAGCTCCACGTGCGCCCCAAATAGTGACGGAGAGCGTCTTTGATTTACCCATAAGATGTTCCGTTTCTTGAAAACTAATTGCTAAGGAGTTTATATGCGCAGGGCCAAGTTGATAAGCCGCCTAATGTGGACTGGCGGTCGTCCAAATTTGAGGGATTGCAATGGTTGATCTGAACCAAGTGGCGCTGTTCGTGCAGGTGGTCGAGGCAGGCAGCTTCGCCGAGGCTGCCCGCCGCCTGAACGTGCCTGCGAACACCCTCAGCCGACAGATCCAGCAGCTTGAAAGTCATCTCGGAATACGTCTGATGCAACGCTCGACACGCAAGCTCACGCTGACCGAAGCGGGGACAATTTTTCATGAGCGCTCTATCTCACAGGTAGAGCAACTTCTGGCAGTGGCTGAGCAAATGGGTCAAGGCAGCGCCATGCCGAGTGGAACGGTTCGAGTCGCCACAACGGCAGATTTTTTAGAGTTCTTTTCAGCAGATTGGATTGGCGAGTTTCTTCTTGCTTACCCCAACGTCAGGCTTGACTTGGTCATGAGCGACGCCCGGGCGGATGTGATTGGAGAAGGTATCGACGTGGCGTTCCGAGGCGGCGAGATGACCGATTCCAGCTTGGTTGCGCGAAAGTTGGGGAGTTTACCAGCCGCACTCGTGGCAAGTCCAAAGTACCTGTCCGAAAGGGGCGTTCCGGCTTCATTGGCAGATCTTACCAAACACGACTGCATCAAATCGGCCAAGCCTGGAAGCCGGACAACCTGGCGACTAGTTGGGCCTGAGGGGCCGGTGGAGGTGGCAGTTGCCGGACGGCTCGCTGCCGGTACTGCCCAATCGCAGTTGCGGGCCGTGGTCGCTGGGCTTGGTATCGGCATGCTGCCGACGATCATTTCTTGTCACGAGCTGCGAACTGGCCGTTTGATAGAAGTGCTGCCGCAGTATGGTGAGACCGGAATTAGCATATATGCCGTGTATCCAAGTCGAAAGCTGCTAGCAACAGCCGTCAGCGTATTCATCGACTTCGTCGAGCTCAAACTGAGGACTGAAGTTCTGCCCTTGATTGAGAGGGCTTCGACGGATAGGGCAGTTGCCTATTGGAAGCCTTGATCATGTGGTGTTGGAGCTCACAATTCCATTAGGGGAGATCGCCAGACGACTGGGCATCTCTCTTAACACTGTCCGGCGCTACAGTTTTCAGCAGTCCGTACCAAGGATGTAAACATTTTTCAGAAAAATTAACGGCTGTATTGATACATTGTAGTAAGTCGGACTTGACCAAACCATAGCATCCGATGAGTGGCTGCTTCCGCCGTCTTTCGGACGCCCTGATGTAGGCCGAACGTGTGAGGTCCAGGATCAAGTCCCACGGCAAGCGTAGGTAAAGCAAGAAATGTGAGTGCTACATGCTCGCAGAATATTGTGGAATAATGCAGATGACCAGCTTTAGTACTTTGGCGGAATCCACGGTATTCCATTCCGTTCGGCGATCGCGCGCGCGGACTCTCGATCTTCCGCGTTTTGAAGTAAGATAGTAGCCAAATTTAACTGTACCGAAGTTAATTTCTGACTATTTAAAAGCTCTTCGAGTCCGGTAAGGCGATTTCCATTTAATTGACGCTGTGCCCATTCGGTAGCAAGTGATGCACTGAATTCTGGAATAGACTTATCGGCATACTTCATGAGCATTGTTATCCACTGTTCACTTGGTTGCCCAAGAAGTACTTCCGACGCCGCAGCCTTTGCAGAGGATGAATTCTTAATTAAGTTAGATGTAGCTACCTTCCACTGAAAATCTATATCACCGAGTGAGATAAGTGAGCGTACCCGGTCAATGTCAGGTTCGTTCTCAATCATACGAGAAATACTCTCGGAAAGGTCTTTATCTTTGAGAATTCGATCTCGAAAATCAGAAAGAAATGGAGCGGGAATTGAATTGTTCGACGCAAATTCAATCATTAACTCAGTGTCTAACGGTGATAGAGCAGAGTTGAGTTTAATCTGGATTGCATTAATTTCCCCGTCAGTTAGGCTTGGTTGAAAGCCTAAAGCAATACAATTTCCCCAATAAGCGGCAAGCGCATTGGTGGATGACGGCTGAGACTGATTCAGCAGCCACCTAATAATTTGCACCGCTGTTTCTTCATCAGATTTTTTTGCCAGCACCATCCATGATTTCGGATTATATGGTAACTCTTCTGATGCCTGTAAAGCCGTGCCTGCATGAGTGAACAAATAGGTAGGGTCACGAGATATCAGGTAAGCCTCTAGCATGTAGTACATCTTCTGCGAGGACTGTTCAGATATTTCCGTCCCCGCAGTAACACGTCCCGATACTCTATCCAGATCCTCTTTAAATGCCGTCGGAACTCGATTTGGTTCGACGATCTCTGGATTTGGATACACGCCTGCCGATCGCCCCTCCCCAGTGAGCTCCCGTGGAATGACGTGCCAAAGCAACACGGCGGCTGCCGCGATGCCCAAGCCTGTAGGCGCAATGTCGGCAAATCTCATCGCACCCCAGCGCTGGACTATTAAGGTGTTGCAGAAGCGTCTCATTTTAATGATTCTAGTTCTCGTATGCCAGGTAATCGCCTGACGCGAAGATTTGTACTTCGCGACTGTGGCCAATCGTGCGTTGCCAAGGAATCTGGCCGTAAGGATTTGTTTTCCATTCACTACCCCAGTTGGCTTCGCTCAGCCGTGCAAAGGCATTTCCGGATGAGTCAAATTTAACTGAATTAGCGATAGCAGCATGATTTTTCGATTTCCAAATGATGTACATTCCGGGTCGTACATCGCGTTTCGCAGTTCCCATTGCAGAGTAGTTTTTAGGTTTTCCACCTCCGGCAATCACCATTCTGTCTGCGAATTCTTTGCACTGGGCTCGAATACCCAGATTGGAAAGCAGGCCGTTCCTCGTGACGGATGCAGGCACAAATGTTGTCGCAATCTGGACTACCAATTTGTCCCGTTCCGAATCTTCCCAACCATCCTTACGCACTAAAGCTGTTTTCATGTCTTTACGCAATTGAGTCGGAGCAGTTGCAGTGCCAAGATTGCGCGGCAATTTTGCCAGTCCGTAAATCTTCTGTGCATTTTCCAGCAATTTACCATCGACATTGTCGCTAAGTACATTGACATCTAATTCGGTTAGCCATGTTACAGAGCCGCCATCTGTGCGATCAATCCGAGATTGCGGAGAGTTGCTGTAACTCATTGCTTGTGTCACAACCTGTGAGCGCGACGATGTTGTAAAACTGCGCGTCACAGACCAGGCACCTTTACTGGTGTTGGTATAAGCGCGAACCTTCCAATAATAAGTGGCTGCCTCGAAATAGAAATTGTTTAAATTGGCCGCACTAGCCGTTAATCTCGCAGCCTTAACCGCTTTGCAACTACTGATTAAACAAGTCGAGTTCGCGTCATCGTAACCTGCAAAATTGGGACTTCTGCTGAGCACAAACTCGTATCCCGCTGCACCACTGACGCCACTCCAAGAAAATGGCTGCCGGTCACCTGTTTTCGTGAGATTGAAAAGCCAGTCACTTATCCCGTTTGAAGGCTCGTTTAATGTAGGCACTGCGAGTGCTGCATAGCTTAAATTAGTTGCAAAAGAAAACACTACAAATACTGGCACTGCGAAACGAGTCAGATTTGTGTGCAAAATTTGAGGTAAAAATTTGGCCTGGGTCATCAAAAATCTCCTTGAGAAATAGTGGTTTATTCGGCTGCTTAAATGAAAATAAAAATCGTTAGCCCTCAATCACATTCACGCAACACCTCAACCCATGCATTTCTGGAAAATATAGCTGACCTTCTTGATCGCTCATTTTCCAGTGAGAAACAACTAGCGCCGGTGAATTTGGCGCTTGAAATTCGACGGATAGTGCCACCGTCTTTCCGGGCAGTGTTTCTGGAATTGTTATCTCCGTATGTTTGGGGGTCAGTAAATAGTCAACCGGTACGAATTCGTTTCCAATTTTTTGATAGAGCGTATGGGTCTGATCTTGGCATACCAACTTCCTACCTAACCAGGCTGTTTCTCCCCCGTTGGCAATTTCCCAGGTCTTCGTAAATTGTTCGCCAATTTTGACCATGCTTCCATCTGGATAATTAACATCGCGTATGAAGCGACTATCATCTTTCTTAGCTCTGGTTTTCCAGCCATCGCGACTAGGGGCACAAGTACCTGCCAAAAATAGACTAACCAAACGCCATGGAAGCTCGTCTAAGGCATACGCTAAATTTGCCAGGGTCGTTAATTCTGGTGACTTGACCTCGGCATTAAAGATTTTTATCAAAGCATTGCGGCTGATATTGGTTCTACGTGCTAGTTCGGAATCGTTTATTCCTTTTTTTAAGGCTAGTTGTCTGAGGTAATTCGCGAGGTCAAGCATGCTCATTTTTTTCACCTATTAGCGCTAAGCAATAAGTCTAATTCCAGTAGCGACTCATAAAACACATGCAAGTATCAATGCCAGGAGGATCTCTAATTGCCTAGATTTTTAATTAATTTTACTTATAGAGGTGTAATCTATAGTTGTGGATTTCAATCTTTTTTCGTGAATATGTATTAGCGATCAAACAGGCGTTCTAAATAAAATTCCTATGGTGTCGCAGTACAAATTAAGGATAGTTGTCGCTGTTCAATCTTTCTGCCGAATACTAGACGACCTGATGTTCGACCACATCGCCCGCGCCCATCTCAATCAATGTTTCGAGAGTCAAGAAACTGTGCTCCTCCTTTAGATTTCTATGCAAACAAAGATTAATTCACAACCTACCCACGTGCCTTTTTAGTTTGGCTGACTATCAAACTACCTTTCTTACCATGAACTTGCATGGCATCAAAACGTACTTTGTTTCCGTGATGGAAATCAGTTGGGCTAATTTTGCAACGATTCTTATAAATTATCAAATAAGTTAGATTTATTTATAACTTGCACTGTAAATATCAGGATAGTATGCAAATTGTGATCGCGAAATTTCGGCTTATGTTTTGGTCGCATTGGACATCTCTAATTTGATTCAAGTAATCCTCTAAATACGGAAATTACTGTGACTAGATTTTTTGCATATTTCCAGCGGTCCATATATGGCTCGTGTTCATTTTGTAGAGCATCCATTTTTTTTGGGGCTCTTTTATTGATAATTGCTGCCAATCAATCATTTGCTGCGGATTGTTTAGTTCCAGCCGATGGAGCCAGCATCGTAACTTTGAGAGCGGCGCCGACTGCGAAAAGTGCTATTCGTGGCACCTTAAAGAGAAACGAACTTCTTCCATTGATTGCGTTGATGCCTGGCTGGTATGAAACTCGCTTATCAGATGGACAGATGGCATTTGCTGCCAAGCGATCAACTCAAATTGAAGTATGTCCATCAGAAGTAGGAGTAGTTCCCAGTGTTGCAGATTCCGAATATGAGCTACATGCTATTGATGTTGGGACTGGCCTTGCGGTGTTGGTGCGTGGACCTGACTTTACATTGTTATATGACGCTGGCAGCAATGATGATACTGCTCAAGGCGACGATAACCGTGTAGTTGCCTATCTTAATACACTGCAGCCGCCAATACAGAAAATTGATCACGTGATTCTAAGTCATCCCCATAGAGATCATGTTGAGTTGTTGCCTGATATCGTCACTCGGTATAGCCCAAGTGCGGTGTGGAACTCTGGGGCGTTCAACAATATTTGTGGATATCGTAATTTCCTATTCGCGATCGCAGCCAATCCATCCATCCAATATCACACTGCGACTCAGGATAGTGGCGCTGAATCAATAGAAATGACGGCAAAAAATTGTTATCGGAAAAAGCAGCCAGCACAAACATTGGTGCTCAATCACTCAAAGAAAATTTCCAATGAAACGATCAGTATTGGAAAAGATGCGTCAATGACTTTTCTTTTTGCTGACGGATCTCATAGATCAAGCCCCAACGAAAATAGTCTGGTCGTCAGACTTGACCTGGGGTCTCGGAGAGTCCTTTTGATGGGTGACGCAGAAGCCGGCGGTAGAAAATTACCAGCTACGTTGCCGAGTGATACCTCCATAGAAGGGAAACTTCTTGCATGCTGTGCAGCGGATGTTAAAGCCGATGTGCTTGTCGTTGGCCATCACAGTAGTAAAACATCTTCGCGCGTGAAATTCTTAGATGCGGTCAATGCCAAGACTTATATAGTCTCCGCTGGACCTACGAAATATGCAGGCATTGTTTTGCCTGATAGTGAAATCATCGCAGAACTGGAAAAACGTGGGCTTGTCTTACGTACAGACATAGAAGATGCTTCTTGCTTAATGTCACCTGACAAGGTTGGGCTTGATGCTGACGGCCAGCCGGGTGGATGTGACAATATCCTCGTGAAATTTCCTCGGAATAAAGCAATTTCAGCCGAATACAGAAGAATATCGGATTAGTGGCCTACATTATGGCTAATTATGCACTGTATGATTGGTGAGTTTTGTTCGCTGAATCTTAGTTTTCTGATGTTTGATATTGTTCTTGCTCGAAAATTGGATGAATAAGCCATGAAGCAAATAATCGATCTCAAAATAAGCACACCAGTTCCAGTTGTTATGGCTGCCAAGGGTGTCGACGACAAACGTGATGCATGGGATGCGTTTGAGCGCTATTCAAAGGTCATTTCTATTGCCCTGATTCCAGTGGTGTTGGCAGTTGGAGGATGGTTCATTCAAAAACAAATTCAGGATCAAAGCATCGCAAAAGATTATGTTCAACTTGCTGTCTCAATATTGAAAGAACCGGAGAGTGCAAAAATCTCTCCCGAGATTAGAAATTGGGCAGCGAGGTTGCTCAACGATAATTCCAAAACAAAGCTCTCCGACGAGGCACTATCGCAGCTATCTAAAGGGGTTATCGTCCTTCCTGGATATACTCCATCGTCACGACCGGTTGAAAGTTTGCAACCTGTAGTAGCAGTGCTTGCTCGAAAATTAATCGAGGCTGCAGCTGCGCAAGGTATCGAAGTAAAGATCATAAGAACCTTGGTAACAAGTGAAGAACAAAATGCCTTATACGCATCAGGAAGGACTGCTCCTGGCCCTATAATTACAAATGCCAAAGGTGGAAAAAGCAAGCATAATCTTGGCTTAGCGTTTGACGTTGCGCCTGTGGAAGAAGGTAAGACAGAAATTGATAACGTTGAGTTATATAAAAAACTCGGAGCAATCGGAAAAAACCTTGGACTTACGTGGGGAGGTGATTTTGCGTTCCCGGATTATCCCCATTTTGAGTATCGCGAAAAAGTTGAAGGCAATGTATCAAAATAACTGCTATTGAGATTGAATCGCGCGGCAGAATAAGCCATTCCTTAGTACTCAAAGGGCAGCTCATTCGAGACTTGATGTCATGGATGAAGGCACGCATTTCAATCAAAAAACGACAGTGAGTGCAATTGTCGCTTCATTGACCTCAAAGTTTTGAAGCATGTGAAGCTAGATGCGAATCGTTTTTTTAGGAAATGAGCCGCCTGAAATACCGAAAAGTCTAATCATATTAAGTTACGAAAGGTATGATTTTCATGACAAACAGGATGGTAGTACTCATTCACGGTTTAGGTAGCAACACAGAAAAAACATGGGACAAGTTCCCAATGCTACTGGCTGAAAATTCAGAGATCGCTAAACGCTATTCGACAATAACTTCGTTTTCTTATGAGACCAGCAAGACAGGTCAAACTTGTTCTCTAACGACAATCTCGACAGAGTTTGCGAATTGGCTTCAAGCAGAAGTCCAAAAGTCTCATATTGATGAGATCGTATTCGTTACGCATAGCCAAGGTGGGCTCCTTGCGCGTAGGTATTTGTGTAATGAATTGATTAAAAAATCAAATTTAGCCACCCACACTCCTATCTTTCGTCTGCTCACCTTTGCAACACCTCACTGGGGAGCTTATTCTGAAAATGCCTCGTCGTTTCTTCCTGATTCATGGCAGCAGCAGAAAAATTTGGCGTATGACTCGGAATTTATTCTTTCACTCAATAAGGACTGGGCGATCACGGATGCAGAGTATATTGTGCGAGTCAAGCGTGTAGCTGGGGGCGATGACAAAATTGTGCCTGAATTCAGCTCAACTGGTGCCAATTACAATCACGACTATGTCGTTATACCAGGTCATGGTCATGTTGGTTTTGTAAAAATTAGTGATACGTCACATCCGGCTTTTGAAATAGCGAAGGAGTTTCTATTAGAAGAAACTTCTGAGCAACCTTTGCTGGTAAATCCAGATAGAACCCCCCCTGTGCTTTCCTGCGGGCGTGTTAAAAATGATCAAATTCAAGGTAACGCGCGTTTCCTATACGTCAACCGTTATATTCCCCTTCTAGGGCGCGACGATGAGAAAACGCAGTTAGAGAAGTTTCTGTTTTCACCAGCAGAAGATAATGTGGTGTGGATGTTTGTAAAAGGTCAAGGTGGCATCGGCAAAAGCCGACTCGCACTAGAGCTGTGCATGTCTATCTACACTGACTGGCATGCAGGATTCTTAGATCGTTACGCTGATACTCCTGATTGGGCACGCTGGCAGCCGTATTTGCCAACTCTACTGGTGATTGACAACGCGATCACTGACATTGCTAAGCTTAGCCGATTGCTGCAGGGTCTTTGCAACCGAGATGAGGAGAGGCGACTAAGGCGGCCCGTCCGGATTCTACTTTTGGATCGCCCTCACCAGGAAGATAAGCTACAGGTAGCTTTTGGCCACGACCCTATTGCAACTCGAGTAAAAGAGTGCCGTGCTCCAGATATAGATATCAACAAAACTGCTGATCCCTGGGGCATTATCGAGCATTTCATGTTTCGAATGCATAAGCCGATTCCTGAGAAAGTCAAAATAATTGATCAGTTGACTCGTATCGACCCTGAAAAAAGGCCTCTTTTTGCTATGCTACTTGCTGATGCAATTGGTCAAAATGAAAAAGTAGAGACACTCACACAGAAGGTATTACTCGAAAATGTGATCAGGGAAGATCGCGAAAAATATTGGCGTCCAGCAGCTAAGGAACATGGAGTATCACTTGCAAAAATGGAGAGATTATTGACTGTCGCAACTCTAGTTAATGGTCTAGCCGCAAACAACGTCGTTGATCCAATTGAGGAATGGGATCGTGATAGCGCGGGGCCAGTCTTTAAGATAATGTCTGGATACGATGAACAGTCGGACACAATCGCCCCTCTTATTCCAGATTTTCTCGGTGAGTGTTTTGCGCTCGAATCATTTAAATCATTCAATAAAGAAGAACTGAAGAAAATTCTCACGCTCGCTTGGCATCAATGGGGGCGCAATACATTTGCGTTTTTTAATCGGGTTGTGGACGACTTTCCAAATGACACGTACATTGATGATGCAATCGAGGCCGTTCTATTTGAGAACGTTGGAAAGGACGCTTGGTCAAATTGGGCGGTAAATTTGATAGCGAAAACTGGTTTTCAGCATTCCGCACGAGCTGAGCGTGCTTACGAAAAATTAGCCTTGCTTGCCGCAACACATCCATGGCTCATTCGCGAACTGGCTCAAGCATCATGCAATATGATTCGCATACTAGGTGTCGAAAAACTTGATGCAGCGATAAATATCTTCGAGGATTTGTGTAGGTTAGTCAGAAAACATTCCACTGAATTGGAAATCAGTGCCTTACCCAAGGATGCGCAATATAGTTCATTACCTTACTTTGCCCAGGCTGCCGAACGTCGAAAATTTGAGCTATGGCCTTATATCGGGAAAGCAGCAAAAAATCTGATGATCGCGTTTGTCTTAGCTAAGCAATCCTCAGCCGCAAAGAATGTTTACAAGGACCTGTGCTCGTTTTCAGCTGTGTACGCCGGGCAAGCAGAAGTCAGCTTGATCCAAGCATTAGCGGCGCGTGATCTGATCGGTATCCTTCATCATGTTATTGATCGAGTAATTATAATGCATGTCTTTAGGGAGCTGTGCATGCTTGCCGACAGGTCTCCCAGTCTTCCCTATATTAGATTCATACAAGTAGATGTTGCGCTCAATTACATATTTGCAAATGATGACGAGCCAGAAATCAGATTTATACAAGCCAAAGCGGCTGTTGATGCAATCCCTAACCTTGCCTATACTGACCCTGAGGCTGCAAAGACAATTTTCATAAATTTAACTGAAATGGCTCGTGCTTATCCAGACGAAGAGGATATCTATGTCTATCATCAACTTGGAATTATGAGCGTTACAAATCTATTCAGAACAATTGATCCTGCATTTGCGCTTGCAGTTTCTAACGAGTACGGAGAGTCGCATAAGGAGGTTATTTTTCATTATCTTTGTGGCAAAAGATCACCATAAATATATGACCCTAAATGCAGAAGCATTCAACAAATGATGACAAAGTAAGGAAAAATGCATAACACCGGATCAGTGCGACGGCCTAACTCATACTTAACCTTACATACGTCGTCCGACTGACGGTCAGCAATATCTTTCTTTTCAGACGTTTGCAAGTTTAATATTGAAGAATCATTTTTATGAATTTATTTCTATCTTCAAGTTTTATTACTTTATTGAAAATGCAATCAACAAACTGCCCATCTATTTGACCAATTTCGTTTTCCCAAGCGCAAATAACAAAACTATTTCTATGATTTTCATAAATCTCACAATGTAAATCCATAAAGAATTCAGAAAAATTTACGGGGCGAAAACACTCGGAGGGACGGCCGGACTCATGATGTTTTAATCTCTTGGTTGATCCATCATCGTTTCTATAAAAACTCTCTAGTCTTACCAAAATTTCTTCTTCTATATTTTTCAGCTCAACTTCAGAAATGTTATATTTGCACTTAAATGCACAAAACAAATAGTAGTCTGGATTGGCTGAACTATATGATCTCGACTGAAGGTCTCCCATCGTTAATCCTATTTTTACAAAATTGGGATCATCGGCATCACGCCCCAAATAGAGCCAACTATTTGTTGATTCAAAATTATTTTTTGTCTCCGTTTCAACGTGCGCCAACTTATAGTCATCGGAAATACCGAAATTATTGAGAAAAACTTTTTCTTTCTTCATGGCGAAAATTTAATTTAAACTACTCGAAAATTGATAACCAAATGCTTGAGGCCCTTGACTTCGTACACGCTCGTTAGTTCCGCTACACTTCTGTGAATACGTGAGCACACACATAAGCGCGTTCTCAGATAAACTTATTAGCTACGTTACCCTGATAAGTTCTTTCGCGACAGGTATTGTATATCTCAAAATTCAGCTAAGGAATGTCTGATTAAGTTCTAATTTTCTTCAATTTCAAAATCATGTTCAGGCAAAAGCATGAAATGCGTTGCAGGAACATGATGATCTTCATAAATTGGGGAACATCTCCCCCATCTGTATC
>NZ_JBMPOZ010000038.1:0-34536 GCF_049340385.1 Undibacterium sp. Ji83W | reverse complement strand
CGTTGCAGGTTTCAAACCAAAGGTACGATGCGGCATCCAGTCACTCGATCTTGATATGCCTACCAAGAACTTGTTGGTAATTATATTAACTAACTACCGGAAGCGTCATAATACAAGGTACGATTAGCGCAGCGTAATAGTACGTATGATGCCCATAAAATTGCAAAAGCGCACAAAAAGCCTCGCCTTCATCTGGAGCTGGAACAAAAAATGTTACTCTGCAATTTCTCAGGAAGATCAGCTTTGGAGATCACAGGATTTTACTGACATGCGTACGATTACGCTGCGCCAATCGTACCTACTTGCTGATCATTATTTTTAGCTGGCATCATGCACACATACACCAAAGAAAAGTTTAAAAATATAGCGCCGGTCTTGTGTTTTCTTGCGTATGCATTTGGCGGGTTGGCATGCATGATGCGACTGGACGATATGAATGAGGACTGGCCACTTGCCTTCAGCTATGCAGCTATTGCCGTGTTAGTCGTGATGGCAATATGCGGCACATATTGGCGTAAACACCTTGCGGAATTAATGCATTATGGTTTGCTGAAAACGGGCTTTCTCATGCTCCTTGTTTTTTCCTTCTTAACATTGCAAAGCGCTCCCTACGTATTTTTGGTGAATGCATTGAGCGCAGATAAAGCCACTGTCCTGCTAGAAGGAACTATCATTTACAAGCAAGCCTATCACGGCAAATTTAGTTCACGTATACTCAACATTCGAGGAGAGAACAATCCAGAACCGATAGCCTTGAAAGTAACTCAGGGCGAGTATGACAAGGCCACAGTAGGTGAACATTATCAGCGATGCATGCGCATGGGTGGCCTGGGCTTGCTATTTAAATGGCGCAATGACGAAGCACCACGATGCGCCGATCAATACCAGCATGATAAAAAGGGCATATAAGAGATGAAATTGAATATGAAAAGCCGGCTTTCAGTTGCCTTGTATGGCGCAGCCTTGCCCTGGTTAATCGCCTTCGGGAACTATTTGGACGACAGGCCTGTAAAGCCCTTATTTAATACCTGTTTTAGCCTGGGCTTGTTTGTTGCCCTGTATTGGGTAGGGCCATATCTTGAAGAATTAAGAGACGGAAAAAAACAAAATGATGAAAAGTAAACCGGCATAAGACGATACGGCACTCGTCGTCGCTGCTTCTTTCTTTAATCGTAAATGACGTGAATAGACAAGGGCAAGTCTCCTGCAATGATTTCACCATTTTTCTGTTGTTCAGGGAAGCGGAACGCGACAGCATTACCAGGGATTTTTTCTAGTGGCTTCATCAGGCTAATTGCCACCATTTCGCCTGATTCATTTTTATAAAAAAGTCGTGGCTTGGCAATACTCTCAGGGTAATGGAATTTCACGGCGATGCATTTTTTGCCTGCGGTTTTGAGTCGAATACTCAACCGCGCATCGCGCAGGTAGTTTAGCAACTGGTCACAAGCCTGATGCAGGTCAGCTAGTGGATAAACGCCATTGGGATTTAGCTTGATCGATCCTGTGTATTGAAAATCAAAAGTGCCAGCTTGGCGATTCAACCTGAATTCGGCGTCTTCTTCATAAGCCTGCTTTATATCTGGTATGGAGGTCGTCAAACCTTCATCCAAAGGTAATTCCATCCGCGTGGTTTTACCAATCAACTCAAGGCGCAGGTCTTTTAACGAGGCCTGCCGATCTTTGGGTTTGAGATCAAAAGTCACGCGGACAAAATTTTTATCCTTCTTGTAGTCGTCGTGCCATCTCAGCGCCTTGTAGGCGTCCCGGTAGGACATCCATTGCGGGTCACGCATTGTGGCAATCGTGACTTGCTGGACAGGCGTATCCACTTCCTGTGCAGAGAGGTTCGCAATGCTCATTGTTGTGCACAAGACCAGCATACAACTTTGATTTATGTTCATGAAAAGCCTGGTTCAGTAGATTATCGATGACATTGTAGCAAAGTCTGCTTATCAGCCCGCGTAGCCTGCGTAGGTACGATGAGTTCGCAGGTACGATGAGCGCAGCGTAATCGTACAATTCGTAGCAAATTATGCAGTCAGTTTTGGATTGTAAGTCGCCAGCCGATCGATGATGATCGGCTTGCGGCACCATTACATGCGTACGATTACAGCGCTTTAATTCGTAGCTGCTGCCTGCCCAAACTTTAACTGCGTCAACAGACTTGCCGTATCGGCGTGCAGCCAGTAGTCTTTTACTTTACCACCTTCGATACGGAGGATGTCTGTGCCTGTGAATTTCAAGGGCGTCCCTACGGCTGCACCGGCACCGGGTATTCCACCACCATAGTTGCCCGTTGCCTCCCAGCGCAACACTGCAAAATTGCCATCGACAATGGGGCCGACTTGTACCGTGAAGCGCAGGTTCTTGAACAGCGCATGGCTTTGCGCAACCCAGGCTGCGAGTCCTGCGGGGCCACTGATCGCGGTGTCGGGGCGGCCATCGAGCAAGGTGGCATGCAAAGCAAAGTCGGGGGCGATGATGGACTTTGCCAAATCCAGATCGCCATTCCATAGAGAAATCCATTGATTAGTCAGTGCCTGATGTGCTGTGGTCACGCGGGTTTGGTGCGTTGGTGTGATTGCGGCTGGGGCAGATGCCCTTGTCTCAGCGGTCGCGCCAAAAGCCGCAGTCAGGCTCGTGCCCAGCAATGCAATTGCGGCGGCCATCTGCATGGCTTTACGGGAATATTTTCCAAATGAGTTTCTGGATGAGTTGCTAGTTGAGTTCATGAAAAGCTCCTGAGATAAGTTCAATGTATAAAAAAATTAGTAGGTGATTGCGTCAGTCATCGCCGGTCTGTTGAAATACTTTTGCTTGAGTTGGCAAATTCCCTGATGAGGCCTTGCCGTTTGCAGTAGTATTGCGATGAAAGAAGTATGGGCGAATGTCTGGGTAAAAGAAATTGCAGAAAGCCGACTAGCCGCTATGCATTAATGCATATCCGTGTGAGATATGCGGGAGCGGATTGGAGATTGGCAGTGTGCTGGCACAGCTGATACGGCGACCAGCTATTTTTTATGAATGGCCTTGGATGCTTCTGGCAAAAACGGTGGCGGGACATATCCCTGGCTTGTAAAGCTTAAAGTATAAAAATTGCGTGTGGACTATTGCTTCTTGACGTAGTCCCTCAAGC
This sequence comes from Undibacterium sp. Ji83W, assembly GCF_049340385.1. Taxonomy (NCBI): domain Bacteria; kingdom Pseudomonadati; phylum Pseudomonadota; class Betaproteobacteria; order Burkholderiales; family Oxalobacteraceae; genus Undibacterium; species Undibacterium sp. Ji83W. The sequence continues at coordinate 31,397 of NZ_JBMPOZ010000038.1, read as the reverse complement.
CCGCCGTGAGCGCAGCAAATGTCACGGCACAACGTGGGCTTTCGCGCAGATCTTCATGCATGGCGACCCAGATATCCAGGTTGACCGAGAATTGTGTTTTCAAAACGCGGACCAGGTCTTTATCTCTTGCTGCCAGCGCAGAATGGCAAACCCCTATGCCATAGCCCGCGCGGATTGCTGCCAACTGGGCCAGATCACTGTCGGTACGCAAGGCAAATGCGGATGGTTCAAGCGTGGGGAATTTTGACCTCAATTTACGCAGGAAGGCATTTTCCTGGTCAAAACCAATGATGGTATGCCGCGATAACTCGTCCATCGATTTTGGCATACCAAAATCAGCCAGGTAGCTTTGGCGTGCAAAAAACCCAATCTCAATTGCACCGGCACGCTTGGCGATCAAGGCGTCTTGCTCTGGGTTGACCATGCGCACGGCAATGTCTGCCTCTCTGTGTAAGAGATCATCGACATGGTTCGACAACACCAGCTCTATCATCAATTCAGGGTGTTGCCGCCGCAATGCCGTCAAAATAGGCGGCAGCACTTCGACACAGGTGACTTCACTGGCTGTTACCCGCACGGTGCCACGCACACCTGATCCATGGCTGCTGGCGACCCTGCGCAGTGCCGCAGCAGTGGCGGCAACATCGGCTGCATAGGGCCTGAGTTCCAAAGCGGCCTCCGTTGGCGCGAAGCCGTCAAACGTGCGCGTGAACAGTTTCAACTCCAGCGCCTTCTCCAGACTGTCTATATGGCGGCCAACGGTAGGCTGCGTCATGCCCATCGCCCGCCCTGCAGCCGACAGTGACCCCGTGTCGATGACCATCAAGAAGGTGCGGTACCACTCCCAGTTCGGTTCAGTGTTCATGGCATATACATTTATTTATAGCGACCATGCGATTCTAGGCAATTTTCATTTAGCTGGCAATACTGCACACTGGCATCTGTTGCAGTAAAACTTTTGCAGTAAAAACTAATGCCGCATTGATGAAGGAGTCCATACCATGAATATCGCCACCCATTTAGCCCAGCTATTTTCCAGTCACGCAGAGTGCGCAATCGCCTTACGCCCCAGGCAACTGGCGATAGCGGTTTTCGGGCTGGCAGTGCTGATACTTGAATTCTGGTTGAAGGTGCCTGTGAAGCCGGTGCTGGATACTTATCTGCAAAAACTGCTTGCCTGCATCGCACCCACAACATCCTCGCAGGCTGCGGTGTAAGGCAGCCGACAAAAAAAGCCCCATCAACGTGTCGATGGGGCTTTGAAAGCCGTTTTGAATGCTACATCAACGGCAAGATGATCTATGCAGCCTAGGGGCTCACCGCACTCTTGATCGCAATCGCTGTCACTGCCCATCCCAGCCAGCCATTTGGCTGCGCGACACTCCAGGCCATGGCTGAAGAACCGAGGGCTGTCACTGGTGCATGCTGCGTGCCAAAGGTCAGGGTATTGGGATTAGCATAGCTGAGCGCACCCATGCCGTAAGTGGGGACTATGCTTTGCGCATAATCGCCGCCATACACACCAAATACCAAGGAATTCGACTGCAAGGTAGTTTTGGTGGCGCTGGCTGTGGTGCTGATATTGCTGGCGGTGACAGGGTTGCCATCAAATATCGTCGGGGCGAAATTCGATATCTCATAAGCGGCCATCACCACGCCTTGCGCTGCACCGCCATTGGCATTGATAGTGAACGATGTACCTCCCGCTTTTGCAACTGCATAGAACCAGCCAGCGCAGGAAGATTTACAGGCATCGGTTTTGTACCAGGTGTAGTTGCCTGCGTTCTTGTTATCGGTGACGGTAAAGTTATAGGTATTGCCCTGGTTGCTGGCCATTGCCACCAGGATCAGATTACCTGCCTTGACCGGATTGGTAAAGCTGATGGCAGCGGGCCTGGTGTCGCCATCTGCATAGGCCGGGGCAGCCGTTTGCACGACCACAGCAGACGCCGGGGTCTGTACGGCACCAGGAAGACCCTTGATGGCGATGACCATTTCTGACCAGCCTGTCCATCCCTTGGGTTGCGCCACTTTCCACGATACCGGAGTGCTACCTGCTGTCGCTGCCGTGGCAATCTGCGTGCCGTAAGTCAGGGTATTGGCATAAGCAGCATTGAATGCGCCTGCGGCATTGCCGGGGGTGATCACCTGATCTGGGTCGCCGCCATAGACGCTGAGCACGAGTGAATTGACCGAGGCAGTCTGCTTGCTGGCACTTGCCGTGGCACTAGTATTACCAGTGCCGCCAATGCCATTAGCAATAACTGGCTTGCCATCAAATATCGCAGGATCAAAATTGCTGACTTCAATCGCCGACATGACCAGCGATTGCGCTGCGCCGCCAGTTGCGCTGATCGTGAAACTGCTGCCACCCTTTTGCGCGACCAGGTAGAACCAGCCAGCGCAGGTAGTCTGGCAGGCATCGGTCTGGTACCAGGTGTAGTTGCCAGCGTTCTTGTTATCAGACAGGGTGAAGTTATACGTGTGGCCCTGGGTGGATGCCATGGAAACCAGGATCAGGTTGCCCGCCTTGACAGGATTGGGGAAGCTGATCGTGACCGGGCGCACCGAGCCATCAGCAAATACCGGCGCTGCAGTCTGCACAATTTGCGGCGGAGTGATTGGCGCTGGTACCAGGCCAGTCACTGCATCTGAAACAGCGCTGGCAGAACCTGCACTGTTCTTTGCCGTGACTGTGCAAGTCAGCGCCTGCCCTACATCTGCCGTGGTGACGATATAGCTGGCGGCAGTGGCACCAGAGATTTGGGTAGTGCCACGCTTCCAGCGATAGGCATAACTTGTGGGTGCATTGCTCCAGGTGCCAGTTGAACAAGCCAGTGCGCTGCCGACGAAAGACGTGCCGGAAATAGCAGGCGCTATGGAATTGACCGGGGCTTGCACACTGCCGAGCTTGGCGCTGCAACTTGCCGTCGTGCCGCCGTTGGAACCGGCGCAAGTCCAGGTCCATGGGCCTGTGCCTTTCAATAAAGAGGCGACACCAGCGCTGCACAAACCCGTCGTCGGTGCGCTGCTGAAGTTTGCACCGTCAGCACTTCCACAACTGCCATTGACGGGCACAGCAACACTTGCCACCGTAACTGAATTGCTCATGACCGAGACAGAGCCCTTGGCATTGCTCGCGGTAACGCGCCATGCAATGACCTTGCCCGCATCCGCGCTGGCTGGCGTAAAGCTGTTGCTGGTGCTGCCTGCAACATCGGCTCCATTCGCTATCAATTGATATTGATAACTCGTCGGGCTATTGGTCCAGGTGCCTGTACTTACGCTCAGGCTGCTGCCGACCTGTGGCGTGCCCTGTATGGTTGGTGCAACACTCACCGCTGGCAAACCGGTATCGCTGGCCGCACCAGACTGATAGGCACCCACATCCATCGCCTGCGGGTTGCGGGCCTTAAGATCATAATCGTTGGTCACCAGCGAGGTCACTGCTGTCGCTATCGAACCCGCACCACGCGCGGCGCTGTTGGTTTGCAAATGAAAGTCAGCACCCGCCTGCACAAACAGCGGGTTGGCCATGATCGCGGTGGAATCCAGCCCAGGGCTGCCAGAGCCGTTGAACCACAGGTTGCGCGCGAAGGTGCCTGTGCTGGCCGGTACACCATTCGAGCCCGAGTTATACGGCGTGCCGGTGGCGACGTAGAAGATATTGTTTTCAACATCCATCGCGCCTTTGGGCAAATTCCAGTCATTCGTCAACGCGCCATAATTGCTGTTGCCTGCGGTGTTGGTGTTGTAGAAGGTGTTGTTGTATATTTTTGCGCCAGTGATGTCGGTCGTGTTAAAACGCACCGCTGCATACTGGATGTTGTAGACAACGTTGTTCCAAACCTTGACATTGCCCGCCGTACCATCGGCCAGGTTGATGCCATGCTTGCGCACATCGTGGATCAGATTGTGGTGCACATTGATATTGCCTATGGGTGTGCCAGAGGAGCTGTAACTCTGCACACCATTGCCGCCAAAGATATTGCCGACCTCGTTATAGGCCACCTCGTAAGAACCGGTACCATCGAAATAGAAACCATGGTTTTGCAAAAAGCTGCTGCCATCGTCTGGCCCGCAATACACATCATGCACATGGTTACCCAGCACTACGACGCCATTGCCGCTGCCTGTGACACCCGCGCCCTTGGCGTTGACGTTGTGCACGGCGGTATAGGCAGTCAGCTCATTATTGACCACGCGCCAGTTGGCACCCTTGTATTTATTCAGTTCATACCCTGCCTGCACACTGATCATGCCATCGCCACGGCCTGATTCTATCTTCAGATTGGTGATGGTGATCCCGGCACCGCAGCCTATCTCCTGGCGCGCACTGTCGGCTGAGGTAATCACGCCGCCGGATGCGTTGTCTTTGCTGCTGGCCAGCGCCTGCGACAATTGCGTGGTTTCTGTCGGAAAGCCCATCAGCGTGATCGGCCCGCTTTGCACAGCACCTGTTGCCGGTGTGCCGGATTTGTTTTGCGCCCGCAAGAAATAATTGTCACCGGCCTGATGCACATCAGTCCAGACACCGCCACGCATGACAATAAAATCGCCCGGCAAGACTATTCCCCACACACCAGCAGTCGCCACAGGCTGCAAGCCGCCTGCAATCGTGCAGCCAACATTGATGTCGTTGGAGTTATTGCTGACTGCCAGTTGCACATGCCGGTAAGGGTGGTTGATGTCATCCGGCTGCCCGGTGCTGTCATTGCCATCCAGGCTGACAAAATAGATTTTGCCGGGATTGATTTTAAAACTCAGTTGATTCGCGTCTGTGGCGACATTGCCGTTGATGACCACCTTGACAGGCAGGTCGCTGCCATTTGCGGCGCCACCGAGTGCGCCTATCTGTGTCGTGATCTGTTGTATGTCTGCCCTGCCGCGTGAGACACCGATGGAACGGTAATTATCTACCTCGATATTATCGAGATACACCTTGGCATTGGTGCCAGCCCCTGTCGTGCCAAAGTTCTGGCCAAAGACCGACAGATAAATGCCCTTGTTATTCTCGCCGCCTGTAGTGGGGCCGGACGTGATGTCGGTATAAAGCTGCTGTGGCAGGGAGCCAACTGCGCCACCAGAAGAAAAGATCGCCGTCACATATTGTGTATCAGCAGTTTTGGTGAAAGTACAATCTGCCGTGCCGCTGCAACCCGTACTTGCGGCTGCCACACCCGGCCCGGCCCAACCGACAAAACCACTGCCAGATGCATGCAGGGTCACAGTCGCATTCGCCTCAAACAACTGGCTGCAACTGCCAGTGTAGCCAAGCACGTCACTGGTACAGCTCACAGCACCCGGGCTGCCGGTGACAGTCGTCACCGTGCCGCCACCGGCGACGCTGACATTCAGCAGTGAGTTTGCAGCAGGCGCGGCCACCGCACTCATCATCGCCCTCAGGCCAGAGCCCAGCGTCGCTATCGTCGCCGTCCCGCCACCAGCACCAAGTACAGAATTGCCGCTGCCCAGCACAACAAAGGCACTGGCCGCAGCCGCCACCACAGACGCGGCCAGCAGCGTGAGATATTTTCTGGTTTTCATTTTTATTCTTACCTTTCCTGGGCGCAGCGACAGATCAAAGTCAAACAGCGGGGATGGGAGACAGCTTTGTCAGCAAGGCAGCCTGCCGGATAAATGAGGCAGGCTGATGATTATTTGGCAAACATTGATTTTAGGTAAGGCATCCATGGTTTAGCAACTCATAGATATGAGAGGATTTGTATCTGGTGTATCAGGATGTAAGCGTGGTGATGATGTCGGGGACTTTGCCCCGGTGCGTGACCATCTATGGCGATGCACGACGAAGCATCGCGACGGGTGCTTTTTGACACACCGCTTTTCGATCAAAAATTCAATGCATACGCACATAAAGGTGCGTCGAGACGCACCCTACTTCACTGGTCTATTTCTTTTCCGCAGGCATTTGATTCACTGCCTGCGCTATCGCTTCCTTGAAATTCAACTGGCCTTCCAGATAAGGCTCCCACACCTGATCTATCAAATCCAGATATTCCGGCCAGGCTTTTTGATACAGGCCATTCTTCAATGCGTAAGGCTGGTAGTCAAGATTAGCACTCTGCTTGAGTACATCCTGGGTCACTTTGCCGACGGTATAAAATTGCAGCACATGCCACAAGTCAGATTCGCCGTCACGATGTGCAGCCTTCATCCTGTCATTGATGGCATTGACCAGGGTATCAGTCACGACAGTATGTGATGCCTCGTGATAAAGCATTTCCAGCGCCGCCAGGCCCTGATAATCTGGCCGGCCACTGGGCATGATGATCTGTTCATCGGTATAGGCACCCGGCCTTGTACCTGTCAGCACGACGATATCACTGCGTATCGGCGTGACCGGAAAAGCATGGACCATATACTTCTCTATGCGCGTCTGTATTTCCTTGCCATAGCTTGCGTCCAGCTGTTTGGTCTGCTTGATCCAGTCCTGGTTGCTTTTGTTTTGCGATGCCCAGATACAGCGGGCATACACAGGAGCAACCCGGTTCAGAACTGCAATGAGCCGAGCCGGAATAGCCAGGCCGCTGGCGTCACGACGCTGGTCATCAACGCTCAGGCCACGCTTGATACCTTGCATGGTCGCATCAAAAAGCAGATCGCGTTTAGCATAATCAGCCTGGTAAAAATCAACGGCTTCTTTCAAGATGATGAATTCTGCATCGCCAGGCTTGTTATCCCAAGGCAGGTCTTGAAGTGATTTTTTTTGTACCGAGACATCCAGCAAAAAATGGTGCAGGTTCATTAAGAACGCGCTGTGATAATCAAAGCTGGCGCGCTGCAAGGGCAAACCCGGCTTGCTGTTTTCTGCACTGTGTGCGGTCGTCAGGAATGAACAGACAAGGGAAAGAGAGAGCAATAACTTCAGGATAAGGCGCATAGTAATTCGATGAGGAAGGGGAAAGGGCTGCTGACTTGGCTTAGGATTTGGACATACTTAAAGCATGCAAATTCTTTGGCGGCGATTCTAGCTTAATTTTGCTGGCCCCTGTATTTTTATGCAATACCAAATCCACAACATTAAGAATAGAATTCAATTTACCAGCAACATTGAAATATATTCAACAGAATTTTCATCAAAACAGAGAATTTTATACATCCTTATTTACCCATCCACTTCTTTAGAAAACACTTTTTCAATGCTGCCCGCTCCTGCGGAGTACGCGAGACGATGTCTGTATATGCAGCCTGCACGCCATGCGTACGATTACGCTACGCTAATCATACCTACACACTACACGCCTGGCTGTAAAGTTCTGTAGCAATCAAGAAATCCACCGTCACTCTTGATGGCGAATGATGCTATTTCTTGCCGTGTCCAGATCGCAGAATAAGCATCATCGACAACTCCGGGCAAGATACCGATGAGCCTCAGCGCGAATGCACTGGCATCATTCACACCTTTGTTGGCACTAGACCTGCGCATCTCAATTGCCAGCGATACGCCTGGCATACCCTGTAGTGCCTCCGTGACGCTGGCTATATTTTCAGGCTCATACTCAGTGAGCATGTCATCATAAAAATAAATAGTCAGGGTATAGTCTTCTCTATCCGGGTATCGCCAGGTTGGCTTTATATGCTCAATGGGTAGCGCCATCTGCTCAACTGCGTCAGCTACAAGCTGACGGTCTTCTGTACGGAAATGGACAATGATGGATTCGGCCACGGTGGATGTTCTGCTTTTTGTTTTAGATATAGTGCATTCGCAGTGTTTTTTTAGAAAAAATTGGCGATTCACTGTTATTGAAATGGCGACATGATATGCAGGCGATTCCTACCACACTGGCTACTGCCGGGCTTATTTCTTTTGAATGAACAACTCCGATGAACCGTCATTCAGCGAGTTATCCGCATCAAAATGCATGTGATGCCCAGCCGGTATTCCATCTTGTGCCAAATTGAGCAAGTGATTTGCCAACGATAATAGTCCTTCTTTATTCGCTTCTATTAACACAGCACCGTTTTCAATACGAATACCTATATCGAACAGGTTCGTCCATTGATATTGCATGCCCTTGTTTGCATCGTATGCGGGTACATCTATCTCGACTTTCACCAAACAACTCCTATTCAATTCTTAGTTACGATTCATGAGCGCAAGCGCATCTCTGCAAGCCAGGCCAGCATTTTTTCTATGGTGGCTTTGATCTTGGCCTTTTCCCGGTCATTCAAGATATTATAAGCGCCCCTTTCTTCAGCCTTGGCCGTGGCAATACGCTGCCATCCTTGGCGCAAAATCGCCCATTCGTCTTCACTGAATTGGGCCTGGTACTCTGCCTTCTCTTTGAGCATATAGTCTTCCAGCGGCGAACTTTTACTCTCGTAGTAGTCCAACATATTGGCTGCCATCCATTTCTCCCTGGACCACCCCTGCGCCACTTCGTCAACTATTGTCTGCCACGCTACCCGCTTGACGAGTAATTGCCTGATCAAGTCCAGGTCTGGATGAGATAATTCCTTGCTTTCTTTGCTGTCACCCTTGACAAGTTCTGCGACATCTTTGTTCCTGTGCCAGATCAGATCATGCGCCTTCGACTGATCAGATAAATATGGATAGCAACGAACTTTTCCATGTTCTTGCAGGATGGCTGGGACATTGTCGGCGTCCATATGCGAATCGGGGCCAAAGCGATAATCGAGATAACCGAAGATTTTCAGGTATTCAATCGATCTCAGAAAATTTTGCCGATTCAAAGGAATCTCGCCATTAGTGCCAGGACCAAGTTCGGGATTCAGAAAGAAAATAAAATTTTGCCCGCGCAGGATCAGTCCTTTGTACCAACTATGATCACCCATCACATAGCGACAGAAATGTTCAATCTGCTCCGCACTCGGCATGGGCAGTGACGCAATCTGGGCCAGGTATTCATCAAATGGCCTTGCGGACGGGCAAGTGGAATTAACGCCAGAAAAACAGGGGGCAGGCTCTTTGCGCAAGCTCATTTTTCTCTCATTTATTTGATTAGTCCGGTTGCGTTGTAATGCACCTTAATTGCTATCATACCTGCAAGAACTAAAAACTATTCCTCAATGACGCGGCAAGTGATGATGGGGATGAACGCGGGGTCGGCAACTTTTGGGTCTGTGGATACCGGGGGTACAAACCAGGCATGGCCGTCGTAGATATCGATCAGCTTGAGTTTTTTCATGGCCTTGGGCAGCTCAAGCGGTGTTTCTTGCATGGTATCCAGAGCCACCAGTGATTCACGTCCTTTGCGCTCCTTGTTCTTGTACATAGGTTTGAGCAAAAGATGTCTGGCATCTGCACAGAGATGGCCGTAGCAGGGTTCGTCAAGACTGAGCAAGCTATCGGTGGCATCGGTGGCAATGCCGTTTTGGTCGACGCGCAGTAGCCTGGAAAACTGCATGCCGGTCCTGAAATGTGGCGCGTCGAAGCCTACGCCGTACATCAAATATCCTTGTCCCGTCCAACTGGCATCGCTAAAACAGGTATAGCCTGACACGTCAAAATAGTCACCGTATTTGACTATCATCGGTGCACGACCTTCATCATTGAACTGCCATTGAGCTGTTTTGGCGGCCACGTCTATGCTGAGGTGAGCGAGATAGTTAGATACTTCGCCTCCCACATTGGAATAAAAAACCGGGAGGCCACCGCCAGCCGTATAACCACAAGCAACAGGCAGGAAATTTGCCCCCTCATCGCCAGAACCCTCTACTTGATCTTGATATTTGAAAGACCATTTCTTCAAACGGTTCGCGATCGGGATTTCGATGAAATCGCCATCGAAATCGTCCAGCAAGTAAATCTTTTTGTCCAACAACAGCAAGCCTGTCATTTCGCCCCATTTGAAGAGTTGGGGGAACCATCTGAACGGGGCTTCGCATTGCTCATTCGGGGTCTCTGCGTAGCCATGCAGTTCTTCGATGAACTGCTCTGGTATCTTGCGCTTGGAGACCACGCCTTGATGGATCTGCACCAACCATTGCTTACTGCACAGGCATACCAGACGCCCATTGTTGAACGGCAGTGACTTGAAGATAGACCATGCCTCGCTTGCTACCTCCAGGCGCATATCCAGTTCTGTCGTTTGTGCGTCGGTGAATTGCATCATGGCGTTATCCTTTTTAGCTTACGCAAGAGAGACGGGCTTTTACTGCTGCCGTATGGTACGTAAGATCTGCAGTTCATGCTATCTGATTTGGAGAAAAAGCAGCAGATGCGACCTGAGAGGAGATTTTTTGGTGACGGCAGTGCTTGTGGTGCAAATCGTCTGCCTACATGTCGCCGTGTCGCCATGTCCATGACGGTGAATCGCCAGTCCATTCAATGATGTCATGCCTTTTTTGGCCTGGCTGCGTGTGTCACCTGCACCCCATGTATGCGATTATGCTACGCTAATTTTATCTACGCGGGCTTATTCGTTCAGGTCTTTGTCTGCCATATCGTGCACCGCTGAAAGCCGCGATGACAGCCGTACGCGCGCGACGATACCGCAGATGATTGCGCACAGCGCAAAAAAAATGAAGCCTATTCCACAAACAATAAACAGCATGGCAATACCTGTGGCGCAAACAAATTCACCATTCTTGCTTTGCTCATGCGCCCAGACAGAAAATTGCCAGTATTGGTAAACTCCAAAAAATATGGGTAGCAAGGACATCATGCCCAACACCCGGGACCAACCGCGCCATGTTTTAAACAAATTCGCCATTTTTCATCAGATATTTTATGTGCAACCAAACGGGACTGAGCGGTTTTACCACGCAGCCTCTTTGAATGTCAGGCCAGCTTCAAAAAAACTTCTCGCAGAGTTTAGGGAATAGTGTCTCCAGATCGTCTTCGTCCCAGTCGGTTCCAGTGGGGTCACCATGGTATGCGATAGCATGCTTTGGGAAGTCCTTGCTGGTCTTTCCTGTTTTTTCTTGCCAGACCTGACGAGCGATATACTGAAAACCCTCTACCTGGCAATCACCATCTTCGTCCCTGACGACGTCAGCCAGAGATTCGGGGTCCAGCAAGGCTGCCTCATAAACCTTTTCACCTCTGGATATCAGCCAGCCCCTGAAGTCCATGAAACCATCATCTGAGCACCCGCCGCCTATCAGGTAGGCCGCACCCCACAAGCCCCAGTCGTAGGCCCGGTTATGGTATTCGCTGAAGATACGGTCAAAAGCAACGATGTCGTCTGGTGTCAGTGCAGACACGGCTGCGCCCAGGGTGTCAATTTGTTGTTCTGCATCGTCTTTGGCGGCAAGGCGTGATGCGTCTATCAGTGTCCAGAATGTCGTGTTTTCCATAGCTAATCTGTTTGAATGATGGGCGATTGATGGGTGATTGATGGTTGATTTAATGGGGATGCCAGCATGCAGTGTGAAAAACATCGGCATCGATTCCCACTTGAGGGGCATTATCGCGCAATCATCTGCATGGCACCATGTGTACGTGATTCACGGCGCAAATATTTTTCCGATGATTAGAAAATCCCATGCGGCGCATTGCAATGCACCTCCCGTTACGGCTACATCACGGTGAACATGCTTGCTGGGGTGATCGCAAGATTCGGTGTGCTTTTTCGGTGGGGACAGATATTTGCGGCGATATTTCTGGCGCATGGGTGACTTGGCAAAACCAGAAACAGCACATCAAAAAAGCACGCATGTTTTTATTCAACATCGCCACCCACATTGCACCGCAGGCTGCATCCCGGACCACATCACAAACCCACAAATTTAGAGGGTAAATTCTAATTCCCCCGCTGTTTTGCCGATGTGATTCACACAGAAGACGATTGACAAAAAACCTGTATCACTAAAAGCATTTTTGCCTGTTTTTTTTACATAAACTGCTCAAAAAAATGCGCAAACCAGCACAGGACCATGGCCAGGATATGCTTTTTTTGAAACGGGTTTGTTGCAATTTCACAACCACTTTCCCCTGCCTGACACATACATTTTCAGTAATGAAAGTATATCTTTTCCTCTATGAAAATAAGTTTTCATAAATTTCAAGGTAAATGATAAAAAAAATTTGTCTATACATAAACACTTATTGCTTTTGACATATTGTTAAAGAATGTCAATAATCTGCCTCTGTTACAAAATGGCAAACTGGTATTAAAAATTATCGGTGCCATGAAAAAATTCAGCAGTGCCAATAGTCTTGCACGGCGGTTACCGTGTGCAAGTGGTCTTACTATTGCCTGCAAGAATTGTTATGCAGGGAATTTGATCAATTACCTGCATGGCAATATGGGACGAAGGGCGAGCCTCGCGCAGCTTGCCTGGGTTCTCTGGATGTAGGGTTTAGACGGTGCGGATACACCGTTTTTGTCTGTGCATCCATCCCTGTTTTGGGAAGAATGGGGATGAGTATTTAGCTGGACCGGCGCCGCCAACAAGCACCGGTCACATACTTCGTATCAAAAAAACAAGGAGAGAAGTAATGCGTATCAGTTGTAATCTAAAACTAGCAGGTGTCTCCATGGCTTTGGCCATGCTGTTCGACACAGCCCAGGCAGCAGAACAATGGGCGCCGACAGCAACCAAGGCAACCAGAGTGCCAGCGACCGTGACTGCAAAGTCAGCACCCACATTGATGCAGGCGGGTTCGCCTACGCAAGTGGTGGTCGCACTTAAACTGCGCAATAAAGCTGAACTCGATACCCTGACCACGGGCATCCTGAGTGGTAAAAATGCCAAGACGATTTCCACCGCAGAATTCATGTCGCGCTATGCACCGACAGCAGCACAGGTGCAGGCAGTGGTGGATCATTTGAAGAGCAGTGGTTTCGTCAACATCTCGGTGTCGGATAACCGCATGCTGGTCACAGCAGACGGCGCGGCAGCGACGGTGAAGACAGCCTTCAATACCGACCTGCAAACCTATAACGTGGATGGCCGCACTGTGCATGTCAATACGACAGATGCACAGATACCGCAATCGTTGTCGGACACGGTGCTGGCAGTACATGGTCTGCAAAACTTGCATACCTATCGCACGCACCTGGTCAGGCCGAATGCCAACACGCTGGCCAGCACGGGGCATAATCCTACCGAGTTTTCCAGCATCTATAACGCCAGCGGCTTACCCAGCGCAGTGAATGCCACTATCGGCATCATCACGCAAGGCAGCATGACGCAAACAATCAAGGACTTGAACACCTTCACCAGCCGTGCCGGCTATCCTACGGTGAATGTGCAGACGGTCACGATAGGTTCGGCAAGTTCTGACACTGCCGGTGTTGGTGAATGGAATATGGACACGCAAGATGCATTGGCAACTGCTGGTGGCACGATCAAGAAAATGGTGCTGTACACGGCCAATACCTTGAGCGACGCCGACATCACTGCCGCCTATAACCGCGCTGTCAGTGACAACGTGGCCAAGGTCATCAATGTGTCTTTGGGCGAGTGTGAAAACGATGCGGTCAATTCTGGTGTCCAATCCAGTAATGATCAAATCTTCCAGACTGCGGTGGCACAAGGCCAGACTTTCTCGGTCTCATCCGGTGACTCTGGCGCCTACGAATGCGGTGGCCCTGGTACGTCGCAAAGCTATCCATCGGTATCACCTTATGTGATCTCGGTGGGCGGTACTTTGCTCAATACGTCCGGTAGCACCTGGGTATCTGAAACAGTGTGGGCATGTACTACGGCAGCCAGTTGCCAGCAAAGCGCAAACGGTGGCGCTGGTGGCGGTCCATCCCTGACAGAAGCAGCACCTAGCTGGCAAATCAGTTCCGGCGTTTTGGGTTCTGCAACCAAACGCGGCACGCCAGATATCTCGTTCAATGCTGACCCTGCCAGTGGTGCTTTGGTGATTGTCAATGGTTCCAACCAGCAGATCGGTGGCACCAGCCTGGCAGCACCTATCTTCACCGGCTTTTGGGCACGTGTACAGTCGATGAACAATAACAGTTTGCCTTTCCCTGCTGCTGCGATCTATCAAAAAGCAGCCAGCACGCCAGGCATGTTCCACGACATCACGTCCGGCAGCAATGGTGGTTATACCGCCAAGGCAGGCTGGGATTATGCCAGTGGTTACGGTAGCCTGAACATGGCCAACTTTGCAAACGCCATGGGCTCGACACCACCACCACCAAATGTGCTGGTCAAGGATGTACCTATCACCGGCATCAACGTAGCTACTGGTGGCAATCTGGTATACACCTTTGCCGTACCATCCGGTGCGACTAACCTGACGTTCAAAACAACGGGCGGTTCAGGCGATGCTGATCTGTATGTACAAGTGGGTTCTGCTCCAACTACCACGACCTACCTGCAAAAATCAGATGGCTCTACCAGCACTGAAACCATCACTGTGGCATCTCCAACAGCAGGCACTTACTATGTCCTGTTGAATGGCTATACTGCATCCAATGGCATCAATCTGGTAGCCAGTTACCAGACTGGCACACCACCAAATGTGTTGAACAATGGCGTACCAGTCACAGGCATCAGCCTGGCATCTGGCGCATCATCGGTCTACACCTTCGTGGTACCTGCTGGCCGCCCATCCGTGACATTCAAAACCAGCGGTGGCTCTGGCGATGCTGACTTGTATGTCAAACTGGGTTCTGCACCAACGACATCGTCCTACCTGCAAAAATCCGACGGTGCCAGCACCAACGAAAGCATCACCGTCAATTCACCTGCAGCAGGCACTTACTATGTGCTGATCAAAGCCTACAGCGCGATCAGCGGTGTGACTTTGCTGGCGACGGACTAATGCTGTATTGAGCATGTCCTGATGTTGATTTAAGAAGTAACGGCATTAAGGTCCCAGGGTGAAACCTGGGGCCTTATTTTTTTGTGCTTGCGTATACACGCGACTTCAAGACCCCTCACCACAGAGACACTGAGACACAGAGGGGTCACAGAGAACGACATCGTTCACATACTCAGGATCACAGAAAATGGATAAATGCAGGGCGCATTATAATGCACCTCCCGTTACGGCTACGGCACGGTAATATTGTAACCCGCTTGTTATTGCCGGGCAGATGTGGGCGATTACGCAACGCTAATCGCTTCTCCGTTACTAATTGGTGCACACGGCGCATCCTATTGGTTAACTGGCTTTTTGTGGCGATAACAAAAGTGTGCGGATGCAAGCAACGCCACGGGATTCCAGCCTGCGCTGGAATGACGATTTTAAGCTTACGGCTGGATTAAACTTGAATGACGAGGAAGTCCAGGCCGAATTGAAACCGGGAAGACAGGAATGCACCTGAACCATAATAACGTCATCCCAGCGCAGGCTGGGATCCATCTGCGCAAGATCCGTTTGCATGGAATAATCAGCAGTTGCAAGGTACGCCGTGCGCTCCACCCGGATGACATGAATGAGAACAACCGGTGCGCCGTGCGCACCCTACAAATACACAAGCACAGCAACACGATGCAAGCAAAGGACATGCATGTTACAAACGAATTTTTCCATAGAAACCAAGTACGACCATGGTGGCGGCTATGGCATCAATGAAGGTGAATTGCTGTATGCCCTCAGGAAAAAAAGCAAATTATTGATGCTGAATATCATCACCTATGACACATCGCTCTGGTCTGTTATGGTCAGCCTGTTTTTCTGGGGGCCGGTACTCTGGGGGCTGATGCTGTATCCGGCTTTTGTCATCCTGTCTCTCATACTTCGTAATTTTATCGAGATTTCAAATTCGTCTGTCAACATGTATGCGGTTTTATTGGCTTATGTGACGGGCGTCTGGCTGAGCTTGCGCAAGCAAACCCCGATACATGATTACCGCACCAGGAAACAGCATGTCGGCACCAAGACCCTGCATCTCGATTGTTCGCAGAGCATGCTGGTGGCGGAAGAAATCTATCGCTTTGTACCAGGAAAAAATTGGGTCGTATCGGTGCCGTTTGAGCACCTCCATGCCTGGGTAGTCTGGCATGAGGCAAATAAAGAATTGGCGGATGACGACACCTATTTAGACTCGGTCAGTATCTATTTAAGACTCAGGCGCAACAGCGGCCTGGATATGGACTGGGTCAAGAAAAAGATCGGTGACCCGGTTTTTTATCATCAATACGATCGCAGCAATGCCGCGCAGCATGCGCATGCCAAAGAAAAATTTGATGAAGTCATGGCTTTATTGGCGACTTGCCAGATCAGACAGAAATAAACTACGGCATGTAGGTACGAATAGCCCCGCGTATTCGCACGCATGATTTAGTGATGGTTATTGATATTTTCAATCTCGACATACGTGCGATTACATTACACTAATCGCGCCCACGCGGGCTAAGGCATATCTCGCACAACCCGAAAGCTGACACTGTAGCTACGGGCTTGCGAGTCGTTTGAATTATGATCATCAACTCGAACAATATATGGGGGACTTTGATAGGAGCCGCCTCGTATAATCCGTTTTGAACATTGCCCATCTTCGATCCACGCGCTGCCATCAGTTGGTGCGCCAACATATCCATCGTGCCAACAATCTTCAATCCATTGCCAGACGTGTCCTAACATATCGTGCAGTCCAAATTGATTTGGGGCAAAACTTCCTACAGGAGCTAGTTTAGTCTCATTCCAGCGATCACCGCAGCAGTTAGCATTGTCTTTACCAATTTTATCTCCCCAGTAATATGCCGATGTAGTGCCGGCGCGCGCCGCGTATTCCCACTCCGCCTCGCTAAGCAGGCGGTAGTGCCTGCCTGTTTTTTTTGAGAGCCAATCTGTATAATTTTTTGCATCTTGCCAGGTCACGTGCGCAACTGGCATCCTTCCACGTCCCCAAGATGATGCTTTGGGTCTGTACCCTCCACAGCCTCCATCTGCGACACAAACATCCCATTCACCATACGTTACCGAATACTTTCCGACGGCAATCGGCTTCGCTATGTTGACGCTATGTGCGGGAGCGATGTTCGAAGCGGCCAAAATCGAAATATCAACGGTTACCAAGCCGGGCTCTATGTTGGTGGCCGACTCACGAGAATCGCTTCCCATATTGAAACTACCTTTGGGAATGACTACTAATTCAGGGCACTTAAGGCAATCTCTAAAAGAAGCTCCTACACGTGAAGAATTATGCCCATTTACAGGGTGACTCGAAGCCGAGTCCAAACTGAAGAAAACCAATAACAAAGTCATTATTGTTTTCAGGAATTTAGATACCAATAGTAAAACTGAGGAATGAAAAGTCATGGACGCTTTACGCCTTTGATTGCTGCAGTAAAACTCTGCAAATGAATTATCGGGAGTGAGAAAAATTGCAAGCCACACGATTTTAATTTTGCGCCATTGTAATGCAATGTTGGCTGATTACAAACAAACACTTTCGGCTGCCCCACCCCTTATTCCTCGAGAAAAACAAGCAACAACCCGCTTCTTTATTGCGATAGATGCCTACCTATAAAATTAGCCAACGAATACAAATCCTATTCATTTAAGCCCGAATAGATAAGATTAGTGCAGCGTAATCGAACGCAAGTTCACGACTCCCGAAAATGGATAGTCGTAAGGTGCATTGCAATGCACCTCCCGTTACGGCGACGTCACGGCCATTTCATGATTAGCATGTTATTGCGAGGCAGATGCGGGCGATTACGCTTTGCTAATCGCCCCTAAGTCGCGGCAATCTCACCTCCTATTATTATTCCCACGCACAGGGAAACAAGATAGTTACAGATGTCTGCCCCTCCCATTTACCCCCAAAACCCCGCCAAAGTCACAATAAAACGGCACCACCGCCGTTATTCTATGATTAATCCCAAAAATTGATTACACTCATAAACTAGTGGACTGTAACAATGAAATCGAGAGTGAAGAACATGTGTCCGGCGCATCAGGGCAAGGCCGGGGCTGAACAAATCAACACAGCGATAGCGGGGCTATCGCGGGTATTTGCAACGCCGCCATGATCGTCGTACACATGGCAGGCACTCCGATTTTCATTGTTGCAGTTCACTATTATTTTTGCGCTATTTTCTTGATTTCTACCTGAACCCGCACCATAACGTGAAGCCCGCCATCGAGCCTGTCAACAAATTTATCGTCTGTCATGAATGCGACCTGGTTTGCATTGATGTGCCGCTGGTGACGGGTGAGGCTGCCAGTTGCCCGCGCTGCCGGGCCACGCTGTACAGAAACGGCAGGGCCAGTGTCGACGTGGCGCTGGCATTGGCTATCACCACGGTGATATTGCTGTTGCTGCTCAATAGCTTCCCGCTGTTGTCGCTCAAAGTGCAGCAAGTCACGCGCGACACGACACTCTTGCATGCGGCGCTGGCGATGTGGGATGACGGCATGCATATCCTGTCGCTGCTGGTGATGATCACCACCATACTGGCCCCGGCCATGCAAATATCGGTGGCCATCTTTTTATTATGTGTGCTCAAGTTTGGTGATGCCAAACGTGCACTGGGTGCACCTTTGCGCCTGTTACAAACCCTGCGCCCCTGGAGCATGATAGAAATCTTCATGCTGGGCTTGCTGGTGTCGCTGGTCAAGCTGCAACATATGGCCGATATTGTCATTGGCCCTGCCCTGTGGTCATGCGCCTCGTTGATCTTTTTTACGGCAGCACTGACGTCGGTGCTCACGCCGCGCAATGTCTGGCTGTGGGCGCATGCGGCAGATGATAAGGTAAAAAATACGGAAGACAGCAAGGTAGAAAATAAAGTAGATAGTAAGTCTCTACCTGCCGGGGTGTCGCATGGCTGAACACGAATACCGCCACATCCCCGCGACCAATCTCGCGGGCCAGACGGGTGCTGCAGTTGGCCTCATCACTTGCGACATTTGCGAAACCCTGTGCTGCAGTAATGATGATGCCGCTACCCATTGCCCGGTGTGCGGCGCGTCGCTGCATTTGCGCGACAAAGACAGCCTGACCAAATCGCTGGCTTATCTGGTGGCGGCGATGATATTGTATATCCCCGCCAACCTCTTGCCCGTCATGCAGACCAATACCATCTTTGGTACGCAGAACGACACCATCATGAGCGGAGTGCTGGTACTGTTATATTCTGGCTCATGGCCGCTGGCGCTGCTGGTGTTCTTTGCCAGCATCGTCGTGCCTTTGCTCAAGCTGTTTTCGATCAGCCTGCTGCTGTACACCTGCTCGAAAAAATCTGCCTGGAACCCTTTGCAGCGCACGCAGTTGTTCCGCATGATAGAGGCCGTGGGGCGCTGGTCCATGCTCGATATTTATGTTGTGACGGTGCTGGTAGCACTGGTGCAGTTTCAGTCGCTGGCGGCGATACACCCCGGCGGTGGCGCGCTGGCTTTTGGTGCTGTGGTGGTGTTGACGATGTTGTCGGCACAAAGCTTTGATTCACGTTTAATCTGGGTAGCAAAGACGCATGAGTGATCCAACTTCAGAAAAACCCGGCAAGCCCCGTGCAGAAAAACCTGTGGAGGCTGTCGCTGCCACTAATGCTGCGAATGCCGCCGATACTGTTAATACAGTTGATGCGATAGATGCCATGGTACCCGTCGTCAAGGTCAAGCCACAGCGCCGCCTGCCCTCCTTTATCTGGGCCGTGCCCATCATTGCCGCCCTCATCGGCATCTGGCTGGTGGTGCAAAGCGTTACCAGCCAGGGGCCGGTCATCACCATCACCTTTAAATCAGCCGAGGGGCTGGAAGCGGGCAAGACCAAGCTGCGCTATAAGGATGTGGATGTCGGTCATGTCAAAGCCATCGCCCTGTCGCCAGACCGCAAACGTGTGCTGGTCACGGCGCAACTGATCAAGAGCGCATCAGACATCCTGGCCACCGACACCCGCTTCTTCATCGTCAAGCCACGCATTTCTGGCGGGTCGGTCTCTGGCCTGTCCACTCTCTTGTCCGGCAATTACATCAGCGTCGATGTTGGCAATGCTGCTGATACCACCAATGAATTTACCGGGCTGGAAGAACCACCCCTGATCAACCGCGATACACCGGGCCGTGAATTTGTCTTGCATGGCGCACAGACCGGCTCAGTCAATTATGGCTCGCCCATCTTCTTCCGCCACATCAATGCCGGGCACGTCACCAAGTTCCAGCTTGACCGCGATGGCAAGGGCGTCACCATCCGCGTCTTCATCGATGCGCCGTATGATCAGTATGTGACTGAAGACACCCGCTTCTGGCATGCCAGCGGCGTCGACATGCAGCTAGATGCCAACGGCCTGCGCGTCACCACAGAATCACTGACGTCATTGATCGAAGGCGGCCTCGCCTTCCAGGAACATGATGATGCCCTGCCAGGTGGCAAACCCGCGTTCGAGGGTTCGGTCTTCCCCCTGTTTGAAGACCGCGAACATGCCATGCGCGCGCCAGACACCAAGGTGCGCAACGTCCTCATGTACTTCCCTGAAACCATGCGTGGCTTGTCCAAAGGTGCGCCTGTTGATTTGCGTGGCATCGTCATCGGCGAAGTCAAATCCCTGGGTGTGGAATTTGCCGAGAATGGCCGCCTGCCGCGCTTCCCCGTCGAAGTCAGCCTCTACCCGGACCGCCTCAAATCCCGCGTGCGCACAGGTGCCCGCCTGCCCGATGATGATACTGAAGCCAAAGAAAGATCGCTGCTTGACCACCTCATCGCCCGTGGCCTGCGCGGCCAACTGCGCAGCGGCAACCTGCTGACTGGCCAGTTGTACATCGCTCTTGATTTCTTCCCCGATGCCGCCCCCGCAAAGATGGACTGGCGCAGCGACTACCCCGTGTTGCCCACCGTCGGCGGCGGCCTGGGTGAAATACAAGACACCGTGGGCCGCATCGCCAAGAAGATAGACAAACTGCCTTTCGACAAAATATCCGACGAACTCGTGCAAGCCCTGGGCAAGCTCAACACGACACTCGCCAGCACAGAAAAACTGGTGCGCCGCCTGGATGCTGAAGTCACCCCTGAGCTGACATCCACCCTCAAAGAGGCACGCGGCACCCTCAACAGCGCTAACGCCCTGCTGACAGAAGACGCACCGCTGCAACAAGACATGCGCGAATCACTCAAGCAAGTCGCCAAGTCCGCCCGCGCCGTCGCCAACCTCGCCGACATGCTGGAACGCCATCCCGATGCCCTGGTGTTTGGCAAACAAAAGGTAAAACCATGATGCGAAGCACACACGTCCTGACGATTTCCCTGTTTACCCTGCTGCTGGCCGCCTGCGCCACACCGCCAGTAGAACACCTCTACCGCCTCGACTACCCGCTGGCCAGCGCCAGCCAGGCCGAGCCGCAATATCAACTCGTCATCGCCACCGTCAAACTGCCAGAGGCCGTGAATCGCCAGCAACTCGTCATCCAAAAGTCCGCCACAGAATCCATCATCTCTGACGAACAACGCTGGATCGCCCCGCTGGACGAACAACTCACCCTCTCCCTCATCGCCCACCTGCGCACCCGCCTGCCCGACGCCTGGCTGTCATCCGACACCGGCATCAGCGCAGGCATCGCCACCACCCACAACAACAGCCTGCCCCGCTACCAGGTCAAAGTACAAGTCGACCAGCTACTCATCAACAGCGGCGAGCAACTCACGCTGGAAGCCAGCTGGGTCGTGCTGGACGGCAGCCGCAAACTGCTCAAGCGTGAACATAAAGTGTTTACCGTGCGCCTGAATGGATCAACTTATGAAGCCGTGGCACCGGCAATGTCAGAAGCGGCCAGGCAGTTGGCAGAACAGGTTGGGGTGAGTGTGACTGGCGTGCGCAAGTAAGGTCAATGTGCAAGCTCGTAGTTGCGATTATCGGAGCGCGATAGTACGAATATCAGCTGCGGATTCAAATTTTTATAATCACCAGAATGAATAATTACCAAATGTTATACAGTGAAATTGGTCTCACGAGCGAAATAATTGGCCTGGCAACTGGAGCTATTGAAATCCCAAATTGCAGTACTGAGCAACCTGCACGTTGTTACGGTTATCCACCAGCGCTGATCCCATTTTGGAGTGATCCAGACGGAATGATATATACAGGATTGTGGAAACATTGGTTTGGTGACAGGACGCCATGCTTCGTGAAAAATTATGTCAATGTCTTTTACCGGTCAAAAGAGATTTCACGTTCACCTGAACAACTCCTAAGATACTTGATTAATATAGAAATTTCGCTAGCCGAAGAGATTTCTCCAGAAATTTTGTCTTTTGCTCAAACATTAGGAGTGAGAGATATTGCACTAATTGACGAAATTTCTCAAACCCATGGCGATGCACCAAGAGGACTTCTTAACTTGCCCGATTTTTTTCAAAATGCCCCACTAAGTTGTTTTTCTGACCCTAGTACCTATTCAGGTGACTTCCCTCATATTGCAATGAAGCTCACAAGCGACAGTATGCGCAATACATGTTCGCTAGAATTAAATGAAACTATCGAAAACACCATCCGTGCCCACGAAGATTGCCCTATGTGGTACAACAATTATAAAAAGACCGAACTATTTTCTTTTTTTATGGACCAGGAACGCCTTGCCGAGGCCTGGTTCACACTAAACTCTAACGGTTGGCTGTTTGCAGATGTTTACAAGGCACTGGAAAGACTGGCCTCTGCGCATGATGATCCGATTTTCCATATGATGGTGAGTGCTTGGTGCTCTAAAGACCAAGGGCGCTATAAAATAGGTTACTAAATGAGCGTAAATACGATTAGCAATCCATTCTCGCAAATCAAACATCCCCTATTTTTTTGTCGTCGTTGCCTGCTCATTAGCAGTGCTGACAGCATCCGGCTCATATTCAAACATCGCACGGGCAACGGCCATCCCCCGCTCTCGATCTAAGGCAAATGCCGACAGTGCCAGGCCATGCCTTGACGCATTTCTTCGCTTCAACATTAAAAGTTCTTCTTGCGTAAGTTCATCTGCTTTACCAGAAGCGATCCCTGCCCTCAGTTTCTGTGATAGTGCTTTTTCTGGTTCCAATTTATATGCGGCTATGGCTTCCCGTGCCAGCTCTGTTGAGAGATAATGTTTTAGATAGGGTAAGGCCGCATCTTCTATTACAGTATCCGGTATCAAGTTACGCTTGGCACAAAGGTCAATCAAACGAGAATTGACTGAGAATTGAGGATTCTCTCTGCAAGTTGATTCGAGTTTCCCGCGGTTAATTTCGGCAAAATGCAATACGCGCATCAGCTCTCGAAAATCACGATCATTTTGCGCGAAAGCACTGGTAAAGGGTGCGCCCAACAGCAAGACAATAGCAAATCGACCAACAAAATATTGCATAGCGCAAACCTTAGTTTATTATTGCCCGGAGCAGACTGGACTCAGAAGCATGCCATTGTCCGCAAGTTTATAAATGTATGAATGTTAGCGCATTAATCGTCTCTAAAAGCGCGGGAGCAGGGGCACTGCCATGAAAATAGTCATTCTCGTCTTCAGTTTAATGTTAAGCACTATCGCCCTGCTATCCACATTTGTTAGCGCACCAGCATATGACATATTGTTTGTGATAGGTTCGGCTCTAGCTGCGCTGGGCTTGACAGGATTTATTTACCTTGGCCGGACTGCGGCGAAATTTCGCGTATATTTTTACGGATTTTGTATCTTGCCTTTATATGTATTATTAAATATCCTGCTCAGGGCTGTCTGGGGAATTCGTATTTCGGATTTTCTGACATGAGATTAACATCCATATCTGTCCCAAAAACGTAAATTTTATGATCTAGAATCAACTCCAGCCATGACAAATACCAGAACTTTATCCGGCAAGGACATACAAGACCTGGCCTTGATTGAACAGGCCACCATGGATAGTGAAAACCTTGAAGGAAATGATCTGAAGGCGCGCCTGGATTTTATCGGCAACATACTGCAAGAAAATGTTGTACGCTTGCAGTTGGATGAAGAGATCAACCACTTGCTCACGTTTGCCCGCTGCACAGCTTGCGAAACCCTGGCTCAGACTGTCAGAGAAAAGCATTATTCCTTAGGTTGTTGGGGAGCAGAACCCCGTCGCCATTATCAACCAAATTTTCTTTTGAAGATCAACGGTATGAACCGCCAATCTAGTATTGTTTACCCATTGGAAAAGCAAAAAATCGGCATGGCGATGATTGTTTTAGCCCACATGAAGTGGGACCCAAGATATTCAACAGGTGCAAAAAAATTGTCGCACTATATTGAGGAAAATAAATTGTGGACGCAGGAAGATGAGGAACATCTTTTTGCGTAAACATCTGTTAAATATTCGAAGGACTCATCATGCATGAGTGGATTAAATTGACGAGCCGTTGGGGTGTAGAAAAGAAAAACCCGGTGCTTGCTGATCTTAAAGAAGTGCTCAATGAATTATTTGCTGCGGATAAAGATGATGAACATCCAGACGCTTGGCTGGAATGCGGTAGCGAGACTGGCCCGCTTTATGTAGTCTCTATATTTTCAAGTGGCTGTGCAGTATTCACCAAATACAGCGATGCAGACATGGGGGAGGAATTGCAAAAAACAAAAATGGATGACATCAATCTCGAATCTGGTCTGCGCTTATGGACAAATCTTATCGAAGAAAATCATGAAGAAATTCCATGAGAATTTACCCGGGTAGAAATTTTCGTTTTAGATGTAGGAAACAGCTTATGACAGAAGAAGTAGATCAAATTTGCTCCAAGTGCTCTCATGTAATCGTAGTATCACATCCTCCAAGAATCGGAAACATATTTTCTGTGAATAACGTAAACCACTCTATTGATATCTATACTCACGTCACTTGTCCAAATTGTGGGCATAAGGAAATCAGAAGAGACATCAAATTTTTTGGAATAATAGGGCCCAGGGCATTGAGAGCCTTAGTTTGTTTTTTTATCTTGATCATGATTATTTTTATCTCTCATGATATCTGGTTAAGTCTTAAATAAACAAACTGCAAGCATAGGTACAATTAGTTTCTGTGGTTACCGTCAAGTTTTCATACCTACGTCCTGACCCCGTGCCTTCGACGACCGAAGCAGCCCCCATCGTCTCAATCTAAGTTGTACTAACTCAGAATTGACATGAGCGGCGGGCCAAAGGCACGTCCGCTCGATGGAAAGGGTCAGTGATCAGTCTTCAATCACGCTGAACCAGGCGAAATGGGAGACCTTGCGCAGTGCCATTGCCATTGCCAAGCAGGATTTCCGTCCCTTTGTCATCATAGGCAATGCTCTGCGCGGCGAGAGCTGTCCTGGCTTGTGACAAAGACGACACTTCAACCGTCAATGAACGGAGCGCTTCTTTCTTCCCTTGAGCAAGCCGGATGACGGGTCCTGATGATAGTGTGAATGCACCGGCCTCTTGCTCAATTGCCGACGGAAGAAGATTCTTCCACCGCGCCCTTGCTGCCTGCAAGTCGGGTGTCTCAATCAGGACTTCCTTCACTCCCACGAGACCAAGAGGCCCACCTTTGAGTTTCTGTAGCTCGTCGTGCGCGGCAGTCTGGCGGAGCTTGGAGTCGAAGTGGTACTCACACACAAACAGCCAGGAATCGCCAGGTCCGATTCCGTTGATCCTGACGTTGGTCCACAAAGCCTGCGTCTTGCCGTCACGATATGTGGTGAACGGCTCTGCCGGACCATGCGCAATCTGATGCTGCTCAAGTTCCACAATGCTCGCGGCCGCCGACTTGAGTGGCTGGAACGCGATACCTGCGAGGCGCGGGCTTTCTGGCGCAACGCCTCCCAAGGCAGCAAACTGACCAAACTCAAGGACGACATTGCCGAAGTAGAGACCGCCGCTGCTAAAAGGCCCATATTTCACCATCGGCCAAATGACTGGAACCTGAAGCTGGTTCGCGAAGAGCTGGAATGAGTCGTCGGTCGCTTTTTGCTCAATCAAGATGTGATCAATTCGAGAGACCATCGCATCGCCGGACGTCTGAGCGGCCATGGCGCCCGCACTGTAGCAGGCGGCCAGCAATAGTAGCAGCGGACGAAGTGACATATTGTTTCCTTGTTGGTTAACGTGCCAATTAAATATGGCAAATCGGCAATATATCATGAGACACTGCGACATGACACCTTAGTTTCAACGTGCGTACTTTTCGGCTTAGCTTTGCCAAGCAGGTTCTCACGAGGGGGACAGATATTCGAACTGCCCAGCAGTTACGCCGCCATGCTGATCCCATGCGGCGCATTACAATGCGCCCTAAGTCCTGACATTAATCACATCGCAGCTATTTGCTATCACCCGCAAACCCGTCATGCCGGACTTGATCCGGCATCCAGTGTCGTGGAATTTTGGCTTTGAGTTTGACTTTGGCCCCTGCTTTGCAACAGACATTTGCAGCGAGACATTCCTGAATACCGGTGCAAGTGACCAACGCAAGCCGCTGGATGCCAGATCAAGTCTGGCATGACGGTTTGGAGGTTTTCAACTTGAGCACGGAATAAAATATTTCAGCTTTTGAAAATATCCGTGACGTAGGGCGCATTGCAATGCGCCGCATGATAACGACGCGCACCGGGTAGCATACTTGTCTCAAGTAGCCGCGTGCTGGAAAAAATCAAGCATGCGCTTTTAACGCACATACGGCACCACAATGCGCGCTGTGCTGCATCCCACCTATTTCCATACACTGGTTTCCCGCGCTGACTGATCCTTGTAGTCATAGACATCGACTATCTTTGTCAGCTCACCAGACCAGCCGCCGAATTGACCTTGATGTTTTTTATTAAATCTCGCGATGATGGTCGCCGTTTTTTTATTGAATTTTTCGAGAGCTGCCAGCTTCTTAAAGATTCTCTCCTGATCGGCATCACTTGCAGAGGGGCCAGAATCGATATTGATCCAGACGCAGTCCTTGCTGGAAACTTCGACCGGGTAAGGGCAGACGGCCATCTTTTCTGAGCCAACGAAAATATAGCCTGTCACGTTCACCAGCTTGCCGTGATAGCGCTCTGGCGTCGCAATCAGATTGATCAGGGACAGATCCAGTACCTGTTCAGGGGCTTTAGCCGTCGCCCCGGTGGCCAGAAAAACCGCAGCCGCCAGCAGGCAGAAGGGTAACAGGGATCGACAGGAGAATTTAGTCACGGTCATAGATTATAGATAATGGTGGGTAATTTTGCGCGAGTTTAATTGCGCTGGCATTCTGAATTTGTCAGACGCAGCAGGACTGCACGCCTGCTGCGTCTCTTCATTTCTTCCCGTATTCAAAAAACTCAAAGCTGTTTCAAGACGCTTTGCATTTGCGACAGCCGCGAGAGTTCCTGGTCTGCATATTGCCATTGCGGATAATGAATGCGGGCGCGTTCATTGAACCACAGCTGGCAACGTAGTGCTGCCAGCGCTTCGTCGAGAATGTCGGCATCTACCTGACCGGCAATTTTCAACTGGCCGAATGCAGTGGCAACTCTTGCCCGGCATTCTGACTGGAGATAGGTTTCGTGCATCTTGTCTTCTTCCAGCCATTCATTGATCACCTGCGCTTCTGCGCGTATCAGCTTGTCAGGCAGGCCAAAATCCCAGTCGTCCAGCAACTCTTCTAAAAATTCTGATACTGGTTTTTTATTGCCATGCTCACGATACCATTCTTCAAGGCCAGCCAGGGTATCGTAGCCGTCGTCACTACCAAAGGGGCTGAAGTCATCGGTGCAATCGTAATAAAAATCTTCTGAGGCAAGTGCCACGAATGCTGGATGGCTCGTTTCGCGGGCGGTGCCTTCTTCTTCATCATCAAAGTAGTATTTGGTTTTCATCTATTTATCTTCGCTTAACTGTATTAGTTTCTTGGCCACCGTTTTTTCATACGGCAATTATGCGACGGCAATCGCAGTTACGTAGGTACGAGTAGTTAAGACATGTCTCTACCCGTGCCTACGCCCTCTTATATTTCAAGTAGGTGATGTCGGAGTCAAGTTGCCATCAGCCAGCAGAGTGATATGCATTTCATCGGTACTGGCATTCGGGGCGATCAGGTTCAGGCCGAAGCGGTCATCATAGGGAGAACCATAAACGCCGCCGCGGGAGAACGTGATGCCGTTTTGCCCGCCTGAGTTGGCGCTGATGACATTGCCATAGACACTGTAATAGTTATTATTGGGCTGCGCCGGTGCATATGCCAAGGTGGGGTTTTGCCACCATTCATAACTGCTCAGGCCAGACAGTGCTGTAGGCGGGCTGGTGGTGGACAAGGTGCTGCTGCCGATAAAACCGCAAGTCATGCCTTCAGCAAAATCACCCGTGGCCTTGAGCAAGGCAGCGGCATTGACGTTGGCTGTGCCGAAGTCATTATTCAGGGCGTCCCAGCCGCTTTGCGTCACGCTGATGCCCGCACCCGTAGTGGCCGCCTGGTAGATGAAGTTGGTCATATACAGGTTGCCGCCAACCAGGTCGTCGGCGGCAATGCTGACTGACAGATTGTTATAAATGACGGTGCTGCCACCGGTCGATGGCGTGGCGTTGACATAGCCAGAAAGTTGCACGCTATAGGTACCATTCGGGTCACTGGCGCCAGAAGGCACTGTCACCTGCGAGACGGTAGCGGTGAAATGGTAATCGAGGTTATAGCTGGTGCTGGGTGTCACCTGGGTGGCCACCGAGGTGGACAAAAAGCCAGCCGAACCCGCTCCACCCGGGTTTTGTCCCGGTGCCAGATTGGTCAGTTCTGTGACCACGCTTTTACTGCCATAGCTTGTGAACAGGTTTTGCAGGTAGGCATTGAAGCCTGGGTAAGGGTTTTGCACTGTGCCATCGGGGAACAGGTTGGTGCCTATCGCCCGCAAGAACAGACCATCGTTATCCAGGAAGACTGCGGTGGTGGAAGTGCTCCCGGAAAAACCGGACACGGCAGCCAGGGCATTGAAGGTGCTGGTGGTATCGAGCGTGTTGCCGACATACGTCTGTGTCGTTCCATCCTGCAAGAAAGCCAGTTCAATCGAGCCGCCATATTGCGAGATATTGGTGATGTCTGCACCGCCGGTAGTGCCGTCATAACTCACTTCAAAGATGGAATAACGAGGTGTTGCTGCACTCAGTAGATTGGGCTGCGTGCCGGTGGCAAGTTGCGCAATGCCCGTTGCGGTGCCGTAAGAAATAAAGCCTATCAGCGAAGTCGCCGAGTTCAGCACCAGGCCATTGGTGGCAATATCCTGCAGGCTGTATGCGGGCGAAGTGCCATAAGACTGCCCGCCTACGGTCAGGTTGCCATTGACAAAGTTGATGGTTTGCGCGCTGGTGCCGCTGCCATACACCATGTCAGAAGCCGCTGCAGCAAAGCTGATGAATACATTGGAAGCGGTGAGTGCCGGGTTGTTCAGTTGGGACATATCAAAGGTGACGTTCATTTCCATATCCTTTTGCAAGTTTGTGAGTGATAGAGATAAGGTATTTGCCTGACTTGAATATCTGTATTTCTTAGCGCCCGGTATCTCTACTTTCGGCGCATTCCGGCACATCCCGGCACATCCCGGCATGCTGCCTGACAGTGCAGCAGCCGCTAACACCAGCACGGGCTTATATACATTAGCGCATCAAAAGAATGATCACAAGAACAATTTTTTAATGCTGGTGCAGCACAGCCGGGGCAACCCGGGACAAGCATTCCTGCGGGCAATCAAGCCAGCAAAGGTGCAGTGTTGCGGCTTGAATCGCACACATCCCGGATTGCGCATCTTCCATCATCTGATATGATCATGCCGCTTTATTGATCGTCGAGAGAATGCTGCAGCAGTGGCCTGCCATGCCAGCTATTTATTTTATGAAGGAAATGACTGGTGTACGCATTCAATTTCACAGCGAAAGACCATCAGAGCCGCACTGTCACCGACAGGGTAGAAGCCAGCTCCATCGAGGATGCTTATGACAAGTTGGAGAAACAGGGCTTTCGCGATATCAGGGTGATCGACAGCAAGGAAACTGCAGTCAATCTTGACAATGCCGACTCCCGGCTGCGACTAAGATTGAGTGCCGATCATGCGCTGCAACTGCAAAAGCAATCCAGCCTTGCCGTCAGACTCACTATGCTGTATGCACACAATGCCGGAATCTGGGGGCCTTTACTGGTATGGTGGGCGATAGCAAATGCTATGCGCGGCAGCCAGAGCGTTGCAGCCCTGATACCCGTGATGTTATTTGTAGCCCACCTGATCTGGTTTATCTGGGCAACGACACCCCTGGTTTTATATGATCGTGCTTTGGATGCTGGCACATGGCGGCGCTGGGCTGATATGGAGCGTACGATGCGTTTTATTGCGCGCTGGAAGTCATGGTTCAAGACGCCATTTCCTGAGCACGAAATTATTTTTCGCCTGGCCACTGCCGAAGCCGGTCAAGGCCGCCTGGAAGCGGCCCTGGCACGGGCCGCAGTATTAAAGAACGACCAAACGTTGGCTCCTGGCTTTTATGAAGGAAGACTTGCCTCGGTTTATTTTGCGGCTGGTAAATTCCAGGAAGTGGCGATCACCCAGCAAGCTGCGCGCAAAATTAATCCCGGCGCTGCAAATACGGTGGATCTGGCCGTGACACTGGTGCGCAGGCTGGACAATACAAAAGGGGCGGCCCTGCTGATGGCAGAGATTGAAGATGCCAAACTGTCAGATTTGCAGCAAGTGATTGTCCTGTATTGCCAGGGCTTGATCCGACTCAAAAATGACGAAGCCAAAGAGGCACTGGATTTGCTCACTCGCGCCATGGAACTCAGCAAAGACTTTGGCTCACCCAGCATGAAATATTTTGTGGTTGAAATCCAGGCCCACCTGGCACTGGCATTATGCGCCTGCAAGCGCCATCAGGAAGCCATCCCGCACTTCTCTGCATCACGCCCTTTTTTAGAGATATGGAAAGATACAGACTTGTTGCGGCTATGCGATTTGGCGCAAGCTGGTGGGTAGTAAAACACGTGATGATGTAGGTGCGATTAGATTCTATGGTTCCCGTCAAGTTTTTATCGAGATGAGATGAGAATTAAAATCAACGCCGTTCTTGATCAAGCTAAAAGCAATTCGCAATATTTTACGGGCGATGATCATGATAGCGGCCGTTGAGGGCCAGCCAAGTTGCCGGTAATGTTGATACACAGGTGCCCAAACCTTTGATTTTGCTGCTGCCATGCCAGCGTTAAATAGCAAGCGGCGCCCTTCAGCAGGGCCTCGCTTGGACAACCTCCTGCGCCCACGTTTCTGGCCAGAGTCACACGGACGCGGATCCATGCCGACAAATGCAACGACAGCATCACTGTTTATGAAGCGGACACGGTCAAATAGATTTGCCAGCCAGGAGCTGGTTAATAACCCGACGCCTGCAATGGATTGCAAGCGACAGACTTGTTCGGCCCGGCTGGGAATGTCCTTATTCAATCTGGTAATTTCCTGATCGATTTGCTTGAGTAATTCTGTAAAGCTATCTAAAAGCTTGACTGCCTTCACTTTTAGTGACGGCGCTCCATCACAGGTCAGGCGTAAAGCCGTCTTCAGAGAAACAATTTTAGCCCTGCGTTTAAGCAGCTCATCCATCGTGCGTTGCTCCGGCGTAGCCGGTTCATAAC
>NZ_JBMPOZ010000037.1:0-34546 GCF_049340385.1 Undibacterium sp. Ji83W | reverse complement strand
TTGGCGTAGCGTTCAAAGCCACCTTCGGCAAAAGTTGTCTGTTTCATGGCATTCGGGATTCAATGAGAATAGGCTTATATTAACGTTTCTAAATCAATACTCGGATACTTAATCAGAGATTCCCTAATAATGAGTTGTAATATCGCTTGCGTATATTGTGGGTACAAATGACAAGGCGGACATTATCTGTCCGCCAGGGTGTCATTCTATTCAATTTTTGATGTAAACATCTTTGGCAAGATCGGCATCAGGGTTTGACTTTCAATCTTTCCAGTGTGGATTTCAGCGTCTGGTTTTCCGGGTCTTTTTGCAAGGCATCACGCCAGATTTTTTTTGCGCTGTCTTTTTGTCCCATGGTCCACAAGACTTCACCCAGATGCACGGCTATCTCGGCATCAGGGCGCATTTGATAGGCACGGCGCAAGGCTTGTTCAGCTTCGTCATACTTGGATAGCCTGAACTTGACCCAGCCCAGGCTATCAAGAATGAAAGGGTCATCCGGTGCCAGCTGGTTGGCTTTTTCTATCAGCGTATTGGCTTCATCGAGTTGCACATTGCGGTCGGCGAATGAATAACCCAGGGCATTGTAGGCATGCTGGCTGGTCGGTGCCAGTTCTATGACCTTGCGCAGCGATGTTTCCATGCCAGTGATGTCTTTTTGTGACTCGGCCAGCATGGCAAAGTCATATAGCAAGTCGGGATTATTTGGTGCCTGTTTAATGCCTTGTTCCAGCACGGTTTTGGCTTGATCCGGCAGACCGGCATCACGTAATAACTGTGCTTCAGACTGTATCAACTGGATTTGTTCAGTTTCATTGCTGGCCTTGATTTGCTGTATGAAGGCGCGCGCTTCCAGCAGCTTGCCTTCCTTGGCCAGCAAGAAGGTACGGCGTATTTGCACATTGAACCAGGCAGGGTTGCGGCCATCATACGACTCCACCTGTGCCAGCCAGTCTTGCGCGGCCTTATAGTCCTTGCGTTCTGCCGCGATACGTGACAGGTTCACCAGTGCCGTGGTCGGGTCGCGCTCTTCGCCAGTTTTGCCTTCCAGTGCCTGCAGATATTGCAGGAAATAGGCTTCGGCCTTTTGTGACTGATTACGCTCCATTGCCAGCACACCAAGGGTGTAGATGGCACTGATGTCATCAGGTCGTTCACGGGCAATTGTTTCAAATTCGTGATTGGCCTGATCCAGCTGTTTCAGGTCTATCAGTATGCTGGCATAGGCTAAACGTACATCACGGGCGCTGGGGTTTTTAACCAGGAAAGCGGCCAATGACTTGGCTGCATCAGCCTGGGAAGAGGCCTGGGCAACTGTCAGCACGGCCAGTTGCGAATCTGGCCTGGCCTTCAAGACTTCTTGCGCTTCACTGGCAGCAAGTTTACTGTCACCCTTGGCATAAGCACCCTGGGCCAGCGCCATATGTGCATCGGGGCTGTTTTTATACGGTTCCAGCAAGGTTTCCAGTGTCGTGAATGCGGCATTTTTATCACGTGAACGTGACAACAAACGCTGTGCCTGCAACATCATCACACCCAACTGCTTGGGATCAGATGATTTCAGTTTTTCAGTATAAACGGACTGGATTTCAGCCAGATTATTATTCATCAGCATGAAACCAAGGTAGTACTGAGTGGCTTCATTTGAATTTGGGGCCAGTTCGCGCCACAGGCGCACAGCCTGCAAGGCCTCGCCTGATTGTTTGGCCGCCAGGGCGATTTCGGCAGCCCGTTTGGCAATGCGCGGATCACGGGTTTGTTCGGCCACTGAATACATGGTCACATAAGCGCCTTGCCAACTGCCGCGCTGATTGGCAATTTCTGCGGTAATGATTTTGTAGAATATTTCTTCTGTCAGTTTTACTTCAGGCAAAGGGTCTTCATAGACCGGAGCACTGCTGACGCCGTTCAGGGTTTTTTCTGCGGACAGGGCAGCTTGCGCAGCATCGCTGGCATGATGGGTATCGTCGACAGCTTCGCTGCCTGGTTTACCTACGCTTGCACATCCGCTGATCAGGGCAGCACTTAATACCAGCACAGCAGGTCTCCATGGTGACGCAGCAGACATGGACGACATGGCTGATATTGCGGATACAATAGGCTTGAATAATAGAGTAGGCAGTGTTTTCAAAACGAATCCGGATTTGACGTTGATGACTGATTTTACGCTGAAGCAGCAGAACTGTGGGTTTCACTGCGTATATGCACTGTGTCAGATTGTAATAGTAAAAGTTCCCTACCATGCCAGAATTACCTGAAGTAGAAGTGACCCGTCGTGGCGTAGAGCCACACCTGACCGGCAAACAAGTCACTGATGTGATCATGCGCCGCGCCGGCTTGCGCTGGCCTTTTCCTACCAATTTGCCTGCCTTGCTGACGGGGCAGCAGATAGTGGCGACTGGCCGCAGGGGCAAGTACCTGTTATTGCACTTTCCGCATGGCGTACTGCTGATACATCTTGGCATGTCCGGCCATTTGCGGGTGCTGGATAAAAATGTGCTCCCTGCAAAGCATGATCATATTGATATCGTCGTCGGTGAATTCGCCCTGCGCATGACAGACCCTCGCCGTTTTGGCGCAGTACTCTGGCACGATGCCACCGATGGCGACCTGGAAGAACATCTGCTGATACGGCAACTGGGTGTAGAACCGCTGGAAGCCGGGTTCAATCCAGAATTATTGTATAAATTAACAAGAAATCGTAGTGCTCCCATCAAGCAAGTCTTGCTGGCGGGGGATATCGTGGTGGGTGTTGGTAATATTTATGCATCAGAAAGCCTGTTCAGGGCAGGCATCAACCCCAAAACTCAGGCTGGACGCATCAGCCTTAAGCGCTATACTTTACTGGAAGCGGCCATCCGTGCGACGCTGGCCGCTGCGATAGAACAGGGTGGCAGCACCCTTAAAGATTTCATGGGTGTGGATGGGCAAAGTGGCTATTTTCAACAGTCTTATTTCGTGTATGACCGCACTGGCGAGGCCTGCCGCGTGTGTGGCGAAGCGATCAGACAGATAAAACAAGGGCAGCGCAGCAGCTTTTATTGTGCAAAATGTCAGAAATAAACCCACAAATCTGTCTGAAATGTGGGCAAAATTCGATTTACACGTATTTTTTCAACGCTTCCATATATACTTGGAATATCAAAAAAGTTAACTGAGGGGAACATGAGCAATCTGGTTCAGAAATTCCAGGAGTACAGCGACTGGCGCAAAGGAGTGGTCAAAGCGCTGGAGCAGTACCGGTCATGGATACATGGATCGGATATGGCCGATGCCGCCAGTGATCAACGCATTGCGCGTTTGATGGAACGTCTGGTTGACGACAAACTGTCCATCGCCTTTGTTGCTGAATTTTCACGCGGCAAGTCCGAACTCATCAATGCCATCTTCTTTGCAGACTATGGTCAACGTATATTGCCGTCATCTGCCGGTCGCACCACCATGTGCCCGACCGAGCTTTTGTATGACGACACCATCCCGCCTTGCATACGCCTGCTGCCGATAGAAACCCGCGCTGAAGCGCAATCGACCAGTGAATACAAGGGCCAAAGCCATGTCTGGACGGTGCTGCCGCTGAATATCAACTCTGGCGACGGCATGCTGGAAGCCTTCAAGCAAGTCAGCCTGACCAAGAAAGTCAGCATAGAAGTGGCCAAGCAATATGGCCTGTTCGATGAAAACGACCCCGATGCACCGCTGGAAATCGATGAAGATGGCCTGGTAGAGATTTCTCAATGGCGTCATGCCATTATCAATTTCCCCCATCCTTTGCTGAAAGAAGGCTTGATCATTGTCGATACACCAGGCCTGAATGCGATAGGTACCGAGCCTGAACTGACACTGAACCTGATCCCGAATGCGCATGCCGTATTGTTCATCCTGGCCGCCGACACTGGTGTGACCAAGAGCGATATCGATGTCTGGCGTAATAATATCGGCAATGGCCCTGGCCGCATGGTCGTTCTGAACAAGATCGACAGCATGTGGGATGAGCTGCGCACGCCTGAAGAGGTGGAAGCGCAAATCGTCCGCCAGGTCAGCACTGTTGCGCATACTCTGGGTCTGGAAGAAAAGCAGATTTTCCCTATCTCGGCGCAAAAAGGCCTGGTTGCCAAGATCAATAAAGATGCACCTTTGCTGGCACGCAGCCGCCTGCCTACGCTGGAATATGCCCTGTCCAAGGAATTGATACCAGCCAAGCAAAATATCATCCGCGCCCAGATGTCTTCAGAAATCAATGAAATCATCCATGCGCAACAGGCAGTTATTTCTGCCCGCAGCCGTAGCATGGTAGAGCAGATGATGGAATTGAAGAGCCTGCGCGGCAAGAATATGAACGTCATCGAACACATGATGAAGCGTATCGATGCCGAGAAAAAAGAATTCGACGCCAGCCTCTTGCGCATGCAGGGCACACGCTCGGTGTTTACCCGTTTGTCTACCGAGGTATATACCAGCCTGGGCATGGACATCCTGCGTGAAGAAATCCGCAAATCGCGTGAAGCCATGGAGAAGAGCAAGTTCTCGGTCGGCCTGCGTGAATCGGTCAGGCAATTCTTTTCTCAGGTTAAACTGAACCTGCAGACATCCAACAAAAAGACGGATGAAATTTCGGAAATGATGACGGTCATGTACCGCAAGTTTTCGACTGAGCATGGTCTGGCCTTGTCTTCGCCAATGTCTTTCTCGCTGGACAAATACATCAAGGAAGTCGAGGCGATTGAGGGCGTGTATCAAAAGCAGTTCAGTACAGCGACTTTGCTGACGACACCGCAAGTGGTGTTGATGCACAAGTTCTTTGATTCTGTTGCTGCCCGCGTCAAGCAAAGCTTCTTGCAAGCCAACCGCGATGTCGAAGCCTGGCAAAAAGTCGTCATGGCACCGCTGGAAGCACAGATACGTGAACACAAGGGCCAGTTGAAAAACCGCATGCAATCGATACAGCGCATCCATGTGGCGACCGACAGCCTGGAAGACAAGATATCGTCGTTCGAGAGCCTGCAGGCAGATATCGATGCGCAGAAAAAAGCGCTGACCGATCTGGAAGATACATTGCGTACCGCATTGACTGCAGAACTGACGGCACTCAGGGTGGCTGCCTGAAATAATGAAGTCCACAGCATCACGTAGCAAGGCTGACCCAGCGGGTCAGCCTCAGCTTGCTACCTCCTCATCCCTCGATTTATACGCCGACCCCAGTTTTTCCGCAGCGCTCATCACCTGGCAAAAACAGCATGGACGCCATGGTTTGCCCTGGCAGCAAAGCCATGAAGCTTATCGCGTCTGGCTGTCTGAAATCATGTTGCAACAAACGCAGGTCACGGCAGTTATCCCGTATTACAAGCGTTTCCTGGAAACTTTTCCTACTGTGTTTGACCTGGCTGCAGCGCCGGTCGAGCAAGTCATGGAACATTGGGCTGGCCTCGGTTATTACACCCGCGCCCGCAACCTGCATCAGTGCGCCAAACAGGTGGTGGATAAATACCAGGGCAAGTTCCCGGCTGACACTGCCTTGCTGCAAGAACTACCAGGCATAGGCCGCTCTACTGCAGCGGCGATCACGGCATTTTCTTATAGTACGGTGGCAGCAATTTTGGATGGCAACGTCAAGCGCGTATTCGCCCGTGTATTTGGTATAGATGGCTATCCCGGCACCAAACCTGTGGAAGACAATATGTGGCTGCGCGCCCAGGCTTTATTGCCGGCGCAAGACATAGGTGCTTACACACAGGGCTTGATGGACCTGGGGGCTACCTTGTGCACGCGCAGCAGCCCAAAATGCCCGCAATGCCCTTTCCAGTTGCGCTGCGTGGCTTATGCGCAAGGCAGGACGGCAGAGCTGCCAGTACGCAAACCAAAAAAAGCACAAAAAGAAAAACAGGCCATCATGCTGCTGGTGCAGGATGGCGCAGAAGTCTTGCTGGAGCGTCGGCCACCTACTGGCATCTGGGGTGGTTTGTTATCTCTGCCCGAACTGGCTGGCATGCAAGAATATAGTGACGAGAATGATGCCTTCTCAGTCGATGCGCAAATGACGACGCTGCGTGCCCGCGCCAATCGCTTTGGTGACATCGCCAGCATACAAGTCTTGCCTGTCTTTGCCCATGTATTCACCCACTTCAAATTGCACATCCTGCCGGTGCATGTGCAACTCAAAAAACGTCACCTGGAAGTTGCAGAAGGTGAACATGGCTGGCATCCGCTCAGTGAAGCAATGCAACTGGGTTTGCCAGCGCCTATCAAGACTTTGCTGAGTAATCTTGGCACGCAATCACAACTGCCGTTTACTGATTGAGTAATTGCGCTTAGACTCCTGAACTTGCTATTCATGTAATCAAGTAATGTAGTTTCAGGAGACCACTTTGAACAAAAGATTCATGCTCAGGCTCATGTCTGGCCTGGCGCTATGCAGTGCGGTGACAGCACACGCCAATGCCGCAGCCACTACTTCACCCACTAAGGCTTGCCGTTTACCAGACTTCCCACAAGAAGTGCAATGCGGTCAGATAAAAAGACCACTGAACCCGGCGCAGCCGCAAGGCAAGCAGATCGACATCCATTATGTCGTCGTCCCTTCGCAGGACAGGAACAAATTGCCGGATGCAGTTTTTCTGCTGGCCGGGGGCCCGGGGCAAAGTGCCATCAGTGTCGCTAGCTGGGGTACGGGCCTGATGGCGCGCCTGAACCGTCGCCGTGACCTGGTGTTTGTTGACCAGCGAGGTACTGGCCGCAGTGCACCGCTGGAATGTCCTGAGCTGGAAAAAGTGGAAGAAGTTTTATCGCCAGAACAAAAAGTCAAAGTCACTGATGACTGCATGCGCCAGTTGCAAACCCTGCCCTATGGCGAGTTGCAATACTTTGGTACCAGCATCGCCATGCAAGATCTGGAAGCCGTGCGCCTGCAGCAAGGCTATGGCCGCA
This sequence comes from Undibacterium sp. Ji83W, assembly GCF_049340385.1. Lineage (NCBI taxonomy): Bacteria > Pseudomonadati > Pseudomonadota > Betaproteobacteria > Burkholderiales > Oxalobacteraceae > Undibacterium > Undibacterium sp. Ji83W. Next base: position 27,625 of record NZ_JBMPOZ010000037.1, on the reverse strand, counting down.
TCAATGTCGTAGGTGCTTCGTATGGCACGCGTGCCGGGCTGGAATACCTGCGTCAGTTCCCGCAATCAGTACGCCGCATTGTGCTTGATGGCGTGGTGCCCCCGAGCATGCGCCTGGCCAGTGCCGACGCCCAAAAGGCACTCGATGCCCTGTTCAGGGACTGTGCAAAAGAAGTCGCCTGCAATAACAGTTACCCGGACCTGGCAAACCGCTGGAAAAAACTGCTGGCCAGCCAGCCACAAAAAATCAACATCACGCATCCGCGCATGGGTACACCCATGAAGACCGAGATGACACGCGATGGTTTGCTGGGCCTGGTGCATAAAACCCTGTACAGCCCCAATTCACTGGCCGCTTTGCCTTATGCCCTGACACAGGCTGAGCAGGGTAACTATGCACCGCTGGTGACCATGACAGGTGCCACCAATTTGCCTGGTCCTGGTGGCATTTCTTATGGCATGCATTTCTCGGTCTGGTGTGGTGAAGCTTTCGCACAGTCTGCAACTTTGTCGGCCAACGATGATTTTGAAAAACTCATGGCCGAGCAGTACACCCAGACTTGCAAAAAATGGCCACGTAGCGAAATACCGGCAGATTTTTTCAAAGTGCCTGTCTCAGCATCACCCGCCTTGTTATTGAGTGGCGGCCTCGATCCCGTGACACCGACCAGATATGGCGACGAAGTCGCCAAGGCACTAGGCCCGAATGCCCGCCATGTAGAGATAGAAAACACCGGCCATGGTTTGCTGGCGCAAGGTTGCATACGCGACGTGGTACACCGCTTTTTAAATGCCAAAGAAGACAGCGAAGCCGTCAAGGTTGATATTGCCTGTGTGCGCCAGATCCCACGCGCCCTGGCCTGGCAGGCACCCGTGCCGCCTGTTGCCAATAAAACTGGCAAGGAGGCCAAGCCATGATCATCGTCAATGATTTGCACAAAGAATTTGTGCGCCTCGGTAAATCGTCGGGCAATGCTTTTGTCAATGCTGCCCGTAGCCTGGGCCTGATGAAAAAAACCAGTGAAGTGGTGAAGGCCGTTGATGGCGTCAGCTTCAGTGCCAGTGATGCTTGCATTACCGGTTTGCTGGGCGCAAATGGCGCGGGCAAAACTACCACCTTGCGTATGATCGCTGCACTGTTGCAATCAGATGAAGGCCAGATCATGGTTGACGGCACAGCCGTCAAGGCCGGTACTTCATCCACCCAGTCACACATGGGTGTCTTGTCAGATGCCCGCGGCCTCTACCCGCGCCTGACTGCGCGGGAAAATATTCATTACTATGGCTTGTTGCATGGCATGGATACTGAGCATGCAGAACAGCGTACCCAGCAATTATCAAAATGGCTGGATATGGACAAATTGCTCGATCGTCGCACCGATGGCTTCAGCCAGGGTGAACGCATGAAAACTGCGCTGGCCAGGGCGCTGGTGCATGATCCAAAAAACATCATCCTTGATGAACCCACCAATGGTCTGGACGTAGTGGCTACCCGCGCATTGAGGGAATTCTTGCGCTTCTTGCGCTCGCCAGAAGGCGGTGGCAAGTGCATCATTTTCTCTACCCACATCATGCAAGAGGTGGAGCGCCTGTGCGACCAGGTTGTCATCGTTGCCCAGGGCAAGGACGTGGCGCATGGCACGGTAGAAGAATTGCTGGCGCAATCCGGTGAAGATAATTTTGAAGATGCCTTCGTCAAATTGGCATTCCTGCATCCACAAAAATCCCTGACAGGAGTGAACTGATGAAAGCGACTCTAGCTATCCTGCGCAAGGAATTGCGTGATGCCTTGCGTGACCGCCGCACCCTGATGGTGGCCCTGATCAGTTCATTGCTGGGCGTGCCGCTGATGCTCTTGATTTTCTCGGTAGTGCTGACCCAGGTTGAGTCGCAGGAAGAAAAACGTACCGTCCTCGTCAAAGGCATAGAGCATGCCCGTGGTCTGGAAAATTTCATCCTGCGTCAGGGTTATCAAATCAAGACCGCGCCCGATGATTACGCCGCCAAATCGCAAAGCAAGGAACTTGATCAGCCTGTCTTGCTGATCCCGGATGACTTTGATGAAAAACTTGCGTCAGGTGGCAAAGGCACTTTGGAAATTGCCTTTGATACTTCTAACCGCCAGGCAGAATTTGGTGTGCGCCCCCTGCGCCGTTTGCTGGATGGCTATTCGCAGGAGCTGGCTACACTGGGGCTGGCCATGCGTGGCGTGTCGCTGGAATTATTGCAGCGCCTCGACATACGCGAGCGTCATATCAAAAAACCGGAAGAACGCAAAGCCACCATCACCACCATGTTGCCGATGATGGTCTTGATGGCCATCGTCCTTGGTGGCATGTATGCCGCCATTGATACTACGGCAGGTGAACGTGAGCGTGGCTCGCTGGAACCGCTGATGATGAACCCAGTCAGCGGTTGGCAACTGACTATCGGCAAATGGGGTGCAGTCGCCATTGTTGGCATGGGGGTGGTGGTGCTGACCATCTTCAGCTTCTTCCCCTCGCAATGGCTGATCCATAATGAAACCCTGCGCGCTGAATTCCAGTTCAACTTCAAGGATGCCATGGGTTTCTTGCTGGTCTTGCTGCCACTGGCTGCCAGCGTGGCGGCGATACAGATTGCCATTTCACTGGACTGCAAAAGCTATAAGGAAGCCCAGGTACGCAACCAGATGGTGACCATGTTCATACCCTTTGTATCGCTGGTACCTATTATTTTCCCAGGCCGCGAACCTGCCTGGTTCCAGTGGGTGCCAGTGTTGTCACAAAACCAGATGATGAACCAGGTGTTGAAAGGCGAAACCCTGAGCGTGGTGGCAGTTGGCATTGCCTTCCTGGTATGTGCTTTGATGAGCCTGGTCAGTCTGGCGTATATCTCTCAAAAGATGCGCAGGGTGGTGATGCATTGAAACTGGCAGATCAGGTGACTGATCAAAGTTTTTCTTGATTCAACAGACAACACAGCAGACAACAAAAAAGCGCACAATGTGCGCTTTTTTGTTGTTCACTTCGTTTACTTCATTTGCTTACCTGGCTTGCATATTCGCCGATTTGAGCAACTTGATATTCCGCCATGGCTGCATGCTCTTGTCGCGTATTGGTGAGCCGTCCAGCGGTGGTGGCGCAGGGCTGAAGCCTGCGGCTGGGCAGGAACCTGTGTTGGCATAGGTCAGTGCAGCAGACAGGCGTGATTCGCTTTGATTGCCCAGCTCATGATTCAAGTCATCAGATACTCTGCACAAGGGTGAGAAGCCATTGGTAAAGTCTCCCTGGCCTGCAGCATTGACACCGGCAAACTGAATTGCAAAGTACGCCGTCTTGCAGTTATTGGTTTGTACGAAACCATATGGCTTGCCACAGGTGGTGTCGCCAACCAGGATGACTTGCATGAAAGGCTTCAGGCCATTGATGATGGATTCACTGGCTGAGCAGGTACCACTGCCAGTCAGGATGAACACTCGTGGCAGGTTTAACTGTGGCAAGAAGCGGTTGCTGGTATCCGTATCATAGAAGTAAGAGATATTGTCTGCCGTCAGGTCGGTATGCTTGTCATTGAACTGCAATTGTTCAAAGACTTTGTTGACGACCTTGGTACCGGCGATCATGGCTGCCAATTCATTGGCAATATACAGATAACCGCCGCCGTTATAGCGCAGATCCAGTACCAGGTCATCAATACGCGCGGTCTGGAACTTGCGCATGGATGTAACCAGTGGTGATTCTGCTGTGCGAATATGGTCAGTGAAGACCATGTAACCGATCTTTTTACCATTCACATTCAGTATCTGGTCTTGCAAGACTGGCGCAGTCGTCACTGTAGTGGATGTCATGCTGACGTTGCGGCTGGTGCTGGCATTGGTGTCCTGCACCCTGAAGCTGTGTGTCTCAGCTTTTGGCGGGAACAGGGCATCGTACTGGACATCGCTAAGGGAACCACCGAGATCAGTATTGTCAACACTCACCAGTGTGGTGCCACGCTTCAACTGCGCAATGTCAGCAGGTGACCCAGGTTGCACGTAACGTACACGTATCTTGCTGCCTTCACGTACCAGGCTATAGCCATAACTGACATCTTCACCAGACTGGAAGTAATCATCTATGCTGCCCTGCGCATCAGTGAAGCTGAACCTGTCCTTGGACTTGACGATCAGCGCATCGAAATAACTGGCAGGTGTGCTGTAGTTTGTTGCCGGTACATTGACAATATCGCGGTACCAAAGATACACATCGTCCAGATGGGCACGTACCCAGGCCTTTTCACCGGTAGGGGTGCATATATTGGCCAGTTGATCAGGCGAACCATAGATGCCTGTCGTGCCTGGGGTGATGAGCGAGGAGTTAATCGGGTTACCGCTGACACCGATCAGATCACGCGCAGCGGTGGTTGATGTGCTGGTGACTGCAGCAGCAATCGCCATGGTCTTGGTGATATTGTCATCCAGCGTCAGATAACTCAGGCCTTGTTGCACAGCAAAATAATTGGCTATATCAAGTTTGTTATTCAACAGAGTTGTGACCCAACCCCAGGTAGCATCATTGGCATATTCACGGGCCGATACCAGGATGGCCCTGACCATGCTGCCCTTGGGCGTGCCACTTTTTAACTGGCTGGACCAGTAATTGATCTCGGCCGCTGTCGGTGCCGTACTGCCAGTGCGGCCCAGCACATTTTTATAAATGATGCGGATAAAATCATCATTGCTCATGCCGCTGGAGTAACCAGTCAAGGCAGGTGATTGCAGGGCGACGAGATAAAAACTCTCGGCAATTTGCGATTCATTCATGCCAGCCTGTACCTGGTCTATCCAGTAAGACAGGCCATCAGCATCAGGCACGCGGTTGAAGAATGCCACATACAGATCAATCAGATTATTCAGGCTGGTGACAGAAAGTGCCGCAGCCTTGTCACCAATGCGCAGATTGACGCGAAAATCGCTGAATTGCAGGACATTCGTTGTAAGAGGAGCGCTGATAGGGGCAGCTCCGCCCACCATATCGACAATCACATAAGTGGACCCCAGCCGTGAGATCATATAATTCTGACGCTTGCCTGTGAAGCTCATGACATCGGCGGCAGTTGCTGCCTGTATGGCTGGTGCTGGCGCTGGTGAGACGGCTGCCTGTTTGGCATCCTGGTTACTGCTGCCACCACAGGCAGTGAGGATCAGGCTCACTGCAGATAAGGCGAACAGATTTTTACTGCTTTGCTTAAAACGCAACATGGTGGTTCCACTATCTGATGACGAACGACGATTCTAAAAGAAATGAGTAGAATGTCAATTCGAATTGAAAGATTTTGTTAAAAGTATGCTTTTCCCACATGATATATTACTCCACATGGTTTTTTACGTATGAAAACACGCTGTAATTGGGCTAACCCCTCTAACCCCCTGTACCTGCATTACCACGATCATGAATGGGGTGTGCCCTGTCATGATGAAGTGCGCCTGTTTGAAATGCTTAATCTTGAAGGCGCACAAGCTGGTCTCAGTTGGGAAACCATACTCAACAAGCGCGAAAATTATCGCCTGGCTTTTGATGGTTGGGATGCCAAAAAAATCGCCGCTTATGATGACGAAAAAGTCGCTGCCCTGCTGGCCAATGCCGGCATCGTCAGAAACAAGTTAAAGGTCGCCGCTGCCATCACCAACGCCAAAGCCTATCTGCGCCTGTGCGAAGAGCAAGGCAGCCTGGATGCCTATCTGTGGGCCCATGTGAATGGCAAGCCCATCATCAACAGCGGCGAGCGCATTATCACGACAGAGTTGTCTGACCGCATCTCCAAAGACTTGCTCAAGCGTGGCTTCAAGTTTGTTGGCTCGACCATCATCTATGCCTATATGCAAGCCATAGGAATGGTGAGTGATCATGCCGCCGATTGCGCATGGCGAAAAACTAAGACTAAAAAAGTGAGCTTGAGCGAGGCTCAATGAGATTGAGTGAGATTAAAATTGACCAACAGCAGTGAGGCGAGGAATGCGCAAACTGAGTTTGCAATTCCTGGTAAAACCTGTGATTTGTGTCGGACCGCAAGCGCTGATATTGTTCTCCATCGATTAGAAATGTAAAAAATGAAGCAAACTACCTTTAAACCAGTCTTGTTCGCGGCTTGCCTTAGTCTGGTATGCGCAACGTCGGCTCATGCCGAGATCTATAAATGGGTCGATGCAAACGGCAAAGTGCATTATTCCGAAAAAAAAGATGATGCTGGCAAGGCCAAAGTGGAAGAAGTAAAGGTCACAACTGGCGAAGGAAAACCATCTACAGCGCAAAGCTGGCAAGACCAGGAAATCGACTTCCGCAAGCGCCAGATGGAAAAACAGGCAAAGCAAGCCAAAGAACCAGTCGATAAATCTAAAGGACCTTCTCCCTTTGTACCAGGCAATCAGCCTGAAACCAATGAATCACGCTGCGCCATGGCCAAGGGCATACTGAACGGTGATCTGGTACACGGCAACCGGATCAAGATTGATGCCAATGACAAGGCGATTGCTCAGCGGGATGTGAGTACCTATTGTCGTTAGGGATTCATTCGAATAAAAACACAAAAAGGCCATGCAACTGAGCCTTCAGTTTCAGGCATGCAGTAATATTGATTGGGGAGAGAAATATGGCATCATCATGGGACGGACCTGGACCGAAACGCAAACTTGAAGACATGCATCGGTATAGTTGCTATATGTACGGCTTGGGAACAATTTTTTTGCGCTTGGCATATTCGCAACTGGTGGTCAGTCAATTCCACATATTGCGCTATTTATCCTTACTGCGACTTTATCTTTTGCTCACTTTAAATTGAGTGCTGCGGTTGAGCAAGACAAGACATGGAGTCGCAGCGCATCTATGGCTTTGGCTTGTCCATTACTTTTGGGTTTTCCCATCGGTACTTACTTGGGCGTCACGATTCTCATCAATGCCGTCAGGTACGAACCCTAGTAAGCGCTAGCCTGCCTGCAAGGCAATAATACTTACGCCTGCTTGGTATTATTCGGCTGTTGCGCCAAAGACTGCAAAGGTGATGGTGTAGTCGTGTTCATATCCCGCAATTCTGGTGGCACTGCTACGCGCACGGGTTTGCTGTGCATATTGGTGGCTGACAGGACATTGCCCTGTATCTCGGGGCTGGCGTTCCAGACCGGGTCAGCGATGCTTTCAAAGACAGACTTCAATTGCAGACCCCAGGTATTGCGTATCATCTGGAAGTACTGATTTTTCTCATCGATAGTGACGAAGTGGGTAACCGCCAACTCATTGTCTGCATACACCAGCAAATCCAGTGGCAGACCCACCGACACATTTGAGCGCAAGGTAGAATCCATTGATATCAGCGCGCATTTGGCAGCTTCATCAAGTGGCGTGGCCGGTGTCACGACGCGGTCTAAAATGGGTTTGCCATACTTGGCTTCACCTATCTGGAAATAGGTACTTTCATTGTGAGATTCGATGAAGTTACCAGCAGAATAAATCTGGAAAAGGCGGCAACGCTCACCCTTGATCTGGCCCCCAAAAATCAGGCTGACATTAAAGTCTATGCCAAACTCTGACAGCGATTTGGCATCGCGGTGATGCACAGTGCGTACGGCTTCACCAAGTATGCGTGCGGCTTCATACATATTTGGTGCAGTCCAGATGCTCTTGCCATTGGCATCAACATGATCAGATACTAACTGCCGGATTGATTGTGAAATCGACAAATTACCCGCAGTCATCAAGACCATGGTGCGATCACCAGGATTTTCAAACACCGACATCTTACGGAAGGTGCCCACCTGATCCACGCCCGCATTGGTGCGTGAGTCGGAGAGAAACACCAGCCCGGCGTCAAGGCGCATGCCAACACAGTAAGTCATAGTACCGATTCTTGATCTGTCGAAACTTGAATTCTACCCCAAAGCAGGGCATTGAAATACGCTTGTCACATTTGTATGCAATGCCTGTAACAATTGACGCACGCGTCAATTGGGACCTTATTGAGACCTTATGGGGACGTTATTGTGACGCTATCGGGGCGTCACCTGCACCGTCACGCTCAGGGTTTCAAGTCCGCCACCACGGCGCACACCGCGCACAGGTGCAGCAGAATCATAATCACGTCCGATAGCCAAACGGCAATAGGCATCGGTCATCAAGGCAGCATGAGTGGCATCAACACTGACCCAGCCGCTATAGTCGCTATCTTCTACCCAGGCATCGACCCAGGCGTGGCTGTCGGCATGGCCTGTAGATTCAGGGTCGATATAACCAGAAACATAACGTGCCGGGATGCCACGTGCATGACAGCAAGCCAGCATGATATGGGCATGGTCCTGGCAGACACCACGACCTAGTTGCAGGGCATCGCTGGCACTGGTCGTGACTATGGTTGCACCAGACTGATACTCCACCGCACCACGGATGTGCGTTGCCAGATTTAATAGTGCAGCCGTCGTGGTCTTGCCGCTGTCCGGTAAATGACTGCGTGCAAAGTCCACTATCGCCGGTACCGGCTCAGTCAACCTGGTCGGTACGGTAAATACCAGTGGTGAAAATGTATCTGGATCAGTGATGCGCCCTTGATAAGGCGTTGCCAGCTCGACCACGCCCTCGGCGATAATGGCAACCTCATGATGCTGGCCAGTGATGGTCAGCGTATGCGAGGGATTGCCATAAGCGTCGATATACGCATGGCGTTGCCCGGCAGTCTTGATTTGCCAGGAGATGGCATGTTGATGCTGCTCGGCACGCGGCGTCAGGCGCAACTGCTGTATGGTGTAAGTCAGCGGTGCTGAATACTTGTAAATAGTCTGGTGACGTATAAAAAGTTGCATGATATTGTATTTTCTCAGGCCGCCAGCGGCACCAGGAAGTCGCGGCTGACACGGTTACCCAGATCAAAAATGTTTTCCAGGAAACGCGTCAGGTTGTCATGCAAACCTTCTGCCAATATCTCTTCGATGCGGGCAAATTGCAATTCTGCATGCAGCTTACCAGCAAAACGCTCGGTATCGGCTGAGACATCATTGCGCACTTCCTTCAGGTTGCCGACTACTTCATCCATGCAGGCCAGCAGAGAACGTGGCATGTCACCACGCAGCATCAGCAATTCTGCCACCCGTTCTGGCGTGATGACATCGCGATAGACCTTGCGGTAAATCTCAAAGCCGGATACTGAGCGCAGCAGCGCTGCCCAGTAGTAAAAATCTCTTTGCAAATTATCATTGCCACGGCTGCTTTCCTTGGCACCATGGAACTTCACATCCAGTATGCGTGCGGTATTGTCGGCGCGTTCTATGAAAGTACCGAGGCGAATAAAATGCACCGCTTCATCCTTGAGCATGGTGCCCAGCGTCACGCCGCGCGACAAATGCGAGCGGTACTTGACCCATTCAAAGAACTGGCTGGGGTCGTTTTCCAGTATCGTGTCTGACAAGTTTTCCTGCATGTCCAGCCAGGTGGCATTCTGGGTTTCCCACACCTCAGTCGTCAGCGTACCGCGCACGGCACGGGCATTTTCACGCGCTTCTTTCAGGCAGGATGCGATAGAGGACGGGTTCATCGGGTCCCTGACCATGAAGTCCAGCACATCTTTTTTCGTCAGCAAACCATATTGATGGTCAAAGGCAGACTGCAGTTCAGAGATACCCAGCATGGCACGCCAGCCACGCTCAGCATCTTCGGCTGACTGCGGCAACATCGAAGTCTGGATATTTACATCCAGCATACGGGCGGTATTTTCAGCACGCTCGGTATAGCGCGCCATCCAGAACAAATGATCAGCGGTACGGCTCAGCATATATTTTCTCCCAACTTAAATTTTTTCTAGGACTAGCGCAAAATTGTCCCAGCAAGGCTATCGCTTTAGGAAACATCCCTTGTAAGGGATGTTCGTTACGTTGGCGGACAACACATTGTCCGAAACCCCAACTACACCGTAGCGACGAAGACAGTACTTTAGTACGGCTAGGCGCTGCAACGCAGCTGGGGCGGTTTTGCGTTAGTCCTACTGATTTAATTTTCAAGTATCCAGGTATCTTTGGTCCCACCGCCTTGCGATGAGTTGACGACCAGCGAACCCTCCTGCAAGGCCACCCGCGTCAGGCCACCAGGCACCATCGAGATAGTTTTGCCAGACAACACAAAAGGACGCAAATCAATATGGCGCGGGGCAATGCCGCTCTCAACAAAGGTAGGGCAGGCCGACAATGCCAGCGTAGGCTGGGCGATATAACCATCAGGCTTGGCCAGCAAACGCTGGCGGAAGTCTTCTATCTGCGCCTTGGTCGAAGCCGGGCCTACCAGCATGCCGTAACCACCCGCACCGTGCACTTCCTTGACCACCAGTTCACCCAAATTCGCCAGGGTATAAGACAAGTCTTCGGGCTTGCGGCACTGGTAAGTTGGCACGTTGTTCAAAATCGGTTCTTCAGTCAGATAAAACTTGATCATGTCCGGTACAAACGGATAGATCGATTTATCATCTGCGACGCCCGTGCCTATTGCGTTCGCCAGCGTCACACGGCCAGCGCGATACACCGACAACAAGCCAGGCACACCCAGAGAAGAGTCAGGCCGGAAAGCCAGCGGATCAAGAAAGTCATCATCAATACGGCGGTAAATCACATCAACACGTTTGGGCCCACGCGTGGTGCGCATGAAGACCGCATTGTCATTCACGAATAAATCCTGGCCTTCTACCAGTTCCACACCCATTTGCTGGGCCAGGAAGGCATGTTCAAAATAGGCAGAGTTATACATGCCCGGCGTCATAACCACCACGGTAGGGTTATCCACGCCCATAGGAGCGACTGAGCGCAGGTTATCCAGCAACATGTCAGGGTAATGATCAACCGGTGCAATCTTGTTACGCGCAAACAGCTCAGGAAAAAGCCGCATCATCATCTTGCGGTCTTCCAGCATGTAAGACACGCCGGACGGCACACGCAAGTTATCTTCAAGTACATAGAACTCACCCTCGCCAGCCCGCACAATATCCACACCTGCAATATGGGCATAAATGTCAGAAGCGACCGAAATACCCTGCATTTCAGGGCGATATTGAGCGTTTTTATAGATTTGTTCAGCCGGGATAATGCCCGCCTTGATGATATTCTGGGCGTGATAAATATCGTGAATGAACATGTTCAGCGCCTGCACCCGCTGTGCCAGGCCCTTTTGCAACTGCGCCCATTCACCCGCATGAATGATGCGCGGGATGATGTCAAACGGGATCAGCCTCTCCGTACCCGCATCATCACCATACACGGCAAAAGTAATACCCACACGCCGAAAGCTCAAGTCCGCCTCGGCCCGCTTGCGTTTCAATCGCTCGGCCGGTTGCTGCGCCAGCCAGTTGCAAAACTCACGGTAATGTTCCCGCGTCAATTCTCCGCCCGCGCCACCCGATACAGCGGCATCATAGGCGTGCATTTCATTGAAAAACTTGGCCATGTTCTAGTCTCTTGGTTACGGTTCCATTACAGCATATCAAGAAACGTGCCAGATAACATTGTGGCTAACCGTAGCGTGGTTTTTTTGTCGTTATCAGTAGGACTTACGCAAAACTGCCCCAGCTGCGTTGCAGCTCCTAGCCGTACTAAAGTACTGTCTTCGTCGCTGACGCCTTGCTGGGACAATTTTGCGTAAGTCCTACTCAAGAAATCTGGCAAAAAGAGCGGGGTGGTCTTTGACACTACACCAGATTAGCTGAACCGACGATAGTACAATGTTCATTTTTCTATCAAAGCTCAGGTTGTATGCCTAACAAAATGCGAGCACTACTATGTCTGTTGATGTTGTCAGCCACTTGCCGCCTGGCGGTTTCTGAAGACCGCAATCAACAGGCATTGACGGGTTTGCCAAACATGGCACAAGCAGCAGATGTCGCCAAAAGCAAACTGGGCCAGCAGATCTTTTTTGATAAAAACCTGAGCCGTGACGGCACCATAAGTTGTGCCACTTGCCATCAGCCGCAACTGGCTTTTAGCGATGGTAAAAAACTGGCAGAAGGTATCAAGGGACAAATTGGCACCCGCAACACCCCCAGCCTCATCAATGCAGCCTTTAATCAAAGCCAGTTCTGGGATGGCCGCCGCAGCACGCTTGAATCCCAGGCCATTGATCCATTTTTAAACCCGCGTGAACATGGCCTGCAAGACCAGCAAGCCATCCTCGCGGGTTTAAGCAAAGCTCCAGCTTACCGCGCATTGATACAGCAAGCCTATAACATCAAGCCAGCCGCAATAAGGCTCGAACAAGTCGCCAGTGCGCTGGCAAGTTTCGAGCGCACCCTGGTAGCAGGTGACAGCCCGTTTGACCGCTATTACTTTCAGCAAGACAAATCCAGCATCAGCCCCGCTGCACAACGCGGCCTGCAACTTTTCATGGGCAGTGCTCTATGCATCAACTGCCACAAGATAGAAAAGACGCATGCCTTGTTCGCCGACAACCAGTTCCATGGCCTGGGCGTAGGCTTTAAAAAGATTGAAGCCCGCCTACCTGAACTGACACAACGCCTGGTGCGCGCGCAAGAACAAAAAATCAGCCTGGACCAGGCAGTACTCAGCGATGAAGACATCGCAGAACTGGGCCGTTTTGCAGTCACACTCAAACCCGCAGACATCGCCAAATTCCGCACACCCAGTCTGCGCAACGTCGCGCTGACCGCACCCTATATGCACGACGGCAGCGTCGCCACGCTGGAAGCCGCAGTTGAAATGGAGATTTATTACCGCAGTGCCGAATCACAAAAGCCGCTGATACTCACCCCTTTGGAAAAAGCAGACCTGGTTGAATTTTTAAAATCCCTGACCAGTGCACCTTTGCCCAAGCATCTTTCATCAGCCCCAATGTCCAAATGATGTAGTGTTGGCAGCCGTGAGTGGGGATATTAAATTACTGCCATATTTTTCATCAGAAGTCTTGATTTTTAAGACAATAAAAGTAAAAAATAAATAAGTGAGCTTGCTCTCTTTGCATTATAGTTGTGCTGAATGCATGACTTAAATATAAATTAACTATTGTTCGTCCGTATCTTTACGGACTTCAGCCCCGATGCTGACAATGGATGAACGCAAAGGGATGACAATGCAGCACCGGTTTTGCCTGAAACATGGCCTTTTACACTTGTTGGCAATTGTGTTGGCAGCATGGAGCATGGTCATCCAGCTTTTTACAGCGCGGCCCCAGCGGGCCTTACTGTTGCTGGTATTTTGCCTGGGTAGTCATCTCGCATCACCTGCGTTGGCTGCTGAAGTCCAATATGTGTATGACAAACTTGGCCGTTTGGTCAGCGTGGTAGCGGCTGATGGCAACAGTGTGCAATACACTTATGATGCCGTTGGCAATATCCAGAACATACAAAAGAACGCCACTACGGCACTTGCCATTGCCGAATTTTCTCCCTCTAGTGGTAGTGCTGGCACAACGGTCACCATCTTTGGCAGCGGTTTTGATGCCATAGCCGCAAACAACATCGTCAAATTCAATGGCAAGCCCGCAACGGTGACAGCCGCCACAGCAAACAGCCTGACAGCAAACGCGCCAGCAGATGTCGCGACAGGCAAGATCACGATCAGCAACGCCAATGGCCTGGCCACCAGCAGTGCAGATTTTGTGGTTGGTGTCGCTGCAGCTCCCACTATCACTGGCTTCACTCCTACTATGGGTAGTAATGGCACGGTGGTGACTGTCAGTGGCAGCAACTATCAATTGAATAAAACCGACAACAAAGTCAGCTTTGGCAATAGCTTTGCCGCAGTGTCTTCTGCCACAAGCAGCAGCCTGCTGACCTCGCCACCAGCGTCGCCAGTATCGGGGAAAATTTCCATCTCTACGCCTTACGGGCAGGCTATCAGCTCCAGTGATTTCTATGGTTTGCCAGCTGGTGTGAGTTCGGCGGATATAGGGTATGCGGGGCGGTTGTTAGTCAATACGCCTGCTACGAAAGTATCGACAAGCACAGCTGGTAAGAAAATCGTGCTTCTGTTTGAGGGTGTAGGGCAGCAATACCTGTCTTTGTTATCGACAGCCGGAACATTTGCTGCCAACGTAAATGTCGCGGTGTACACGCCAGACGGCAGTCTTCTTGTCACTGGCAGTATCTTAAATACAGGCAATTTCGAATTGCCGAAATTACCTATCAGCGGAACATACACAATATTGCTTACACCCGGTTCAAGTGACAAAGGCGAATTGAACCTGGCTCTGATGTCTGCTGCTGCCATAAACACAGAAACCGCCTTACCCCTTAGTGTTTCGGCAGGTCAAATGCAACGTTTTACTTTTACAGCAGAGGCAGGCAAGACATTTGGATTCAGTTTGGCTGACTTGTCATTTACTGGTACCGGCTCAGGCACAAAAAATATTACCGTCTATCTGGAAAACGCAGACGGCAAAGCCTTGTATAACTGCAGCTTCTCTGTCAATAACAGTTGTGATTTTTATGGGCCGCAATGGTTCGCTATAGCAGGCACTTATATTTTACGTTTTGTTCCAAGCTCTACCTATGTAGCCAGCTTCAAAGCCTTGTTGTCAAAAGATATTGAGGCCGGAAATCTTGTGCCAACTGCTGCTCCGCTGAATTTGACCATAGCATTGGCTGGCCAGAACGGTCGCTTTACCTTTAATGCAACTGCAGGGCAAAATATTAACCTGCTGGTCAGTGGCAATACTCTGCCAATAAGTAATAGTAATTCCATCTGGATTTATGCACCAAGCGATGGTGTGTCAGAGTGGGCATCCTATTCATTAAGTGGTGCTACTGCATTCATAGCCTTCAATAAGGTTCCAGAAACCGGTACTTACAGTATTCTGGTGAGCCCTCCAGGTCTTGACAAGGGCAGTATCAACTTGCAATTGCAAACGGATGCTGCGGGTGCCTTGGCTGTCGATGGTTCAACCAACATCAATTTACCCATGGGTCAGAATGGCCGCTACACTTTTACTGCCGAAGCAGGTAAAGCTTATGGTCTTGGAATAACGAACCTTGCATTTACAGGCACCAGTCCAAATTCCAAGAACCTCAAGGTCTACCTGGAAAAGACAGACGGTACAGCTATCTACAACTGCAGTTTCACTGTAGACAGTAGCTGTGATTTTTATAATCCTCTATGGTTTGCAGCCGGAGGCACCTACGTGATCCGTTTTGTGCAGAGTACACCTTATGCAGTCAGTTTTAATGCAGTCCTCACAAAAGATATCGCAGCAGGGAATCTAGTATCAGGTGCCGCACCATTAAACCTGACTACGACTTTGCCCGGGCAGAATGGGCGTTTCACTTTCAATGCCACGGCTGGCCAAAGTTTCAACCTCGTGATTACAGGTAACACCATGCCAATCACCAGCAGCAAGACTGTCTGGATTTATAAACCCAGCAGTGGCGGTTCTGAATGGACATCTTATTCCTTAGGTAGCACAACTGCGGTGTTCAATCTGAACAATCTTCCAGAAACGGGTACTTATACTATCTTGATAGACCCTTTGGGTCTCGACAAAGGCAGTATCAACCTCCAGTTGCAATCTGACGCTAAAGGAACGTTAGCAATAGATACTACTACTGCCGTGAATTTACCCATGGGGCAATATGGCCGCTATACCTTTATCGCTGAAGCAGGAAGGGCCTATGGCCTTGGTTTGACTGGCTTGAATTTCACAGGCACCAGTTCAAGCGCAAAAAATGTCACGGTATATCTGGAAAAGGCGGATGGAACGGCTATTTACAACTGCACATTTACTGCTGATAGTAGCTGTGATTTTTATAATCCAAATTGGTTTGTGGCAGGTGATACGTATGTTGTACGCTTCGTACAAAGTTCATCATACGCTGTTAGTTTCAATGCATTGCTGTCCCGGGACATTGAAGTAGGAAATCTTCTCCCTGGTGCTGCGCCTCTCAATCTGACCACGATATTCCCTGGGCAGAATGGACGCTTCACCTTCAATGCAACTGCCGGGCAAAGCTTCAATTTGGCGATTACAGGCAACACTATGCCCATCACCAGCAGTAAGACCGTTTGGATTTATAAACCCAGCAGTGGTGGTTCCGAATGGGCATCTTATTCCATAGGTGGCACGCTTGCCGTGTTCAATTTGAATAATCTCCCAGAAACCGGTACTTACACTATCTTGATAGATCCTTTGGGTCTCGACAAAGGCAGTATCAACCTGCAATTACAATCAGATGTCGCTGGCACTTTGGCAGTTGAAGGTACTACCGTCGTGAGTCTGCCCATGGGGCAATACGGCCGTTATACCTTTACTGCAGAAGCAGGCAAAGCCTATGGTTTTGGTTTGACTGGTTTGAATTTCACAGGCACAGGTTCAGGCACCAAGAATCTCACTGTTTATCTACAAAAAGCCGATGGTACGGCAATTTATAACTGCACATTTACTGTCGACAGCAGCTGTGATTTTTATAATCCACAATGGTTTTCCGCTGGTGGAACCTACGTGTTGCGCTTCGTGCAAAGTTCAACTTATGGCGTCAGCTTTAATGCCTTGCTGTCCAAAGATATCGATGCAGGTACATTGGTGCAAAACGCAACAGCGTTGACCCTGACCACTAACCGCGTTGGACAAAACGGTCGCTTCACTTTCAACGCAACTGCTGGTCAAAGTTTTAGTCTTGCGATTACCGGCAATACCATGCCCATTACCAGCAGCAAGACAATCTGGATTTACAAACCCAGCAATAGCGGCACCGACTGGACATCGTATGCACTTAGCGGTGCGAGCGCAAATTTCGCTTTAAATAATCTGCCTGAGACTGGTAACTACACTGTTTTGATTGATCCCTTGGGCTTGAGTACGGGCAGCGTCAGTCTGCAGCTTAAATAACATGACACCGACCAAACCCAGCTCAATATTCAGGGCAATGCCCAAAGATAAAAATTGCATGCATAAAGGAAGCCGCACCGTGGCAATTCAAGCACCTACATTTTCCAGCGTTCGCGCTACGACAGATGATTACCTGGCAAGGCTGCTGCAATGGGGCTTAAGCATATTTGCTTTGTTCTTGTTGTCCATGTCAACAGCGAGTGCTGACAATCTCAGCACAACACAAGAAAAATCACAAGCACTGATACAGCAACTCGCACCCCAGCCAGCCCGGTTGCCGGGACAATCAGCGACACAACTGACAGATGGTCGCTGGTTATTGCTGGGCGGTGCAGACAATGCAGTGATCATTGAAGATACTAAAACCGGCAAACGCAGTTCACTCGCCAGCAAGTTGAAGCAGGCTCGCAGCCATCACACAGCGACCCTGCTACCCAACGGTAAAGTATTGATCATAGGCGGGGTAGATGCCAGCGGCAATGTCGTCACCAGTCTTGAACAATATGATCCCGACAGCGACAAGTTCAGCGACGTTATTAATCCTGGGCTGATCGCCCGTAGCGGGCACACCACGACTTTAATGGCCGATGGCAAACTGCTCATTGCCGGTGGTGCCGACAGCCGCCAGCGCCTGCTCTATGAGGCCGAACTTTATAATCCCCGCAATCAAAACCTGGAGCGTTTCAACGTCAAACTTGATACCGCCAGGCGCGATCATGTCGCCACTTTATTGCCAAGTGCTCAGCTATTATTATCCAATGGCCTGGATAGCAGTTTGCAGCCAGTCAGCAACGGTGAATTGTTTGACCAGCAAAGCCAGCGTTTCACCCTGATACAAAAAGAACGCGTTCAACAAATTGCCAGTGCCTTGCAAAGCACGGCTGCACCTGCCATTAAAGACAGCCAGCCTGCGCCAGATGCACAGGCTGTGCCAGTAGACCAAAGCCTGGTCATACGTTTTGCCCAGCGCATGCAAGTCAGCAGCCTTAATAGTGACAGTGTCACCCTCATGGGGCCGCATGGTGTTGTACCCGTCAAAGTTGTTGCTGCTGAATACGGCGTACTTTTATTTGTCACGCCACAGCAAGACCTGTTGCCAGCCAGCAGGTACACATTATTCGTCAAAGGCGCACTTGATCACGCTGAACAGGCATTGCCATTCAGTGCCGTTGGCTTTGAAACTGCGCAATTCGACAAAGTGCAAGTCAGTTCGGGTAACGGCAACGTTCTTGCAATCGCTGGTAATAATCCTGCAATACAAAACGCTACTGCGCAAACTCTGGCAAGTAAGGGCTTGGCAACCAGTATCCCTGTACAAGCAAATCCAGCGCCTGAGGCAGCAGCCAGCACAGCAGCAAATACCTCTGCTACCACCCTGAGCACAATCGAAAAAAATGCCCTTGCATTAGCAAACAGCAGCAATCAGCCAGAAGCCTGGCACCCCGATGCACGTCACTTTAAAGGCGACTGGCGCGCACGCCGTGGCGACAGCCCCTTACAGGCATTGCCAGCTTTGCAGGCAGCCAAAGGTGAAACCGCACTTGCAGGTCAGGTGCTGGCACTGAATGGCCGTGGCCTTGCCAATGTCACTATCAGCGTTGGTCAGCAAAGTACAAAGACTGATATTACCGGCCGTTTCTTGCTGAGTAATCTCCAGGCAGGCCAACAGGTGCTTGATATTGATGGTCAGACCGTACAAAAGTCAGGAACGCAATATGGCTTTTACCAGACCCGTGTCACTCTTGCTGCTGGTAAAACAACTGCACTCACGTATCCTATCTGGAGCAGCGCACTTGACCCCGCAGGCAACATCAGCGTCGCCTCGCCAACCAAACAAGAAACCGTTGTCTCTTCACCGCGCATACCCGGTCTGGAGCTGCGCATCCCGGCGGGCACGGTTATCCGCGACCGCAACGGCAAGATCGTTACAGAACTTAATATCACCGCCATCCCTGTTGATCACCCACCTTTCCCTCTCCCGAGTCTGGGCGTGCCCGTGTATTTCACCATCCAGCCCGGTGGTGCCATACTCAGCAGTATCAATGGCAAAGACCAGCCCGGTGCAAGACTGATTTACCCGAACTTTGGCGGTGCCGAACCCGGCACACGCATGGAATTCTGGAACTATGATGCGCGCGGCAAGGGTTGGTATGTGTATGGTCACGGTAGCGTCAGTGCTGACGCAAAACAAATCATTCCGGACGCAGGCGTCGCAATTTATGAATTTACTGGTGCCATGGTCGCCAAGCCAACCACTGCACCTGCCGAAGGCCCCACCGTTGGTGGTTGCCGTTGCGGTGACCCGGTTGATGTATTTACTGGTCTGTTCCTCAATGAAAGTACTGACTTGCAGGTCAACGACATCGCTCCTTTAAGTGTCGCCCGCAGTTACCGCCAGCGTGATCCAGACTCACGTGCTTTTGGTGTCGGTACCAATTTGTCCTACGACATTTTTTTAGTGGGTAATAGCACAGTCTGGTCTTATCAAGATCTGATTCTGCCAGACGGCAGCAGTCTGCATTTCCCGCGCATTACTCCTGGTACTGATTATCAGAGTGCTGTGTATCAACATACTGGCAGCAACACTGCATTTTACGGAGCCACCGTACGCTGGAATACACCGCTCTGGAGTTGGATCATGACCATGAAAGATGGCACTGTCCTGCAATTCCCAGAAGCGATGAACTCCAACTCCGCCCGTAAAGGTGCCTTGAGTTCCATACGTGATCGTCACAACAATACCCTGACCATGACACGGGACACCAACGGCAACCTCACAAAAATCACCAGCCCCAGTGCCCGCTACATCCAGTTCACTTATGACGGCTATAACCGCATCACCCTCGCCACAGACAATATTGGCCGCAGCGTCAAGTACGACTACGACACCACCGGCCACCTGATCAAAGTCACTTATCCAGACCAGACCTTTGAAGCCTTCACCTACGACACCAAACACAACATGCTCACCGTGCAAGACAGGCGCGGCAAGCTCATGGTCACTAATGTTTACGACGCCAACAACCGCGTTATCAAACAAACCTATGCTGACAACAGCACCAACCTGTTCGTCTACACACTCGACGGCAACGGCAAGGTAACGCAAACCGACCACACCGACGGCAACAGCATCGTCACCCGCTTCATCTTCAATGCCAACGGCCACGCCACCAGCGTCATCAAGGCACTAGGCCAGCCAGAGCAGCAAACAACTAGCTTCGAACTTGACCTTGTTACCAACCTGCGGCTCTCAAGCACAGACGCCCTGGGCCGCAAGACCAGCTACACCTACGACAGCAAAGGCAATCAACTCAGCCAGACCTATCTGCCCAGCACAGCCGACGCCGTCACCAGCAGCGCCACCTATAGCAGTGACTACAACCAGGTCACCAGCATCACCGACGCCCTCAACCAGACCACCACCTTCACCTATGACAGCCTCGGTAAGCTGCAACAGATCAAGGACGCCCAAAACAAAGTGCTGCAATTTGGCACCAATGCCGCAGGCCAGTTGACCCAGTTCACCGACGCCCGCAACAAAACCACCCAGTTCGGCTACGATGGCTACGACCTCAGCAGCATCACCGACCCGCTCAACCGCAGCGTCATCCTGCGTACTGACGCCATAGGCCGCACCGTCAGCAGCACTGATCCGCTCAACCAGCGTAGCATCAGCAATCTCGACAACCTCGACCGCGTCACCAGCACCATCGACACCAACAACCAAAGCACAGGCTTTGGCTACGACAACAACGACAACCTCACCAGCGTCACCGATGCCAATAACCACAGCACTCAGTTCACCTACGACAACCGCAATGCAGTCATCGGCAAGACTGATGCCCTGAATCAAGGCAGCAGCATCGTCTATGACAACAAACACCGTGTCATCCAAAGCACAGACCGCAAAAACCAGATCACCAAACACACCTACGACAGCCTCGACCGCATCATCAAAACCACCTTTGCCGACACCAGCAGCATCACCCGCAGCTACGACACCGGCAACCGCCTCACCCAACTGACAGACAGCACCAACGGCAACATCGGTTTTAGCTACGACAATCTCGACCGCGTCACCCAGGTCACCAGCCCCAAAGGCAGCATCAGCTACACCTACGACGCCAATGGTCAGCGCAGCAGCATGACCGTCGCAGGCCAGCCAACACAAAGCTACACCTACGACAAGGTTGGCAGGCTCACCCGTATAGACCAGGCCGCAGGTGCCATCAACAACAACCTGGCCCAGAACATCCAGTTTGTCTACGACGACGCAGGCCGCCTCACCAAAACCACCTACGCCAACGGCATCACCCGCGACAACAGCTATGATGACGCAGGCCAGCTCACAGTCATCACCTACAAAAAAGCCGACAACAGCTTCATCGGTGACCTGGCTTACACCTACGACGCCAATGGCCGCCGCACCAAGACCAGCGGCAGCCTGGCAAAGACAGATCTGCCCGACACAATAAGCACAGCCAGCTACGACGCCAACAACCGCCTCACCACCTGGGGTAGCCAGATACTCAATTACGATAAAAACGGCAACCTCACCAGCGACGGCCTCAAAAGCTACATCTGGAACGCCCGCAACCAGCTTATCCAGATCAAGGACAGCACAGGCACAGAAGTCGCCAGCTTCAGTTATGATGCACTCGGCAGAAGACAGACTAAAACCATCAATGGCGTCAGCACCGGGTTTATGTATGACGGCGTCAACATCGTGCAAGAACTCAATGGCGCAAGCCCCATCAACAACTACATCAGCGCTGGAGTAGATCAGGTATTTGTGCAGCAAAGTGGGACAGGGTCAAGTGCCAGCAGTCTGACTTATCTCACCGATGCACTTGGTTCCACCATCCGACTCACAAACGCGACAGGCGACAAGGTTGTTGATTACAGCTACGATCCTTATGGTAATACCAAGGCAGATGCGGTTGTCAATAATTCTTTCCAATACACTGGGAGGGAGAATGACGGGAACGGGTTGTATTACTACCGTGCGCGTTACTATGCACCGACCACACACCGGTTTATTTCGGAAGATCCGATTGGGCTTAGAGGGGGGATTAACGGGTATGGATACGTTGGAGGAAATCCTGTTAGTTATGTTGATCCTAGTGGCCTTCAGTTATCAGTAGCGGGGCGATTTGGACTCATATGCGGAATCAATCCTGCATGTCGTGCTGCAGTCGCGGGACTGGCAACAGTCATTGTTGCAAAGGCAGTAATCGAGTGTAAGGTAATGTATGGTAAAGTCAAAAATTGGATTGCTCAAGCAACTTCACCTGATATCGATACAAACAGCGGAGATAAAGAATCAACTGCTACTGACCAGCCTGCCCAGCCGAACGAAAACAATTTAGACAAGCTTCCAGAGAAGAAAGGTAACAAAGCTTCTCAAGATGCGGGATATATTGATGCGCATGACGCCAAGGATGGTCGAGGTGATAGTAAGGTCAATATATATAACGACAAGACAACGGGTCAAAAATGGCTGTGGGACGGTAAGAAGGGCTCCGAGAAGGAAATATTATGAATAGAGAAAAGTCGGTTTCGCTTACGCTCCGAGGTTTTGATCGTACTGCTCAAGATGCTGCATCGCTCATTGGTGTAAACCCATCGCGTCTTGGGAATCGTGGCGAGCCAGTGCGGCCAAGCGTCAGAACGTTGTTAACACGCTCCTATGTCCAATACTCGATGCGCTTTCCAAGTGAATATTCTCTATGCGATATGCTTCCTGATTTTCTTGCCTTTATGGGAGGGGTTGACCACCTTTGCGATGTGCAAAGCCAAGTGCAGCCGGAGTTTTCTGAGTTTCATTTTGACTTGCCCGTGAAAGAGTCTGATGAGTCACAAGAAGGATATCTTTCGACAAAGGACATTGGAGATATTTCTCAACTCAGAGCCAGCATCTCGCTCGGTTTTTTTTGAAATGTTGGAGCGACGAGGTCAGTGCTGAAATTCGGACACGGCCTCGGCAGTAGCGGTGGACAACCTGCCCTGCCGCTGCGCGTCACCTGATATTGATACAAACAGCGGAGAGACCAAGGGCGGGAAAGAATCCACAGAACACGCGGATCATCGTGCCGATGAAGTCATCACTGACGCTAACCGTCAGGTTGGTGACCGAAACAAGGTTGTTGAGAATGGCCGTAAGTACATTGATGACCATACAGGGAACACGGTCTACGTTGATGGGGATAGAGTCGTGATAACAGATCACGATGGGAATTTCGTAACGCAATTTAAGAACCATAGAAAGAATACAAATAGTAGGGTAGAAGAGGGACGCTGGATCCCGGTCAATAATTGGTAACCATAATGGAACTTTTTAGAGAAATCATGATTTGGAAGCGTCTTGACGAGGTATCGGCCGTTAGATATTCCTGCTTGAATGATTTGCAAAATGGTAAATTTGCTGTGCAAAGCGCCGATTTTTTCCGGTTGCCTTTGGACGGGCACGCGGTAATTGAATCCTCAAGGCAATTCGCTGCGTTCTTTATTGAAGTTGGGCCACATGAACGGTGCTCATGGTTCGATTCGCTTGAAGAAGCAATATTCAATCATGAGAACGAATTCTCGTGAGGAAATATGAGTATGCTTGAAGTGCCCATGTATCGACAAAACGGGACTCGCGTTCAACTGGTGGATTTGTTGGCGAAGGTGCCAGCAAATGACTGGGCCTGGAGCATCCTTGAATTCGATGGTGTTGGCCAGATGCCAGCCAACGACTCGGTTCTTGAGTTTCAGAAGAGGGTGCGCCAGCAGTCTCTCGGCTTAGTTCTGACATGGAGCGAAATCTCAAGATTTGCAGAAACAGTTGAATACACTATCGATTGCTTAATCGTTGCAGTATCGCGCATTGATCGGTTGGAGATCAATAAGTTATTGGCCGACGACTTTCAAGAATGCGAGATCGGCATTCGTGCAATCGACAGCACGGAGTGGATTCTATTTGCTTCAAATCGGACCATTTTAGATGGGTTGGAAGGCGCAACTCGCCATTCGTAGACTACTTGTATCCTGTTGAAAGCTTTGCAAATCGAAAAGAACTGAGTGATGGCTATCCATTTTTATTAATGTATATGTGTTCTTTATCATTTAAAAAATGCTTGATGAGAAATTATGAGCGGAAATGAAAAAGACTTAGGAAAATTTGTTCAAGATGCCATAGATGAATGGTCGGACGTGCATGCAGGTGATGCAAAGGCTGCGAATGCAAGGATTCGTGCAGCTAAAAAATGGTTGCTCGATGCGCAAAGGGAGAGGTTGTCCTCGATTTACTCTTACCTTTATTGGAGCACGAAGCGGCGTCTGTTAGGTTCGCAGCCGCTGCACATTTAATTAATCACGGAGGTAAGGAACAAGCAGTTGTCGTCCTACGTGATTTATTAAAACAACCGAACCTGATTTCAAGCTCGGCCGATGCTGTACTGCGTATCCATAAAATCCCCGTGACTTCATGAATTATTTTTTGCAGTCGTAAGCTATTCAGATTACAGCAGTATTTAAATAAAACGAATATGACTATTTACTGGAACAAAACTTCAATTCCTGCCCTGAAGGGCTTGTCCAAAAAAGATCAATCAGCCATGGTTCGCCCGGTTCTGGGTGCAGTCTGGAGGCGTTGGCAAGTGTGGTTGCCTGTGTTAGTGCAAACGACGTTATTTCTGTCGTTCATCATACTTGCGCCGCAATTCCCCTATCGCCTTCCTCTTGTCGTTGTCGCGGTGTACGTAACTGTCAAGTTGGCACATCTGCCTTTCAATCATTTTCTGGCGCTTGAGTTGGAAAAAAAATGCCTAAACAAAGCATAGAAAAATCAATTGAGGATGACAAGTGATTATGAGATTTAGTATCTCAGGTGACTTCGATTGGGAGTCAAACATTGATAAGGTTTTAGATGTATTTTCCGACAATAACTACCGTTCTTATTTTCAGGAACGAGATTATGGTACTGGATTGATTGGGATTACCATTGTTTTTATGTGCCAGGATCCTGCTTTGAATCTGAAACGGCGAATAAGATTGTCGAAAAAAGAAAAGAAACTATATGTAGATATGATGCTTGATTTGCCGCAAATGAAAAGCGCTGATTTGGTCAAGAAAAAAATGATAATGTCTGAATTACTTCTGAAAGAAATTCCAGAGATCGTTTCAAAATACAAAATTGATGATTTTGATTTGCAACGTTTCATCGAAGATTTTCAACAAAAATTTCGTATCACGCTGCCTGTGCCGTAAAACGTGTCTTCACATCGGCTAAGCATGCAAGGGTTGTTAATGGCAGCAAGAGTTTAAGCGATTGTCGCTGAAATGGGAAGGATCAAGGCATTACTTCCATCTGCAAGACCTTGGGTACTACCGCTTGCAGCGAGACTGACAGCAGATGGCCTGCCATGTTGTCATGGAATTGAATGCAGAAAATTTTGTGTGAATTTGGAAAGGCGGACACTGTGGATGCAAATAAAAATGTGATGGGAAAAATTACCATCTTCACAGTAATGTGGATCGTCCTTGTCGCATTATTTGGATTGGGAATGGTTGCTCTTTTCGACGTCGAAAATCCTCTTGTAGCTCTAGCGGTATTCGTCGCTGGGTGTTTGGGATCGGTTGTCGCATATCGATTAGTTTTGAATTTGATTGGCAGACTCAATTTCTTGCCCAGTTGCCGAAATAAGCAATGTAGTGCTAGAAAATATGTCTTTGAACGTCAATCTGAGGAAGGTGCTTATTATCGCTGTCAATGCGATGATTTGTATCTGCTCACAGAAAATGATCATTTTGAGTTTGCGACCCCAGATGGCACAAGGCAAGCATACCGATGCAGGTACGAGTCTCACGGACAATGGTGGTCAGCGCCCGAGATTTTTGAAAAATACCGTAAACCTTAGTGCAGATCACGTCACGGATATCAAGCCAACTAAGCTTGTGAAGCTGAAAGGCTTTACAAGCCAAAGAAAGCTGAGCGAGACTTCATTAGCTAAGTAGAAATAACAAGCATGGTAAAAATTGATGCGAGTTAGACAGATCAGCAAAGCTTGTCACTAGATATTGTCGTTCCTTCTAACAGCGGGCCTGCTCATTGGCCAATTAATTAGGAAATGAAATGACTCCAATAGAATTTTATCGAACCATTTACATTGGTGATCGTTGGTGCAAGGAGGTTATGATTGATGGAGTAGCGAGAGAGATCAAATTAAAAATAGATTTGATTTCGCGAGTACGTGGTGCACAGTGGGATTACTATGCTGATGAGGACCTTCCAGATGGCTTTATTGTTCTGGAAAATGTAGATAGATTTGAATTTTCACCGCAAGGTCTTATTCCCAACGATTGGATAGATTTCATCTCAGTCTCTGAAGTAGCGGAAGAGGGCTGCTATAAGTTTGATTTTAGCTTGGGTGCTTGCACGTCTGAAACTGCGGCACCTACTGAGGTAACACTAACAGTTTTCGCGAAAAAACTTTGCTTAGCGGATGCGACCGGACATAAGATTCGGATCTGATCTACTACACCCACCTAAATATGGGATAAGGGTAGCTAAATCAATTAAGTATTGCGAGCGACGTTGAATCGAAAGTCCGATTAATCGGCAGTGTGGGGGATCGAATCTTGATCAGTTGCCTGCTCTGTCTATTCTGTATAGTTCCTGCTGTTCCATGAAAATTCTAATATTGCTGATGACGCTTTTTCTAGGCTGGTCTTGCGCCGGAATGGCACAAACTTGTCCACCGACGATACGCGGCAGCATCACACTTAAAACTATAACTCCTGGTTGGAAGGCTAAGTCTGCTTACCAGAAATTGGCCCTGGAACGCGTTTCGATTATTGACGGGCCTATGTTGCGTAATCCGTCAGAACCTGACGCTGAACTGAAGCCAATGGAAAAAGATGGAAATCAGTACTGGGCGTTTGGCGCTCCCATCGGAAGAAGGGAAATGTGGATGCGCTGTGAGTATGCTAAAACATCTGTCACATTGAGTAAGCAAATTCGCTCAGATACGGCACTGTGTTTTCAGCGTAGTGACCTTAATCCAGAGAAAACGATCGGGAATGAAGTTGTTGCCATGTGCGTAGATTCGTCGCATAAAGCTAACGAAACGCTTCAGCCATACCAAGCGCAATCCTTTTTGCCCAATAAATGAAAAAATTTTTCTTGAGCATGCTTGTGACAATAGGGGCAAGCTGGTTTTTCCCTGTCAGCTTTATAGTTGGAACCACATTAAGCATGAATGCTATCTGTCACTACAATCACTGTACGCGTGATATGGAAAGAGGTGATTCGATAGCGCCGCAGTTTCAAGTGATGGTCCGATTACCATCCAAAGATAATCAGGTATTTCCAGTACTTTTTACGAGTCTGAAAAAATTCAGTGAAAAAAATCCTGATGCATCTTTTCACGTGATCATCGACGAAGGAAAAACAGTTGATCAATCTTGGGAATTTTCTGTTCAGTCTCAAACAAATGAATATCAAATTATCGAAGCACGTCAGTTAGATGATGTCCGTATTGATGTTAAGTATCGTGCGTCCAATTTATCCGTTGAGCCATTAACTTCCAAAGTGATGAGTTCCGGGGTCTTATTTTCGTCAATACCTTTTGGATTGATTTTTGCATGGCTGGTTTGTTTTTTTGCGCGGGGTATAAGAGGACGAATGGGTATTCAAAGCTAAACACTTAGGGAATGTCTGATTAAGTTCTAATTTTCTTCAATTTCAAAATCATGTTCAGGCAAAAGCATGAAATGCGTTGCAGGAACATGATGATCTTCATAAATTGGGGAACATCTCCCCCATCTGTATCA
>NZ_JBMPOZ010000036.1:0-35409 GCF_049340385.1 Undibacterium sp. Ji83W | reverse complement strand
AACCACACGTTGAAGCAAAAGGCACGACGGCATTTTGAAACAAGCGTGTGGTGGCGGGGTAAATTTTATCGCGGTGTGTTGCGAGTATGTGGTTCGACTACTTGACTATCGGGGGCTAATGGGTGACTATCGGGGGCTAATGGGTGACCCTGATTTTGCTTATTGCACACGAAAACTTCGAGTTAGCCAAGTTCGAGGATAAAGGGAAATGGACTCTATTGCAGTTTATTCAACAAACTGCATCGCCTACTAACGGAGGACTGCAGAATAGTTGGCATTCGCAAGCATGGGATCATGCAGATCAGATTGTGAAAAAATTCAGGGAAGGGAAAAATGAATAATGCTACTGATAGACTAAGTGCATATACTGAGGCTTATCATTCTGGGATATACACCAAGGATGAGACAGTCAGCGCAATAATTAAATTATTGGCCGACTCATCAGATTTTTCTGTTTTGTGGCCGAGCGTTCCAGATTGGGTGCAATTGGCGATATGGAACTTCTTGAAATCATACGATGAATCTTCTGTTCGATATGATTTTTCTAGCAAATCGTATGTTGGTTTTAGTCCTGAGTTAAGTGCATTAAAAAGCTGGCTAATCAAAGTGATGGAGGGACAGTAACCTAGCAAGCGGCGCACGGCATTATCATCGTGAATGGCAGAAGTACTTCCAGTGTTATATTTTCAGCAAAAAGATAGTTTGAATATTAATTAAACTGAAAGTCAAAGAAATCAATGTTTAATAAGAGTAAAGAAATAACTGCTAAAGATAGAAGCCATTTGCTTGATGCAATGGAGAGGAATCGAAATGGAAGAGAAGTTGTCTTTTGCGATTCTTGTGGTGGTTTAATTCAATTGCAACTTGATGCTGATAACCGAGTTATTAAAACAATGTGTTCTTGTGGGAAGTTTAATGTGACCTTTAGGCCAATTTAATTGGCTTGTTGTTGCTGCAGCCCTGGTCAGTGTTGTGCGACACGAAGTCGCCAATAAAAGTTGTTCCACTGTAGTACAAGGATCCACCCATGTCACTGGGCGAATCTAGGAGCCTGAATAAAGCAGTCAAAGCAGTCAGTGGGGCCACCCATTAGCCCCCGGTAGTCAAGCAGTCGAACAACATACTCGCAACACACCGCGATAATATTTACCACGCCATCACATGCTTGTTTCAGAATGCCGTCGTGCCTTTTTGCTTCAACGTGTGGTTGCGTGAATCGCAGCTTCACCCATGTGGATCTAGCGAAACATCATCCGGGTTTTTGTTTATTAGCACAGCTACTCCAGAAGCATCTCAGTACCGCGTTGCGTCCAGGTGATGGGCAGATCTGTAGCTACTTGATTCGTTTACAATTCCCTTACCCCATTTTTTCTGTCAGCATCGCTTTCCGCTGCTAGCCCATTCTCAGTCACACAATAAACGCCTTGAGCGCGCATTTACAGTGATATTGCTTTAAATGCAATATCTCTCAGATGTAAAAATCCCCATTGACAAAAATTACAAATAATATCAATATTAAAACTCTCGAATGGAAACGTTTCCAAAATAATGCGAATTGAATGGGAGCAGATTCGGGAATTTACATCAGTGGTCTTTACACATAGCTCAGACAGACGTTGTTGACAGTGCTTTTCAATGTCAATCCGTCTAATTCCTGTTTTTAAAATTGAAAATTACGGAGGCATGATGAAACGGCAGGACTATCGTCTCAACAAACAAAAACGCAGCAGCACACTCACCGCCATCGCGGCCAGCATCTTGCTGGCCTATGGCTCGCAAGGCTATGCCAGCGTCACTAATCCTGTGATAGGCAAACTGATTTGGTCAGAGGAATTTAATGGTACCAGCCTCAACACCGGCTTGTGGACAGCCTATGATGGCAATGGCTGCCAGATCAATTTGTGCGGCTACGGTAATCAGGAATTGGAATACTACAGCCCGAACAATGTCTCGATACAAAACGTGCCGTTTGAACCTGGTACGCGCGCATTGGCAATCCAGGCAAAAAACCAGGTTATCGGCAGCAATGTCTTCACGTCCGGAAAAATTTCCTCTGCGGGCAAGGTGCAAGTCCAGTACGGCATGGTGGAGATGCGCATCAGCACACCACAAGTCGGCACAGGGCTGTGGCCTGCCGCCTGGATGCTGGGTACCAGCCCGCAAACCTGGCCGCGCAACGGCGAAATCGACATCATGGAAATGGGGCATAGCAACGCTGGCAGGGCCCTGGCTGGCTACCCTGCGATCAATAATTATGCAGGCTCAAATGTCATTACCTATCAGGACGCGGCTTGCGTGCCGGGCAATGCCAGTTGCGCCGCTTCGACCGCGTGGCAAACTAAAAACTGGTATATCGCCTCGACACCTTTGATCAATCGTTTCGTCACTTACCGCCTGTACTGGACTGATACCCAAATGCGCTTTACCGTCATCGATAACGGTGTAGAGCGCGACATGTATCAAAACCCTTTGCCTGTCAATTCAACTTCGCTGCAAGCACCGTATTACCTGCTGTTTAACCTCGCGGTAGGCGGCAATTTCACCGATGCGGCAACACCCGCACAAGTGACCACACCTTTACCGGGCACCATGTATGTCGACTATGTGCGGGTCTATGAGCTGGATGGCAAAGGCACGGTGAAAGTGGGCAACCCTAACGTGCCCGAGGTGGGTAAATTTGGCGTGTTCACCGATCTCACTGCAGTCAATAACAAACAGGCGGCAGGTGTCAGCTCGGACGTGTGGAACTGGAATCAGGCATCGATGTCGGCAGGCTCTACCGCACCGTATGAAGGCAGTAATGTCATCGCCTGGAACTACACCGCCGCCAACCAATGGTTTGGCAGCAGCATACAATCGCGCCAGGTGCGTGACATGAGCAACTACAGAAATGGCACGCTGAAATTCAGGATCAAGATACCCGCTAACGTCGCCTTCAAAGTCGGCATTGGTGATACCTACACCAACCAGGGCTCAGTTACTTTCCCCGCAAGCGTGGCGAGCTATGGCCTGGTACGCGATGGCAATTGGGGCACGGCCACGATCCCCATTTCTGCACTGGCGGGCAACCTGATCGCCTTGCAATCGATGTCTGATCTGTTCCAGATCTACAGCGTCGATGGCAGCCTGCCAGGCAGCACTTTCCAGTGGGCGGTTGACGATATTATTTGGGATACTGGTGTGCCAACGCCAACGCCAACGCCAACGCCAACGCCGACGCCAACTCCGACGCCGACGCCGACGCCAACTCCGACTCCAACGCCGACACCGACACCGGTTTCAAGCAATGCCACACAAATCAACGCAAGCACATTGCAGTTTGGCATCAACACTTCGTCGTGGGCAGACGTGCATTACACAGTCAACTCCGGCGGCCAGCAAAACTTCCGCATGACACAGTCCAACGGTAACAACAGCTACGCAGTCAGTGGGCTCAAAGCAGGGGATCTGGTGAAATACAGTTTCACTTATTGGGATGTTGTGAAAAACTACGCAGTCGATACTGGGCAGCAGAGCTTCACGATGAAGTGATGTTTTGTTAGTTTGTAGAGAAGACGGTCGTAAGGAATTTACGACCGTTTTTTTCGATTGCTTGACTACCGGAGGCTAATCGGTGACCCCATTTTCCTCTCCAATTGGACGAACATGGTGCAGGGGAATATAATGATGTTATCAAGCTTGTCATACTATAAGGAGGGAACTACGTGACAAATGAAGTTGAAGAATTGGTTCCACTGTTTCCACCAAGAAAAGTGCTCTTTAGGGAACATGGAGAAACCGAGTGGAAGCAGTATCATTTCACAATACTTGGTGAACCAAAGATGCTCGGATCAGATAGATCTTCGAAGCAGCTATACTTGATACTTGCTACGAATATAGAGGGGTTTCGTTCAACTGAGATTCTTGGCTTAGACTTGTTTGCAGCAATTGCTTCGGCGATATTTACTGTTGAAAGTCTTATTATTACGTTGCAATTTACCGGCGAGATACAATTAAGAGAAAACAGCGAATTTGACAGGACATACGAAAGCGTTTTTTTCGGTAAACGTGCAGAAAGAATGCGAGAAACATTCGAGCGTCAAGCTGCTGATAAAAGGAAATCCGATTCTGGAGATGCTCCTGTCATGCCTGAATAGGGTCAGACTACCGTACAAAGCTATATATGGCTCCCAGCCCTGGCGCAGATGATAGATGGCCATTGCTTCTTCATGAGCGGCGGCTTCTATGCGCCAGAACAGTTGTTCGCAATCTGGTTCTCGTGTCCCATCATTGAAGCGAGGCGGGTCTTCGTCTGATGCAAGGGTACATGGAGACTGCGCATCTTTGGGGCCCCAACTGGTAAATATTGGCATGTTTATCGCTTTTCAATAATTAGACCAACTGATTATTATGCGCAAGCAAGGGTTTCAGGTATTGGCGACAGGCTTACCCCCCGCCTCACGACAAAGCTGATCCACCTGCTTCAACAAAGTCGGTATGCGGAATTTGCCATGCATGGCAGCAATGTTGGTTTGGGCTGTGGCCTGGTCTATGCCTATGCTGGTGATGTACAGCGGCTTGATGCTCTCGCCCCGGCAGATACCAAACGATGCATCTATGGCCGAGAAAGATGACTTGGCAACGCCGATGATGTTGAGCTTGCCAGCCAGTGCCTCATGCAAATACCAGCCCAGACCGGGTTTGCTCTTGCCATCGAGATACACATAACCGTCAATAATGATGCAGTCTGGCTGCAAATCATGCTCTGTCAGCAGCTGTAATATGCAGGGTAGCTCGCGCTTGTAGAACTCGCCGGGTACATAGTCGGCAACATGGCTGATGTGGCTGATGCAGGTTTTTGCTGGGTACTCGTCATCCCAGTTATGGAAGATGACGCCAGCGACACTGGCCTGCTCACCACTGCCACCCTCGCCATGGCTGCTGTAATGCACATCTACCGCCAGCAAAGTGGCTGGTTTTGCTGTCATTTATCAATATCCGCCACCCAGTCGCCCGATTTGCCGCCGTGTTTCTCCAGCACACGTATATCCGTCATGACCATGCCCCGGTCAACGGCTTTACACATGTCGTACACGGTCAGCAGGCCAACTTGCACTGCGGTAAGGGCTTCCATCTCGACGCCGGTTTTACCAACTGTTTCAACCTGGGCTTCGCATGTAACGGTGTTGTTACTTGCATCAATGCTAAAATCAACAGTGACACGGGTGAGTGCCAGTGGGTGGCAGAGCGGGATCAGGTCGCTGGTGCGTTTGGCCGCCATGATGGCAGCGATGCGGGCTATGCCAATGACATCGCCCTTTTTTGCATTGCCTTGCTGGATAATTGCCAGTGTGGCAGGCAGCATGCGAATATGGCCACGGGCGATGGCGATGCGATGGCTATTGTTTTTATTACCAACATCCACCATATGGGCTTGACCACCTGCGTCGAAATGGGTCAGTTCGTTCGTCAATTCGTGAGGCAGGTCGGGTTTGCTGGGTTTGCTTGTATCTGTGCTCATAATTGTGTAAAAAGCCTGTAGGACAGTATTGTGTACTCAAATAAGTCCTGAATAAGTCTTGAAAAATAAGGAAGCTATTAGTGTCCAAGTATCATAGCATTGAGAACCCCTTACGACGCGTTTTTCGCCTGTCTGCCCTGCGTCTGGCGGTCTTGCTGGCTGCTGGTTTGGGGAGTGTCAACCTGCCATCCGGACTAGTCCAGGCGCAAAACCTGCCGACTCTGGGCGATACCTCGCGTGAAGATTTGTCGCCCCTGGCTGAACGCAAGCTGGGCGAGCAAATCATGAGCGTGGTCAGGCGCGACCCGGATTTCATGGACGATGCACCCACCAGCGAATACCTGAACCGCCTCGGCAACAAGATGCTGGAAGCCCGGCCCGATGCCCGTGGCGAAACCAATTTCAATTTCGAATTTTTTGCCGTGCGTGACCCCGTGCTGAATGCCTTTGCCTTTCCCGGCGGCTTTATCGGCTTTCATTCTGGCCTGATTTTGGCGGCACAGTCTGAATCTGAACTGGCTTCGGTCATGGGCCATGAAATTGGTCACGTGGCCCAGCGCCACATTGCCCGCATGCTGACCAGCCAGCGCGGCGATGCCCTTATCCCGCTGGCGGCACTGGCACTGGCTGTGCTGGCAGCCCGCTCCAGCCCTGATGCTGCCATGGCAATTGCCACTGGCGGGCAGGGCCTGGCGATACAAAAGCAATTGAATTTTGGACGGGACGCTGAGCGTGAGGCTGACCGTGTCGGCTTCCAGATCTTGCGCGACTCAGGCTTTGACCCCTCAGGCATGGTCAGTTTTTTTGGCCGCCTGCAAAATTCCATGCGCAACTATAACGATAACCTGCCACCATATTTGCGCAGCCACCCCCTGACCAGCGACAGGATAGCGGATATACAATCACGCCTGGTAGACCAGCGTTATCGCCAGCATGCCGACAGCCTGGAATTTTTGCTCACCAAGGCCAGGATCAGGGTATTGCAAGACAGCAGCACGCAGGGCCTGATGGATGCCAGCACTTTTTTTGACACCCAGGCAAAAACCGGCAAACTGGAAGACCAGATCACCGCCAAATACGGCCAGGCCTTTGTCGCCTATAAACGCCTGGACTTTGCCACGGCCCGCAAGCTGCTTGATCAATCGCGCAAAATGCTGGAGCAAGTGCCCGCGTATAAAAGCCTGCTCAGTTACAGCAATATGTATATCGACCTGTCCATCGACATTTTGATCGGTGACAAGCAAACCGCCGCCGCCGTCAAAGAAGCAGAAAAAGGCATGCGCGACTTGCCGCTTTCACGCGGCGTCGCCGTGCAATATGCCGAGGCCCTGCTGGCCGACAGCAAGGAAGAACAGGCGGCAGTCTTTTTACGCGACCAGATCGTCCTGTACCGGCAAGAAGCACAACTCTATAACCTGTTGGCCAAGGTCTACGCCGCCCAGGGCAAGCAAGCCGCCCAGCACGTCGCCCTGGCCGAGGCTTACGGCATAGAAGGCAACCTCGCCGCCGCCCTGCAACAACTCGACATCGCCCGCCGTGAAAAAGATGCACAGTATTTTGAACTATCCGTCATCGATGCGCGTGAGCGTGAATGGAAAGAAAAACACAAAGAGCAGCTGGCGGAAGAGAAGAAGCGGCGTTGATGCATGATGTGGCAATTTCTTAAGCCTGAGCAAGACTTGCAGCGATATCTCTCGCTGCTGGTCTGTGGCCTTTTATTTGCTTGCTCCTCTGAAAAAAATGATGCAGCTGAAGGCGCAGCTTATAAAACAGATTTGCTCAATGCAATCCGCCAATCCAGCAAGATAGTCGTGACCGAACATTCGTCCGAGCTGGATTTTATGCAAGCAGGGCAAGCGGCCACGCAAAAAGAAAAAGTCTATCGCACCGTGACGCTGACTACACGCGATCGCGAAAACTTCATTGCTGCGATTGAACATGTCCCTGATAAAACTCAGCAAGCTTTCTCCGCCTGTGTTTTTGATCCCCATCATACGGTGTATTTTTATGCACAGGGCAAGTTGAGCAGCAAGCTCGATATTTGCTTTGCCTGCTCGCAACAGCAATGGGATGCGACGAAACATACACCGCCAGCAGATATCTATGTTGGGCTGGCGCAATTCATCAAGTCAGTGAAATTAGATACGGAAAGAGAATGGGCGAACCTGGTCAGGAATAATATCTGAAATATGACAGGCCCCTACCAACTCGTGAAAAAAGAAATGAGTTTCCCATTGTTACTGTCAACTGCCGAACTTCAATTTAGCGACTTGAAAAAAACATCTCTTCACTGGGCTGAAGATGAGTTGCGATCACGCGATAAATTGATGCTGTATTTTTTGGATTTTGAAAAACTCCCTTGGACTGCAGCTATTCTGGCGGCTCCCAGAAATCATGTCCTGGTTTCAGTTCCGAGGAATAGTTATGACACTGCAGAAATTGCTGTGGATGTCGGGCCGCAGCAGGCATCATGGATACAATCTTTTTTTATAGATAAAGAGACTCGTACAAAATTTAAAAAAGAATTGGCATCGCATGATTTGACCGCTCAGAATATCCCTTATGGTTTATTGGCTTTTGATGGCGTTTTTTTGAGTCCGCCATCCATAGCCTACAACAAAAAGGAACGTCCGCTGAATCCACTCTGGTTTCGCACCTATTTAATTCCGAGAACCCCTGATGCAAGAACCAATTTGACCCAGGTTTTGCGTGAATATATTGCAGAGCGCGGTATGTTCTTTGTCAGGCCGTTTGATGATGAGAAATTGTTTAATTCAGATTGGCAGGAGCGCTTTCTCGGCGTTGATGACCATGACGAGGCGGTTCTTTTCAGGAATATGTACGGCGGGCCTGAATCGGCTAAGAAAGACAGTATTCAGATAGAGATGTTGGAACATATATTGGCGGAGTTGGACAACGGAATCCTGCTTGATTTTCTCTCGATGAGTCCGAATCTTGATGATTTTTCTTTTCAAATAGCATATCCATACTTGGTAGTAAATTACTTGAAGGATTACGATGCCATGAATCGCGGCCAACGTCATAATGATCTCGTGAATGCGTTGCGTGCACATTTGGTTCGGCGACTGGAGTGGCCAGTATTCATACAATCCGCGCGCGTCGGTAGAGAGTTTGCGATCGAACGATTTAAAAAAGGTCCGAAGCCACCAGCCGGATTGTTGAAATTTAATGCCGTTGAGGAAATGGACTTGTTTTTGCAAGCGATGCAGGAAAAATATCCCAGCTATTGGCAGAACTCCTGGGATGATGTCTGGCGCACTTCATCTCAAAGTTAACTTGCACCCCTGTTTGGTATTTAAATGAAAATAGACACGATTGAAATATCACCATTCGCATATTTTTCGATGAGGTATGAATTAATACCGGACAAAAGTCATGCAGACTGCGTCCAGATATTTTGGATAAAACTGCCTGACATTGATTTGCGACTGTTACTTTTGATTCCTCCAACTGGCTGCAGTTGGGGTATGCAATTCAATCATGCGAAAAATCTGTTTGAATGGACGGAAAAAGTGATCGGCAGTTCTTCCGTAGCATCAGGATTTCGAAGGATGTTCGCAGAATTGTCCATCGATCCAGCCTATATACCTGAAACTTTGGCCGGTTGTAGCTGGTTCGGCGAAAATCAAGAGTTGTCTATTGGTACGCATGAACCTGATGTCCCCCGTGCCTGGTTTAGAACGGTGCTTCTGCCGGATAGTGATGATGTCTTTGAGAGTTTTTTGCACCGATTAAGACTGCATATCGATCAGCTAGGAATATTTTTCTTGCTGCCGCAAGCAAAATTGAATGATGTAGGATTGCTTGCCTGGTCTGAGTCTGTTGATAAGAATCTTGGAATTCTTTTCGATTCTGACCATGACCGAAGTACTCGTTCCGTTGATATATTTTCTAAAAGAAGAAATGCTTTGGAAACAGCGATAGAGAATACGACGAGTGAGCATGCGCAGGCCTGGCTTACTCCACGTTTTTTGGATTGGGATATGATCAGGCCGAGATACCCAATGGCGGAAACACCTATTAAATCAAAACGCTCACAATCTTTGTTATCAATGTTTTCATTGCGGCCTTTGAAAGATGTTAATGATGAAGTTGCAACACTCTCATTACTTCGCCTGCAACTCATGAAAAAATGGAATTGGCCGGTTGGGATTCATTTGCTAGTGAGCCACCAAGGGTCACAATACTATAAAGAGTTCATGTTGAAGGGGCGATCACCCTGGCAACCTCTAGAAGTTGAAGTCACAGAAGTATTGAATCAGGCGATGGCTGTTTATCCAATTCTTTTTGACACTGGGACATAGGTTAATGCTACTAGCTTGATTGTGGCTTTAAAAAACTGAGTTCGATTACAAGAACTGTAAAGTTGATGCGCCTGATATTCAAAATGAACCAAGTTGAATCTGCTTAAATCCTTAAATGGAAGTAAGGAAATTCTCTTGATTTTTCAAATACCTAATCAGACAAGAAGAATATAAAGAGTGGGGTACTTTTGGAGTATAAGTCGAGTCAAGACGAGCCAAAGTATTTAGTGAGAAGTGTGGGTATAGACTAGAGAAATCTTAAATAGGTATATAGCATGTTCAGGAAATTTGTTTTTTTATGTATAGCCTTGTGCGCCTGCTTGAGTGCGGCTCCAACCCAAGCCAGTAAATTGTCGGGTGAGGGTGCGGCCTACAAGCGTGATTTGATCAAGGCAATTGAACAGGCCGATAAGATAGTCGTGACAGAACACTCTGACAAGTATGATTTTTTCGAGGTCAAGACGCATACATTCCAACAGCGGGAACAGCTTGTTTACCAAACCGTGATATTGAGCCCGCAAGACGTGGTCAATTTTAAGCGGCTGGTCAAGGCTGTACCTGACAGAACACAATATGTGAGTGCAGCCTGTATTTTTGTAGCACATCACACCATCAAATTCTATGCCCAAGATGAATTGCTGAGCACTTTACCGATCTGCTTCAAGTGTGGTGCGCAAGAATGGGATGGTACCAAGCATACTCCACCTCAGGAGATTGTAGGAGGATTGCGTAAATTTATCACGGCAATTGGTTTGCATCCTGAAATGAAGTGGTGGCAACTTGCAGATGAGCGACTGAAAAAAGATGGAATGCCATCTGGGTCAGATTAATTTATAATATGCAGATACGATAGCCGCTTTGGCTGTTTACTTATTTCCCCTTTAAATCATCTTATCCACATGTGAAATTCAAATGAAAATTTGAACCTGCTCAACTTAGAGCTGGTTTTGTCCAAGAGAGGTGCCTGACCAAACTGCTTGCATGCGTGATTGCGCTGTGATGCATGTTTGTGAGTAAGCGCCGCCCCTAGATTTTTCATTTTATGTTCACATGCCATCAGTTAATCCTGTCAAAGACAAGGCTGCGCTCAAGCCGCCTGTCGTTAAATCTGTCAAATCAATATTAATCAGTCTGCTGCGTCAGCCAGAGGGCATTGTTGCCTTGCTGAGCGATGAAGTTGATGGTGTGGTGCAGCCTGTTTTTCGTCAGATAGATTTGGCTGCACTGCATACACAGGATATGCGGCTATTCCCCTCTGCTGCAAGCTTGCTGGCAGACTGGCATAGCCTGCAAGACGCCACTGAATTGAGCAGTGTCTGGCCTGCATTTTGGCGCGTGTTCTGGATGACTGTATCTGATTCTGCAAGGGCGAGTACAAGTGCGACTACGGCAACCGCACCGCAAGTCAGGGCGGTAAAAAAGCCAATGGCCACTGCGGCCCATCCACGTGCTTATCGCGGTACAAAATACCAGCCACCCAAACCGGTACAGGCTGAGCTTGATTTGTGTCGCTGGCTGGCAGATCCACGCTTACTGGATGTCTTTTTTGCGCAGCATGATTTTACTGTGTTACCTGTGCTGGATGCGCAAGGGCTGGTGCTGCCCTTGGCAGCAGACATCGTCCCAACCAGCGCTGCCTTGTATTTTCATCGTTGGCGCGCACTTGCGGAAGAATTGCCAGTCTTACCCGATGCCTTCCGTCGCAATTTCTTGTGGCGACTGCGCGAATGCAGTGCAGATCAACAACTGGCCTGGCTGCAAATATGGCACCAGCACAACAGCTTGCATAGCGATGAAGTTTCACGTTCAGAAAAACTGGTTTTGCTGGCGCGCTTGTGTGCAATGAATACAGGGCAAACCCATGCTGCGGAACTAGCTTTGCTGTTGCCTGAAAAGCGCCAGAATATTTTCTTGCGTGTGCTGATGCGCGAAGTGCAGGGGAAATTGTCGGTGCAGCAGATGAATGCTGATCAGCTTATCCGTTTGCAGGATTTGACAGAAGAAGATTCTCGATTTGAATATTATTTGCGCAGTAGCCTCGCCAATTTGCAGAGACTAGTGAGTGTGGAATACAGTCTGGCGGGCTGCCTGTTGTTTGAGATGAGTGGCGAGACCAATTTGCGTGAATACATGCTGGGTGCGAAGCTTGATTGCAAGGATGTACCTGTTGAAGCAATCGTTAAAGCTTGTGATGCTACTGGTGGCGGACCAAGGATTTCTTTATGGGATTATTGCGCGGAATTACCCGGCCTTGCAAAATTACTGCGCGAGACGCAATGGGAAAAGCTCAATCAGGGGGCGGCCCAAACCTGGCTCAATGTCATGTACAACTTTATGGATGAAGATGATAAAGACAAGCAACAAGCAAAGTGGCGGGTTTATCTGGATGTGTTTTATGTCTGCCATGATGCACTGATAGCCTTACCTGCTGACAGGCAAGACAAGCTGGCGCTGATGTGGAAAAATTTTATTGACGGTTGGGGCAAGGCATCGAGTATGGCCAGGGCAGCACGTGAATTTTTGCCACTGATGCATAAATTATGCTTGCCGCCATTCTCGGCGAATATCGATTACGGACACAGTTTCGTTAACATTGTCGAGACCTGGCCTGAAGATGAAAGGCAAGAAATTCTTGATCTCGATATGCGTATATGGCTGCATTTGGAGCGTGCTTGTCGCCGCCAGGATGAAGCAAGACTGATTGTTTTTGGCTCTTACACATTGAGTGAAGGGGCTCCATTATTCTTGCGAAATTCATTGCTTCATGCACCTTCCCGATTATTCAAAACCTTGCGCCTGCTTGGTAGCCTGGCCTATGAGAGACGTCAGTCTTTCATGAGGCAACAGATGAAAACAGACTGGTTTGCACTGGACTGGCATTTAATGCCCCCGCCAGATGCCTGTCGGCGTTTGTTTTCATTGAGTAAAGCTGACGGCTTGGATAGCCCCTTGCCACGCCGCTTGCGTGATTTTTTGGATGGACGCCTGAATTTATCGCCATCGCAGGTGTCAAGGCATTGTCAATTGACCCTGTCTCGTTTGCCTTCTTTACTGTTGCGCGCACTTGAAGCTGCTTTGTGGAAAGAGATAGATGCACCATTTCAGCTATATGAATACTCCCGCCCAGCCAGGCATGCCTTGCGTTTGCTGGCAGGTTTGAGTGGCGGTAGTTTTGCAAATAACCGCAAGGGCCTGCGGCGGTTTTTGTTGAATGCCCGCGCAGGCAACACGCTGGATTATGTTGATCACCCGCTTAATCAACAATGGTATGCGAAACATCCAAAGGTGCGGCGTTCTCTTTGGCAAATGGGTCTGCAGCGTGCAGGGCAGACTGCACAGGGTAAATTGAGTCTCGCATTTGAGCTCGATCCATTTGAAGTCCTCATGATGGGAACCTATGCCGGCAGTTGTCTGGGAGTTGGTGGCTTATGTGATTATTCTGCGGTCGCCTGTCTGCTTGATGCCAACAAGCAGGTCTTGTATGCCCGTAATGAACAGGGCAAGGTAATCGCGCGCCAGTTAATGGCGATTGATGAAGAGGATCAACTGGTGTGCTTTTCGGTCTATCCCGAAAACGTAACGCAAGAATTAAAGGCAGCATTCAAATCATATAACGAGGAAATGTCGGATTTGCTGGAACTGAAACTTTATCGTTTACAAGACGGCGCATGCTATGACGTCGCCACCATCCTTGCGCAGGATTGGTGGGACGATGGTTCGTGGCAGGACGAATGATTGTCAAAATGCAAGTGATTTCCTTTACTTCATGTATGATGTTTGTTTGATATTTTTGAGTTGACACCTTTGTTCAACTCTTTTTGAAACGGGGAATTTATGAACATTACACGATCAGTTATCTGCTCTGGCTTTGCTGCTGTCATGATGATGTGCGTCAATGCGGCGTGGGCGCAAGCGACACCTGTCCAGAAGGCTAATGCTGGCAGCGCCAGCGCGGCAGCTGCCACCTGCGCCATGCCAGGTAAAAATGGCTACGACAAGAATTGCAAGCGTTACCCGGATGCCGATACCTGGCCAACCACCTGTGATCAAGCTGCGACGCAGATATTGGCCAGGCTGGATGAACCCAGCAAGCAGCGCGTGCGCGATTCGACTTATGAAAATCTGATTCAGTTTCACATGGGATGGGGTATGGGGATACGCAACAGTACCGGCTTGTGGCGCGGCAATGTGGCATTGACTGATTCTTGCTCAGCACTCGATAATGATGGTGATCGGCATCCTGACCATATGTCCATGGTCATCATCCAGCAAATCTGGAAAAAGCTGCGTTGAATTTTTATTTGATGTCAGACATCAGCCTGCGCCTTGCCATAAGTAATTCTCGCCTAAGCTAATGCATGATGTTCTCGCAGTGACCCCCACACTGAACCCTACACTAACTACAGCAGTGAATTCATACCCGCCAGTTCAGACAACAATCATTTAAAGGAGCAAGCATGACCGCACCCATCAAAGAACTTCCAGAAATTTATATCGCGGTGGATGTCGAGGCAGATGGCCCTATACCTGGCCCTTATAGCATGATCTCTTTGGGGATGGCTGTGGCCGGGCATCCCGAGTTGACGTTTTATTCCGAGATCAAACCCATATCGGATGAGTTTGATCCGGCTGCTTTAGCGGTGTCAGGTTTGGACAGGGATCATCTGATCCGTAACGCACCAGATGCCGCGCAAGCCATACGAGCTGCTTATGATTGGGTAAATTCATTGCGCAAGATAGGCAGGCCGGTTTTCCTGGCTGCACCCGCTGTGTGGGACGGCATGTTTGTGCACTGGTACTTCATGAAGTTCATCGGTACCAGCCCCTTTGGTGCTACCGGATCAGGTGTGGATTTGCGCAGTTACTGGATGGGGCTCACCGGTTGCGAATGGGTGGAGAGCCGCAAGGGCAAGATCAAATACGCGCTCAATCTTGAAGGATTGCCGCATACCCATCATGCAGGTGAAGATGCGGCAGAACTGGCGCAGGTGTTTGCGGCAGTGTTGAAGAGCCGTCCAGCACGCTTGCCGACGGCATTACCAGAATCGTTGCCAGATATCAAGGAATGAGTACTACTGATTATCTACCGTGAACCCACGCAACATATAACAACATTCAACAACATGCATGCAGAATAAAGTGACTTTTACACAATTAAATGCTATCTTTCATTTGCTTTGTTTGTAAAAATGTCATCTCCCTGAAAAGACGCACATCTACAGTAGAGTATGTTCATGCGTCGTGGATAAAAATGTCGATGATGTTGATAATCCTGAGTCGCTCGCAAGCTGCCCGGATGTCGTCATTTTCGTCAAGCTTATTATCCGTGACCTTAGGGGGCTTCAGTGCCATTGCGGCAGACAAGGCAATCACGGCGCTGTACGGTAGCTGGGCTGGTTTTGTGGAAGTCCGATAAGCGAATATATAAAAAAGGATGTGATCATGTTCGGTAGCCAGGTCCTGGAAACAGCCATCGGTATAGCCTTGTTTTTTCTCGCGGTATCCTTGTTCGTCACTGCCTTGCAAGAGTTCATCGCCACCGCGTTGAAACTCAGGGCAAATACCCTCGCGTCTGGCGTGGATGAATTGCTGGAGCAAAAAAAGAATCTTGATCCTGTCATACAAGCCATCATCAATCATCCACGGGTGTCACCACTGGATGGCAAATTGTCGTATATCTGTTCGACCAGCTTTGCTGCTGCCACCATGCATGTACTGGGTGGGATAGGAGATGCCTCAAAAGACCAGTTCAACCAGCTTGAAATTGCCATAGGCAATTTACCTGCGGGTAATCTCAAAAGCGTATTGCAACTCGCTGCCAGCCGTGCGCAGGGTGATGTCACTAAAGTGGAGCAAGAAGTCGCCACCTGGTTTGATGAGTCCATGGACAGGCTGTCTGGCCGCTACAAACGCTATAGCGGCTACCTGAGCCTGGGGCTGGGCGCATTGCTGGCGGTGGGAATGAACTTGAATGCATTTGCTGTTGGCAGCACATTATGGACTAGCCCGGTACTCAGGGACCAGGCTTCTGCCGCTGCCGCAGCGGCAATCGCAAAAGGCGCGACTACTGTGCCTGCAATATCTGCCGACGTGCTGAGCATGTTTGGCTTTCAAACTTTTTTTGCCACTTTCCCCTCCGGCATGGCCTTGCTGGGTTGCCTGATCACGGCCTTTGCGGTCAGCCTGGGTGCACCGTTCTGGTTTGATTTTTTGCAAAGCATCGTGAAAATGAATGTGCGAGGTACGGGCGATAAACCTGCGAAGGCGGATGGTAGTTGATGACAGCTTATTCCAAGAAAATCTAAACCTGCTCTGCCGCTCTCGGCTTTTGCACAAAACCAAATTCGCGCATCAATTGAGCTTGTTCACAGCGCTGCACTTCCAGGCACATGCCAGGCGCACCAGGTGGGCGCAACTGCAGTTGGCCTGGTGTACCAGCATCTTCCAGCCACTGCAATAATGCCTCATCACTGACGGGCTGCTGATCCAGCGTCAACCAGGGCAGGCATAGTGCCAGGTCGCGGTCATCAAGTTGCGCCAGCGTATTGCCACTGCTGAGTTGCAACCTGCCTTGCGGATCAAGGAAGGCCAGTTCGGGGGTGAATGCCTGTTCACCATGTTGCAGGGCAAAGCTGCCATTTGCCGTGGTGTTGGCGATATAGGGAGTGGCTTCAAGATCGACATACACACGCTGTGGGCCATTCTGGAAATACCAGCAGCCTTCTTCATTGCACAGGTAATTGCGGTTGATGAAAGCCAGCAGGGCAGGGTGGCGGATGATATCGCCAGGCAGGTTCAACGTCTGGCTACGCTCATCGCGCATGCGCCAGTTGCCTCGGGCATCAAGGGCCAGCCAGCCATAGCAATGCGGCACATTGGGCCATTTGGCCATGGCTGCCTTGACGATGTCATCCATCA
Source organism: Undibacterium sp. Ji83W (assembly GCF_049340385.1). Classification (NCBI taxonomy): domain Bacteria; kingdom Pseudomonadati; phylum Pseudomonadota; class Betaproteobacteria; order Burkholderiales; family Oxalobacteraceae; genus Undibacterium; species Undibacterium sp. Ji83W. The sequence goes on along the minus strand of NZ_JBMPOZ010000036.1, from coordinate 18,666 downwards.
GCTATTCGCCTCAAAAAAATTCAAAATCTTTTGTGGTAACCAGTTCAAATGACCTGGCACATTGCCTGCTGCAAAGCCAACATGGCCGCCGTGCTCAGGGTAATCCAGCGTCACGCATTTTGCCGCTTGCGTGGGTAAATGCCGGGCGGGCAGGAAAGGGTCATTCCTGGCATTCAGCACCAGGGTCGGTACTGTGATGTCACCCAGTATATGCTTGGCGCTGGCCCTGTGCCAGTAATCATCTGTATCGAGATAACCATGCAGGGGCGCGGTGACGACATTGTCGAACTCGTACAAGTCCCTGGCTTCAAGCATGGCGGTTTTATTGAACAGGCCAGGGAATTGATCGAGCTTTTTCAGGCACTTGGGTTTCAGCGTCTTCAAGAACATGCGCGTGTAGATCATGTTGAAACCACTGGACAGCGAAGCACCACCCTGCGCCAGATCGAGTGGAGCAGAAACCGCGCAGGCTGCGTTGACGATATCCGCATGGTGTTGTGATTCACCCAGCCAGCGCAACAGGGCATTGCCGCCCAGTGAAACACCCGCCGCATAAAACTTGCCGCCATCATGCTGGTGGTGGAATTGCTGGTACAGGCGCTCTATGATCCAGCCTATCTCTTGCGCATCGCCAGAATGATAAAAGCGCGGTGCCTGGTTCAGCTCGCCTGAGCATCCACGAAAATGTGGTATCGCCCCCGACCAGCCACGCGCACGCAAAGCTGCCATCATGGCACGCGCATAATGGCTGTCGCTGGAACCTTCAAGACCATGGAACAGCACGACAAAAGGTTTGCCGGGTTCACCATCCAGAAAATCGATATCGACAAAATCATTATCCGGCGCAATCCAGCGTTCACGCCGCAAGGGTGTGTGCGGCTTGTTGATAAACACTGCCGGGTAGATCGTTTGCAGATGGCCACCGGGTAACCAGCGTGGGGACAAGTATTTCATGTGTGGATAATCCGGTGGTGCTTGTGGCTGAGTGTAGGTAATTAGTGCAGGATGCTGGCCTTGAACATATCCAGCGGTGGCTTGCCAGACGCCACCGAGGCATGGTGCATGGTGATGCGCCAGCCACGTGGCGTCTTGACATACACATTGGTAGCGAGGATATGTACATCCTGGCTGCTGTCACTGGGGCGCTGGAATTCTTCAACGATGCTGTGTACTGCCGTCAACATATTGTGAGTGGCATGCAATTGCAAAGGACGTATTTGCACACTGCCACGTTCGAAGATGGCTTCCCAGGAACTGCGGATGGCAGCATGGCCTATCAGCCTTGCTGCACCGGGGTGGATGCAGACTATCTCTTCATCCTCAGCCCACAGGGCCATCATGCCATCCAGATCGGCACGACTGAGTGCATCATAAAAGGCCGCCTCAACTTCGTCGGCACTGCCATTCAACTGTTTTTTAGCGGCCATGATGGATTGTGGAGGAGATTAGTGGGCTTTGAGCACAACGCCAGCCGCCAGCTTGTATTGCGTGCCGCAATAAGAACAAGTGGCCGAGCCGCCATGCGACAAATCCAGGTAAACCCGTGGGTGGGATGACCACAGCGGCATGGCCGGGTTAGGGCAGTGCGCAGGCAAATCCGTGGCTTGCAGTTCGACGATGTTATTGGTTGTGGCTGTGCTGGCTGTAGTGGACATGGGGACTCCGTAATTAAAATTGTTGCGGGAAGTGCGCGTGCCATGCTGGCGGCGCTGGATTACTTCCAAATTAGACATTGCCAACGGGATTTTAACGGATTCTGGGGTGGCTGGGGGTATTCGTGCTGGTGGCTGGTGGTGCTGTGTTCGGCATAGCTTGGCACAAATCGTAGGTTGGACCGGGCCTTGTTCGTGCGTAGGTTGGGCTACGCCTCATCAGCCCAACACTGGGCCGCTGCAAACGTATGCGGTATTTATCCGCCGAGTGTTGGGCTGATAAAACGTGGCCTAGCGAGGCCCGGCCCAACCTACGAAGTTAAGCAGCTGCAAGCTGCTTAGATGTCGTCGGCGCAAAGCATGCTTTGCGAAACCCCGACAACATCCCCTTGAAGAGGAGGGGACTTACACGGCATTTATGTTCGTATCTTATTTGCCAACTTGCTCACAAAATCCACCCTCACAGGCAAGCTTCCTGTTTCCCCGTTACAATAGTGCACTTTCCCGCTCTATCTACACTCTCATGTCATTTGAATCAGACAAGGCCGCGATCAAGGAAGGTTTGAGAGTAGGTGCACCCACCTGGTTTGGCATAGGTGCCTGGGGGATGGTGGTCGGCGTTGCCATGATCAAGGCTGGCCTGACACTGCCGCAAGCAATGGGCATGACCCTGCTGGTTTTTGCCGGATCAGCCCAACTCGCTTCACTCCCCCTGATCGCTGCACACGCCCCAGCCTGGGTGATTTTCGCGACAGCGCTGGTCGTGAATCTGCGGTTTTTGATATTTTCTGCCATCCTCGCCCCCCATTTTGCATACCTGCACTGGCGTACTCGCGCCTGGCTGGGTTTTATGACAGGCGACATTTCTGTCAGCCTGTTCATACAGCGTTACCCTGAATTTGTGGAGGAAAAAGGCAAGCTGGCCTATCTCAAATCCCTGGTCTTCCCGAATTGGGCAGCCTGGCAAACTGGCTCTATCATCGGCATTTTGCTCGGTAGCCAGGTGCCAAGCAGTTGGGGCCTGGGCTTTGCCGGAACCCTGGCCATCCTGTGCATCATGCTACCCCTGATCATCAACCGCGCCGCCTTTGCCGGTGTCGTCGTGGCAGGCATCGTGGCCCTGCTTGCGGTGAATCTGCCCTACAAACTCGGCCTCTTGCTGGCCGTGGTGCTGGGCATGGGTACGGCAATGATGCTGGAAGAATACCTGGACGGTAAAAAAGAAGCGGCCACTGACAAGAATAAAGAGGAGCAAGCATGAGCGACTGGGAAATCTGGCTGGTCATTGCCCTGTTGACCCTCGCCACCTTCATCGCCCGCAGCGGCTTCTGGCTGGTCGGCCACCACATCAGTCTGCCCAAGCGTGTACAGGAGGCCTTGCGCTACGCCCCGGCCTGCGCGCTGGCCGCCATCATCGTGCCTGATCTGTTGCTGACCAATGGCCAGGTCGAAGTGGGCCTGCAAAACCCGCGTCTGCTGGCGGGTTTGCTGGCAACAGCTTTCTTTTTGGTGCGACGAAATATGTTGCAGACGATATTTTTTGGGATGGCGGTGTTTACTTATATTCGGCTGGGCTTGTGATCTGGGACGAGAGCCTGGCCGTGAGCCAGGCATCGCAAGGATGGCCCATCGAAGCCTGGCTTGATAAAAAACTGTTCCCTTAGCTACGTCATTCCTGCGCAGGCAGGAATCCAGGGGCGTTCGTGGCAAGCTTTAGCATCGATTAATTTCAGATTCGCCGTGTTTTGAATGTTTCGATTTTAAATAAGATCACACCTGACTTGAGATTACAGGTTGACAGGTAGTCTTTACGCTCCATTATTTGCCAAACATCCCGGCATACCAATACCATGTCTTATCCTTCAGCCAGGTAAATCTGCTGCGCTCCGCGAGTATGGCAAGCGGTTTTAAATTGATTTGGTAGCGAGTCAATATGCCGATCAATTCAAGCAGAGAATCACGACCCAGCCCTCTCAGATCAAAATCGATGATGAGTGAGCGCCCAACGCCTTGTATCGATTTCAAGGCCGATATTTCTCTTAGCGCCATGAAAAAACGTGATTCGTCTTTTTCTGTATAGAATTTCGTTAGTTCAATTTGAAGCTTCATGGTCGACAGATCTTTTTTGATGAAAATGGGATTTTTAATTATTGCATTAATTCTGGCGGGACTTTATCGTGCGTAAACGTTGCCTTTACGCAGTTACATTTGCAGACATTTGATAAGCCAAAACTTGTGACGTTACGATCTTTGGATCAACTTATGCAATAGTTTGCCACGAACGCCGCTAGATTCCTGCCAAAAGCACGCAGGAATGACGTAGCTATAGGATTGGTTGTGCAAGTGCATAGAGGCTTCGGCGGTAGACACTCGTTTAATGCATATAATCAATAAGCGCATTTGACATGAGAAATTAGTCAAAATCCAACAAAAGCACGAATGTGCTAACAGCATCATCAAGCCACCATACCCAATCAAACCTCCCCACAATCCCCCAAGCCCAAGCAATTCCACTAAATAAATGCCAATTTATTATCGATTCCTGCATTAAACTCGCAAAACCCGCGCAAAACCGTATGGTCTGCAAGCTGGCTTTGGTAAAATAGCGGGCTGGGGACTTTTGCAATACTGGACTTATTTGGACATATCCACAGGGCTTACACAAGATTGTTCCAACCATGCACCAACATGGCGCGACAGCAGCTTTGTGTAAGTCTTGAAATATCCCGGCGTCGTGTTTTGTCAGGCTTTGTCGTGCGCTACTATGCGCGTTATCAAGGCTAGCCGAGACAGGGGCGCCACCCTTCAACCTTGCCAACTCCATATCACGATGCAATTCAACCGACTCAGTGACCTGATCGCAGCCAACCAGCTTCAGGGCAAACGTGTTTTCATCCGCGCCGATTTGAACGTTCCTCAGGACGATGACGGCAATATTACCGAAGATACCCGTATCCGCGCATCTGTCCCGGCGATACAACAGGCTTTGCAGGCAGGTGCGGCTGTGATGGTGACTTCGCATCTGGGTCGTCCTACCGAAGGTGAATTCAAGACGGAAGATACGCTGGCACCGGTTGCCAAGCGCTTGTCTGAATTGCTGGGCGTGAACGTAGAACTGAAGCAAAACTGGGTGGATGGTGTGGACGTAGCGCCAGGCCAGGTAGTCTTGCTGGAAAACTGCCGCGTCAACAAGGGCGAAAAGAAAAACGACGACGCACTGGCGCAAAAAATGGCTGCCCTGTGCGATGTGTATGTGAATGATGCCTTTGGCACTGCCCACCGCGCAGAAGCAACTACCCATGGTATCGCCAAGTTTGCCTCTGTCGCCTGCGCTGGCCCGCTGTTGTCTGCGGAGCTGGATGCTCTGGGCAAAGCGCTGGGTCAACCAGCACGCCCGCTGGTGGCGATTGTTGCCGGTTCCAAGGTATCGAGCAAACTGACTATTTTGAAATCGCTGGCAGACAAGGTGGATAACCTTATCGTCGGTGGTGGTATCGCCAATACCTTCATGCTGGCATCTGGCCTCAAGATCGGCAAGTCCCTGGCAGAAGCGGACCTGGTGGAAGAAGCCAAAGCCATCATTGACATGATGGCCAAGCGCGGTGCGTCGGTGCCTATCCCTACCGACGTAGTGTGCGCCAAAGAATTTTCACCAACTGCAGTGGCAACCGTCAAGGCAGTGGCAGATGTGCAGGACGACGACATGATCCTCGACATCGGCCCAACTACTGCTGCACTGCTGGCAGAACAGATCAAGAAAGCCGGCACCATAGTCTGGAACGGCCCGGTAGGCGTATTTGAATTCGACCAGTTCGGCAACGGCACCAAGGTACTGGCCCAGGCGATTGCCGATTCGGCAGGTTTCTCCATCGCTGGCGGTGGCGATACTTTGGCCGCAATTGCCAAGTACAACATCGCTGACAAGGTAGGTTATATCTCGACAGGCGGCGGCGCTTTCCTGGAATTCCTGGAAGGCAAAACCCTGCCAGCAGTAGAAATTTTGTTGCAACGCGCGGTAAAGTAAATTCAAGGTCAAGATCAAATTCAAGACCATTAACCACAGAGACACCGAGACACAGAGGAGACACAGAGAAAAGCAGATAAGCGTCCAGTCATTGGACCTTCGTTGCCTAAAAAGATTTTCTCTGTGACCCTCAGTGCCCCCTCTGTGTCTCTGTGGTGAGCTTTTCGGTCTTAATCAGTTTTCAGGTTTTATGTAATCAACATATAAAAAAATTTTCAGGAGACCAGATGTCACGTGCCACCAAGATTGTTGCCACCATAGGCCCAGCTTCCAATGACTTGCCTACGCTCAAGCGTATGATACAAGCCGGGGTGAATGTGGTCAGGTTGAATTTCTCGCATGGCAAGGCGCAGGATCATATAGACCGGGCCACGATGGTGCGCCAGGCAGCAGCAGAGTGTGGCCGCGAAATCGCCATCATGGCCGATTTGCAGGGCCCTAAAATCCGTATCGGCAAGTTTGAAAACTCCCGCATCCAGCTGGAAAACGGCGACAAGTTCATCCTCGATGCAGACTGCACCATGGGTACGCAAGAGCGTGTCGGCCTTGATTACAAAGCCCTGCCGCGCGATGTTAGAAACGGCGATTTGCTGTTGCTCAATGATGGCCTGATTGTGCTGGTAGTAGAAAAAATCATCGGCAATGAAATCCATACCATCACCAAGATTGGTGGCGAGCTGTCGAACAACAAGGGCATCAACCGCCAGGGCGGTGGCCTGACTGCACCGGCACTGACCGGCAAGGATATGGAAGACATCAAGACCGCCATGTCTTTCCAGGCGGATTACATCGCCGTGTCTTTCCCCAAAAATGCCACCGACATGGAAATGGCAAGGCAGTTGTCCAACATCGCCGGTGAGCCGTTTAATCACAAGCCGATGATGATCGCCAAGATCGAACGTGCAGAAGCCATCCCGCTATTGCAAGAAATTCTCGACGCATCGGACGGCATCATGGTCGCCCGTGGTGACCTGGCTGTTGAAGTCGGCAATGCTGCCGTACCTGCCCTGCAAAAACGCATGATCAAGATGGCGCGTGCCTCCAACAAGCTGGCTATTACTGCTACGCAGATGATGGAATCCATGATCGTCAACGCCGTGCCTACCCGTGCTGAAGTGTCAGACGTCGCCAATGCCGTGCTTGATGGTACAGACGCAGTCATGACATCGGCAGAAACCGCATCTGGCAAATACCCGATAGAAACCGTGGAAGCAATGTCCGCCATTTGCCTGGAAGCAGAAAAATTCCAGGAAAACAAACTGGATGCTGATTTCCTGAACCTGACCTTTACCCGTATCGACCAGTCCATCGCCTATGGTGCCTTGTTCACTGCCCACCACCTGGGCGTCAAGGCCATCGTCGCGCTGACCGAGTCTGGTTCTACTGTTTTATGGATGAGCCGCCACAGTGTTGATGTGCCTTTGTTTGCACTGACACCCAGCGTCGCTACCCAACGCAAAGCCGCCTTGTACCGCAATGTCCAGACCTTCAACCTGCCATACTCGTCTGACCGCGAAGTGGTGTTGAAATCTGCCGAAACCGTCTTGCTTAAAAACGGCGTCGTCCATCATGGTGACATGATCGTCGTCACCTGGGGTGAACCCATGGGGCAGGTTGGCGGGACCAATGCAATGAAAATTGTCAAGGTCGGCGAGAACTGATTTTTAATAAGCAATCTGGAGTTAATTATGCCACTCGTATCCATGCGTCAATTGCTGGACCACGCCGCCGAAAACGGTTACGGTCTGCCAGCTTTCAACGTCAACAACCTGGAGCAAGTCACCGCCATCATGCAGGCAGCCGATGAAGTTGGCGCGCCTGTCATCATGCAAGCGTCTGCCGGTGCCCGCAAATATGCTGGCGAAGCATTCTTGCGTCACCTGATCGAAGCGGCGGTAGAAGCTTACCCGCACATCCCCGTCGTCATGCACCAGGACCACGGCCAGTCGCCAGCGGTCTGCATGGCTGCGATCAAATCCGGCTTCACGTCCGTGATGATGGACGGCTCGCTGGAAGAAGACGGCAAGAGCGTTGCCAGCTATGAATACAATGTCGAAGTATCGCGTGAAGTGGTCAAGTTTGCCCACTCCATCGGCGTCACGGTAGAAGCAGAACTGGGTGTGCTCGGTTCACTGGAAACCATGATGGGCGATAAAGAAGACGGCCACGGTGCCGACGGCAAAATGACACGCGAACAATTGCTGACTGACGTGCAGCAAGCGGCTGACTTCGTCAAGCAAACCCAGTGCGATGCCTTGGCAATTGCCATCGGTACATCCCACGGTGCATACAAATTCTCCAGGAAGCCTACTGGCGACATCCTGGCGATAGACCGCATCAAGGAAATCCACCAGCGCATTCCTAACACCCATCTGGTGATGCACGGTTCTTCTTCCGTACCGCAAGAACTGCTGGACGAAATCCGCCAGTTCGGTGGCGACATGAAAGAAACCTATGGTGTGCCGGTGGAAGAAATCGTCATCGGTATTCAGAACGGCGTGCGCAAGATCAACATCGACACTGACATCCGTCTGGCGATGACAGGTGCGATTCGCCGTTACATGTTTGAAAACCCAGGCAAGTTTGATCCACGTGATTATTTGAAACCAGCACGCGAAGCTGCGAAACTGGTGTGCAAGGCACGTTATCTGTCATTTGGTTGCGAAGGCCAGGCTGGCAAGATCAAGCCTATGGCTTTGGAAAAAGTGGCAGAGCAGTACAAGAAAGGCGCTTTGGCGCAGATCGTCAATTAAGATTCAGTTTGTTTCCTCATTCCGGTGTGAACCGGAGTGGGGGAAGAAATGCAGGGTTTAGACAAAATTGGTGGTAGTAGCGGGATGATGTTTTGCTCCTTCCCCTTCAAGGGGAAGGTTGGGATGGGGATGGGGTTCTAGCGCAATTTGATTGAGCGTTAATCAACCGAAACCCATCCCCACCCTAACCCTCCCCTTGAAGGGGAGGGGATAGTCGAGCAATGTACCGTCTATGCGTATCGAAATTTTTTGATATTTGAAGCGCCTCACCAACAATTCTGTGTAAACCCTATCCAGATCGAAATAAAGAAATCCCTCATGACTACGCAAATCAATTCCACTCTTCATTCCCTGCCTTTGCTGGGCCGTGGCAAGGTACGTGACAATTATGCTGTCGGCGACGACAAGCTGCTCATCGTCACCAGTGACCGCCTGTCCGCATTCGACGTCATCATGAATGAACCCATTCCTGACAAAGGTCGCGTGCTGAACCAGATGGCGAATTTCTGGTTTGAAAAGCTGGGTCACATCGTGCCTAACCACCTGACTGGCGTCGCACCAGAATCCGTCGTGGCAGAAGATGAAGTGGCGCAAGTCAAAGGCCGTGCCGTCGTCGCCAAACGCCTGAAACCCATCATGGTAGAAGCCGTGGTACGTGGCTACATCATCGGTTCAGGCTGGAAAGATTACCAGGACACAGGCGCAATCTGCGGCATACAATTGCCAGCAGGCTTGCCACAGGCAGCCAAGTTGCCAGCACCTATCTTTACCCCCGCTGCCAAGGCCGAAATGGGCGAGCATGATGAAAACATCAGCTATGCAGAAACCGAGCAACGCATAGGCGCAGAGCTGGCCGCCAAGATCCGCGACATCAGCATACAGCTCTACACCGAAGCCGCAGAATACGCTGCCACCCGTGGCATCATCATCGCCGATACCAAGTTTGAATTTGGCCTCGACGACAATGGCGTGCTGCACCTGATGGATGAAGTGCTGACTGCCGATTCTTCCCGCTTCTGGCCTGCTGATTCGTATGCTACCGGCATTTCACCACCGTCTTTTGACAAGCAGTTCGTGCGTGATTATCTGGAAACCATCACCAGCTGGAAAAAGACAGCACCAGCCCCAGCCCTGCCAGATGAAGTCGTGCAAAAAACTGCCGCCAAATACCGCGAAGCACTGGAACGCCTGACTGGCGAAAGCCTGAAGGACTGATGATGACTACAGATAAAATTGTTGTCGGTGTCGTCATGGGTTCATCCTCAGACTGGGACGTCATGCAAAACGCCGTCGCCATCCTCAAGGAATTTGGCATAGGCTTTGAAGCCAAGGTCGTTTCTGCCCACCGCATGCCTGACGAAATGTTCGCCTATGCAGAAACCGCCCGCGAGCGCGGCCTGCGCGCCATCATCGCCGGTGCTGGCGGTGCAGCCCACCTGCCAGGCATGATCGCTGCCAAGACCATCGTGCCAGTACTGGGTGTGCCCGTGCCATCCAAATACCTGCGCGGCGAAGATTCATTGCTATCCATCGTGCAAATGCCCAAAGGCATACCGGTAGCGACCTTTGCGATAGGTGAGGCAGGTGCTGCAAACGCCGCCTTGGCCGCGATTGCGATATTGGCGACGACCGATGATGCATTGGCGGCGAGGTTGATCGAGTTCCGCGAAAAACAAACGCAAGTTGCACGCGATATGGTGTTGCCGGTTTGAGTGTATGTAGGTTGGAATAATTTCGTAGGTTAGGTTAGCTTCGTAGGTTGGGCTGACCTTGTAGGTTGGGCTACGTCTTATCAGCCCAACACTCGGCGTTTGAATCACGTATACGTTTGTTGAGGCCCAGTGTTGGGCTGGTGAAGCGTAGCCCAACCTACGATACAGCCCAACCTACGGCCCGGCCCAACCTACGGCTCAACGAGCACGAACAAATTCACCTAAATATCCGTATCTCATTTGATTTGTACTATTGTGTACAAACGATTCCTAGTTTGAAATCACTACCATGACCACTCATCCACAGCCCGCACAGCCCCGCCAGCCATTGTTACCCAACACCCCAGCCAGTTGCCTCGGCATCATGGGTGGTGGCCAACTGGGCCGCATGTTTGCCCAGGCGGCGCAAGCCATGGGTTATCAGGTAGCCGTGCTGGAACCTGAAGCAGGCTGCCCAGCTGCCCAAGTAACAGGACAGCATATCCAGGCTGGCTATGAAAACCACCCCGGCCTGATGGCACTGGCCAAGCTCAGCAAAGCCGTCACTACAGAATTTGAAAACGTCCCGGCAGAAAGCCTGAAGCTGCTGGCGCAAACCAGTTTCGTCGCACCAGCTGCTGCCTGCGTCTCCATCGCGCAAGACCGCATCGCAGAAAAAAACTTCTTCACCCGCTGTGGTACGACTACCAGCGTTTATCCGGCACCGCACCTGGCCATCAGTAGCCAGGACGATGTGGCCAAAGTCAGCGATGATCTCTTGCCCGGCATTTTGAAAACCGTACGCATGGGTTATGACGGCAAAGGCCAGGTACGTGTGCGTGATCGTGCCGAACTCGCCGTCGCTTTCGCTGGCATGAACGGCCAGGTCTGCGTGCTGGAAAAAATGCTGCCACTAGCCTACGAAGTGTCCGTCCTCGTCGCCCGTGGTGTCGATGGTGAAGCGGTGGTATATCCAATCGCAGAAAACGTCCACCGCGATGGCATCCTGTTCACCACCATTGCTCCCAGCACCCATGTGTCGGCAGATGTCGCCAGCAAGGCGCAAGCAGCGGCTCTGCACATCATTGCAGAGATGGGCTATGTCGGTGTGTTGTGCATAGAATTTTTTGTGCTCAAGGATGGCAGCCTGGTCGTCAATGAAATGGCACCGCGCCCGCACAATAGCGGCCATTACACGATTGATGCCTGCGTCACCAGCCAGTTCCAGCAGCAGGTCAGGGCACTCGCACAATTGCCCCTGGGCGACGTGCGCCAGCATTCGCCAGCCGCCATGCTCAATATCCTTGGTGATGTCTGGTATGAAGGCGACACCGACACCATGCGCGAGCCCGCATGGGACAAGGTGCTGGCCATCCCCGGCGCACACCTGCACCTGTACGGCAAGGCAGAAGCCCGCCGCGCCCGCAAGATGGGGCACATCACCTTTATCTCACCGACGATGGCTGAGGCACAGGACAATCTCGGCAAAGCCTGCTCCATCCTTGGCATAGCAGCACCGGAGTGGGCATGAAGTCACAAGTCATTACACCTGAGGCAATCGCACAAGCAGCACAAGCACTGGAGAGCGGCCAACTGGTCGCCTTCCCGACCGAGACCGTCTATGGTCTGGGTGCAGATGCAGAAAACCCTGCCGCCGTCGCCAATATCTATGCCGCCAAGGGCAGGCCATCGAATCACCCTGTCATCGTCCACGTCGCCCCCGGTGCTGACATCCGCTACTGGGCCAAGGACATCCCGGCAGAAGCGCACCAGCTCATCGCAGCCTTCTGGCCCGGCCCGCTGACCCTGATTTTGAAACGTGCCAACCATATCCCCGATGCCGTCTCAGGCGGGCAAGACACGGTAGGCATACGCTGCCCATCACACCCAGTAGCACAAGAACTCTTGCGCGCCTTCAAGGCAGGCAAGGGCGGCGTGGCGGCACCATCGGCCAATAAATTCGGCCACGTCAGCCCGACCACGGCAGCGCACGTAGAAGAAGAATTCGAGCAAGAGATACAACCCGGCGGCCTCATCGCCAGCATACTAGACGGTGGCCAGAGCGATGTCGGCATAGAGTCAACAATAGTCGATCTCAGCCGCCTCGCCACTCATGGCCCCGTGCTGCTGCGCCCCGGGCACATCACCGTCGCTCAAATGGCCGCCGTACTGGGCACCACACCAGCAGCGCCAGACGCCGCCGCCCCCCGCGCATCCGGCACGCTGGACGCCCATTACGCACCGCACACACCAGTGATTTTGGTAGAAGCTGCAGAGCTGGACGACACAGTGAATCGCCTGCACGCCAAAAACAAAAAACTCGCCCTCATGAGCTACCAGGCCCACCCCGCCATCCAGGCAGAAGCCTGGCGCCACCTGCCCGCCGACCCGGTCGGTTATGCCCACGACCTGTACGCAGGCTTGCGTGAGCTTGATCATGCCCACGCAGATTTAATTTTGGTGGAAGCTTTGCCACAAGACAAAGACTGGCAAGGCGTGAATGACCGCTTGCGCCGTGCGGCGTTTGATTCGCGTGATATTTTGAAAGCTTTGCTTGACAATGACTGATCAGAAAAAAGCCAGCCAGCTAGCCCAGGAAGGCCTGGCTCATTGGGGAAAATCAGAGCTGGAACTGGCAGCACAAAAAACAGAAGAAGCAATCGCTCTTGCGGAGCCAAATCATTGCGCTGCGCCTGATTATCATGGCCAGTTGGCGGGCATCTATGCGCAGGCAGGCAAGAACGATAAAGCCAGGCTCCACTACGAACAAGCGCTACTCCTTCAATTGCAGGCTGGTGAAACAGAGGGTGGTATCACCATCATCACCAGCAGGTATTTCCTGGCAATGCATTTGCTGGAAATGAATCTCGCAAACGAAGCCCTGGATGCGCTACAGCCTGCTTTGCAAGCCGCCCCTACCCACTGGTTGAATTGCAATGCCCATGCCCACATCTTGCACGCATTGGGCAGATTTGCAGAAGCAAAACAGGCAGCGCAATTGGCCATTGAACATGCACCTTCGGTGGAAAAGGCTGAGCAGTTGGCGGGGAATCTGAAAGCTGTGCTTTCTGAGGTTTGAACTTCAAAGCAAATATTCAGTACCTAGGTAGATACACAGACAACGTGTGATGAATACCGCTTATCAGTTCGTAAAATAAAATAGGAATTGTATGTATGCCGATCTGGAGCATAGATGGAGAAGCCCTACCAGCGAGGCTATGCATGCACTTGCCAAACAACTTGGTTTAGCGCCGCCACCCCTGGCTTACGATTGGCATTATGCTGTAGCTGACTCTGCCAGAATTGAAGATTTTGTTGTTGCGTATGAAAATTTGTCATTAAGTGACGACGAAAAATTCACTTTGATGGAAGTGATACTCAACTCTGTCATCGATGCTGCAGATACGGCTATTCTGGAAAGTCATCTATGGAAAAATATATTGCTTTTGATAGAAAATAACATAGCACTGCACATCTATTCGGTTTGGTACTACTCAAGTGTGGAGCAAGAAAATATTGAAGATGCCTGGTGCATCGCCCCGTGGATGCGCAAGATACTGTTGCGGCATCAAGAGCAGTTTGCACAGCCCATGTAGGCACGATCAGTTCCGCGTAATCACACATACATCAATAAAAAATTTCACTGGGTCTTTTTCGCTCACCCCACAAATAAATCATCTATGTTCGACTCCTTCAAGCAATTTATCTATGTCCGGATTTCTCCTGATCTCCTAAGCGTGAAGAATATCAAATCTGGAGAGTGCATTTCAGAAGTACCTGAACTGGCGATCAGTGCGCCACCTGATCAAAAGATACTGGGTGTTGGCGCTGCGGCGCGGTCTTCAGCAGTGGGGCAGGCCGGTGCCGTTGTGCTTAATCCCTTTGCTCATCCTCGCTCACTTGTATCTGATTTTACCGTGGCACAGCAACTCATCAAGGCCTTTGTTACGCGCGTCAAGTCCAGCTCTGCCATGACTATGAATCCCATCATCATCTTCCATCCACTCGGCAATCCTGATGGCAGTTTTACCCAGGTAGAGGGGCGGGCATTTCGTGAATTGGGGTTTGGGGCTGGCGCATACAAAGTCATACTCTGGTACGGAGGCGAGCTGACTGATCAGGAAATACTGTCCGGCCAATATCCTTCCCATGGGCGTGTTATTGAGTGATGCAATTGGTGCTTCAGGTAGATACGATGACGTTTCACTAATCGTAGTTAGGTGAACTGCAACCTGTATTTCGCCAGGCTGGCAATCACAAGAGCCAGCAGCGCTACGCCATCCACCATGACGACGCGGCCTATGGCGGCGTTATATCCGCCGACGATAATCGCAATTGCCAGGAACGAGACTACGCTGACCAGCCCGGTACTCAGAGCGAGCCACTGCAATTCGGATTTTGCTGTTGCCAACAACATGAATACGCCAGACAAACCGAACAACACAGCCCGGTGGCGCAGCAAGATTTCTGCATCAGGCCCGTCGATGCTGATCCCTTACAAGGCAGCAAGCTGCGCCTGCCCCAGGCAACCGGCAACAGGTACCAGATGCACCAGTCCTGCCACAAGCAGACCAGCTGAAACAACATAAGAAAGTGAAAAAGTCATGACGCTGCCCTCTGGAAAGTAGCAGCGATCATAAATGCATCACAAGATTTGGCAATTACCTGAAAGGTAAAGTCACAGCTGAAAATTGTTAGTCCGCGTAGACAATTACGCTCTAATCGTATCTGCGCTTGCTATTTGGCGGAAAAAAGTTGCGGCAGTTTTTGTGCCCGAAATGCATCGACAACAAAATCGACAAAGGCGCGCGTCTTCGCAGGTAACAGTTTCTGACTGGTGAAATACAAGGAGATCGCCCCGACATCGCCATACCAATTTGGTAGCAACCGTACCAGTGCGCCAGTTTCCAGATGGGGTGCAGCTTGCGGGACTGGTATCAACCCAACGCCAAGGCCCAGCAGCACGGCACGACTGAGGGCATCAGGATCGTTGACCAGCATTATTGGTTGCTGTTTTGCAGTGACTTCGACGCCGACGCTATTACGCATGATCTGCGTCCGCATACGACCAGTCAATGGAGAACGTATGACAACATTGGGGAACCCGGCAAGTTCAGATGGATCTTTCGGCCGGCGCTTGCCCTGCAATAGCGCCGGCGATGCCACCGCAATCAAATGTATTTGCGCCAGTTCGCGTGCCACCATACCCGGCGGCAACTCAAAACCAGCGCCTATCGCCGCATCAAAGCCGCCTGCGATCAGATCCAGTGGGCGACTATCGAAAACCCAATCAGGGGTCACGCCCGGATATCGCTCGAGAAACGCTGGCATAAGAGGTAACAGATAATCCATGCCAAATCCCGGTGCAGCACTCAGCTTCAATACGCCTGCCGGTTGCCCGGCATTGACCTTGATGTCCGCAATTGCTCCCTGGATGCTGTCGAGACCACTCTGAACTGATTGCAGAAAACGTTCGCCCGCCTCAGTGAGTGTCAGGCCACGCGTGTTGCGCAAGAAGAGTCGCACGCCAAGGTTGCGTTCTAAAAGCGCAACGTTCCGACTCACTGCTGCTGGCGTCAAGCCCAGTCGACGTGCCGCAGCAGAGAAGCTACCGCACTCCGCACTGCGGACGAAGGACTCCAGATTGGCGAGAGTTTCCACGATTTTACTTTCAAGTAATGATTGAAGCAGATTATAGCTGATTGCTACTAACGCTATAAACAGCCTGGTACTAAAATTCAACTTGGCAAACAATTCATTCACTTAACTCTAAAGGAAATATCATGACTATCGGCATCATTGGCTCGGGCGCCCTCGGCTCCAACTTCGCTCGCATTCTCGCAAAGCAAGGCGTTTCTGCCACCATATCCAACAGCCGCGGACCGGCCTCGCTGGCTGATCTGGTCAAAGAGCTAGGGCCGTCCATCAAGGCTGGCACAGTAGAAGAGGCAGCAAGCGCCGACATGGTGCTGGTTGCGGTTCGCTGGGTCGATGCGGCGAAAGTGCTGGGCAGCCTGCCAGCGTGGAACGGTCGCATTGTGATCGACGGCACCAATCCGGTGGAGTTCTTCGATCCTGCTACATCGCCAGATGCGAACGACCCAAGCAATCCGCTCGCAGCTTATGGAATCAAGGCGGTCAATCTTGGTGAAAAGCACTCTAGTCAAGTCATCCAGCAATTGGTTCCTGGTGCACGCGTCGTCAAGGCATTCAACCACAACGATGTCAATGTGCTGAAGGAGCCTGAGGTGGCAGGTGGCAAGCGCGTATTGTTCTATTCAGGTGACGACGCCAGCGCAAAGGCAGAGGTGCGGGGGGTGATGGAAGCCGCAGGCTTCTTCCCAGTTGACCTTGGTGTGCTCGATGTCGGTGGGCCGCTCGCTTCGCTGCCCTTCGGCCCGTTGTCGACACATAACTTCATCCGCAACTAATCGAGATCGTATGCTCACCCGGCAGACGCTGTCAGTCACTGCTGGTGAGCGAAGCGACGCTTATGAAGCAGCACTTGGTCACAGCCGTTTTAAGCCCGTGTAGGTGCGATTAGAGCGTAATCGTACGCACGTCAATTTATTTTGGACATTCAAGTTCAGAATCTGGCCTGCTGTGCCAGAGACTCATTTACTAATTTCCATCATGCATGCCACAAAGCAACATTTGATCAAGAATATTTAATTAACATTTTTTATTGCCAAAATAATTCCAATTCTGTTGTCTTTAATTTAATATCTATTCAATAACAACTCTAAATATAAAGGGTTCCCATGAGTGATGATAATGAATTTGAAAAAAAGAAATTGGAATATTCGGCAGCGCAAGAAATGCTTCGCCATTACGATTCTTTAAGTTGGCAAATCGGAAGCATTTTGATTGCAGCCGTATTTCTTTTGACAGGACTTGTTCTGCGCAAAGAGGCTATTGATCTTATCCAGAGCAAGGAATTTTATAGCTTTGCCATTGTTGTTGGACTCCCTGTCTTCTCACTATTTGTTTTACTTTGTTGGCTGCTTTGGTATTTACGATGTCGTCATCTATACAATTTGCGAAGTGAAACACTGCATAGACTTGAAATTGAACTTGGTTTTTACCACCACCTGCTTGCAGTTGAAGGGCACAGCAAAGTAGGTGATAGTAAAGACAGTAACGGGCGACTTGAAACCGCAAAGAAAAATGCGGGTTACGCAGAAGATCATTTTTACCCATTGATTAAGGTTGACTTGTCGCCTATCTCTGGCCTTGCAATAGTAAAGATTTTCGTATGGGGAATTCCTTTCCTTCAACTCTTACTTTTTTTAGCGATTAAATTTGCTCCATCGATCAATGCGACGGTGCCTTAGCGCGTAGATACGATTACGTTAGTGTTATGTGTGAATTTTGCAGCGAATGGCCATATCCAAGATTTATAATTTTGTCATTTCTACATAATTTATGCTCCGATCAAAATATAAAATCACACGAGGTAGAAAAAATGAAACTTACTCAAGCGATCGATGAAGTAGTGAATAGCTCAAATAAGCCACTAACTCCGCAAGAAATCAAGGATATTATTAAGCAACGATTTCCTGAACTCTATGGAACTGATAAAGCAAAAGACAATGTTGCTAGAGGCAATTACAGTAACTTAGATCATGCACTTCTTGCGCCTATATACGGCTATGTTAAAAAGAGTGATAAGTATTCAATTGATAACTCAGTAAAGCCATATACGATCTCACTCATCGATAATTCGGAAGCGGCTGACTCACTTCAAGATGAGAGTTTACCTGACGATTTGCTCCAGGATTTAGGAGTCGTATATATTTTGTCCAGTGGCGTATTTACGGCGGAAGGCAAGAGAATTATCAAAATCGGATTTACTACACAGGAATTGGAGACACGAATTAATCAATTGTATACAACCGGATCTCCTTTCAAATTTGAGGAAATTAAATCCTATAAAGTCAGAAATTATGTTGAATTGGAGCAATCACTTCATAAGCTTCTTGCACCTTACAGACTGAGCAATGCGAGAGAATTTTTTAGTGAAGACGCAATCGAATTTATTGATCAAATTGTCGATATACATCTTCGTGTACTGAACACTTCAGGTCAATAAAATAATATGAATACTAGGTGTTCAGTTTAGTGTTAACTGTATCGATAATTTTATTCAATCATCGGTGCATTGCCGCGCAGCCTATAAATTCCCCAACCCATAGCGTAGCTTGCTGGATGTAGCCAGTGTAGGTACGATTAGCGCAAGCGTAATCGTACGCATGTCAATTAATTTCAGGCGTTTCGATAAGAGGTTTGCTATGTCAGCGTCAATTCAAAAAAATAGCCCGCACTTCACTTAAGAAAAAAATAAACCGGCTTTGGTGGTGGCTTTGAGTTATCTGTAGTTTCACGCCACTGTATGCGTACGATTACGTTGCACTAATCGTACCTTGTATTATGACGCTTCCGGTAGTTAGTTAATATAATTACCAACAAGTTCTTGGTAGGCATATCAAGATCGAGTGACTGGATGCCGCATCGTACCTTTGGTTTGAAACCTGCAACGTAGATTT
>NZ_JBMPOZ010000035.1:0-35992 GCF_049340385.1 Undibacterium sp. Ji83W | reverse complement strand
GAACTGATACAGATGGGGGAGATGTTCCCCAATTTATGAAGATCATCATGTTCCTGCAACGCATTTCATGCTTTTGCCTGAACATGATTTTGAAATTGAAGAAAATTAGAACTTAATCAGACATTCCTTAGCAACCATGCCATCAAACACTCGATTTAGCCTGCTCGCCTCTGCCTTTTTGTGCGCCTTGCTCAGCACCGGTTGCGCCAGCCTGAATAGCCCGGCGCAAACACCGGCAGCAGTCACAGCCAGCACTGCCAATGCAAGCAACGCAAGCAATGCAGCCAACTTGGCAAGCACCCGTCAATATCAGCAAAAAATACAAATCAGCGGCAAAATATCCATCCAGTACCAGCAGGCCGACAAGCCACAAAGCCTGCCTGGGGGCTTTGAATGGGAACAGGATACCCAGGGCATACGTATCAATCTCTTGTCACCACTGGGCCAGACCATGGCACGCATTACCCAGACTGCACAAGGTGCCACATTGGAACAAGATGGCAAGGCCCCGCGCAGTGCCAGTGATCTTGACCAACTCTTGCAAGATACCCTGGGCTGGTCTTTACCCGTAGCAGGTTTGCGTGATTGGCTGCAGGGCTTTGTCGCTGCGGATGGCAAACCATTAGTTGCAGTAAAGGCTGAAGACCAGACTGTGAATACCCAAGGCTGGAAACTGCGCTATGTCAGTTGGCATGAACAACCGAGCTTCCCAAAGCGCATAGACTTGCAAAGATATACCGAGCAAGCTGGTGATGTTTCTATCCGCATCGTGGTGAATGAATGGAAATGAGTCGACTGGACAACTGCCCGGCCCCGGCCAAGCTCAACCTGTTTTTACATGTGACTGGCCGCCGGGCGGATGGTTATCATTTGCTGCAAACTGCATTCCAGTTGATAGACCGTTGCGATTACCTGGATGTAGAAGTGCGGGCCGATGGCCAGATATGCAGAACCAATGAGATAGAGGGCGTGCCAGCGGACAGCGATCTTATCGTCCGTGCAGCAAGCTTATTGCAAACCCATACTGGCTGCACTTTGGGTGCGAACCTGACTTTGCGCAAAAACCTGCCCATGGGTGGTGGTCTGGGTGGCGGTTCATCTGACGCGGCCACTACCCTGCTGGCGCTGAATCATTTATGGCAAACTGGTGTACAGCGCGAAGAGTTGATGAAACTGGCGCTGCAACTGGGGGCAGACGTGCCTTTCTTTCTATTTGGAACAAATGCCTTTGCAGAAGGGGTGGGGGAAGAATTGCAGGCGCTGGTCACGCCAGATGTCTGGTTTGTGGTACTGGAACCGGGCGTACAAGTCCCAACGCCTGCAATTTTTTCGGCAAAGGAGTTGACAAGGGACACGAATCCGGTCAGAATAGCGGACTTTTCCAGTGATGCAAAACATAATTGGAAAAACGATCTGCAAACAGTTGCCTGCGCATTGTTCCCGCAAGTTGATGCAGCCATTAAGTGGCTCTCACAATACGGCGATGCAAGGATGACGGGATCTGGAGCTTGTGTTTTTTGTGCCTTCGCCGACGAAACGGCAGCAGACATAGTCTTAAAACAAGTACCCGATCGCTGGACATCATGGAAAGCAAAAGCGCTGAGTAGCCACCCGATGGCGCAGAAATTGGGATTGAAAAATATTTGGCTTGAAGCCGGTTTAACGCTAAAATAGCGGCGAACTTGGAAACAGGCAAACGGTTGTGTAGGGGAGTCGCCAAGCTGGTTAAGGCACCGGATTTTGATTCCGGCATGCGAAGGTTCGAATCCTTCTTCCCCTGCCATTAAATTAAAGCCGCCGCATAGATTGTGCGGCGGCTTTTTCAGTTTTATCAGCGGCTATTTTTGTGTAAAACCCATGCAAAATAAGCCAGACCCACAAAATCTCAGCCGATAGGTCCCAGCCATGGCAAATGCGCGCGCAAATGACAACATGATGGTTTTCACTGGCAACGCCAATCCTGCACTGGCTGCCGGTGTTGCCAAACAACTCGGCATCCCCCTGGGCAAGGCAGACGTTTCCAAATTCTCTGACGGCGAAGTACTGGTCGAGATCAACGAAAACGTTCGCGGTAAAGATGTTTTCGTTTTGCAATCCACCTGCGCACCCACCAACGACAACCTGATGGAAATCATGTTGATGGTCGATGCACTGAAACGTGCTTCTGCCGGTCGTATCACTGCCGCTATCCCTTATTTTGGTTATGCCCGTCAAGATCGTCGCCCCCGCTCTGCGCGTGTGGCGATCTCTGCCAAGGTCGTTGCCAACATGCTGGAAGAAGCCGGTGTAGACCGCGTGCTGATCATGGACTTGCATGCTGATCAAATCCAGGGTTTCTTTGATATCCCTGTTGATAATATTTACGCTTCGCCAATTTTGCTGGGTGACCTGGTCGCCAAGAATTACGAAGACTTGCTGGTGGTTTCCCCTGACGTGGGCGGTGTGGTACGTGCCCGCGCCTTGGCAAAACGCCTGGGTTGTGATCTGGC
Source organism: Undibacterium sp. Ji83W (assembly GCF_049340385.1). Lineage (NCBI taxonomy): Bacteria > Pseudomonadati > Pseudomonadota > Betaproteobacteria > Burkholderiales > Oxalobacteraceae > Undibacterium > Undibacterium sp. Ji83W. The sequence continues at coordinate 33,503 of NZ_JBMPOZ010000035.1, read as the reverse complement.
CATCATCGACAAACGCCGTCCCAAAGCGAATGTCTCTGAAGTCATGAATATCATTGGTGAAGTTGAAGGCCGTAACTGCGTCATCATGGATGACATGGTTGACACTGCCGGCACACTGACCAAAGCTGCTGAAGTATTGAAAGAACGTGGTGCCAAGAAAGTATTGGCTTACTGTACTCACCCTGTTTTATCCGGCCCTGCGATACAACGTATTTCGCAATCGCCGCTGGATGAACTGGTCGTGACAGACACGATTCCGCTGACAGAAGCTGCCCGGGCCTGCTCCAAGATTCGTCAATTGTCTTGCGACAGCCTGCTGGCCGAGACTTTCCGCCGCATCACCAAGGGCGAGTCTGTCATCTCCTTGTTCACGGACTAAAGTATTTTCCGGCCCTGCCATCTTCTTGATGACAGGGCTATTTTCTGGGCCCCTGGTCGCGGGGGTTCAATACCGCAAAACAAATCAATGTTTTGCATTTTTTGGAGTAACACCATGAAAGTAATCGCATTTGCACGCAATGTACAGGGGACCGGAGCGAGCCGCCGCCTGCGCCTTGCTGGCCAAACACCTGGCATCATCTACGGCGGCACAGAAGCCCCGGTATCCATCACTCTGGATCACAATGCGCTGTACCACGCATTGAAAAAAGAAGCCTTCCACTCTTCCATTCTGGACCTGGAAGTTGATGGCAAATCAGAAAAAGTATTGTTGCGCGACTTCCAGGTCCACGCATACAAACAACTGGTTTTGCATGCTGATTTCCAACGCGTAGATCCTAACCAGAAAATCCACGTTAAAGTGCCACTGCATTTCATCAATGCTGAAGTATCTCCAGCAGTGAAATTGTCTGCGGCAGTAATCAGCCACGTTGCTGTTGAACTGGATGTTTCCTGCTTGCCAGCAGACTTGCCAGAATTCGTTGAAGTTGACCTGTCCAAACTGGAAGCCGGTCAATCCATCCACGTATCTCAACTGACACTGCCAAAAGGCGTGACAGCTGTAGTACACGGTGGTGACGCTACTGTTGCTATCGCTGTTATCCCAGCTGGCGCAACTTCTGCAGAAGCTGAAGCAAAATAATTTGCATTTATGCAGATTAATTGGAAGCCGCCTTCGGGCGGCTTTTTTATTTTGTACATCAGGGATACTTTATCCGCATGCCATGTCAGAATTGGTATTACTATTTATACCATCACTGATTTCCGGAGTTAAACGCATGCCCTCGCCCTCCTGCCGCAAGCTATACCTGAGTCTGCTCGTTCCCCTGTGTTTCGCCGTAGCCAGCCCCGCCAGCCAGGCGCAACTGGCTGCTGGTATCAAATATGACACCAGCTATCCCATCATCAGCCCGGTCTATGCAAAACAAGGTATGGTGGCGACAGAACAGACGCTGGCGACCCAGGTTGGCCTCGATATACTCAAGCGTGGCGGCAATGCAGTGGATGCTGCAGTGGCAGTCGGTTTCGCCCTTGCTGTAGTCTTGCCAAACGCTGGCAATATTGGTGGTGGTGGCTTCATGATTATTCATGACAGCAAATCAGGTAAAGATATCGCGCTGGATTTTCGTGAACTGGCACCAGAAAAAGCCAGCCGCGACATGTACCTGGATGCCAAGGGCAATGTCATCTCCGGCAAATCCCTGTATAGCCATCTGGCGGTCGGCATACCCGGCACGGTGTCAGGCATGGACCTGGCCTTGCGCAAATATGGCAGCATGAAATGGAAGGATGTCATCGCCCCGGCGATACGCCTGGCCGATCAGGGTTTTGAGATCAGCCCGCATCTGGCGGAGGTAATTGATTCAAGCAAAAACCAGTTGGGCAAATGGCCAGCCAGCCGCGCGATTTTTTTCAAGGATGGCAAACCCTTGGAGGCTGGTGAGCGCTTGCTGCAAAAAAACCTGGCGCAGTCGCTGCGCCTGATTGCCGAGCAAGGCCCGTCAGCATTTTATGAAGGTGCGGTCGCTAAAAAAATCGTCGCTGAAATGCAGCAGCATGAAGGCCTGATTTCTGCCAGTGACCTGAAAAATTACAAAGCGGTGGAACGCATCCCGGTGCGCGGCAATTATCGCGGCTATGAAGTGGTCTCGATGCCGCCACCCAGCTCTGGTGGCGTGCACATCATACAGATGCTGAACATGCTGGAACACTATCCCTTGAAAGAGCAAGGTGCCAACAGCGCGCAGACCCTGCATCAGCTCAGCGAGGTGATGAAACTGGCCTATGCTGACCGTTCTGAATTCCTGGGCGACCCTGATTATTACAAGGTACCGCTCAAGGGCCTGACTTCACGCGCTTATGCGGATGAACTGGTCAAAAAAATCCAGCCAGACCGCGCCACACCTTCCGCCGAAATCAAACCCGGCAAACCCTTGCCTTATGAAAGCGACCAGACCACACATTACAGCGTGGCCGACAAATTCGGCAACGTTGTCGCCACCACCTACACCCTGAACCTGAACTTTGGCAGCGGCATCGTTGCCACTGGCACAGGCATCGTTCTGAACAATGAAATGGACGATTTCTCGGTCAAGGCTGGTGTACCAAATGCCTTTGGCTTGCTGGGTGGCGATGCCAACGCCGTACAGGGCTGGAAGCGGCCTTTAAGTTCGATGTCACCCACGATAGTGCTCAAGGACGGCAAGCCCTTCCTGGTGACCGGCAGCCCTGGTGGCAGCCGCATTATCACGACGACCTTGCAAACCATATTGAACGTCATAGACCATGACATGAACGTGGCAGAAGCCACCATTTCGCCACGCATACACCAGCAATGGATGCCGGATCAGTTGCGCTTTGAAAAAGGCATCAGCATGGACACCTTGCGCCTACTGGAACAAAAAGGCCAGGTATTGCGCCCCACTGCCTCCCTGGGCAAAACCCAGACCATACAAATCGTGCCACAAGGATTTGCCGGTTATTCTGACCCGCGCAATCCAGATGGTAGTGCGCTCGGGTTCTAGGCCCGGCTTACACTCGATAAGTTGCTTTAGCAACATATATTTTGTTTTATCTGCATTATTAAAAAAACATTGACCTAAAGTGTAACAATTTCGAAACAAGTGCAAATTTTTGTATTTAATTGACGTTTTTTGTCACTAAAATTTATCTTTGCAGCATTTCTTCACAGATAGAGTCAAAATATCAAGAAATATCGTGGCTGATGCCAAGCGTTCATTAATTTGAATGTGGTAGATACATGTGCGCATTTAGCTGCCCTGAGCAATCTCAAATTTCTCCTATCAAAGTCAAAGCACTTGACTGCTATTGCACGGTTTTCAATCTCTTATCACTGTACAGCCTGGTATTTACTGCGCATCAACCAGCTTAACAATTACAAGCTTCAATGTTGAAAACAATTGCAGCTATAACCATCCAGCATTGGCGTAAAACCGACAATTCTGAGAGCAATTGTGTGATTGGCACAAAATTTGCCTCTAACTCATAACTAAACTGTTTTTTGCCGCTGGGGAGAGAGAAATGCAAAGATATTCAAAAAAAATTCAGCAAGGCTTTACGCTAATAGAATTGATGATAGTGGTCGCCATTATTGGTATTCTGGCAGCAATCGCCATCCCACAATATTCTGACTATGTTTCCCGTACACGTGCGTCTGGCGCCATATCTGAACTCAATAGCTTGAAAAAAGAGCTGTCCATTTGCTACCAAAATGAAAATAGCTGGACAAACTGCACAGTCATGGGAAGTAATTCCATTCCCACTGTTATCACATCAAAATTTTTGACTAATAACGCGCCTACAATTTCAAATGCAGGTGTTATTACGCAAACTACGACTAGCGCAACTACCACTACAGGGACAGCGTTAAGCATTATATTGACACCAGTGATTTCTTCTGGTCAAAGCAATATGATGTGGACAAACACTGGCACTGTTTGTGATCCGATTCGCGGTCTGAAACCGGGCCAGGGCGGCTGCTAAACCGTCATACAGGATTTAAATCTGAGAACCAAAAGCGATGTCAGGCAGACATCGCATATATTTTTACAGGCTCGCCTGGTTTAAAAGACGCATAGATTTAAGCAAACCGTTTTCACCGTAAGAATTTACGTTCCAGTCCGATGTAAATTCGTCTCTTCGCACCATTTAGTCCACATGGTACGCAAAGCTATATCTACTTTGGCCGCAAACCCTGCTTCGTCCATTAACTTGCTCTGTTTCATTTCTTCTCGCAAATTGTCACGCACTTGCGAAAGTGCATCAATATTGCTGGCAAGCTCTACAACTTTATTGATGTATTCCTCTTCGGTTTGCGCTATCCATTCAGGATGATTAACGCCTTTCAGAATTGAACTTCCCAACAAGCCGACACTAGGCCGTCCCGCCAGCGTCACATAAGGAATCCCCATATACAAAGTCTCAAACAGCGTCGTGCCGGAATTGTGCGGAAAACAGTCCAGGCCTATATCAATCTTTCTCAAAGTATTCCAGGGTGGGGTGTCATAGCCAATTTCCAGGCGGGACTTGTCTATACCAAATGCGGCAAATTTTTCTTCAAGATCCAGTCGCAAATCAGCATTTTTAAAATTTCCGCTATTGATCAATAATTTGGCACCATCTATTCTTTTCAAGATGGCCGCCCAGGCACGTATGGTGAGATGGTTAAGCCTGACTGATCTGGTGAGTGTTCCTAAAGTGACATATCCATTTTTCAGCGCTGGCAGCGAACTCACCTCCCCCATACCATCCGCCGGACGATATGCAAATGATGGTGTCTCCAGACGCCAGAGTTTCTCTGCAAAAACGGCTTCAGCCCCGGACGGTGCACAAGTATCATCCGTCAAGAAATAATCAATTGCTTTCAAACCGGTTGTATACCCATAACCTAACCAGGAAATCTGTATTGGCGCTGGCTTGCGGGCAAAAACCTGTAAGCGATTACTTCCGGTATGACCAGCAAGATCAATCAGGATGTCAATGCCATCAGCTCGTATGCGCTCTGTCAGGGCAGTATCAGATAAACCAGCAGTAGGTATCCAGTGATCAATGTAGCTTTTATAGCGCGCACTGACTTCATCTTCATATTTTAATTCGGCGTAGGCAAATAATTCAAAAGCCTGCCTGTCATGATGCGCAAGTAAAGGCTCAAGAAAATATTGCACTGAATGCCGGCGAAAATCGGGGGAAACATAAGCAACTTTTATTCTGCGCTGTGGATTTCTGTCGTTACTGAATACCTGCCATGTATCCTGATGTTGACGCGCATATTTCTCGTCGTATGCCTGATATTCGGCAAATATCTGTTCTGCACTCCGGTCAGGATCATAGTTCAACAGGAACAACAGATTGCCATAAGTCTCGGCATGGTCTGGCTTGATTTCAAGCGCCTTCCGATAACTTTGTTCTGCCTCGACACGCATGCCGCGATCAGAATAAGTATTACCCATGTTACTGAATAAATTGAGCGAATTTGCATCCAGACTGAGGGATCGTTGATAAGATGCGGTCGCTTCAAGATAGCGTGCGGTCTCGTGATAAACGATGCCCAGATTACAGTGATACCGTGCGACATCTGGCTGGAGCGATATCGCAGTTTTATAACATTTTTCTGCATCTTCAAGACGGCTTTGCTTTTTGTAGATATCCCCGAGATTGCCATATGCGTCTGCGAAGTCAGGACGTATTTTCAAGATAAATTGAAAACATAATGCCGCTTCTTCCAGCTTATTTTTTTCCTGCAAAATCAAGCCAAGATTGTTGCGGGTTTCAACATGAAGCTCATTGATCTTAAGGGCATCATGAAAATAGATTTCCGCCTCATCAAACTTGCCACGTTCCTTGCAAATCATACCAAGATTACAATAGGCCGAAAAATTACCTGAATCAGCTGCAATCGTTTGCTTGTAGTGATACTCTGCTTCGTCGAGTAAGGACTGACGTTGCAAAAGAATTGCCAGGTTAAAATGCGCATGACTGAATTTGGGTCTGAGCGCCAGAGCTTTCCGGTACCAGGACATGGCCTCATCTAAACGACCCAGAGATGTCAATGTAACGCCCAAATTAAAAAAGACATGGTGTGAATCGGGATGGAAGTGCAGTATCTGGCGATACACCTGTTCTGCATCATCATAACGACGCAGTTCGTCCAGGCTCAGACCAAGATTGATGGCCGCATCGAGAAAATCTGGCCGGATTAATAATGCTTTTCTATAATACTGTTCAGCCTGAGTACAATTGCGTTGCTCATAATAAGCATCACCCAATTTATTATTTAGTTCCGCATCGTCTGGCTGGATGACCAGGGCATGTTGATAGCTATTTGCAGCCTCAACAAAATTCCCGTTTTTAAAATATTCGTCTCCTGTCGCCCCCGGAGCCACGGTATCCGGCACCTTCCCATGCATTTCTGCCGCTACGAGCTTGAGGTCCTTGTCTGCGCTTTTATCAGCAGTTGATGAAAATTTACTCTTAATCCAATTCAGCATGTTTCATTTTTCAAGTGAGCGCTACCTATATCTATCAACTATTCCAGATTGTAAATGCGCTGAGCAATTTGTAGCAAGAAAACAAAAAAAGGATTGAAAATGCGAAAAAGCCCGTCCTGCATATAGCAGTCGCATACGTGCAGCAATAGTAAGTATGATCAGTAATTTTTCTATTCAATATAGAAAACGAATGGGTAAAAAAACCCACTATGTCGTTTTTTACCTTGCAGGCATATCCATGTCAGCAGCCGCCCTGGCCCGCTTTCAAACCGCGAATAGGGTCACATAAGGTGCCAGTTGCTGTCCATATCATGTTTGCCTGACCGCTGGAGATTGTCGGGGTCAATGTTACTGCCAGAGATGTACCACCAGTTGTTGTCGCACCAGTTTGTGTTGCAGTGATAACGCCATTACCCCCTGCAGTAGGAACCACGGGCAGGAACTTGGTTGTTACAGGATAAGATGGAATGCCATTGGCACCTGTAGTGGAACAGCCAGTCCATACACCTTCCATTTGATAACAAAGCGATATCGCATGCTTCAAGCTCTGTAATTCCGCAATTGCTCCGGCCGCACGAGTGCGGGATGTGTAATCAGAATACTGAGGGAGAGCAATCGCGGACAAGATACCGATAATTGCCACGACTATCATCAGTTCGATCAATGTGAACCCGCGTTGTACAGTCTGCTTAAATGATTTCATTAATTAATACCTGCATATAAAGATCGATCTTGGCCGACGAGTCCAAGTCATCAGCGATTAAGCATACACGCCTTCCGATAATTAACATAACTGAGCGCACAGCTAGGACTCAAGTTTTAATTGACGAAAAGAGATTTTTGCAAATTTTACACTAATGAAATTCACGCAAACCGTTCAACCTACCCGGTCATTACTTTCACTACTGCAATCGATTTATGATTGTACAGGTAAAGCAAAGCTAGTCTCGCAACAACACTATCATAAGCAAAGCAGACAAAAGTGCATAAGGTAAATGCTACTCCGCTCCACTCACTTGGATACTGGCCGCCCTCTGCAAGAAAATGACGACGTCATCAAATGTAATGCATTAAGTCAATCATATGGCCAACAGTTTAAAATCATTGAAATAAAAATGCCGTTCAAGATTAACTGAACGGCATTGCGAGGCAAGTCTGGTTTCAACTATAACCTGACTATTATGGGCAACCGCCTTGGCCACCTTTCAAACCACGGATAGGATCGCAAACAGTACCGCTTGCTGTCCAGATCATGTTTGCCTGACCAGAAGATATTGTGGGAGTCAACGTCAAAGTCAAGGGAACACCAGCAGTCGTCGTCGCGCCAGTTTGTGTTGCAGTGATGATACCTGCACCTGCAGCAGTAGGAACTACTGGCAGGAATTTAGTTGTTGTTGGAAAACTTGGAATACCGTTTGCACCAGTAGTTGCACAGTTAGTCCAAGCACCTTCGTTTTGAAAGCAAATCGCCATCGCTTTTTTCAAGCTCTGCAGTTCTGCAACTGCGCCAGCTGCGCGTGTGCGGGAAGTGTAATCAGAATACTGAGGGATTGCGATCGCAGCCAGGATACCGATAATTGCCACGACTATCATCAATTCAATCAACGTAAAACCACGTTGCAATGTTTTTTTATGTAATTTCATTTGTTGCTCCTACATGTAAGATTGGATATTTAACTAAAAAGTTAATCAAGAGTAAATTATTCTCAACATTGCACGATGAGAATTTATGTTTAAACATTCGCCAGTCAAAAGCTATCCAAGAGGCTCTTTAAATTTACTCTCAGGTAATTATTAAAAGTTAATAATCTTTATTTATTATTTAATCCGTAAATAATACATAAGTGGATCTTATTTTCCGCTTGGCACAAACTTCATCAATTACTCATTGGGCAGACGGCAGACAGTATTTCAATAACAGCAATCGTACATACTGGAGACTTTGCATTTTTTGTACATTTTTTGATCATAAAATAAAAAAGCCCACAACAACGTGGGCTTTTTTTTAAGACAACACCGCCTATTATGGGCAGCCGCCTTGACCACCTTTCAAGCCACGGATAGGATCGCAAACTGTGCCGCTTGCTGTCCAGATCATGTTAGCTTGACCAGAGGAAATCGTTGGAGTCAATGTCAAAGTCAGAGGTACGCCAGCAGTTGTTGTCGCGCCAGTTTGTGTTGCAGTGATGATACCTGCGCCTGCAGCAGTAGGAACTACTGGCAGGAATTTAGTTGTTGTTGGGAAAGTTGGGATACCGTTTGCACCAGTAGTTGCACAGTTAGTCCAAGCACCTTCGTTTTGATAGCAAATAGCCATTGCAGACTTCAAACTATCCAGTTCTGCAACTGCGCCAGCTGCACGAGTACGGGATGTGTAATCAGAATACTGAGGGATTGCGATCGCTGCCAAGATACCGATAATTGCAACAACAATCATCAATTCGATCAGTGTAAAGCCGCGTTGCAGCTGAGTAGGGGAAGCTTTCATTATGAACTCCAGGAAAAAGTTGAAATCAGGAACTACGCTTTACATGTAGCAATCACCGTGCCAGTTTTTGTTTACTGCACAACTACGCATTTTCTTATGCGGAAATCGCCAGTTTTATAAGCCATCAGACAAGAAGTGACGAAATGCGTCAGCAGTTGCCATTTAATCCATGCAAATATTTGTCAATGTTTGTGTCAGATAACAAAGACGAGTGACAAGTCTGTCAGTCATGTAAAAAATTGTTTCAAAGCTTGATACAAATTTGAAAAGAATATTTCTTGTTGCAAAAACCACTCTATGCACACACGCACACCAAGCGTGCATGGAGAGGGCTAAAAATCCCTGTTCAGAACCTGGTAATGCAAGAAATCAGGCATCCTGACCTGAGCTATCCCTGCCATTCAAATGCAGGCAGGGATAAGGTATGCAGCATGTGATTAGTAAAAAATCACTGCCATTTTTGTCCCTGCCAGCTCTATCATGTCTGCATGCTTGAGGGTGTGTGGTTTGTCCTTGATGGACTGGGTATTGACTGTGGCCGCAGCACTGCCTTCGACCTGGGCTATTACATAGTCCTTGCCCTGCTGGGTGATGGCGATGACCTGGGTACCAGGGCTGCCTATCGTAGTGACGGCCTTGACCAGGTTAAGTTCTTTACCTGAATTAGGGCCATTCATGACCTTGATCTTGGCTCTGGGCTTATCGACAGCAGCCGGTTGCACTTGTCCTGGCTCAGGCACAAAGGTCTGCTTGCCTGACTCTTCTACCTGAAATCTTAATTTGTATTTACCGATGTCGATGACATCATCATGCTGCAGCAGATGTTTTTTGACAGGCTGTGCATTCACCATGGTGCCATTGGTACTGCCAAGATCAAGTACAAAAGAACCATTGGAAGAGGTATCGATCGCGGCATGCTGACCGCTGACCGTCAGGTGATCGATGACGATATCGTTACTGGGGCGCCGACCTACCGTGAGGCGTGATTTGCTGATAGTGATTTCTTGCTGAACCAAACCATTAAAGGTGACGATAATTTTCGCCATAAATCTCTCATCAATTCATAATCCCCGACCTACCGGGTAAATGTTCTTTGCAACCAGGACTTGTTTTCTTCGTTTACCAGACGGAACAGGACAACTGAAATATTATCCAGCCCGCCTCTGTCCTTGGCACCATCAATCAGCGCTTCGGCACAGCGGTCAAGATCAGACTCGTACTGTCTTATCAAGGATTGGATTTCATCATGCCCAAGCATATCGGTCAATCCATCTGAGCACATCAGATACAAATCTTCCTCTTCAGTATGGTGCGTATGCAACTCCGTATGCACCTCTTCCAGAGTGCCGACTGCCCTGGTGATCAGATTCTTAATAGAAGAATAACGTGCCTCTTCTTCAGTAACCAATCCAGCATTAATCTGTTCCTGCAGCACCGAATGATCCTGCGTCAGCCGCGTCAATGCACCTGAGCGATAGCGATAAGCACGTGAATCACCGACATGCGCCAGCAAGAGCTTATCTTGCAAACAACATGCCACCACTACCGTGGTACCCATGCCTGCGCAATCAGGATTGGTTTGTGCAGTATGCAAGACGTTGCGATTGGCCAGCTCGACCGACTCGGTAATCCAGCGCGCCATCGCCAATGGCCTTGGCCCCATCGAGGGGAACCAGATGGCATCCATCTTGCTACACAAATATTCAGCAATGATTTGGGCTGTCATGGCGCTGGCGACTTCGCCCGCGTTATATCCCCCCATGCCATCGGCCAGGACCACGCAGCCATAGTCAGCACAAACGACGATGGCATCTTCGTTATGCGACCTGACCAAGCCCGTATCAGACAGGGCAGCAAATTTTAGTACACGCTGGTATGGCATCAATAAACGCTGGGATAAATCCTGGAGTAAATAAATTTATATTAATTAGATAAGACTTTATTGGAATTATTTTTATCAGGGCTTACCCAAAACAGTCTCACTTGCTTTGCGAACCCGCCTTGCTTACGACCGCTTATGAAAATACGGGCGTAGCTTTAGTGTTGCCGGACAATTTTGCGCAAGACCTGCCAACTGTTCTTTTGCTAGCTCACTGGCTCATTCACTGGCGCAGCATTATTTATCCTTTCGCCAAGCATTTCGACAATAAGCTAAATAATTCTTACGCAAAAAACAGACTTCATTTAATAGCGAATAGCCACTGATGTTTAAGCTTAACATTAAGGAAATCTATTTGCACGGATATCCACAAGAAACCCAGGCATAAATAAAAAAGAGTCGCAAAATTTGCGACTCTTTTTCATGTACAGCAGCTTTACAGCAGTGAGCTTACAGCATGGCTTTCAACAAACGCGCCATTTCTGACGGGTTTTTAGTGGCCTTGATGCCGCATTCTTCCATGATGTCGAGCTTGGCTTGCGCAGTATCAGCACCGCCAGAGATCAGCGCGCCAGCATGGCCCATGCGTTTGCCCGGAGGCGCAGTCACACCGGCGATGAAGCCAACAACTGGCTTCTTCATGTTGTCGCGTACCCAGTAAGAAGCATTCGCTTCGTCAGGACCACCGATTTCACCGATCATGATGACAGCATCAGTATCTGGATCATCATTGAACATCTTCATGATGTCGATGTGTTTCAGACCATTGATAGGATCACCACCAATACCAACAGCAGAAGATTGACCCAGACCCAGTGCAGTCAATTGCCCCACTGCTTCATAAGTCAAAGTACCGGAACGGGAAACCACGCCGATACGACCTTTACGGTGGATATGGCCTGGCATGATGCCGATCTTGATTTCGTCTGGTGTGATCAGACCTGGGCAGTTAGGGCCGAGCAATTTTGTTTTGCTGCCGGACTTTGCCATGCGATCTTTCAACATCATCATGTCACGGACAGGGATGCCTTCAGTAATGCAAATTGCCAGATCCAGGTCAGCTTCAACAGCTTCCCAGATGGCAGCTGCTGCGCCTGCTGGTGGAACATAAATAACGGAAACTGTTGCGCCAGTAGCTGCTTTAGCTTCAGATACGTTAGCAAAAATCGGGATGCCTTCGAAATCTTCGCCAGCTTTTTTCGGGTTCACGCCAGCGACGAAACAGTTTTTACCGTTTGCGTAATCGCGGCACATGCGAGTATGGAACTGGCCAGTTTTGCCAGTAATACCTTGGGTGATGACTTTAGTGTCTTTATTGATCAGGATGGACATATCTGTTCCTTGCGATTATTAAGCTTTAGCAGCAGCGGCAGCAACAACCTTCTGCGCTGCTTCTTCCATCGTGTCAGCCGCGATGATAGGCAGGCCAGAGTCAGCCAGCATCTTCTTGCCGATGTCTTCGTTAGTACCCTTCATACGCACAACCAGTGGCACTTGCAGGGAAACTGCCTTGGATGCAGTGATCACGCCTTCAGCGATCACGTCGCAACGCATGATGCCGCCGAAAATGTTGACCAGGATGGCTTTCAGGCCTGGGTTTTTCAACATGATCTTGAAGGCTTCAGTTACTTTTTCTGCTGTCGCGCCACCACCTACGTCGAGGAAGTTGGCTGGTTCGCCACCGAACAGTTTGATGGTATCCATCGTTGCCATCGCCAGACCAGCACCGTTGACCAAACAGCCGATATTGCCGTCGAGAGAGATGTAAGCCAGGTCAAATTTGGAGGCTTCGATTTCAGCTGGATCTTCTTCATCCAGATCGCGGTATGCGACGATTTCTGGCTGACGGAACAATGCGTTTGCATCGAAGTTGAATTTTGCGTCCAGTGCGATAACCTTGCCGGAGCCAGTCAGGATCAAAGGATTGATCTCAGCCAGGGAGCAGTCAGTTTCCATGAAGGCTTTGTACAAACCTTGCAACTGTACACGCGCGTCAGCGATAGAGCCTTCAGGCACGCCGATTTTGCGGGAGATATCATCCGCTTCAGCATCTTGCAAACCATTGGTCGGGTCGATTGCGATGGAATGCAGCAGCTCTGGATGTGATTCCGCCACTTCTTCGATATCCATACCGCCTTCGCTGGAGGCCATCAAGACCACACGCTGGCTGATACGGTCAGTAACCATACTCACATACAGTTCTTTTTTGATATCTGCGCCTTCTTCGATCAACAGGCGACGAACCTTTTGACCTTCAGGGCTAGTCTGATGCGTGATCAGTTGCATGCCCAGAATCGCCTCAGCGTATTCACGCACTTGCTCCAGGGATTTGGCGACTTTCACGCCACCACCCTTGCCACGGCCACCGGCGTGTATCTGTGCTTTGACAACCCAGACTGGTCCGCCCAGCGTTTCAGCCGCTTTGACAGCTTCGTCAACAGACAGGCATGGAATACCGCGTGGTACTGTCACTCCGAATTTGCGGAGGATTTCTTTACCCTGATACTCATGAATTTTCATACGACTTCCCTTCAGACACTGAGGTATAAATAATTAAACAAACAAACTAGCTGGGTGATTTCACGTCAGGCGATGCTTTTGCCCAACGCGGGTAATACTGAACAACCGCCGGCCCGTCAGTACGAAGGGCGTGACAGCGATCAAGTTGAAAAGGTTGTTGCGCCTGCTGGCCACGGTCAGTCGCACCGTCGCGGGTATCAATCACATCCCCGGCAAAAGCCTGGACTGCCGCTGTGGGCAGGATTTGCGCCATTTCGGTCAAATGGGTGCAACCATGCACGCCTGACATGCGTTCTTTCACGCCCTGGCGAAATTGCCTGAGTAAATTCAGGCCGATGAGTTTCTTGTAATCAGGGGTGATCGCTTCGCAGTAACCCGGATAAGGGACTGCATCAGAAGAGGCTTCTACATCAACGATGGTCAATTGCAGATCAATGGTAATGCGCAGGCTGAGGTCATGCAGCGCGCTGCCATTCGGGCGCACGCCAGATGCGAGGGTGATATCGCGGGGCTTATAGTCAGTGATACGGGCGTCAAGATCCCACAATCCATCATCGCGCGCGAACGCTTCGATCTGGATAGTACGCGTGTGCTTCAAGGCGCGTCTGGTGATTGACGAAGATAAGGGCATCATGCCTGCTGGCGGCTAAACCGGGGAATACTCAATAAATAGCCACAATTGCGTGTCGTTACCGCAGCTTCTACGATAACAGCCGCTCCTGCGGCCCTGCAAAAAAACCAGCAGAGTTTAGCACAGACCAGCCGCGAACTCATCATATGACTACAATTTAAGCAGTTTTCTGAGTATGCTTATGCAGAAATCTAAGCAGAAAATTAAGTTTTTTGTGGCTTTGCAGAAGAAAACTGGGTGATTATCAGGTAAATGTCTTTCCTTGCAATATTAATATGCACTTGAAAGCCTTGCTCATTCAAATCGCAAACTGATACTTGTTTCAAAGTTCGGGCCGAAGTTTTTGCTTTGCAGGTAAGTACTGGGTTCACCAGGCTGCGGATTATCAGCCCAATGTCTGGTATTCAATCAATGTCTCGACTTCAATAATAAGAATACCCTCCACTTCGTCATTCCTGCGCAGGCAGGAATCCATCGTGTTAACACCTTTAGAGCCAAATCTGCCGCGATCTTGTTCAGGATTTTTGAGTCTATGCAAATAAATCAAGAACAAACAAAATCAAGCAACACCGCTAGGCCTAAACCTGTGCTGGGCCGGCATCCTCGCAATTGTGAGCATTCTGAAATTGTGAATATTACTCATCATCCTCGTCCCGCGGCATTCGCATAGCCGCCTGCGTTGCCCGGCTGGAAAATCCCCTCTGCTGCAAAAACGCCGCCTGCTTCATTTTTTCCTGATGATCCTGCGGCGCGTGCCGGAATTTCCTGTGCAAGACCTGAACCGCCCTCTCTACTTCCGACTCTTTCAAGTCTTCTTTAACGTTTTCTATATCCTGCGCATCAAGGCCATGGCTTTGCAGCTCCGCCAGGATACGGTTATTCCCAAACCTGGCTTGTCGCCGATTAACCAGCGACTCAGAAAAACGCTCGCCAGACAAATACTGGGCCGCCTCCAAAAAATCCAGCACGGCCGCCACGTCATCGCCCTCTTCCGCATAACGTGCCAGTTTGCGCTCCAACTCCATGCGGCTATGTTCACGCATGGATAAATAACGCAGCGCTCGCGCTTTCAGGCTAATAGTAGGTTTTTTCATACTTTAAAAGCAAAAATGCCAGTTGGTAACTACCAACCGGCATGATTCAATACTATAGCGCTAACAATGCTACAGCTTAGTGCTGCAACTTGGTGCTGTAACTTATTCAGCCGCCACTGCCGACGGCATCAACAATGGCACGCCCAGATGCAAGCGCACTTTGTTTTCAATTTCAAATGACAGCTCAGGACGCTCTTTCAGATAAGTACGTGCATTGTCCTTACCCTGGCCGATACGTTCACCGTTGTAGCTATACCAGGCACCAGCTTTTTCTATGATCTTGGCATCGGCCGCCAGATCAAGAATTTCGCCTTCGCGTGAAGTGCCTTCGCCATACATAATGTCGAAGTGAGCTTCTTTAAATGGTGGCGCCACCTTGTTCTTGACAACCTTGACTTTGGTTTCATTACCCACCACTTCATCACCAGACTTGATAGAGCCAGTGCGGCGGATATCCAGACGTACAGAAGCATAGAATTTCAGCGCATTACCACCTGTCGTGGTTTCTGGGCTACCGAACATGACACCAATCTTCATACGGATCTGGTTAATAAAGATCACCAGCGTATTGGTACGTTTGATACTGCCAGTCAGCTTACGCAAAGCCTGGGACATCAGACGGGCTTGCAGACCAGGCAAAGAATCACCCATGTCGCCTTCAATCTCGGCACGTGGTGTCAAGGCTGCTACCGAGTCAATCACCACCAGGTCAACACTGCCAGAACGCACCAGCGCATCCGTAATTTCCAGTGCTTGCTCACCCGTGTCAGGCTGGGAAATCAGCAAATCAGACAGGTTCACACCCAGTTTTTGAGCATAACCAACGTCCAAAGCATGCTCAGCATCGATAAATGCACAAGTACCGCCCAGCTTTTGCATTTCAGCAATAGCCTGCAGCGTCAATGTGGTTTTACCAGAAGATTCAGGACCATAAATCTCAACTACGCGGCCACGTGGCAAGCCACCGACGCCCAACGCGATATCCAGACCCAGAGAGCCAGTAGAGACAACCTGCACCTCTTCCACCACTTCACCGTCGGCCATACGCATGACCGAACCTTTACCAAACTGCTTTTCTATCTGTGCCAGCGCTGCTGCAAGTGCCTTTGCTTTTTCTGAGGCATTTTCTGGTTTCTTATCGTCCATACATTCTTTCATTCAATAAGCGGCGGGTGGAAAAAGGAATACAGGCTTAATTTCCTGCGATTTGCAGTACTGTATAAAAAAACAGTGATTTATGCAAGCGACTTTTTACATTGATTTCTGAATGGGGGATTTTACAGTCAAACATTAGTAATCATTGTCGAAATCCACTTAACTCTGAACTTTGTTCACTTAACTCTGAACTTTAATGCTCTGTATTGCCGAATCCGATACGAAGCTAAACAATTTTACAGTCTGGCATTAAAATTTTCGGGAGCTATACCGCTTTTCCAAGTTTGCAATACCTTATTACGACACATCCTTTGCAATTGCGGCACCATCGAATACTCGTCTGACGAACTAGTTCTACTAGACGATACCCCCCTCCTTTTGCATCAATTAATGCAACCTTCAGACGAATTTTAAAATAACCCTATTCTTTGTAAGCTGATAGCACCTATAAAAGTAAAAGGAGCTGTCATGGCTAGTCAGGGCAAAGCCTATGTGGTGCTGGGTTCCAGCACACTGGCCTTCACCGTCTGTTTCACCATCTGGATGATGTTTGGTGTGATTGGCATTCCGATCAAGGCGGCATTACATCTCAATGAAACGGAATTTGGTCTGCTGACGGCGATGCCTGTGCTGACCGGTTCTTTGATACGTGTGCCACTTGGTATCTGGACTGACCGCTTCGGTGGCCGCATAGTCTTGTTCTTGCTGATGTTGTTCACCGTCATACCGATTTACCTGATCAATTATGCCACGGCTTACTGGCATTTCCTGGTGCTGGGTTTGTTCGTTGGCCTGGCAGGTGGTTCTTTTTCCGTGGGCACCCCTTACGTCGCACGCTGGTTCAAGAAAGAACGGCAAGGCCTTGCCATGGGCATTTTTGGAGCAGGTAATTCTGGTGCGGCTGTCAATAAATTCATTGCTCCTGCCCTGATCGCTGCTGCGGGCTGGACGCTGGTACCCAAGGTGTATGCAGGCTTGATGCTGGCTGCTGCCCTGATCTTCTGGGTGTTCTCTGCCACTGACCCCAGCCATAACGTCAAATCCAATATCAGCTTCCTGGCTCAGCTGAAAATGCTGAAAGACCCAAAGGTCTGGCGTTATTGCCAGTATTACTCTGTCGTCTTTGGTGGTTATGTGGGCTTGAGTTTATGGATGGTCAAGTACTACGTGACTGAATATGGTTTCGACATCAAGAGCGCTGCCTTGCTGGCTGCCTGCTTCTCTTTACCTGGCGGTGTCCTGCGCGCGTTTGGTGGCTGGTTGTCTGATAAGTATGGTGCCTACAAAGTGACATGGTGGGTCATGTGGGTATGCTGGGTTGCCTTCTTTTTACTGTCTTATCCGCAAACTGATTTCACCATCAAGACCATCAACGGCATGCAGAGCTTTCATCTGGGCCTGACTCCAATGCTGTTCACGACCATCCTGTTTGTTGTTGGTATTGCCATGGCAGTGGGCAAGGCATCTGTCTTCAAATTTATTTCGGATGATTACAGCAGCAATATCGGTGCCGTTTCTGGCGTGGTCGGTTTGGCGGGTGGCCTTGGTGGTTTTATTTTGCCGGTTTTGTTCGGCGCTATTGTCGACATTACCGGTGTGCGCAGTTCCTGTTTCATGCTGTTGTACGGCACGGTCTGTGTGTCCCTGGTGTGGATGCATTTCCAATTCCGCAGGGAAGGCATGTTAGCAGCCCAGGCCGCTATGCCAGCCTGACATCTGTGAGCAAGGGTGAACATTTGTGATTACAAATTATTCAAAATGAGGAGCATATGATGAGTCATGTATTAAACCGGTGGGAACCAGAAAATCTTGAATTCTGGCGCAAGGAAGGCAGCTCGATTGCGAATAGAAATTTATGGATATCCATACCCAGCCTGATGCTGGCATTTACAGTATGGATGCTATGGAGTGTGGTTGCCGCTAACCTGGACAAGGCTGGATTTCATTTCAGTAAAGACCAGCTGTTTTTCCTGACGGCCTTGCCCGCCTTGTCAGGTGCAACTTTGCGGATTTTTTATTCTTTCCTGGTGCCTGTATTTGGTGGCCGTAAGTGGACAGCGATTTCCACTGCAAGTTTGTTGATCCCCGCTTTGGGTATGGGCTTTGCCTTGCAAGATCCTACGACCAGTTATTCGACCTTATTGATACTGGCGCTGCTGTGCGGTCTGGGTGGTGGTAATTTTAGTTCCAGCATGGCGAATATCAGTTTCTTTTTCCCAAAATCACGCAAAGGTTATGCCACCGGCATGAACGCAGGCATTGGCAATCTGGGTGTCTCAGTGGTGCAGTTTGTGACGCCGCTGGTGATTTCTTCTGCCATGTTTGGTGTCAGCATATCTGGTGATGGCTTTCTGTTTCATAACGCCAAAACCGGCGCCGATAATATGTTCTGGCTGGCGAATGCCGGGTTTATCTGGGTACCGTTTATTGTGGTTGCAACCCTGATGGCATGGTTTGGCATGAATGATATCGCCTCGGCCAAAGCTTCTTTTGCGGATCAGGCGGTGATCTTCAAGCGTAAACACAATTGGCTGATGTGCTGGCTATACATAGGCACCTTTGGTTCTTTCATTGGTTTTTCTGCCGGGTTTGCGATGCTGATCAAGGCGCAGTTCCCTGAAATTGATGTCGCGAAATTTGCCTTTCTCGGGCCTTTGGCCGGTGCACTGGCGAGGCCTATTGGTGGCATGATTTCTGACAAAATAGGTGGTGCCAGATTGACATTTTGGGTCTTTGTTGCCATGGCAGCCACAATCGTCGCAGGTATTTTGCCAGCCTTGCATGAGCATCAGTTCATGACCTTTCTAGTGTCCTTTATAGTCATGTTCATTTTGACTGGTCTGGGAAACGGCTCAACCTTTTGCATGATACCGATCATTTTCCAGACCGACCGTGAACGCGCGGCCAAGGGCAAGGGCGAGCCTGCATTGAAGCAGGCCAGGCTGGACGCTGCCAAGGAATCTGCTGCCGTGCTCGGCTTCTCCGGTGCGATTGGTGCATACGGTGGCTTCTTTATCCCCCAAAGTTTTGGTACGTCCATCAAGATGACAGGCGCACCTGATATGGCACTGTATGTGTTCATTGGCTTCTATGTCAGTTGCATGGCCATCACCTGGTGGTATTACTCACGCAAAGGTGCAGAGATGCCTTGCTAGATTTTTAAACAATAGAAATATCCTGGAAAACGGCCTGTGTATTCACAGGCCGTTTTTTTATAAGCAGCGCCGTTCTAGTTCTAAAGGACTAGGTGGTCTAGTGCGAATGCGCAACAAATTCCACCGCACTGAAGAATGGGCGGGACAGCCTCGATTCCCTACACTCTCAGCATGCATTAAAGAAAATGTGGGTACATCGCCCACTTGATATGGAGAGTTACGATGAGTCATTTTCTGGATAGATTGAAGTTCATGTCGCGGGTGAAGTCTACCTTCTCCGATGGTCATGGTGCCGTGGTCGAAGAAGACCGCAAATGGGAAAATGGCTATCGCAGCCGCTGGCAGCACGACAAGATTGTGCGCTCTACCCATGGTGTTAATTGCACTGGTTCGTGTTCCTGGAAAGTGTATGTCAAGAATGGTTTGATTACCTGGGAAACCCAGCAAACTGATTATCCACGCACCCGCCCCGATCTACCTAATCATGAGCCACGCGGCTGTCCGCGCGGCGCGTCTTACAGCTGGTACGTGTATTCTGCCCAGCGCGTCAAATACCCGATGATACGTGGGCGTCTGATGGAAATGTGGCAAGAAGCCCGCAAGACCATGGGGCCGATAGATGCATGGGAAGCCATTAGCCAGAATCCTGAAAAAGCAAAACGCTACAAGTCCGTGCGCGGCCTTGGCGGTTTTGTCCGCGCTGACTGGGATACGGCACAGGAAATCATCGCCGCATCAAATGCCTATACCATCAAAAAATTTGGCCCGGATCGCGTGGTTGGCTTTTCGCCTATCCCGGCGATGTCCATGGTTTCTTATGCCGCCGGTTCACGCTACCTGAGCCTGATAGGTGGCGTACCGCTGTCTTTCTATGACTGGTATTGCGATTTGCCACCGGCCAGCCCACAAATCTGGGGTGAGCAAACAGACGTGCCTGAATCTGCTGACTGGTATAACTCGACTTACCTGATGGTATGGGGATCGAATGTACCGCAGACCCGCACGCCGGATGCGCATTTCTATACCGAAGTGCGCTACAAGGGTACTAAAACGGTCGCCGTGTCATCTGACTTTGGGGAAATGGTCAAGTTTGGCGACATCTGGATGGCACCCAAACAGGGTACCGACGCCGCACTCGCCATGGCCATGGGCCATGTGATACTGAAGGAATTCCATCTCGGTAACAAGTCTGCCTACTTCCGCAGCTATGTCAAACAATATACCGATATGCCCATGCTGGTACGTCTGGTAGAACGTAATGGCAGCTATGTACCGGATCAAATGCTGCGTGCTTCGCAATTGCCAGGCAATCTGAACGAAGCCAATAATCCAGACTGGAAAACCCTGGCTATCGATGAAATCACGGGCGATATCGTATCGCCCAATGGCTCTATCGGCTATCGCTGGGGTGAAGGAAAATTCGATGACGGTGCTAAAGTTGGTCGCTGGAATCTGGAAGCCAAAGACGGCAACTCTGGTCGCGCAATTGACCCGCAACTGAGCCTGGTCGGCAAGCATGACGAAGTAGTCACGGTTGGTTTCAATTACTTCGGTGGCAACGACGCCAATGATATGTTGTTGCGTCATTTGCCAGCAAAACGCGTCACTTTGGCCGATGGCAGTGTTGCCCTGGTGGCGACTGTATACGATTTGTCGATGGCGAACTACGGTGTTGATCAGGGCCTGGGTGGTGCGGTTGCATCATCGTATGACGATGATGTTCCCTACACACCGGCCTGGCAAGAAAAACATACCAGCGTCAAGCGCGATCTGGTGATACAGGTAGCACGTGAATTTGCGCAAAATGCCCATGACACCGAAGGCAAGAGCATGGTCATCGTCGGTGCAGCCTTGAATCACTGGTACCACAATGACATGATTTATCGTGGCATCATCAATATGCTGATGATGTGCGGTTGCATAGGTAAATCCGGTGGTGGCTGGGCGCACTATGTTGGTCAAGAAAAACTGCGCCCACAATTTGGCTGGGCACCACTGGCATTTGCCAGCGACTGGGTACGCCCTGCACGCCAGATGAACGGCACCAGCTTCTTCTATGCCCACACCAGCCAATGGCGTCATGAAAAACTGGCACTGGATGAGATACTCGCACCGACTGCAGACAAGTCCAAGATCAGCCACATGAGCATGATAGACATGAATGCCAAGTCCGAGCGTCTTGGATGGCTGCCATCGGCGCCGCAACTGGAAACCAATCCGCTGGATGTCTGTGATGCAGCAGAAAAAGCGGGACTGACGCCACAGGATTATCTGAAGAACAGCCTGAAATCAGGCACGGTCAACATGAGCTGTGATGATCCGGACAATCCTAAAAACTTCCCGCGCAATATGTTTGTCTGGCGCTCGAACATCCTCGGCAGTTCTGGCAAAGGGCATGAATACTTCCTCAAGTATTTGCTGGGCACACAAAATGCCTTGTTTGATGATCCAGACGAGGCGGTCAAACCGTCTGAAGTCAAATACCGTCCTGTGGCAGCAGAAGGCAAGCTTGACTTGCTGGTAGTGCTCGACTTCCGCATGAGCACAACTTGCCTGTATGGCGACATCGTCTTGCCGACAGCTACCTGGTATGAAAAAGATGACCTCAATACCTCTGACATGCACCCCTTCATTCACCCATTGAGTGAAGCTGTGCAACCGTTGTGGGAAAGCAGGACCGACTGGGAAATCTATAAAGGTATCGCCAAAAAATTTACTGAAATTAGCGGCGAATATCTTGGTACCCGCAAGGACATCGTATTGCAACCTTTGATGCATGATACCCCGGGTGAACTTGGTCAGGCTTTTGAACCCAAGGACTGGAAGAAAGGTGAATGCGATCTGATACCCGGCAAGACTGCACCTAATTTCTTTGTAGTGGAACGCAACTATAAAGACATCTACAAGAAGTTCACCTCGATAGGCCCTTTGCTTGATAAGTTGGGTAATGGCGGTAAAGGCATCAACTGGAACACCGAACATGAAGTCAAGGAAATCGGTGGCATCACCAAGGTTGTGACTGAAGAAGGTGTCAGCAAAGGCCGCCCGCGTCTGGAAAGTGCCATCGACGCCTGCGAAATGATACTCACCTTCGCACCTGAGACCAATGGCCATGTCTCCGTCAAGGCATGGGAGGCGCTGGGCAAGATTACTGGTCGTGACCACACCCATCTGGCAGTTGGCCGTGAACATGACAAGATCCGTTTCCGCGATGTGCAGGCACAGCCTCGCAAGATTATTTCAGCACCGACCTGGTCTGGCCTGGAATCTGAAGAAGTCAGCTACAACGCCGGTTATACGAATGTGCATGAATACATACCATGGCGCACGCTGACTGGTCGCCAGCAGTTCTATCAGGATCACCGCTGGATGCTGGATTTTGGTGAAGGCTTGTGTGTCTACAAACCGGCTATCGACACCAAGACAGTAGCGCCTATGTTGAATAAATCGCCGAATGGCGAAAAAGAAATCGTTCTCAATTTCATCACGCCGCATCAGAAATGGGGTATCCATTCTACTTATTCAGACAATTTGCGCATGCTGACACTGAGCCGTGGTGGCCCGCACGTGTGGATATCCGAAGGTGAAGCGAAAGAAGCAGGTCTGGTAGATAACGACTGGGTCGAAGTCTTTAACAGCAACGGTACTTTGACAGCCCGTGTCGTAGTCAGCCAGCGTGTACCCAAAGGCATGTGCCTGATGTATCACGCCCAGGAAAAGATCATCAATACGCCAGGGGCAGAACTCAGCGGCCAGCGCGGCGGCATACATAATTCGGTCACGCGTGCAGTCTTGAAACCTACCCACATGATAGGTGGCTATGCACAACTTGCTTATGGCTTCAATTATTACGGTACCGTCGGCAGCAACAGGGATGAGTTCATTGTCATGAGAAAGATGAAAAAAGTAGATTGGCTGGAAGGTAAACTGGAAGAGGAGTCAGCATCATGAAAATTCGTGCACAAGTCGGCATGGTACTGAATCTGGACAAGTGTATTGGTTGCCATACCTGCTCAGTCACTTGCAAGAACGTCTGGACCAGTCGTGATGGTGTTGAATACGCCTGGTTCAATAACGTTGAAACCAAGCCCGGCATAGGTTATCCCAAGGAATGGGAAAACCAGAAAAAATGGAAAGGTGGCTGGCACCGCACTGAAGCTGGCAAGCTGGAACCAAGACAGGGCGGCAAGCTGCGCATACTCGCAAATATCTTTGCCAATCCTAACTTGCCTTCGATTGATGATTATTACGAGCCATTCACATTTGATTATGAGCATCTGCAAAATGCACCCCTGATGCAGACACCGCCGACGGCACGCCCTATCTCTGTGCTGACTGGCAAGAAGATGGACAAGATAGTATGGGGCCCGAACTGGGAAGATGATCTCGGTGGTGAATTCAGCGCACGCAGCAAGGATGCCTTGTTTGAAGGTGTGCAAAAAGAGATGTACAGCACCTTTGAATCCACCTTCATGATGTATTTGCCGCGTCTGTGCGAACATTGCCTGAACCCCGCCTGTGTGGCTTCCTGCCCTTCAGGCTCTATCTACAAGCGCGAAGATGATGGCATCGTACTGGTTGATCAGGACAAATGCCGTGGCTGGCGCATGTGTATTTCCGGTTGCCCTTACAAAAAGATTTATTACAACTGGAGTTCGGGCAAGGCTGAAAAATGTACCTTCTGCTATCCACGCATAGAGGCTGGTCAGCCTACTGTTTGTTCAGAAACATGCGTTGGCCGTATCCGTTATCTGGGTGTCTTATTGTATGACGCCGACAAGATAGAAGCTGCAGCGTCGGTACCGGATGAAAAGGATTTGTATGAAGCACAGCTTGGCTGCTTCCTGGACCCGCATGACCCTGCAGTGATAGCCGAGGCACGCAAGCATGGGATACCTGAAAGCTGGATACAGTCTGCGCAAAAGTCACCGGTCTACAAAATGGCGATGGAATGGAAGATTGCTTTCCCCCTGCATCCTGAATACCGCACTTTGCCCATGGTCTGGTATGTACCACCGCTGTCGCCCATACAAAAAGCGGCAGAAGCTGGTCATATGGGCATGAACGGCATTATCCCTGATGTGAAATCCTTGCGTATACCTGTGCGTTACCTGGCTAATTTACTGACAGCAGGCAAGGAAGAACCGATAACCAACGCCCTGGAACGCATGCTGGCCATGCGCGCCTACAAGCGTTCTGAAACCGTACACGGACAGCTTGATCATGAGGTATTGAAACAGGTGGGACTGAATGCCGCGCAAGTGGAAGACATGTACCAGACCCTGGCAATTGCCAACTATGAAGACCGTTTCGTCATCCCATCTTCACACAAGGAAATGGTGGAAGACAGCTTCAATGAAAAAGGCAGTTGCGGATTTACTTTTGGTAATGGTTGTTCGGGTGGCACCTCGGATGGGGCCTTGTTTGGCAAGAAACCTCAAGGCAGCGTGATTTTTGTGGACATGCCCAAGTCACGCAAGAAGATGTCGACCACCGAATAATTTGTCAGGGCGCAGCAAGTGCGCCCTGCATTGACGAAAAAAAGGAAATCGTATGCAAATTTATCGCATTTTATCGGCATTGATGAGCTACCCGCAAGTTGATCTGATCGCTGCCTTGCCAGAGATCGAGCAGGCGCTGCAAGACGAGCCAGTATTTCTGGACGCTTTGCAGCCCTTATTAAACTACCTGAAATCAAACAGCCTGATTGCGCTGCAAGAAAATTATGTAGGCACGTTTGACCGCACGCATTCTTTGTCCCTGCATCTGTTTGAACATATCCATGGCGAAAGCCGTGATCGTGGGCAGGCCATGGTTGATTTGATAGAAGAATATCGTACTCATGGCTTTGAACCGGAGGCCAGCGAATTGCCTGATTTTGTTCCACTGTTCCTGGAATTCCTGGGCCTGATGGATGAAGCTACCTCAGAGAAATTGCTCGGTGAAGCCATTCATGTGCTGGCGGCGATAGGTATGCGCCTGCAACGCAAGGCCAGTCCTTACGCCAATCTGTTTCTGATACTGACGACCCTGACCGATGTGGTACCACACGAGCAGGGCGAGCCTCCAGTGCGCGATATGGATGATGCAATGGAAACCTTCGGCCCTGGCGCAGATGGTGTGGAGCCTTTATTAAAGCCCAATCTGTCGGGCACGCATACCGTGAATTTTTATCCCAGACAACCTAAACAAGGTGCTGCTGCAGCCCAATAATCAGGGAGACCATCATGACCTATCTGCATCAATTTATTTATGGGATTTATCCCTATATCGCGCTGGCCATTTTTTTGTTTGGCAGCCTTGCACGTTTTGAGCGTGAACAATATACCTGGAAGAGTGACTCTTCACAGATGCTGTATGCAGGCAATCTGCGGCTGAGCAATATCCTGTTTCACGTGGGGATTCTGGGTCTGTTCTTTGGCCATCTGGTTGGCTTACTGACCCCGGTCATCGTGTGGGACACTGTGGGTATCAGCCATAGCTTCAAGCAAATGATCGCCATGGTGGCTGGCGGTATCTTTGGTACGCTGTGCATGCTGGGCTTGCTGATCCTGTTGCACCGTCGTCTTACCGATGCACGTATCTCGGCAGTGACAAAGACAGGGGATAAAGTTTTGCTGTTATGGATATTCATCACACTGGGTCTGGGCCTGTCGACGATCTTTGAATCAGCAAATCATAGCGATGGCCACATGATGGTGTTACTGATGACCTGGGCTCAGCACATCGTCACTTTCAAAGGGGATGCTGCCGAGTTCATCGTCGCCGCACCTTTGCTGTTCAAGCTGCATTTATTCATGGGTCTGAGTCTGTTCGTGATCTTCCCATTCACCCGGCTGGTGCATGTCTGGAGCGGTTTTGCTTCAGTGACTTATATCAACCGAGCATGGCAGTTGGTAAGGCCACGCTGATTATCCATAGATTCAATAAGTTTAGTAAGGGAGAATAATATGCCAGTCATTGTCAATGATTACGAACTGACAGACGCTGATATGGAGCAGGAATTGCCGGCGCATCAGGATGCCGCAGACGCGATGAAAAGCGCCATGACTGCCCTGGTGCTGCGCCGTGTCTTGCTGGATGAGGCCCAGCATCTGGGCTTGCAGCATGAAGAGGACGATGCCAGGGTTGATGCCTTGCTGCGGCAAGAAGTCAAGGTGCCGACACCAGGGCGTGACGAATGCCTGCGTCAGTACCAGGCTTATCCGGACCGCTTCAAGGTTGGTGAACTGGCTGAGGCCAGCCACATCCTGTTTCAGGTGACAGCAGGTGTCGATCTGGATGCCTTGCGCAAGCATGCTTCCGTGGTGCTGGCAGATTTGCTGGAAAATTCTGCCTTGTTTGCAGAATGTGCGAAAGCAAATTCAAATTGCCCATCCAGTGAAGTAGGTGGCAGCCTGGGACAGATAACACGCGGTGCGACAGTGCCGGAGTTTGAGCAAGCCGTATTTGCAGCAGAGCCTGGGCGCATTATTCCCAAGCTGGTAGAAACCCGCTTCGGCCTGCACATCATCCTGGTGGGTCGCAAAATGGATGGAAATTTACTGCCTTTCGATGACATAGAAAGCAATATCGCCAGGGACATGTACCAGGCCAGCCATGATCACGCCATGCGCCAGTATCTGCAATTGCTGGTGGGGCGCGCAAAGATTTCTGGCATAGATATCCAGGGTGCAGATACTCCATTAGTCCAATAGTCAGGAAAATAAATCATGTCGCAAGCAATGAAAAAACTCGTGGTTCAGCACACAGAATGTGATGAGCAATTGAATCGCTGTGAAGCTGCTTTGCATAAGGGTGATATGGCAGCAGCTCAAAGGAATTTTCGTTTATTCAGTGAGCAACTGGATAGTCATTTCGCCCTGGAAGAAGACAGGCTTTTCCCGGCTCTTGAAAAAGCAACTGGCATGTTGCATGGTCCAACTGTGGTCATGCGCGCCGAACATGTAGAAATCCGCAGTTTGCGCGATGAGGCAAATGCTGCGATTAAAGCCGGCCAGGCAGACCAGGCACTGGCTGTGCTGGATACGCTGAATGTCCTGATACAGCAACACAATATCAAGGAAGAGAATATCCTGTATCCCATGTGTGGCGGCAGTATTCCCAACCTGGAAGAAGTGCTGGGCATGGGTAGTACTTGTTGTGGTGCCTGTTCTTGCGCCTAGAGAGTCCTATCAGTTACACGCTTGAGCAATATCTGGATTGCCATCTATGGCTGGCGTAAAAATTCTTAACTACGAGCTTTCGCCTTCGCCAGCCACTATCTTTGGCTGTCTGTTGCCTGCACCCTGGATGGGTGTGTTGACAGGCTTGCTGCTGGCATTTGGCCCGCAGCAAGCATTGCCAGACCGGTTCGCGCCTTTGACTTTGGCGCTGACTCACTGCCTGGCACTGGGTATGCTGGCACCCATCATGATAGGCGCGCTGTTCCAATTAATGCCCGTGGTGGCTGGACAGGCAGTCGCAGGAGCGCACAAGATAGCAGCTTTTGTGGCCCTTGGCTCTGCCTTGATAGCTGCGGGACTTAGCCTGGGATTTTTGCAGGGCATCACCGCAGGGTTTATTTTCGCAGGCGTCCTGGCTGCAATGCTGTACGGTGCGGTCACGCTGGCTTTACTGACAGCGGCGTGCAAGATCGCGGTCGTCGACAGCACCACGCGCACCTTGCGGTGGATACCTCTGGCGTTCTTGCTGGTCGTGGCGCTGGGTATCAGCCTGGCAGGCAATTTTGCCGGTTGGTGGCAACTGGATGTCATGTACTTGCTGGACTTGCATGTGGGCTGGGGATTGACATGCTGGATAGCGACGCTGGTAGTTGGTATCGCATCAACAACGATGCCCATGTTCTGGCAAACAAAACGCCCGTCGGCCTATTGGCAAAGGGCATTGCCGGGCGTGCTGTGGCTACCCTTGTTATTGGCATTCTGGCCAGCGCTGCAGCAGTTTGCTTTGTTATTCGCTTGCCTGGTGATTTTCCTGTTGGCCTTGATTGCCTTTGTGACTGTCTGGCGTGCCAAACGCCGCTTTGATCCTGCATGGGGCTTATGGCTGGTGTGTACAGCCAGCTATATGTGCACAGCTCTGCTGGCAGCCTTGCCAACTGTACTCAAACATGTTGGTGGATTCATTTTGCCGGATCTTATCTCGCAGGCACTGCCATGGTGGATAGCAGTGCTGGTACTGGTCGGTGGTGCGGTATTACCGGTCAATGCGATGCTGGGCAAGATCATTCCATTCCTGGTGTTCATGCATCTGAGAAGACAAACGCCGATGGGGCAGCGCGTACCTACCATGCAGGCAGTGTTGCCGCCGCAGCGCTTGTTGTGGCAAGCGCGTGCTGTATTGCTGGCATTTGCTTTACTGATGTTATTGCCGATGGCACCAGCCTGGCTTGCTACTGCGGCAGGAATTGCCTTTTCCATATCGCAGGCTTATCTGGGTAGTTTGCTGATCGTGTGCTTACTGCGTTACCGGCATGAATTGAAAGCCGTATTTCTGGCTAAATAAGTCACTCTGAGCTACTCATATAGTTCGAATGAACTATCTTCCTTTAGCTTGGCGGCGAATTGTGCTGCTGCCAGTCTCCGACCACAATGCAGGTATGGAAACTCCTGCCCCTCCTTCATCCCAACCTAAGCTGATAGACCGCTTTGGCCGCCGGGTCAGTTATTTGCGCCTGTCGGTCACTGACCGCTGCGATCTGCGTTGCAGTTATTGCATGCCCAAAGGTTTTTCTGGTTTTGAAGAGCCTGAGAACTGGCTGCGTTTTGATGAAGTCACACGCGTCGTTGCAGCATTTGCTCGCATGGGCGTAGGGCGTGTACATTTGACGGGTGGCGAGCCTCTGTTACGCCGTGGCTTGCCGCAACTGGTGGCACAGTTATCCGGCTTGCCTGGTCTAAAAGACATTTCGCTGTCCACCAATGCGACCCAATTGCACAAGCATGCACAAGTCTTGCACGATGCAGGCGTGCGTCGCATCAATGTCAGTCTGGATAGCCTGGACCGGGCCTGCACAGAAAAAATCACAGGGCGCGACAGTTTCGCCAGCATCATGGCCGGGCTGCAGGCTGGCAAGCAGGCTGGGTTCGACCCTATCAAGCTCAACATGGTAGTCATGCGTGGCATCAATGACCATGAAATCATGCGCATGGCGCAATTCTGTTTTGAAGAAGGCTTTATCCTGCGCCTGATCGAAGCCATGCCCATGGGTGAGACAGGCCGCAACAGCCAGTACATGGATATAGGTCCGATCCGCGATCAATTGGTCAGCCGGTTTAATTTAGTCCCCGCAGCGGCAGAACTGGGCGGTGGCCCGGCCCGTTACTGGACGACTGGCGACAGCAAAGGCACGATAGGTTTCATCTCGCCCATCAGCCAGCATTTTTGCGCCACTTGCAACCGGGTGCGCCTGTCGGTAGATGGTACTTTATACATGTGCCTGGGGCAGGAAGAAAAGTTTGAACT
The DNA here is from genome assembly GCF_049340385.1 of Undibacterium sp. Ji83W. Classification (NCBI taxonomy): domain Bacteria; kingdom Pseudomonadati; phylum Pseudomonadota; class Betaproteobacteria; order Burkholderiales; family Oxalobacteraceae; genus Undibacterium; species Undibacterium sp. Ji83W. The sequence goes on along the minus strand of NZ_JBMPOZ010000035.1, from coordinate 3,668 downwards.
GCGCCCCTTGCTGCGCGCCGGTATCAGTGACCAGGAACTGGATGCCGCCATACGAACAGCGATAGAATTAAAGCCGGAGCGCCATGAATTCAAGGAACAGCCGCATAAAATTATCCGCTTCATGTCGCAAACGGGCGGTTAGCAGAATGATGGAGTAAAGTATGGAAGTCAGAAATATCCAGCAATTCATAGAGGGGTTCCAGCGTTTTCAAAGCAAATATTTCGCAGGTGAAGACAAGTTGTTTGAAAAGCTGAATCACGGCCAGAATCCGACCACCTTATTGATAGGTTGTTGTGATTCACGGGTAGATCCTGCCTTGTTGCTCGATTGTGACCCCGGTGACATATTTGTAGTTCGCAATGTCGCCAACCTGGTGCCACCCTGCAATGAATCAGCACAACAGCATGGCGTGAGTGCTGCCATACAATTTGCCGTCGAGGCCCTGAATGTAAAACGCATCATCGTCATGGGACATGAAAAATGCGGCGGCATACGCGCACTGATGCAGGGCTACAAGCCCAGCCGCAAGATAGATTTCATCGGCCGCTGGATGAAGATAGTTGAACCAGTCAAGCAGCAAGTGCTGCAGCAACTGGCGAATTGTTCAGAGTCGGAACAGATACGCGCCTGCGAATTGGGGGCAATCATCAACTCCCTGAATAATCTGCGCAGTTTTCCCTGGATCTCCGAACGTGAGGCCAGAGGCGATATTGCTTTGCATGGCTGGTATTTTGATATGAGCAACGGTGCCTTGCTGGCCTATTCAGAACGTTCTGACACGTTTTTACCCATGGTATGCCCCCTGAACATTGCCAGCAAGGTCGTCATAAAAGAAGTCTCTTATAGCGAACCATGAAGAATGGTCTGCAATGCGCCTATACTAGCTCTGACACATACTAGCTAAAGTACCCATCATGAACCCAATTTCAGGCTCACCCCATACCTTGCCAGTAGGCAAGCGCCTGACTTTCAGGATACTACTGACGACACTGATAGGCCTGGGCCTTACGCTGGCAGCAGTTGGCTACACCTTGTTGCTGTCATGGCAACTGGAAGGCGGCGGCGCTGCGATCAATGAAGCAGGTAGTCTGCGCATGCGCTCTTACAGATTGGCGATGGAGCTTGAACATGATCAGGTCGCCATGAAAATAGAGCATGAACTTGAAGACTTCAATCGCACTTTGAACGACTTGCAAACGGGTGACGCCAAGCGCCCCCTGTTCTTGCCTTCCTCCAGGTCTGTTCGTGAGCAAATGCTATTGGTTCAAAATGAATGGCAGCAACATATACAGGTCAATGCAAGAAAAGTACTGATTGAGAATAATCCGCAAAATAAGCAGGCAGCACTGGTCTCTTACAGAAAAGAACTACCTGTTTTTGTGGAGAGCATCAATAAACTGGTATCTCTGGTAGAAGTTGAACTGGCAGAAAAAACTACCTGGTTGCGCTTATGTCAGACCGTCCTGATTTTCATGTCACTGGCGGCCAGTATCGCATTGCTGTATCTGCTATACCTGTGGATAGTCGGCCCGGTCACGCGCATGCAGGCGGGTATCGCGCGCATGTCCAAGGACGATTTGAGCGTGCGCCTGCCAATTGAAACTGAAGATGAGTTTGGTGTCCTGGCGCAAGCCTTCAACCAGATGGCTGACCATGTACAAAGCGTGCACCGCACTTTGGAAGAACGCGTAGCAGAAAAAACCGCCAGGCTGCAAGACCAAAATCACGAGATCAGCACCTTGTATGAAATTGCCGGGTTCCTGGCAGGGCCGCATGCGATAGAAGAATTATGTCGTGGGTTCCTGCACAGGATAATGCAGAGAATAGAAGCCGATGGCGGCACCGTACGCATACTCGATAACCTCAGCGATAACCTGCATATCACGGTACATGAAGGTATCTCGGAACAAATGATAGAAGAGGAACATTGCATCAAGAAAGATGATTGTCTGTGCGGCGCGGCTACCCATCAGGGCATTATCATAGTCCGGGATTTTCGCAAGATGGACCGGCAGCGCCGTTACCGCTGCCAGGAAGAAGGTTTTTTCTCATTAGCGGTTTTCCAGATACTGGCACGCGAACAAGTCATAGGCAGCTTCTCGCTACATTTTTCCAAGGAACGTGACATCACCAGTGAAGAACGACGCCTGCTGGAAACCCTGGGTAAAAACCTGGGCATTGCAATTGAAAACCAGCGGCTGATCGCCAGGGAAAAAGAATTTGCCGTATCGAATGAACGCAATCTGTTGGCGCAAGGTTTGCATGACAGCATTGCGCAAGGTTTGAATTTCCTGAACCTGCAAGTACAGATGCTGGAAGATTCCCTGAGTCGTAATGACGTAGAAGAAATCAAGGACATCACCCCCATGTTACGCGCCGGAGTGCAGGAAAGCTATGAAGACGTACGGGAGCTATTGCTTAATTTCCGCACTCGCCTGCAAGACAGTAACCTGGAATCAGAAATGCGCAATGTCGTCGGCAAATTCCAGCGTCAGACTGGTGTGCATGGAGAGATTGAGTTTGTCGGCAATGGCGCACCTCTTGCACCTGAACAGCAATTACAAGTGCTATTCATTCTGCAAGAAGCTTTATCGAATGTGCGCAAGCATGCGCAAGCCAGCGAAGTCATGGTCAAGGTACAGAATGAACGGGATTTTTCCCTGACCGTGACGGATGATGGCGAAGGCTTCAACATGGACAAGGTCCATGAAAAAGGTGATGCACATGTAGGTCTGCGCATCATGCAGGAAAGAGCCGAACGGCTGGCTGCAAAATTCGATATCAAGAGCCAGGTTGGTGAAGGCACCACCATAGCGCTGGAATTATTGCGGCAAGAACGTCTGGTAGCGTAAGTTCATTTTATAAGTATCAGAAAGCACGGGATATCAATGCCTATCAAGATTTTACTGGTGGATGACCATACTCTTTTTCGCAGTGGCATGCGCTTATTGTTACAGCGTAATCCAGAGTTTGAAGTGGTCGGTGAAGCCGTGGATGGTCTGGAAGGCGTCAAACGGGCCAAGCAACTGCGCCCTGATGTCGTCTTGATGGACTTGAATATGCCAGGTTTGTCCGGTTTGGAAGCCATGCAACTCATCGTTGAAGATTTGCCAGATACGGCAGTCCTTATGCTGACCGTTTCCGAAGAAGCCGAGGATTTAACGACCGCCTTAAAGAATGGCGCACGCGGCTACTTATTGAAAAATATAGAAGCAGATTATCTGACACAGGCCATTAAGCGTGCAGCCGCAGGTGAGCCTGTGATAGCCGAATCCATGACAGCCAAGTTGGTCATGCAATTTCGCTCAGGATTTAATCAGAGCAATATTCCAAAAAAAGAAAAGCTGACCCCCAGGGAACGCGAAACCATGGTCTGTCTGGCGCGTGGTGAAAGCAATAAAGAAATTGCCCGCAATCTGGATGTGGCAGAAAGCACAGTCAAAATCCATGTGCAAAATATTTTGAAGAAACTAAATCTGACCAGCCGAGTGCAGATTGCTGTGTATGCCGTTGAACATGGCATGGATAAAAATTAAACATACTAGGGAATGTCTGATTAAGTTCTAATTTTCTTCAATTTCAAAATCATGTTCAGGCAAAAGCATGAAATGCGTTGCAGGAACATGATGATCTTCATAAATTGGGGAACATCTCCCCCATCTGTATC
>NZ_JBMPOZ010000034.1:0-38026 GCF_049340385.1 Undibacterium sp. Ji83W | reverse complement strand
TTCTTTCACCATCTTTACCACTTCTAGTTTGAGTGGTGTGTCGAAGTGCTTTTTCATCATGTTGAGGCCTCTTTGAGATTGAGTTTCCTCTTATTTCACTGTCCTGGCAAATTAGACCACTACATACTTTCTTTGGCGACGCAAAGAAAGTATTTCGGCTGCCGGGCCGAGACCCGGCTTGTATCCACGGAGTGGAATCTTTTTAATCAACGCACGGCATGTAACAAATAACACGGCATGCAACGAACGCCACTGGATTCCAGCTAACAGCACGCTGGAATGACGATAATAAAAATGCCGTGAATCAACTAACTCGCAGCTTGTTAAGCAGCGTATGTGACAAACGACAATAAAAGTAAATTATTTATTTTAAATGTCAGAAACTAGACCTACAAGAAACCATTCACCCAACAAAAAGGACGCCTTCTAGCGTCCTTGTTTTGGATGTCCACAACCCTGTTCGGGTAAGGACTGGGGTCTTATGAAGCCGAGGCCGGATCAGGTATGTGCTTGATGGCGTCGTGCTGATGGTCTTGCATTTTATCTTTATGCTTGATGACCTGGCGATCAAGTTTGTCTACCAGTGCATCGATTGCTGCATACAGATCATGCGCCAGACTTTCAACGTGGATATCTTTACCGCTGATATGCAAATTAATGTCGGCTTTGTGTCGTTTTTCCTTTTCCCGGAGCTTGTCCACCGTCAGGATGACGGCGATATCAATGACCTGGTCGAAATGCCGCCTGATACGTTCTAGTTTGGTATGTACATATTCACGAATTGCAGGAGTTACTTCGACGTGGTGTCCACTGATGGTGAGATTCATACTGTGCTCCTATAGTGATGTTACTTGCTTTAACAATAAGCGCATGGCATTTATTTGCCTTGAGCTAAATCATATATAGCAATTCAAACCGTGATTACAAGGACTGCTTACAAAGATTTACGCAAACTGACTGGGGGGATTTTCAGGGCTTCACGGTATTTGGCAACTGTCCGTCGGGCAATTACCATGCCCTGTTCACCCAGCATGTCTGCAATTTTGCTATCAGAGAGTGGGCTTTTCTGGTCTTCTGCTCCTATCAACTGCTTGATGAGTGCACGTATCGCGGTGGAAGATGCTTCACCCCCTGTTTCCGTCGCGACATGGCTGCCGAAAAAGTACTTCAACTCAAACATGCCATGTGGGGTCAACATGTATTTTTGAGTTGTAACACGTGAGATAGTGCTCTCGTGTAATCCTAGTGTATCAGCAATTTCGCGCAAAACAAGGGGGCGCATGGCAACAGCACCATGCGTGAAAAAATTGCGTTGCCTTTCGACTATCGCTTGTGCAACGCGCAATATGGTCTCGAAGCGTTGCCGCATGTTCTTGATGAGCCAGCGCGCTTCCTGTAGCTGTGCGCCCATGCCTGCTTCGCCGCGGTTTTGTTTCATGATGTTGGCATACATGCTGCTTACCCGCAGCCTGGGCATGACGTCCTGATTCAGCATGACTTGCCAGCCATTGCCCGATTTTCTGACGATGACATCTGGCACCACATAGTCAGATTCATCGGCAGCAAAAGCGATGCCGGGCCTGGGTTTGCACATGCGGATGACAGTTTGTGCATCGCGCAAATCTTCATCATCACAGTCGAGGATTTTCTTGAGTTTGGTGAAATCTCTTTGCGCAAATAAAGTCAGTTGCGTTTCAACAATTTGCAACGCCAGCCTGCGCGTGACAAAAGCGATCTTGGGCAAGCGCCTGATTTGCAATGCCAGGCACTCTGAGGGGCTGCGTGCGCCGACACCAGCCGGGTCAAAGCTTTGCAGCATGTTCAGGGCAAAAGCCAGCTCTTCTGGTTCTACACAAAGTTCCAGTGGCAAACTGGCATGTATTTCATCCAGTGTTTCAGTCAGGTAACCATTGCTGTCCAGCGCATCTATCATCAGCTCGACCAGGGCGCGGTCACGTGGTTCGCGCAGGTTCAGGCGCATCTGTTCCAGCAAGTGTTCACGCAGGGTGACATGGGCTGCGCCCAGTTGCGGGCGGCCATCTTCATCATCGCCTGATTTGCTGCCATGCTGCACGTCATCAAAGCCCCAGTCTTCTTCACTGGAGGTAGTGCTGTCATTGCTGATGACGGTTTCAGCATCAGCCGCCACTGGTTCAGCAGCCCTGTCACTGTCTTCTCTTGCTGCGGGTGCTTCCATGCCGGCATCGGCAGAAGTGCTGCTGGTATTGATGGCACCGTCGGCCAGCAGGCGCACGGCGTGGTCGAGCGGATCATCGACGCGTTCCAGCATGGGATTGTCAGTCAGCAGCGTCTCCAGCTCCTGATGCAATTCCAAAGTCGATAACTGCAATAATCGTATTGATTGCTGCAATTGCGGCGTCAAGGCCAGATGTTGTGAGGTACGTAGTTGCAGGCTTTGTTTCATGATGATTCCCGTCACATCCGGAAATGTTCTCCGAGATAAACGCGACGTACAGATTCATTTTGTATGATGTCGTCAGGCTTGCCACTGGCAAGTACCGCGCCTTGATTAATGATGTAAGCGTGATCACAGATACCCAGGGTCTCGCGCACATTATGGTCCGTGATCAACACGCCTATGCCGCGTTCCTTGAGGAAGCGCACAATGCGCTGGATCTCGATCACGGCAATCGGGTCAACACCAGCAAAGGGTTCATCCAGCAACACAAAGCGGGGGTTGGTGGCCAGAGCGCGGGCAATCTCTACCCGGCGGCGTTCGCCACCTGAAAGTGACAGCGCCTGGCTCTCGCGTATTTTTTCTATCTGCAAATCTGCCAGCAGAGCATTGAGCCTTTGCTCAATTTTCTTGGCACCAAGATATTTGCCTTCGCTGTCTTTTTGCAATTCGAGTACGGCGCGGATATTGTCTTCCACCGTCAGCTTGCGAAATACCGAAGCTTCTTGCGGCAGATAAGACAAACCCAGTACCGCCCGCTCATGGATAGGCAGTTGTGAAATATTCACATCATCAATCGTGATATCCCCGGCGTCGGAAGGTACCAGTCCAACGATCATGTAAAACGAGGTGGTCTTGCCTGCGCCATTCGGCCCCAGCAAACCCACTACTTCACCGCTTTTCAGTAGCAGGGAAACATCGCGCACCACCTGGCGCGCGCCATAGCGCTTTTGCAGGCCCTTGACGAGCAAGGTGCTGCTGGACTGTACTGTCATCTTAATTAGCCTGTTTTTCTGGTTTTGGTTGCAAGATGATTTTCAGGCTGCCAGAACCATCCACATGCTGGCCACTGGTCGAGTTGGTGCCGATGAAAAAGTCATTCTTGCTATCGTAAGACAGGTATTCGCCTTCTTGTTCCTGGGTGACACGCTTGCCTTCCAGGTAGCGCACCTTGGCCTTGGAAATGAATTTGACGATTTCTGTACTTTGATTGTATTCGGCACGGTCAGCTTCGCCATCTACCCACAGATCAGGGCCGCCATCACGTTTTTGGCGGAAGCTGACCTTGCGGTTACTGCCGCCAGTCAGGACGACAAACTGATCGCCATTCGGGCCTTCGGTGACGACGGCATTTTCTGCCTTGACGTTCAGTGTACCGCGCACCAGCGAGACACCCTTGGACAGTCTGCGCACACTGGTCTTGCCATCACTCTCGCCATAACCGGCTTCGATGATGGTCTCTTTATTACTGTCGGCCTTTTCTGCATGGGCAGAAACACAGGCCAGGCTCAGGCAGGCCAGGCTAAATAAGCGGGCGACGCTGAATGGTGTATTGATCATACGCATATTCGCTTTCTTGATTATTTGCTGTCTGCTTTGGGAGCTGCTTCACGCTTCTTGAGTTGAATGTGAACCTTGCTCAGCATCGACAGATGTTGGGTAGAATTATTGGCAATCATGCCAGTCGCCGTGGATACCGCTTTGCCGGTCGTGATCAATATTGGCTTGTCGGTTTTCACGATATCATCATCCGGCAGTAGCAAGAGATAATCTGATTCCACGCGCACGAATTGTGAGCTCAGGCCCTCTGGCCTTTCCATGCTGACATGATCATGAAGGTGAACTTCATCATGCTCGCGCCTGGGTGTGACCAGCGATGATTTTTGTGACACCACGGCCAGGTCAGCACGCAGGTGCAGGGGCGGCCTGTCCTGGTCAAAGCTGTTGATTTGCGGGTGCTTGATTTCTATATTGTCAGTACGCGGCAAATGCACCAGGCTGTCGCCGGTGATGTGGTAATTGGCTTTGCCATTATTCGACAGGCGTATGAAATTGAATTTCTCTACATAATAATCAGGCGCTGACCTGGCCGAGCTGCGGTTTTGCTCGTCGTTGGCATTACGGCGTATGACCTCCATGACCCAGATAGTACCCAGGGTCAGGACACCCAGCAGGATCACGGCCAGCCAGATGCGGAAGCGGTCTATGGTCATGTGGGATTTCATGTCAGATATGCTTGCAAAGCCTGTTCATATTTACCCTGGGCACGCAGGATGAAGTCGCAGACTTCGCGCGCGGCACCCTGGCCGCCAGTGGCTTTGGTAATGTATAGCACGCGTTGTTGGACTTCGGCATGGGCATTCGGTACGCTGGCAGCAAAGCCAACTCTTGTCAGTATTGGCAAATCAATCACATCGTCACCGATAAAGCCGCAGTCTTGCGCAGGGATATCAAGCTTCGCCAGCAGTTCAAGGAATGCGCTTTTCTTGTCATGGACGCCCTGGCTGACATGGCTGATGCCAAGGTCAGCCGCACGCTTGCTGACGATGGCCGATTGCCGCGCACTGATGATGGCCGTGATGATGCCTGCCTGTTGCAAGAGTTTGATACCTTGCCCATCGAGCACGTTAAAACACTTCATCGTTTCACCTTCGGGGCCAAAATACAGGCTGCCGTCGGTCAAAATACCGTCTACATCAAAGATCATGAGCCGGACTTTGCTGGCTCGTTCTACAGAATCTACAGAATTATTCATCAAATCACCTTGGCCCTGGTCAGGTCATGTATATGCAAGGCACCCACCAGTTTGCCGCTGTCGTCAGCGACCAGCAACTGGTTGATGCGGTAAGTTTCCATGACTTCGACGGCTTCGACGGCCAATTGTTCCGGACGTATGCGGCGCGGGCTGTGGTTCATGACATCGGCAATGCGCAACTGGGTAAAATCACGCGTGCCATCCATCAGGCGACGCAAGTCACCATCAGTGAAAATGCCCAGCACCTGCTGCTGTTCATCCACCACGGCAGTCATTGCCATGCCTTTTTTTGTGATTTCCAGCAACGCAGTTTTCAGGCTTGTTTCCGGGCCGACTTGCGGGATGTCTCCATTAGTCCGCATCACATCCCTGACGTGCGTCAACAGACGGCGACCGAGTGATCCACCAGGGTGGGAGCGGGCAAAGTCTTCTTCACGAAAGCCGCGTGCATCCAGTACCGCCACCGCCAGGGCGTCGCCCAGCGCCAGTGTGACTGTGGTGCTGGCCGTTGGTGCCAGGTTCAGCGGGCAGGCTTCTTTGTCTACATGCAGGTTCAAATGAATATCAGCCAGCTTGCCCAGGCTGGATTCCGGGTTGCCGGTCATGGCGATCAGTTTCACGCCCAGACGCTTGATGATAGGCAGGATGGACATCAGTTCAGATGCCTCGCCAGAATAAGAGATGGCGATAAACACATCCTGAGAAGTGACCATGCCCAGGTCGCCATGGGCAGCCTCAGCCGGATGGACAAAAAACGATGGGGTGCCGGTAGAGGCAAAGGTCGACGCAATTTTGCGCGCAATATGACCAGACTTGCCTATGCCAGAAACCACGACCCTACCGTGGCATGCCAGCAACATGCTGACTGCCTGTGCGAATCCGGCAGCATCGCCATTACCCAGGCGTTTTTGCAAGGCAAGCAAGGCATCAGCCTCGATTTGCAGGGTTTCACAAGCCAGTTTCAGGGCGCGCTGTGCTGCGACAGCCGCGTCTGTCGTGGGAGCTTGTTTAAAAGATAAAGGTGCATTCAGTTCATTCATGCCGGAAGTATAAACGAAATCCTCAAAGCAAAAACTTTGCCAGTTGTAACGTAATGAATTATGTTTGCCCAAAAGCAGGATAGCAGGGCTATAAATCGGCAATAATAGGCGACATGACAGGACTGGACACCACACTTTTATTGCTGGCTGCTGCCGTATTGGGCGTGGTCGCATTCCGTATGCTGCAACTACCACCCATGCTGGGTTATCTGGTGGTTGGTATTTTCATAGGTCCCCACGGCTTCGGCATGGCAGAAGAAAGCGCCGTTACCCATGAACTGGCTGAATTTGGCGTGGTCTTCCTGATGTTTTCCATAGGGCTGGAGTTCTCCCTGTCCAAACTCATGGCCATGCGCAAGGCAGTATTTGGCCTGGGCATGGCGCAGGTACTGGCCACCATACTGACCAGTATGGTATTTGGCTGGGTAGCCAGCCGCTGGCTGCCGACATTATTCCAGATCAGTTGGGAAGCTTCATTCGCCCTTGGTGGCGCGCTGGCCATGTCATCGACAGCGATTGTGTCCAAAATGCTGACAGAGAGGCTGGAGCTGGAAAGCCTGCATGGCAGGCAGATTATCAGCGTGCTGCTGTTCCAGGATCTGGCCGTGGTGCCGTTGCTGATACTGGTACCGGCGCTGGCATCCAAGTCCCCTGACCTGGGCAAGACGCTGGCGCTGGCGAGTGGCAAAGCGATCGTCGTGCTGGTTTTGCTGCTGGTGGTGGGGCAAAAACTCATGCGCGCCTGGTTTCATATCGTGGTCAAGCGGCGTTCGCAAGAGTTGTTCATGCTGAATCTCTTGTTCATTACTCTCGGCGCTGCCTGGCTGACGGAGAAAGCCGGTTTGTCGATGGCGCTGGGTGCCTTTGTTGCTGGCATGCTGATTTCAGAGACTGAATACCGCCATCAGGTGGAAGAAGATATCAAGCCCTTCCGCGATGTCTTGCTGGGGCTGTTCTTTATTACCGTTGGCATGTTGCTCAATGTGCGGCTGGTGTATGAGCAATTCTGGCTGGTGTTATTGCTGCTGACCGGGCCGGTCTTGTTGAAACTGGTGCTGATTGCTGCATTGGCCAGGGCTTTTGGCAACTCCACCAGCGTTGCCCTGCGCACGGGCCTGGGTCTGGCGCAGGCCGGTGAATTTGGTTTCGTTCTGCTGAACCAGGCAGGTGGCTTGCAACTGGTAGACCCCATGCTGGTACAACTGATCCTGGCATCGATGGTGATTTCCATGCTGATCTCGCCTTTCATCCTGGCCAAGTCAGATGTCATTGTCATGAAATTCTCTGCCAATGAATGGATGATGCAATCGCTGGCCCTGACCCAGATTGCGGCACGTACCATGACCACCAAGAAGCATGTGATCATCGCCGGTTTTGGCCGTAGCGGCCAGAGTCTGGCGCGTATCCTGGCAGAAGAAAATATTGATTATCACGCCCTCGATCTGGACCCTGACCGCGTCAGGGAAGCCCAGACTGCTGGTGCCAATGTCTCGTATGGGGATGCCGCAAGACGTGAAAGCCTGCTGGCGGCGGGTGTCAACCGCGCCTCGGCACTGGTGGTGACCTACACCAGCACGGCATCCGCTCTCAAGGTTTTGCATTTCGTTAATGAGATGAACCCCAGTCTGCCTGTTATTGTGCGCAGCCATGATGATGTAGACCTCGATAAACTCAGGGCGGCAGGTGCCACTGAAGTGGTGCCAGAACTCATGGAAGGCAGCCTGATGCTGGCGTCCCATGCCCTGGTCATGCTGGGCGTGCCTTTGCGGCGCGTGGTGCACAGGGTGCAGGCGGCACGTGAGGCGCGCTATGAATCCCTGCGCGGCTTTTTCCATGGTGCCAGTGATGCTGCCGACAGTCCGGAAAGCATGCAGATACGCTTGCATACCGTAGTACTGACCGAACGTGCCAATGCACTGGGTTTGCATTTGGCAGACTTGAAGCTGGAAGAATTTGAAGTCGATATCCATGCCGTACGGCGCGGTAAAGCCAGGCTTGATCATCTGGATGACATCGTTTTACAGAATGGAGACGTGGTCGTTGTCAGGGGAACTTCCGAAGCAGTCGCTAGAGCAGAGCAGCGGCTGTTAAAATAGCGGGTTATTTTAAAATTTGAAGGACATGCTCGATGTTGAATCCGGCCGAATACATTAAACAACATATACGCACGGTGGAAAACTGGCCACAAGCAGGTGTGATGTTCCGCGACATTACCCCTTTGTTGCAAAATCCTAAAGTATTCCGTGTGCTGATTGATATGTTCGTGCACCGCTACATGGATGAAAAGCTCGACGTCGTGGCTGGCCTGGATGCACGCGGTTTTATCATCGGCTCTGTAGTGGCGTATGAGCTGAACCTGGGCTTTGTGCCTATTCGCAAGAAAGGCAAGTTGCCTTTCCATACCGTATCTGAACAATACGAGCTGGAATACGGCAGCGCAACGGTAGAACTGCATTCCGACGCATGCAAAAAAGGTGACCGCGTAGTCCTCATTGACGACCTGATCGCCACTGGCGGTACCATGATGGCGGGCAAGAAATTGCTGGAACGCCTGGGCGCAACCGTAGTGGAAGGCGCTGTCATCGTTGACTTGCCTGAACTGGGTGGTTCAAAAATCATCCAGGAAAGCGGCCTGCCGCTGTTCACCGTCTGTAATTTTGATGGTCATTAATGATGGCCATTAATCAATAAGCTGCAAAATATGTGAAAAGCTTTCGCCCACATGAGTCTTTATCATATAGCCGCCGTTGACCCCGCCTTGCCCGAGGCCGCTGTTTTACTGGATGAACTGTCTGCAAGCCTGGCAGCTATCACCGGTGACAGTGGCCGTTCTTCATTTGACATGCAGGATGTGCGCGTGCCCGGTGCCTTGTTTGTGCTGGCACGTAATGCAGATGGCAAGGCAGTGGGCTGCGGCGCTTTTCGCCCCATGGGCGAGGGCGTGGCGGAAGTCAAACGCATGTATGCGCAGGTAGCGGGTGTGGGCCTTGCTGTATTGACACATCTGGAAGCTGCCGCCCAAGAATATGGTTACCTGAGACTGCGTCTGGAAACCCGCCTCGTCAACCAGCGGGCCGTTGCCTTTTATGAAAAACACGGCTATGAGCGTATCCCCAATTTTGGCAAATATGTGGGCAAGGCAGAGGCTGTCTGCTTTGAAAAGCAACTGAGCCTGCCGGAAAACCAGCCCTGACAGTGATTTTGCTGATTTCTTTGCTGATTAATTTGCTTATTTATTTGCTTATTTATTTGACAGCGCAAGAAATCAGCAAAAATGCCTGAGCTGCGCTATACTTCAAGTCTTCCAAGGAGCGTTGCGACGAAAACTACAAGTTTTTGCCAGGCTTGGGATATCCATAACCGCGCTCACGTTACTTTTTTCATTAGAAAGGAGGGCGTGATGAACGCCGTCGTAGCAAACACATCCAATACTGCTTCCCAAGATTTTTTCGTTGCTGACCTCAGTCTGGCTGACTGGGGCCGCAAGGAAATCCGCATTGCTGAAACAGAAATGCCAGGCCTGATGGCGATCCGTGAAGAATTCGCGGCTACTCAACCATTGAAGGGTGCCCGTATCACCGGTTCCCTGCACATGACTATCCAGACTGCCGTATTGATCGAAACACTGCTGGCCCTGGGTGCAGAAGTGCGCTGGGCATCTTGCAATATCTACTCTACACAAGATCACGCAGCCGCAGCGATTGCTGCCGGCGGCACACCAGTGTTTGCTTTCAAAGGCGAAAACCTGGATGAATACTGGGATTTCACCCACCGTATTTTTGAATGGAAAGACGGCGGCTATTCCAACATGATTCTTGATGATGGCGGCGACGCGACATTGTTGCTGCATCTGGGTACACGTGCTGAGACAGATATTTCTGTGCTGGCCAATCCAGGTTCAGAAGAAGAAATCTGCCTGTTCAATGCGATCAAAAAACACCTGGCGATTGATGGTACCTGGTACTCCAAACGCCTGGCAGAAATCAAGGGCGTGACAGAAGAAACAACGACAGGCGTACACCGCCTGTACCAGATGCACAAAGATGGCAAGCTGGCTTTCCCTGCTATCAACGTCAATGATTCCGTCACCAAGTCCAAGTTCGACAATCTGTATGGCTGCCGCGAATCCCTGGTTGATGGCATCAAGCGTGCAACTGACGTCATGATCGCTGGCAAGGTTGCCGTTATCGCCGGTTACGGTGATGTAGGCAAAGGCTCTGCGCAAGCCATGCGTGCTTTGTCTGCTCAGGTATGGGTAACTGAAATCGATCCTATCTGCGCATTGCAGGCAGCGATGGAAGGCTACCGTGTCGTGACCATGGAATATGCTGCTGAACATGGCGACATTTTCGTGACGACGACAGGTAACTACCACGTCATCAGCCATGCACATATGCTGAAGATGAAAGACCAGGCCATCGTTTGCAACATCGGTCACTTCGATAATGAAATCGACGTCGCCGCATTGAAGCAATACACCTGGGAAAACATCAAGCCACAAGTTGACCACGTGATTTTCCCTGACGGCAAACGCATCATCTTGCTGGCAGAAGGTCGCTTGGTAAACCTGGGTTGCGGTACTGGCCACCCATCGTATGTCATGAGTTCTTCTTTCGCCAACCAGACCATTGCGCAAATCGAATTGTTTGCCAACACAGCGAAATATCCAGTAGGCGTTTACACTTTGCCTAAACACCTGGATGAAAAAGTCGCCCGTCTGCAATTGAAAAAACTCAATGCACAACTCAGCGTGCTGACAGATGAACAGGCTGCCTATATCGGCGTGAGTCAAAACGGCCCTTACAAGCCAGATCACTATCGTTATTAATCACTAAAGCGCCTGTCCAGGTTTGCAGCTTGTAGTTTGAAGCTCGTTGATCTGGGCAGGTGTGCAATGAAGCTGTATCTTGTGGCTACAGTTTCATCTCTCTACAGACAGGAGCATGTATGCGTTTACTGGCAACCTGGTTGGTCAATGCGCTGGCTTTGCTGGCGATCCCTTACCTCATTTCGTCGGTGCAAATCGACACTTTTGGTACGGCACTGGTCGTGGCTGTGGTGCTGGGCCTGGTCAATACCATCATCCGTCCTATTATATTAATACTGACATTACCTGCAACGGTATTGAGCCTGGGCCTGTTTATCTTTGTCATTAATGGCCTGATGTTCTGGGGCGTGGCAAATATGGTGGATGGTTTTCACGTTACCGGCTTCTGGGCTGCAGTTGGTGGGGCTTTGTTATACAGCGTGATTTCCTGGGCACTTTCGACCTTATTGTTGCAAAATAAAAAAGATGAAGACGCCTAATTTCAGCATAGAATTTTTTCCGCCCAAGACGGCGGAAGGCACGGAAAAGCTGCGTGTCACAAGGGCCAAGCTGGCCGAACTTAAACCCAAATATTTCTCTGTTACTTTTGGTGCTGGCGGCACTACCCAGCAGGGTACGCTCGATACCGTAACCGAGATACGCCGTGAAGGCCATGATGCTGCGCCGCATCTGTCCTGCGTTGGCGGCACCCATGAATCCATTCGTACCATCTTGAATGAATTCAAGGCCAATGATATCCGCCGCCTGGTCGCCTTGCGTGGTGATTTGCCCAGCGGCTATGGCATGGGGGGTGAATTCCGTTATGCCAATGAACTGGTCGAATTTATCCGTGCCGAGACCGGTGACTGGTTCCATATCGAAGTGGCAGCCTATCCTGAAATGCATCCGCAGGCGCGTTCGCCGCAAGATGATTTGAACAGCTTTGTGCGCAAGATGAATGCGGGTGCCAATGCTGCGATCACCCAGTATTTTTATAATGCTGATGCCTACTTCCGCTTTGTTGAAGAAGCGCGCAAGGCGGGTGTAACTGCACCTATCGTGGCAGGTATCATGCCTATCACCAATAGCACACAGTTACAGCGTTTCTCTGAAATGTGCGGCGCAGAAATCCCGCGCTGGATACGCTTGAAGCTGGCCAGTTATGGCGACGATACAGCATCGATCAAAGCCTTTGGCCTGGATGTAGTGACTGCCATGTGCGAGCGCCTGCTCGCAGGTGGTGCACCGGGTTTGCATTTCTATTCCTTGAACCAGGCAGCTGCGACAACAGCGATCTGGCAGCGCTTAGCTTGATATAAGCGACTGTACAAAAAAATCCCCGGAAGACATCATTTTCCGGGGATTTTTTATTGGGACAAAGTTTAACGCAAGCCCAGCCACAAACCCAAAGGCACAAACAGCAGGGCAGCAGCATTGCCAAGCAAAACGATAGATGCCACTTTGTCCGGTTCCTGTTTATATTGCTCCGCCACCATGAAGCAAAATACTGCCGGTGGCAGGGCGGCAAAGAGATACATCTGGCCACGTTGGGTTGCCGTTAGCGGCAAGATAAATTCCAGTACCCCTGCCACCAGCAAACCTGCCAGCGGGCAGACGATGGCACCCGCCACGCCTATGCGCCAGCTGGCGAAATTGATATCCAGCATGCGCACGCCGAGCGCAAACAGCATGATGGGGATGCAGGCGTCACCTGTCATTTTCAAAGCCAGAAATAGCGTAGGCTGCAAGGGAATATGCAAGATCGCGAACAGCATGCCTGCTGCCATCGCCAGCATCATCGGACTTAACAGAAAGCGCCAGGGATTGTCCTGGTGATCAGGATGCCCATGCTGGATGATGCGTATGCCCACCGTGAAATACACCAGGTTGCAAGCCATGAACAGCGCCACCGCAGCCGACAGGCCGCTGGTGCCAAAGGCTAGCGCCGCCAGTGGCAAACCCATATTGCCGCAATTGTTATACATCATCGGTGGCACGAAGCTGCGCACGTCGTAACCCAGCAGTCGTGCGACGGGCCAGGCCAATAAACCTGAACCCAGCGCGATCAACACGCCCGCCAGTATCAGCCACAGGTTGTGGGCGACATCAAAGTCCTTGCCCGCCAGCGCAGTAAAGATCAGCAAGGGGCATAGCACATCCATGCTGATGCGGTTGACCGAGACCATATCTGCTGCTGCTGCCGGACCCTTGCGTCGTGCATAGGCATAGCCCAGACCTATGATAATGAACACAGGAAAGATGATGGAAAGTATGCGTTCTATCATGCGTGCGCTTGTCAGAAAAATCAGATGAAATTGTTTTACTTCTTTTAGCCAGAGTGTAGCGGTTTTGCAGGGCTCGCGCTGTGGCAGTAAACACAGATGACAAGATTTCATGTGAACGGCATTAGCCAAAAGCTTTCTCTACCCTTGATCCATGTCAAGGGCTGGTTTGCCAGTTTTCTTATAATTGCGACTCACACCTATGGTATGCGGGGATCAATTGGCGATAGAACTTTTTAATGATGGCAAACACATCTGCGTGATGTTTAATGATCTGCTGGATGACACTGCAGACCATGCCGTCCAGGCCAATCAATTCCTTGTTGTATCGGAAGGTGAGGGCGCGCTGATAGATCCCTCAGGTAATCTGACTTACAACGCGCTGCTGGTGAGTCTGCATAAGTATCTGCCCAAGAAAGACCTCAAGTATTTGTTCGCATCGCATCAGGACCCCGACATTATCGGCGCACTCGACAAGTGGCTCATGGGTACGAATTGTGATTTGTATGTATCCAAACTGTGGTCACGGTTTGTCCCGCATTTTTGTAATTTGAACCGTGCAGAGGGCCGCATCGTCGGCATCCCCGATGAAGGCATGCCTGTGCGTTTGCGCGACACCATCATCCATGCCGTGCCTGCACATTTCCTGCATGCAGAAGGCAATTTCCAGTTCTACGACAGCAAATCAAAAATACTGTTTTCTGGTGATATGGGTGCTTCCATGGTGGATGCGCATGACATAGAAACGGCAATCACCACCAAGGCGCAATTCCTGGATCATGTCCACACCATGAGCGGTTTTCACAAACGCTATATGGTGTCCAACAAGGTTTGCCGCCTGTGGGCAAACATGGTCAGGCAAATGGATGTCAGTATGCTGGTGCCTCAGCATGGCCGCTACTTCGTGGGTCGTGAAGCGATCACGGCTTTTCTGGACTGGATAGAAAACCTGCAATGCGGCATAGACTTGTTCACGCAAGAACACTACCGCTTCCGTGGATAAACAAGCCTAGGTTTTACCACTTTTCAATACCGCATAATTCAACGGCAATGCCGTGGTGTTCTTGATGACTTCCATCACAAAGCTGGAGCTGACATCCTGCAAGTCCGCTACCTTCACCAGCTTTTTATAGACTTGGTCAAAGCCTGCCATATCGGGTACATAGACTTTCAACAGGTAGTCGATCTCGCCACTCATGCGCAAGATTTCGACGATCTCTGGTATCGCCCCCACGCCAGCAATAAAACGCTGCATCCATTTTTCATTATGCTGGGCTGCCTTCAGCGCCACCATGACCGTCAAGCCCAGGTTCAGCTTGACCGGGTCGCACAAGGTTACCTGCTGCCTGATCACCCCATCTTCTTGCAGTTTTTGCACGCGCCGCCAGCAGGGTGTGACCGACAAGTGCACGGCCTGTGCCAGGTCAGCCAGTGCAATGGAAGCATCTTTCTGCAAGATATTCAGGATTTCTAGATCAATTTTGTCCATATTTTCTAATTTGTAGGAAATTTTTCTAAAAATAGCACAAATCCTTGAATAATTTGGTAAAAAATTCTTATGTGCTGTTGCTAGGATATGTCTGGTACCACCCTGACGTGATCATGGTCTTTACGGATAGTGAACCAGGGTAGCAATCAGCTAATGCATAGAAATAACAAAGGAATCATCATGATTATCGTCGAGCCAGTATTACAAACTTCCACCCGCCTGACCCATGCCGGTCGCAAGGGCAAGGACCATGCGGCTTTTGTGAACCCGTCCGTGGTACGGGCATCGACCATGTTGTTTCCTGATGTTGCCTCCCTCAAGAACGCCTGCGGCACACGCCGCGCCTATGGCCGCCATGGTAATGAAACCACGCAGGCGCTGGAACAGGCCCTGTGCGCTGCCGAAGGCGCTGCCGCCTGCATGCTGACACCATCAGGCTTGTCAGCCGTCACCACTACTCTGCTGGCGCTGCTGCAGCCTGGTGACCATTTGCTGATGGTTGATACCGTATATGATCCAACCCGCTTGTTTTGTGATGGCATGTTGAAACAGATGGGGGTCACCACGACTTATTATGATCCGCTGGTGGGCCGTGGCATTGCCGATCTCATGCAATTCAATACCAAGGTGATCTTTGTTGAGTCGCCGGGCTCCCTGACGTTTGAAATACAAGATATTCCCGGCATCGCCGCCGCCGCCCATGCGCGCGGCGCTGTGGTGGTGTCTGATTCCACCTGGGCCACCCCGATAGGCTGGGATTCATTTGAGCTGGGCATCGATGTTTCCATCCATGCCGCCACCAAATACATCGTCGGTCATTCTGATGCCCTGATGGGGGCGATCCTGACCACGGCAGCACTGGAAGAGCGCATCCGCAATACTTATCGCCAGCTAGGCATGACCATAGGTGCAGACGATGCAGCACTGGCCTTGCGCGGCTTGCGCACACTGGCAGCACGCCTGGCTGCACACAGGGAAAGCGCCCATGTGGTCGCACGCTGGTTGAAAGAACAGCCAGAAGTGGCCGAGGTCTTGTACCCACCCATGCCAGGCAGCCCTGGCCATGAATTGTGGAAGCGTGATTTCAAAGCGGAATATGCCTGCGGCCTGATGGGCGCAGTATTTCGTGCCGACATCACTGAGCAGCAAGTCGCTGCAATGATAGACCGCACCCGCCTGTTCGGCATCGGTTTTAGCTGGGGTGGTTTCGAGAGCCTGATCTTGCCGACCAACCCGGCGTCTTACCGCAGCGTTAATGCCGCCAAATGGCAGGCACCGATGTTGCGCCTGCATGTGGGTCTGGAAGCAGTACAGGATTTACTGGCGGACCTTGATCAGGGTTTTGCAGCCCTGCGCAAGGACAAGGATGCAGGACGTGAGCGTAATTATTTGAAGGCCGTGGTGTAGTTGAAATACTGAGTTGAAATACAGCCCACTAGTTCAGCTATTCACCCAGGCTATCGCCTTCTTGAATATGCCAGAAGGCGGTGGGGTGAAGGCTTCGGCATTGCTGGTGCTGGGTTCGTCCGGTTCGAGGTGACGCATCATGGACAGAGTGTGTTGCTGGCGTATCAGACCCTGGCGGTTGATGGTGGCAATGATATTGGCGATTTTCCCGGCGGCGGCGTCGAGATCGAATTCATAAAACTCATCCCCACGCTTGCCGCGGCGCTCATGCTGGAACAGTTTCAGGATTTCATCAAGGGCCTGGCCGCAATCCTTGGTATGCAGTTCGAACGCGCATTCATACTGACCGGGAATTAGTTGCTGCTGGTCACGGTTGAGTTCCATGGCCTTGGAGACGCCAGAACGGCGGGTCGCACCGATCTTGTATAAACCCTGGCGCAAGCCATCGTTTTGCAAAATATAGATGGTACCAGGCGTGCCATGCATGAATTGCGGTTCGCGTGGCAAAGACCTTTGCGGGCGGTAGGAAGTAGTCATCTCTTAACCTGACATTGTGTAAAGGGATGCAGACGAGTCTACAAAATGTGCAAGGTGTTTCAGGCGCGGAATAAGAGGGTGCTTTGCGCTCTGTTTGATGAATAGAAGTGTAATGCAGGCTGAAGGCCAGCTTGTCTGCCAAGTTGATTGGCAACCTGGTGATCGACACAAGCAAGTGCAATGCAAGGTTTTACCGCCATCCTGCTCCCGTTCCCGGTCAGGATTTCAAGCCTGCTGGCCTCTGCCAGCGGGCTTTTTTTATGGTGACCATGATTTGTCATGCGCCTGTCATGTCCAGCCACTACCATGCGCCCATCCTGAAATGTTTTACCTCCAAAGGTCGGGATACTTGCCCGCAGAGCGATCTGCGGGCTTTTTCTATGTGGCTGCAATATGTGCTTGCTTGTGCTTGTTTGTAATGGTGTATGCGTGGGGCTATGCTGACTACTGCGTGGCCGAATTCGCTGCCGGGTCTGCCACCGGCGCATCCCCCATATCCAGGGTTCGCACACCAGCACCGTTCAGGAATTCATTAAACATCCAGTCACCCTCGGCATTGCTGATGCCTTCAGGCACGGCGCGCGCGACTTCAGGCTTGCCAGCCAGCGCCACGCGCATGGTATCTATCCAGATAGGCAGGGCAAGGGTAGAACCAAATTCACGGCCACCGAGGCTTTTGGGGTCGTCATAACCCATCCAGGCCACGGCCACCACGTTTGCTGCATAACCGGCAAACCAGCCATCGACGGCATCGCTGGTGGTACCTGTCTTACCTGCCAGGTCGCGACGACCAAGTTTCGCCGTGGCGCTGGCACCTGTGCCGCTGCGCACCACCTCACGCAACATCTGGTCAGTGATGTAGGCATTGCGGGCATCGATGACACGTGACTCTTCCTGCGCTTTGGCAGGTGGCTTGTTTTCAAACAGCACGACGCCTTTGCCATCCACCACCTTGCTGATCAGCCAGGGGTTGACCGCATAACCGCCATTGGCAAATACCGCATAAGCCGATGCCAGTTGCAAGGGTGTCACTGAACCGGTACCCAGTGCCATGGTCAGGTTGGCAGGGTGCTTGTCCTTGTCAAAGCCAAAGCGTGGTAACCATGTCTTGGCATGATCGACGCCGATGGCTTTCAAGATACGCACCGACACCACGTTCTTGGATTGCGCCAGTGCTGTGCGCATGCTGATGGGGCCGTCATATTTACCGTCATCATTACGCGGGTCCCACCGCAGATTGCTGTCTGATGTTTCCGAGAGCTGCACGTCATTGATCAGGGTGCCAGGGTAAAAACCTTTTTCCAGAGCGGCAGAATAAATGAAGGGCTTGATGCTGGAACCAGGCTGACGCCAGGCGCTGGTCACATGGTTGAATTTCTTGCGGTTGTAATCAAAACCACCCACCATGGCGCGGAAAGAACCATCGTCCGCATTCAGCGCCACGAATGAACCTTCGACTTCAGGTATTTGTGTAATCGCCCAGCGTTTTTTTGCGTCCTGCATTACGCGGATGACAGAGCCAGGGCGTATCTTGATGCCCGCCTTGGCTTTTTCTGTCAACGCTGCTGCAGCAAAGCGCAAGCCATCGCCAGTGATTTCTATGCTGTCGCCAGATTGCAGTTCAGCCTTGACGATCTTGCTGGACACCTGGGTCACGACGGCGGCCAATACCTTGTCATTGTCAGGATGCTTGCGCAAGATCTGGTCTATCGCATCGTCGCGTTCATCTTCATCTGCTGGCAAGTCTATATGGGCTTCCGGGCCGTCATAGCCATGGCGCTGGTCATAGGCCATGATGTTGCGGCGCACGGCTTCATAAGCGGCATCCTGCTCGGCCTTGTTGATGGTGGTGTAGACCTTGATACCCTTGGTATAAGTATCTTCCTTGTATTGCGCATAAATACTCTGGCGTACCATCTCGGCCACATAGTCAGCATGGGCATCGAATTGCTGGCCTTTGATGACCTTGATGTCTTCCTTGGCTGCGACTTCCATCTGAGCTTCCGTGATGAAACCATTCCTGACCATGCTCTTCAAGACCAGCAACTGTCTTTGCTTGGTTTTTTCAAAATTGACGGCGGGATTATGTCGCACCGGGTTTTGCGGCACACCCGCCAGCATGGCGGCTTCTGCCAGCGTCAGTTGATCAAGCGATTTGCCAAAGTAGGTTTTTGCTGCACTGGAAAAACCATGGCTGCGTTTGCCCAGAAAAATCTGGTTCATATACAGTTCCAGGATCTGGTCTTTAGTCAATGCATCTTCTATGCGGTAAGTCAGCAAAATTTCTTTCATTTTGCGTTCTACCGATTTTTCATTGGTCAGGAAAAAATTACGTGCCACCTGCATGGTGATGGTCGATGCACCCTGATGAAAACCACCGCGCAAGTCAGCCAAAATGGCGCGCCCGGCACCGATGAATGAGATGCCGCCATGTTCATAAAAGCGCGCATCTTCTATCGACAGCAAGGCGTTTTTCATGACAGCAGGGATTTGCTTGATGGGTACAAAGTCGCGATGCTCTTCACCAAACTCACCGATCAGGGCATTGTCTGCCGTGTAGATGCGCAGCGGGATCTTGGGGCGGTAGTCGGTAACCGCTTCCAGTGTCGGCAGACCTGGTGCGACGACAAAAAATACAAAGGCCAGGCTTGCCAGCAACAGGGTGACACCAACGCTGATGCCAAACACTATCCATTTCTTCATGCTATTCCTTACTCTTCCAGGGTTTGCAGCAGATACAGGCGCTGATAAATGCCTTGATCCACTTGCATTAATTCTTGATGATTACCTTGCTCTGCCAGTTTGCCGTGATTCAACACGATGATGCTGTCAGCATCTCGTATGGTAGATAGCCTGTGGGCAATCGCGATGATGCTGACCTTGCCGCGCAATTCTGTCAGCGCGGTTTGGACTACTTGTTCGGTTTCACTGTCGATATGCGAGGTCGCTTCATCCAGGAACAGGATGCGGGGTTTGCCAGCCAGCGCACGGGCAATTGCCAGCAATTGTTTTTGACCAGTGGAGAGTCGTGCGCCACCTTCGCCCAGCGGCGTATCGTAGCCATTTTCCAGTTGCAAAATAAAATCATGGACGTGTGCCGCCTTGGCAGCAGCGATGATATCTGCCTCGCTGATGTCACGCCCCATGGCGATATTCTCGCGGGCATTGGCCGCCAGCAAAAACGGCTCTTGCGGTACCAGCCCTACCTTCTCGCGGAAGTGCGCATCTGTGACGCTGGCCAGCGGCTGACCATCGACTTCCATGCGGCCAGATTGCGGCGTATAAAAACGCAGCAAGAGACTCAGCAAGGTGGATTTGCCACTGCCAGTATGGCCGACGATGCCATAAAAACTGCCCGCCGGAATATCCAGGCTAAAGTCATTCAAGACTGGCCGTGCGGGATCATAACCAAAACTCACTTTATCGAGCATCAGGTGGCCGTCAGTAATGCGCGCATCGCTGCTGGCCTGTACATGCTGATGTTCGTTCAGCAGCTTGTTGACACGCGCGGCAGAAACCACGGCTTGCTGTATCTGGCCAAACTGCAGGGTGATTTGTATCAGCGGCTCTACTACGCGGGCGATGTAGCTGACAAAGGCATACAGCACACCTATCTCCACACCAGAAAAACTGCGCTGGCTGAAAGTGAAAATTACCACTACCAGCAAGATCGAATTCATCAGGTCCAGTGCCGGGCGCAACAACCAGGCATTGGCGCGCAGTTCATCCAGTCTTGCGGCGTAATGCAATTGGTTGGTCTTGGCAAAGCGTTCACCAAAGCGGCGCTCGGCATTGCTGGCTTGCAGCGTGCTCATGCCATTGATGCTCTCTGCTACCTGGGCATTGATTTCACTGCGCAACTGGCGCGCCTTGCTGACAGCAGGCGCACTCCAGCGCTGGTAAAACCAGACGATGATGATGACCGCCGGTATTAGCATGATGACGATCAGCATCAGCCGCCATTCCAGCCAGGCCATAGCAGTCAGCGCACCAATGACGACGATGGTGCTGTCGAGCATGACGAACAAGACTTGCACATACAGGCTCTTGACGGACTCAGTGTCATTCGTCACGCGGCTCACCAGTTGCCCGGTGATGGCCTTGTCAAAAAAAGCCATGGGCAGGCGCAAGACATGTTCATACACTTGTTCACGCAAGCGCCGCACTGAGCGCATGGCCACGCCAGCCAGCCTGGTCAATTGCAGGTAGCGCAACCAAGTTGCTGCCCAGCCTGATAACACATAGGCAGCCAGCAAGCCTATGACCATGCCCATATCCATCTGATGCGGCAACAGGTAGCGGTCAATAAATGCTTTGCCCAGCAAGGGGCCAACAGCCTCCAGGCCAGCAGCAATAAATAAAAAGAAGATACCCAGCCAGACATGGTGTTTTTCACTGCGGGCTGCGTGCAGCAGCAAATGCACTGCCTGTTTTTTTTCTGACATGGCAGCGGGTAATTTTTTCGTATCAGGCTGCATCCAGGCTTGCTTCCAATTGTTGATAACGCCATTGCGTTGCATACCAGCCATTCAAGTCCAGCAAGGCCTGGTGATTGCCTTGTTCTATGATTTTGCCTTCACGCAAAACCAGGATGTGATTGGCTTCCAGCACCGCACTCAGACGGTGGCTGACGATGACGGCACTGCGTTCAGGATGTTCCTGCCTCAGTTCGGCCAGGTGTTGCAGGATATGCGTTTCGGTTTGCGTATCGACTGCTGACAAGGCATCGTCCAGCAATAATAAAGGGCTGGCCGTCAACAAGGCGCGGGCGATGGCCACGCGCTGTTTTTGGCCGCCAGATAAGGTCACGCCACGCTCACCCACCAGCGTGTCATAGCCATGCGGGAAGCGTTGTATGTCATCATCCACCGATGCCAGTTGTGCTGCCTTCATGACCTCGGCGCGGCTGGCAGCAGGATTGCTGAGCGAGATATTGTCAGCAATCGATGCCGAGAATAAAAATGGCTCTTGCGCCACCCAATTGATAGACAGGCGCAAGGCTAGCAATTTGTAGTCTGCCAGCGCATGCCCACCCCATTGCACCTGGCCTTGTTCTGCCTCGATCTGGCGCAGCAACAAGCGCACCACGCTGGATTTGCCTGAGCCGGTAGGGCCTACTATGCCCAAGGTCTGGCCCGGTGCGATACGCAGGCTGATGTCTTGTAAGGCTGGCCTGGTCTGACCCGGATAGGCAAAGCTGACATTTTCTACAACCAGATCACCGGCAGGTGGCGTGTCCATTTTCCCTTCATCATTGACACTGAGCTCCTGCGTCAATACTGGCTCCAGCCGCGCCCAGGCTGCCTTGCCGCGCTCCAGCAGCGACAAGACCCAGCCCGCAGCAAACATGGGCCAGATCAACTGTCCCAGATACATGGAAAAACTGGTCAGCGCACCGATACTCATTTCACCATGCCAGACCAGGTAACCACCGACGCCCAGCGTCAGCGCACCGGCTGCAGTCAGGGACAGGCCCACAGCCGGTTCATAGGCAGCTTCCCAGCGTTGGGCATTCAGGCTGGCCGCCGCAGCGTTTTCTGCCAGTTCGGCAAACTGCGCTGCGCTGCGTTGTTCCAGGCCCAGGGCGCGCAGGGTACGCACGCCAGACAAGGTTTCCTGCACCTGGTCATTGAGTTTGCTGAAGCGGTCGAGAGAATCGCGTGAAGCATCCTGTATATGATGGGTAATATGCTTGAAGGCCCAGGCCATGAAAGGGAAGGGCAGCAAGGCCGCCAGCGCCAGCCGCCAGTCCACGCCCAGCAGCATCATGCCTATCACCAGGGCAAAGGTCAGGCTGCCGTCAAAACCGGCGAGAGCTGCTTCACCTGCTGCCAGTTCTATGGCGTCAGCATCATTGGTGCCCAGCGCCATCAGGTCGCCAGTTCTTTGCTGTTGGAAAAAACGCGAACCCTGCACGCTCAGTCTTTGATATAACTGGGTACGCAATTGCATGCCCAGTTGATAAGAAGCGGTAAACAATTGCGTGCGCCAGCCTACCCGCAAGAAGTAAATTGCCAGGCCCATGCCCAGTAGCCAGGACAATTCCCACATCAGGCCTATGTTGTCAAAACGCCTTGCCACCATGCCATCGATAATCATACCGACACGGCGTGGTATCAACACCGTCATGACGGCAACGGCAAACAGCATCAGGCCCGCACTGATGTACTGACGCCAGTGCTGGCGGATAAATTGTGCTAAAAGCTGGTACAGACTCATAGATGGTTCAGACCAGTAAGACAGAAAATGGTTGCATGCATCAAATGCAAGTCCTCGATTGATGGCAAAGCAGGAAATGATACAGTATCCTCAAACTTTGACCTCAATGCCTCGCATCCCGGCAGACTTTCGTATAGACATACAGTGTGACTAAATACAGTGTGATGAAATTAAAAGCCCTCCAGTTCACCAGTATTACCTACCGCCTGGTTTTTGCCTGCCTGATGGCGGCAGTGGTGATTTATGGCGGTTCTTATTACCAGATGCGTGCCTTATTACAGCAAGTCATGACGGGCTGGATAAACCAGATCGCGCTGTCCAAACTTGATGCCATAGTGGCAAAACACCAATCCAGCCTGCACCTGATAGCTGAACAAGCCAGCCGCCTGGTGCAAATGGATGAGCGCCTCTACTTGGCCGATCAGAATGGTCTCAAAGTAATTTTGCCCGTCTCGCCCTATGTCAGCAAACTGGCTATTTCTTCCGGCACTAAAGATCAGGAGCATAGTTTTGGCTGGCAAGCTGAGGCAGATGGACAGTCCTGGCAAAGCACAGCGGCAGATGACGATCTATTGAATTCCTGTAATGTTGTTGACGGCCAGCATTATTGGGCCAGGCATGTCCGCACTCAGGTGCTGGTTTTTTGCACTGGGCGATTTATGCAAGGAAAGGTGCTGCAAAGTATTGCCATCCAGATCAATATGCAGCCCTTGTTGCAAGACCTGCAAAACAATTTGCACCTGCTTGATGAGGTTGATCATAGTGTGCAAGGCCACCCTTATGTAGAAAACCAGCTGACTGGCAATTTTATGCTGGGGTTTGAGTTCATTCCCAAAGATATATCTACACGGTCAACTGAGGGTACTGGCAAGGGCCGTGACGTACATTACAAGCGGCAACTGCAGGATATGCCGCTGGTGTATGGCTTTTATTTTCCTGAAGCAGAGTTCCAGGCTTATCTCGGTAAATATTTCATGATAGTCATCTTTTCCATGGGCAAGGACATGCTGCTGATGTGCATCGCCATTGCCCTGGTATCACGGCAGACTACCAGGTCCTTGCGCAGCCTGAGTAAAAGCACGGAAGAAATCGCCCAGGGCAATCTGGATACTGAGCTGACAAAAATCCCCAGGAGCGATGAAGTCGGGCGTCTCTCACGTTCATTCAGGCGCATGCGCGATTCATTGAAGTTGCACATACTGGAATTGCAGGAAGCTACAGCGGCGCGGCAACGCATGGAAAGTGAACTCGCCATCGCTGCCCAGATACAGCAAGCCATGTTGCCCAGTGCTGAAGCCGCCACCGATCCGCGCTACAGCATGAGCACTTTGCTGCAACCAGCCCGGGTAGTTGGTGGTGACCTGTATGATTTTTTCCATGTGGCAGATGAGCGTATCTGCATGGTGATAGGTGATGTCGCCAACAAGGGCATGCCTGCTGCCCTGTTCATGGTGCGCACCCTGAGCCTGATGCGCACACTGGCACACCAGAGCAGCTCACCAGCGGCCCTGTTGTTTGCAGTGAACCGCGAGCTGGCGCAAAACAATTCCGAATGCCGTTTTGTTACCATGTTTTTTGCCATGCTGGACCTGAAAAGTGGCGTGCTGCAGTACGCCAGTGCGGGTCATGATGCGCCGTTGTTGTTACGTGATGGCAAAGTCAGCAAGCTGGCTCTGGAAACCGGCCCAGCACTGGGGCTGGAAGAAGAGGCCAGTTTCCCACAGTTTGAAATTCGCCTGCTTGCTCATGACATCGTCATCATGTACACCGATGGCATCACTGAAGCCAGAAATCAGCATAATGAAGAATTCTCAGAAGCCCGATTACAGACTACAATTAGCCGACAGGCACCGGCATTTGCAGCAGACATTATTCGCAGTGTGACACTGGCGCATCAGCAGTTTATTGCGCAAGCCCCGCAGTTTGACGATTTGACATTATTAAGCATGCAATTTCATCCTGAAGCCAAACGACGCAAACCGGCTTTTGCCGACTGGCAGATCAGCCTCAATGGCCAGTCACTTGCCTATGATCAGGTCAGACCCCGTCTGGCTGGCCTGCTGCATGCGCAGCAAGTCAGTGATGAAGTGGTCGATGACTTGCAATTGATTACTGAAGAAGTATTGGTCAATGTACTCAAGCACGGTGCAACAGACCAGGACCCGGCATCCATACGACTGGACGTGCATTTGCAAGAATCAGAAGTGGTGCTCGACGTGGTCGATAATTCCCATGCTTACAATCCCCTGCATGGCATCAGCCAGCCCGACCTGGAAGTGGATTTTGCCGATCGCCCTGAAGGTGGGCTGGGCCTGTATCTGGTGAATGCCCTGGCGGATCATATTGACTATAACTATGCGCAAGGTCAGAATAATTTGCACATACGTAAATTTCTCGTCAAACCCTGAAGCAAAAATATAAAGACAAGAATATAAAGGACAGACAGTGCTAGAAATTTCCATAGACGAAACGCAGTTGCCAACCGCGAGAATAGATTTGTCTGGCAGCCTTGATACCAGTACCGCTGCCGACCTTGAGCAGTTCTTTGCCAGCAGCGTCAGTGAAGACGTCAAGGTCCTGGTCATGAGCATGGAAGCCTTGACCTTTATCTCCAGCGAGGGTTTGCGGGTGCTGGCCAAGATACGCAAAACCATGCGCAATCATGGCGGCGCGACTTATTTTGTCAACCTTAGCCGCCAGGTGCAAAAGGTATTTGAAATTGTCCGTGCCGCACCCCTGAATGAGATTTTTACCAGTACCACAGAGCTTGACGCTTATCTGGCAGATATGCAGCGCAAGGTCGCCGAAGAGTAATCATGGCGCATGGATAAAACGCTGGTGTTGATGCCAGCGTTTTTTTATTTTTATGGCATTCATTGCGAGAATCTTTTGCTAATTTGCTGACAATTCATCATTAGCCGGATAGAAACATAGAGGTTTACTTCTCCCTCAATATCGCCAGACCGCGATATAATCCGGCTTCACACTGTTGAAAACCCCCACGCTTTTGCAAATAAATCCGGGCTTGATTGCATGGCCCTCTCGTATCACCCATATTCAGGCAAACTCAGTCAAGGCTGCACCTGAACATCTTTTGCAGCAGCTCCCAAACAAAATGCCCGGACAGCCAAAACTGTCATGTAAGGCATAAGGAAATAATATGAAATTGCGCAGTATTTTTCAGGCTGGCGTATTTGCGTCTGCCGCCGTTCTTGCTCAACTGGCATCAGCTGACACTTTGGAACGTATCAAAAAAAACCAGACCATCAATATCGCTTATCGTGAGTCAGCCTTGCCTTTCTCCTATTTATCAGAAAGCAAAGCACCGGTTGGCTACACCATCGATATTTGCAAGAAAATGGTCGATGCGCTCAAGAAGGAATTGAAGCTGCCACAATTGAAAATCAATTTTGTCCCTGTGACGGCAGATAACCGCATTCAGGCCATGACATCTGGCCAGACGGATATGGAATGTGGTTCAACCAGCAACACTACAGACCGCAGGAAGCTCGTTGATTTCACCATACCGCATTTCTTTTCCACTTTGCGCATGATGGTGAATACCAATTCAGGCATCAAGAACTGGACAGATTTGAAGGATAAGAAAGTCGTCTTCACCAAGGGTACCTCCACCGATAAATTCATACTGGAGCGTGACAAGGTGCGTGCCCTGCATATGGCACTGGTGGAAGGCAAAGATCACAGCGATTCTTTCAATATGCTGGAGAACGGTCAGGTCAATGCCTTTGCCCAGGATGAGGCAATCTTGTTTGGCTTGAAAGCCAGGGCCAAAGACCCCGCCAAGCTGATGATCGTCGGTGACCCATTGGCATCTGAAGCTTATGCCATCATGTTGCCCAAAGGTGACGTCGCATTCAAGAAAATCATAGATGTAGAGATGGCGCGTTTGATGGCCGATGGTGAAATCACCAGGCTGTATGAGAAGTGGTTCACTAAAGCCATACAACCAAACAATATGAACCTGGCCTGGCCCATGGGTTCTCTGTTGAAGGAAACCATACGCTTTCCTTCAGATAAAGTGAATTAAGCTGCTCACTGCTTATCTAACTGCTTATTTATGCATGCTTACCAACCCGGGATATTTGCCTGGGTTTTTTTATTGGTATTGCTCAAATGTCTAAATGCAATCAGTAGGACTTACGCAAAACTGCCCCAGCTGCGTTGCAGCTCCTAGCCGTACTAAAGTACTGTCTTCGTCGCTACGGAGCAGTCGGGGTTTCAGGCAGCATGCTGCCTGCCGACGTAACGAATCTCCCTTGCAAGGGAGATTTTCCAAGCAAGGCCTTGCTGGAACAGTTTTGCGTAAGTCCTGATCATATATTAAATCATGATATTGAGCAAAATGAATGAATTTTTGATTGTTGTTGCGTAGAAATATTCCTATAATCCCGGCCTGCGGTGTTTTATAAACCGCAACTGAAATCGGGTTCACTTTTGTCTGGCAAGAATCGCGCAGTATTTTTCCATCAGTGCGACAGCATATGATTTTGCTATTGAAGTAGCATCGCTCCTCATTTCCTTGCCCTGATTTCCCCCCCTCAGTTCTTTATCATCCTCACTACTCCAACCGGGTTAAGGAAGTCGCATGAAATTTCGTCGCTTTATCAAGGCAAGTTTAATTTTTTCAGGATGTATGCTGGCGCAGCTATCCTCTGCAGCCGATACACTTGAGCGTATCAAAAAAACCAATACGATCAACATCGCATTCAGGGAAGCCTCGCTCCCATTTTCTTATCTGTCAGAGAATAAAACACCGATCGGCTACTCGATTGATATCTGCATGAAAATTGTCGATGCCGTGAAAAAAGAATTGAAGCAAGGGCAGTTGAAGATCAACTACATCCCCGTCACTTCAGATACACGTATGGAGGTGATGACTTCTGGCAAGGCAGATATCGAATGTGGTTCTACCGCCAATAATGCAGAACGACGCACAAAAGTAAATTACACGCTCCCTCATTTCTTTGCCACGATACGCATGATGGTCTTCGCAGATTCCGGCATCAAGAACTGGCAGGATCTGAAAGATAAAAAAGTGGTGGTGACCAAAGGTACCTCCACAGATAAATTTTTGCTGGAAAGAGATAAAGTGCGCTCCCTGCATATGAAAATGGTGGAGAGCAAAGATCATACTGAATCTGTCAGCATGCTGGAAAACAAGCAGGTCGATGCATTTGCACAGCATGATGCAATCCTGGCTGGCTTCAAGGCAAAGTCCAAGCTTCATGACAAACTGGTCATCGTCGGTGACCCACTGTCTTCAGAAGCTTATGCGATGATGCTCCCCAAGGGCGATGCCGCTTTCAAGAAGCTGGTCGATATGGAGATGGTGCGCATGATGACAGAGGGTGAACTGACTAAACTCTATGAGAAATGGTTTACAAAACCGGTACAGCCGAATGGTGTTAACCTGGCCTTGCCCATGAGCATCTTGTTGCGAGAAACCATACGCTTCCCGTCGGATAAAGTCGATTAAGCGAAAAAAAGCAGCCGAACTGGCTGCTTTTTTCATCGTACCTGACTCAATTAATTGATTAATTAATTAATGCACTTGTACTGCATCATTGTCACGCTTGAGCATATTCCACAAGAAGGTATAAGTAATCGCACTCATGTCGGCGCGTTGAGCATTGTTTGCTGCACCACCGTGGCCGCCTTCCGTGTTTTCGTAATACCAGACATTCTTGTGGCCCTGATCCATCATCTTGGCAGCCATTTTGCGAGCGTGACCAGGATGTACGCGGTCATCTCGGGTAGAAGTGATGAACAGCACATTAGGATAAGTCACACCTGCCTTGACGTTCTGGTAGGGAGAGTATTTAGAGATGTAATCCCATTCTGCAGGCACATCCGGGTTGCCATATTCACCCATCCATGAGGCTCCTGCCAGCAACTGGTTAAAGCGGCGCATATCCAGCAAAGGCACCTGGCTGACCACTGCATTGAACAGGTCAGGACGCTGGGTCAAGGCTACACCGGCCAGCAAGCCGCCGTTACTACCACCCATGGCACCCAGGTGTTTAGGGCTGGTGATCTTGCTGGCAATCAGGTCTTCTGCCACTGCAGCAAAGTCATCATAGGCGCGTTGACGGTTTTCTTTCAATGCCAGTTGATGCCAGCGCGGGCCAAACTCACCACCACCACGGATATTGGCAACCACATACACGCCGCCTTTTTCCAGCCAGCTCTTGCCCAGGCCACCGGAATACGAAGGCATCATGGAAATCTCGAAGCCGCCGTAGCCATATAACAGGGTAGGATTATTGCTATCGAATTTCACATCCTTGCGACGCACGACAAAATAAGGCACCTTGGTACCATCTTTGGATGTCGTGAATTTTTGCGTGGTTTCATAGGCGCTGGCATCAAAGAAGCTTGGTGCAGACTTCAGCAGTTCGCGCTTGTCATTGCCTGCATGGGCCATCATGTAGACGCTAGGCGTCAGGTAATCAGAATAGCTGAGCAGGTAATCATCAGAATTTTCTGCATCGATGCCACTCACACCAACTGCACCCAGGGTAGGCAGGCTGACCTGGCGAGCAGACCATTTGCCGCCGTCGAATTTCCATTCTTTCAGGTTGCTCTTGACGTTATCCAGGGTTTGCAACAACAGATAATTTTTCGTGATGGTAGCGCCACTATAAGAGGTAGTGTCGCTAGGTTCAAATAAGACGGTGAACTCACGGTTGCCCTTCATGAAGGCATCAAAATCGATGGCCAGTACACTGCCGGATGCGTAAGTCTTGCCGCCGACATTCCAGGCTTCACGCGGGGTGATCACGGCTTGTTTATCAAAGAAATACAGATTGCTCTTGGCTGGTACATCGAGCTTGGTCAGTTTGTCACCTTCCTTCAGATATTGTTCTGAAGTGTAGAAAGTGATCTGGCGGTTCACAAGTTCCCTGTGTATGCCTTTATGGTCGCTGGAATTGGCACCCACAGCCATATCGGTTTTCTGGCCTTCGAACAGGGTCTTGGCGGCAGACAATTCCGTGCCGCGTTTCCATTCCTTGACGACGCGTGCATAGCCAGAATCTGTCAGTGTGCCTGCACCAAAGTCAGTGGCTACAAACAGGGTATCTTTATTGACCCAGTCCAGATTCATTTTTGCTTCTGGCAGGCTGAAGCCACCTTTGACGAAGGACTTGCTGGCCAGGTCAAATTCACGGGTAACAATCGCATCGGCACCACCGCGTGACAACTCGATCAGGCAACGGTCATACACGGGTTCGCGGCATACGCTGCCCTTGTATACCCAGTTTTCATTTTCTGCTTTAGCCAGGGCATCAACATCCAGTACGACTTCCCATTTAGGTTGGGCTTTCTTGTATTCTTCCAGAGTGGTTTTACGCCAGACACCACGCTGGTGTTCTGCATCCATCCAGTAGTTGTAGACGGCGTCGCCCATTTTGCGTATGCCAGGGATACGGTCTTTGGAGTCCAGTACGACTTGCAAATCAGCTTTCAGTTTATTGAAGCCAGCGTCGTTGTCGAGTTTGCTGCGGGTGACCTTGTTCTGGTCCTTGACCCAGCCCAGGGCCTTGTCACCGGTGACGTCTTCCAGCCACTGGTGTTTGTCTTCTGCCTGGGCCAGCGCCAAGCTGCTTGCACCTACCATGCACAGCGCCGCGATCAGTTTCAATTGTGGTTTCATTGCTTTCCTTATTGTTGGACAGGCCGTCTCAGCCTGGTATTTTTCTCACAGTCGGCTATTGGTTATATAGATAGCCAGTAATTGACCTCGTGAGCAGGCGTTTGGTTCAGCGCGCCCGTCAAGGATTCTAAAGCCATGCTTTCCGATAGTGCGACGTGATTTATATGATGATACAAAACTAAGTTTTGCTTTTTGGATAAAAACTGTTGATGTCGTCGGATTATTATTTTTTTAATAATTTATTGAGAATTATGCAGACTGCCACGTCGCTTGATTTACCATGCGTCAGCTACGTCATTCCGGCATGTTCCTGGCCGGAATCCAGCGTCTTTGTCTTTGTTGCCGGCCTACGCATTCCCCCGCTGCAAGCTCAACACAAAACTCACTCCCTGATCCACATTCTGCACACTGATAGTCCCACCCATCTTCGCCATATAGGTCTTGGCCACAAACAGCCCCTGGCCCCGGTTGCCATTCGCGCCCGAGTCATGCTGGTCCGACACACCATATTCAAAAATCTTGTCGATCAAATCCTCTGCTATATGCGGGCCATTGTTATGAATAGTAATCGTCGCCGCAGTCTCACTGTTCTGCAACCTGATACTGATAGAACTACCAGGCTTGCGATAGCGCTGGGCATTGCGCAAGACATGGGTGACGACATCCTCAAGCGAATATTCATCGGCCTTGACCATGATCACTTCATCCGGCCCCTGATAGACTACATCCGGTATGTCCACCATGGGCGCATTGTCGGCCACGTTTTTGAGGAATAGCGTGATATCAATTTCACTGACTTGCAAAACCGTTGATTGAAATGCCTCGCTCGGCGAAGCACTGCCATACAGCACACGTATGGCTTGCTGCATGCGGCTGATGTAGCGATTACTCTGGTCATCTGCCGTGCCATGCAAGGCCATCAGGGACTGCAGCGGCGACATGATTTCATGGCCCACTGCATGCCACATTTCTTTCTCCTGTTCCGTGCGTATGGTTTCGCGCTCTACGTCCTCCTTTACGCGGCGCAGCAAGTCATGCAGGCAACTGGCCAGCACGCCCAGTTCATCCGGGCTGCGCAAATCGCTGACGTCGAATTGTTCCAGCTCACCTGCACCTTTCATGGTTTTGGACAGCGACACGGCGCGTCTGGTCAGCAGGGTAATGCGCCTGATAATGCTGACCTCGATCAATAGCCAGGCCAGCGTCAGCGCCAGCAACATCGCACCGACGAACCAGGACACGCGGCTCGCAACCACGCTCAGGCTTTTGCTGACACTGCGCACATCGCCCTTCAGCAAGACTTCATAATTGGCCAGCGGTGTGCTGATGGTTTCGCGGCTTTCTAGCGGGACATCATATTCATCGACAGGCAGGCGGCGTATCAGGCGGGTGATGATATTCCATGATTCATCGCTTTGTTCAAAGGCACCCGTCAGGTTGATCAGGTCATCCTTGTTATCCTTGCTGTCTTGAGCATCACGCTTGCGTATGCGCAGGGTTTCACCAGGCAAGAGGTTGCCTTGCAAATCCTTGAGGGAGAATGGTGTCGCAGTCGGCGTATTCTTGCTGTCGAGCAGGGCAGTGTCAGAATCCGGTGGCAGTACGGACAGGCTGACTTCCATCTGGTCCAGGTCTTGTGGCGGCCAGACCGGGCGCTTCTTTTCAAACAGGGCTTCCTGCAAGACCGGTATCGGCAGGCGCAGTGAGAAGAAGGTATTCTTTTGGCAGTCAGCATCCTTGTCGTCCAGGTCAGCCTGGTTGCAGATCGCCTGTTGCCAGGCCCAGCCACGGAAGTCTTTTACCGGGCGCGCATTCGGCCTGTTGGCTTCGCTTTCATTAAAGCCGGTCCAGCGCCCGCGCACGCCCTGGTTTTGCCTGGCGGGTGCAATCTCTTCTTCAAACGGTGCTATCCAGCGATATGTCTGGCCGCGCAGGCTGACACTGACTTTCAGCCTGTGCGCCTGTGTCAGGCTTTCATTGCCACGCTTGTGCGACACCAGTTGGCTGCTATTGAAATTACCCGCTATATAGATAAAGCCGCCCGCCCAGGGGTTATTGCCTATGCCGCTACAGAGTGCACCTTCATTACCATACTGGACAAGGCAACCTGACATGGCGATCGCTTGCTGTACCTTGTTCTGGTCGTCAAAATCAATTGCAGAATACGGCAACAACAGCGGACGCAAGGAAGCCCGTTTGTTGTCAGCAGGAGGATTCAATAGCGCCAGTTGACCGGCAGGGTGGCGCAGTGTGGCCGATATCTGCAAGCGGGTTTTATTGAAATTGCTTTGATAATTGTTATAGCTGAGCTGCTTTTCCTGCTGCAAGACAGACAGCGCCAACCCCACGGTTGCCAGCGCCAGTAATAGAAAAACGCCGCGAAATAATATCCGCAGCCGGTAAGTCGCCAGCAAGAACTTGCCCATCTCAGCTTCTGCCCGCGTCGTCATCCACCCATCTGAAACCGCGCATGGGGACGTTTTCTATGCATTCAAAGTCGGGATCAATCTCGCGGAAGGCATCGCGTATGGTCGATACATGCTTGCGTATATTGTCGCGATTGCGACCGCTCTTGACAACTTCATACAGGTCTTCATACGACACCACCTGGCCACGGCGGGCAAACAAGGCCGCCAGTATGCGTTGCGCAGTCAGCGGCAGGTTGATGCGCTGGCCGCGCCAGATAGGGGTGCGCTGGCGCAAGGGGTCCATGCTGAGCTGGTCGGCCGCCGGGCTTTTTGCGGCTTCTTTATAGGCTGCGCTCTGGCTCTCTTTATGCTGCTTGCGTTCTTTGACCGAGCGCAGCATTTCCAGAAAGGTTTCGATGAAATCAGCTTCTTCAAAGGTCGCTTTTTGCAGATAATCCCATGCATCCAGTGCTTTCATGATGCTGCGGTAGATGGTGGCTGGCATGGCAGACACTACCAGCACCGGCGTTGCATGCTGTTTGTTGATGGCATTGATGATGGCAACGCCAGCATGGCGCTCGCGCCCCAGTTCTATGTCCAGCACCACCAGGTCATAGTTTTCACGTGCGATGGCGGCTTCGGCATCGTCACGGCTGAACCACTGGTCTATCTGTATGCCCGGCTTTGCTGCTTCTATCCAGGTTTTTAGCTGATTACTGGTGGGCAGATCGTCTTCGATGACAGCTACTTTGACCACGGTTTTCTCCTGCGATGTATTCAATAACCGCAGTATCCACGCTTTCGCCGTAAATGTCATAAAGCCGCTGTGAGTTTTTCTTCACACGCGGCAAGGCTTATTCCAGGCGCGGAATAAATAGCTTGCCACAGTGATATTTCTGCCCCCGCCGCAGCATTGTATGTTCCGCGCGGTACAGCGCATGATGTGTCTCAGGGAAGCAGGGCAAACGCCACTGCACTAACCCTAAGAACCTGTTACTACCTCATTGGAGAGCCATCATGTCTGACCGTATCAAATCCCTGGTACAAGCCGTAAGATCCACTCTGTCTTCCGTTTTCAGCAAAAGCGCATCGGGAATCAAAGCCGGGGCCAGGGTCACGACAGAATCAGGCATGTTCAGCAAAGTCACTTTCAAGCGTCTGGTAGTGCTCAGCCTGGTAGGTGGTGCCGTGTATGCGATCAGTACCCACCCGCCGATCAAACATATCCCGCGTGGTGACGTGGGTGTGCGTATCAACCAGTTGACCGGTCATGCCGATCAGGTGCGTGACGGTGCCCTGATTGTCGTACCCGGCTTGCATGAGTTGCGCCTGTTCAGCCTGCAAGACCAGTTATACAAACCCACACGCAGCAGCCGTGCCGACGGCGAAGCACCGTTCCAGTCGGTAGAAGGCTTGTCACTCGGTGTAGACCTGAGCATACGTTATGCCGTTGACCCGACCAAGCTGACCAATATGTCCACCAGCCTGCCAGAGAACATCAATACCGACATCGTTGAACCGGCAGTGCAGGGCGTCATCTACAAGGCATTCACCTTGTATACAGTACGCGAAATATTTTCCAGCAAGCGTGCAGAAATCCAGAAGCAGATAGAAGCTGAATTAAAACCCAAACTGGCGGCTGACGGCATCATCCTGCGCAGCGTGATGATGGGCAAGGTCGATCTGCCTGCCGACTATAAGCGCGGCATGGAAAAACTGCTGGCCGAAGAACTGGAAAGCGAAAAAATGCGCTATACGCTGGAACTGAAAGACAAGCAGGTAAAACAAACTGCGCTGGAAGGCGATGCCGACAAGATCAAACGCGAAAAAGCGGCTGAAGCTGCCGGCAATGAACAAATCATCGCCGCCAAAGCGCAAGAAGAAGCCATGAAGCACGTCTTGCCGTTCAAGCAAAAACAGATAGAACAGCGCCAGTTTGAAGCCGAGGCAGAAAAGGTCTCGCGTATCAAAACATCTGAAGGTACAGCCCAGGCACGCATCATCGAAGCCCAGGGTGAAGCTGATTCACGCCGCAAACTGGCAGATGCCGAAGCCTATAGACAAGACCTGGTCGGCAAGGTCGCCAGCTCACAACTAGAACGTGATGGTGCCTTGCTGACCAAGCACCCTTTGCTGATACAAAAAACCATGGCTGATAAATTGTCAGACAAGATTTCCGTCATCATCGCCCCATCACCAACAGATGGCAGCTTCATTGGTGCTGCATTGCTGGGTAGCGGCAAGAACAACAAGCAAGCTATGCAAAAAGTAGCTACCGAAGCTGAAACAGAAACCACTAACGAAAACAAAGAGAGCCAATAATCATGTTTGCTACTTTAGCTGCTGTCGCCGTGCTCGCTGTCGTCACCCAAGACCAGGCACAATTGCGCGCCGCCCCCAAGGACGGCGCACAACAACAGGCCATACTCTGGCAAGGCGACAGCCTGGAAATCCGTGGTGAAAAACTCGACTACCTGCAAGTGTATGACCACAGGCGCGAACGTGCTGGCTATATCAAGACATCACAAGTCCGCCTGGTGTCCATGCAGCCTGATGATGCACCGGATGCCTTCGCCGTCATCCGCTTCCTGCGCGATACGCCGGGTGCAGAATCGCTGGGCATAAGCTATACCGCTGCTTATTTGAAAGCCGCACCAGCGAGTGCTATCGGTGCAGAAGCTTTTGATGCACTCGGCAGCATGGCAGAACGCCTGGCCAGACGCGCATCGAGCAAACAGCCCAAGCAAAATGAAGCCACCATTGCCGCCCATCTGGAAGTGGTTGCCAATTACGGCATCAACATCAAAGGCTATGAACGCGAAGGCCGCATGCAACTCTGCTACGACGGCGAAGCCTTCCGCCGCGTGCTGGCCATGAATGCTACCGCAGACCAAAAAGCCCGTGCCGCATTAGCTTTGACCAGACAGGATTGCATAGATCCCACCATGCGCCCGACCGAGCGCTATGCCCTCGACCAGTGGCGTGCCGATGTACTCGACAAGGTCAATACCACCAGCCTGCCGGAGTATCTGAAAAACCGCATGCGTATGCGCAAGGCCAGCGTCTGGTCTAGCATCGCCTTCCAGCGCGCCCGCAAAGGCGAGAAAGCAGATGATGCCGCCAACCGCGCATTGACAGAACTGGCCGCCGTCAATAAAGAAGAATTCGCCGATGAAGATGTGTATGCCTATGCCGACGCTGGTGTACGTGCAGGCACAACGCGCTGGGCTGCTGAAGCTGCAGTCATCCCAAAACCTGGCCTGAACATCATCACAGCTCCAGGTCAGCCAGGTGAAACCTGCGTCATGCTGACTGATGCCAAGCATGACATCAAAACCCCGCTGGCAAAGCGCTGCACTTATAGCGTGGTCTGGGCCGCATCTGCCCGCGCCAATGCACAAAACACTGCACTGACTCTCGCTGTACAACCCATGGAAAACTGGCGCGAACTCTGGTTATTCCACCAGACCAGCCAGGGCTGGATTATCGACATCCTGCCTCCCGCGAATAGTGACCCTGATCTTGGCTATGCAGAATTCGCAGGCTGGGTGCCCGGCACCAACAAGATGCTGGTAGCACGCGAAGCCAAGGTCGAAGGCCGTTTCAAGAAGAGCTTTGAAGTCGTCAGCATGGACAGCCTGCAAGTTGAAAATTATGCCGACAAGCCGGGTTCTTTGAGCGTGTTCTACAAGTGGCAAGACCCGGCGTGGAAAAGGCAGACCATCAGTTTGAGGTGAGATATTTGTAGTGATCGCAGTAGCAGCAATCAGTAGCAATGAGCAGTAGCAATGAGCAGTTGAAGCAAAGCAGGCTTTCATTCGAACGATACTTATACATTTATATCATTATCAGGAGTTTTGCCATGAATTTCAAATTAGCGTCCGTCGTTCTGTTATTCGCCAACAGCATCGTTTTTGCACAGGATGTGTCGCCCAAGATGCAATTGCCTGACTGGGCAAACAAGCAGCTTGATGGCTTGTCCAAGCAAGAATCTATCGAAGTCAACAGCCGCATCAATCCCTTTGTCTGGCGCGGCAATTTTCTGGGTGCTGGCAAGGGCGATCTGGCGGTCCTGGTCAAGGACAGCAAGAGTAATAAAGAGGGCATCGTCTTTTTGTCGCATGGCAAAGCCAAACCTGTCATCGTTGGTGCAGGACATGCGACAGGCAATGGTGGCGACGACTTTTCATGGCTGGAACTTTGGTATGTTGAAGATAAAGGCTCGCAACCGCACAGCTACCATGCCAAGCCTGTCAAATTGCAGAACGATGGCATCGTAGTCGCGAAAGAAGGCTCCGCCAGCGGCTTGATTTATTTGAAGTCTGGTAAAGCAGTTTGGCAGCAGCAAGGGGACTGATTTTTGCACATGCACGTGAATGAGAGAGGATTTAAAACGAATGTCTGGACATCAGAACGATGTCCAGGCGCTGGATGACAACTCTTTGATGACCTGGTCGCTTTACATGAGCAAGGAGCGATCAGCGTAGTTCAGGATAAGCAATTTCAAGCGCCCGCACTCGCGGCGCGCGATCCTAGCAGAAAAGTGTTAAATAGTCTTTGGGCATGTCAAAAATATATTTTTAACATATTTTGACATTTCCCCAGAACTTTCATTTATGCTATTGATCAGTGCACAGGGTAAGTGCTTTTTTGAAATATTGCCGCATATAAACGAAGATGACAGAAAAATCGCAACAGTTTGCAGTGAATAAGGTGGGTAATGAGTAATTCCAGCCCCTTGTTTCGTCCTGAAGTGACAGCAGCATTAGGTAGTCAATGGATGGGTTCCATCCGCCTGGCCCAGCCGCTTTCCGCTGCACTGATCGCGATTGTCGCCCTGATCATTGCTGCAGTTCTGATCGCCTACATTACCTTTG
Organism: Undibacterium sp. Ji83W; assembly: GCF_049340385.1. Lineage (NCBI taxonomy): Bacteria > Pseudomonadati > Pseudomonadota > Betaproteobacteria > Burkholderiales > Oxalobacteraceae > Undibacterium > Undibacterium sp. Ji83W. The sequence continues at coordinate 333 of NZ_JBMPOZ010000034.1, read as the reverse complement.
GCAGCATCACCAAAAAAGCCCGCGTCACTGGCATTACAGTACCCGTAGGCGGCCAGCTCAGCGTAGCTGCACCCAATGCAGGTATCTTGCTGACGACCCATGTCAAGGAAGGCGAACAAGTCAAACCCGGGCAAATCCTGTTCACGCTCAGCACAGAACGCCAGAACAGCCAGGGTGAAATCACGGCCCTGGTAGCCCAGCAACTGGCCAGCCGTGCCGACAGTATGGCTGCAGAACAAAGACTGCGCCAAAGCCAGTACCAGGAAAAAAAGCAGGCCCTGCAACAAAGACTGGCGAACCTGGCACAAGAACATACCCAGCTTGAACAAGAAC
>NZ_JBMPOZ010000033.1:0-39433 GCF_049340385.1 Undibacterium sp. Ji83W | reverse complement strand
GGCGTAGCGTTCAAAGCCACCTTCGGCAAAAGTTGTCTGTTTCATGGCATTCGGGATTCAATGAGAATAGGCTTATATTAACGTTTCTAAATCAATACTCGGATACTTAATCAGAGATTCCCTAGATTCCTGCCTACGCAGGAATGACGAATTTGAGGGTACTTACTGACTCGACCTTACAGCATTGCGACGATTCAAACCGGGCTAAGCGTCATCCACAAATGACCACTCAAGTTAACGTCGCTCCTGCGCAGGCAGGAGCCTAGTGGCGTTGACTGATCACGAATACCATTTGCAAATACTATCAACTTCAGCATGCAAGAAATATCTTCTTGAGCAATTAGCACCTCGGTATACCACAAACGACACTAGATTCCTGCCTACGCAGGAATGACGAATTTCAAGATAGAAGGATATTCTATTAACCAAGTTTGCCAATATCTCAACCTGGCTAATTGCCAGTAATGATCTCCATGCATTTTTAACGTCGCTCCAGCGAAGGCTGGAGACTACCGGGCTGGCGCTCCAGTGGCGTTGGTTGTTCACTAATACCATCCGCAAATGTGCAGCAAGTCGGCATGCGACACGCATCAATCACAAATAACAATAAGCAAAAGTAATTACCCGCTCACATAAGCACAAATAAAAATCTACACTGATACGCTATACTCCCCAGCAAGACCCGCTCAGCAACACTGGCAATTAGCGCCAGACACCAATACCAGCAAAACAACCCATGAAAATCCTAGGCATAGACCCCGGCTTGCGTACCACCGGTTTTGGCGTCATCCATAAACAGGGCAGCAAGCTGACATATATCGCCTCAGGCACGATCAAGACTATTGATGGCACTTTGCCCGAACGTTTAAAGACCATCCTGTCGGGTGTTTCAGAAATAGTACGCACTTACCAGCCAGATTGTGCGGCGATAGAAAAAGTCTTCGTCAACGTCAATCCCCAGTCCACCCTGTTGCTGGGGCAGGCACGCGGGGCGGCGATTTGTGCGCTGGTGGCGGCGGATCTGGCGGTGGCGGAATACACGGCTTTGCAGGTCAAGCAAGGTGTAGTCGGCCATGGTCGTGCCAAGAAAGAGCAAGTGCAGGACATGGTGCAGCGCCTGCTGGCTTTGTCGGGTCTGCCCGGCAGTGATGCTGCCGATGCGCTGGGTGTGGCGATTTGCCATGCCCATAGCGGCGATACACTTGCTACGCTGGGTGCAATGGCACCAGGGTTGGCCAAGAAGGGCCTGCGCGTCAAAGGTGGACGCCTGGTAGGCTAAATCTGCTCTGACGTGCTGACCATTCCGGTTTGGCATCCATCAATGAATCATTGCAGTATCGCAATATCAATATAATTTCCCCGCATTTGCCTCGTCAAACGCGCAAGAATCGTTTACTATCACTGCTTATTCATACAGTATGGAAGCAGTCTCATGATAGGTCGCATTGCAGGCACTCTGATAGAAAAGAATCCTCCGCAATTGCTGGTCGATTGCCAGGGTGTGGGCTACGAAGTCGACGTGCCCATGAGTACCTTCTATAACCTGCCACATCTGGGTGAAAAAGTGGTCTTGCTGACGCATCTGGCGATACGCGAAGATGCCCATGTGCTGTTTGGTTTTGGCACGGCGGAAGAACGCAGCACCTTCAAACAATTGATCAAGATCAGCGGCGTTGGTGCCCGCACTGCCCTGTCCATATTGTCAGGCATGTCGGTAGCCGACCTGGCACAGGCGATTACCCTGCAAGAGGCCGGACGCCTGACCCGCGTGCCTGGTATAGGCAAGAAGACCGCTGAGCGCCTGTTGCTGGAACTGAAAGGCAAACTAGGTGCTGACCTGGGTACTGCTACTGCCGCACTGGCAGCTGGTGACCATAGTGCTGATATCCTGAATGCCTTGCAGGCACTTGGTTATTCCGACAAGGAAGCCTTGCTGGCGATGAAATCCGTGCCTGCTGGTAGTGGTGTGTCAGATGGCATCAAGCTGGCATTGAAAGCATTGTCCAAGGGCTAAGCGATGACGATACAGACTGACAATCTTTCCTCCAACTTCAGCGAGCCGCGCATTATCTCGGCCACGCCCAGCTCCCCCAATGAAGAAGCGATAGAACGCGCCCTGCGCCCCAAGCAGCTTGATGAATATGTGGGCCAGGAAAAGATACGTGGTCAGCTGGAAATTTTCATCACAGCAGCAAGACAACGTAGTGAAGCGCTTGACCACACCTTGTTGTTTGGTCCACCAGGTCTGGGTAAAACCACGCTGGCACACATCATTGCGCGTGAGATGGGAGTCAACCTGCGCCAAACTTCTGGCCCGGTACTGGAGCGTGCCGGTGACCTGGCTGCCTTGCTGACAAACCTGGAAGCCAATGATGTGCTCTTCATTGACGAGATACATCGCTTGTCGCCGGTCGTTGAAGAAATTTTGTACCCGGCGCTGGAAGACTACCAGATCGACATCATGATCGGTGAAGGCCCGGCAGCACGTTCGGTGAAGCTGGATTTACAGCCCTTCACCCTGGTCGGTGCAACCACCCGCGCAGGCATGCTGACCAACCCCTTGCGCGACCGTTTTGGTATCGTCGCACGGCTGGAATTTTATACGCCAGAAGAATTGACCAAGATCGTCACCCGCTCGGCATCGCTGCTGAATGCACCGATACAGGCCGATGGTGCGGGTGAAATCGCCAAGCGGGCACGTGGCACACCGCGTATCGCCAATCGCCTGCTGCGGCGGGTACGCGATTATGCCGAGGTCAAGGGCAATGGCGAAATCACTAAGGCAATTGCTGATGCGGCATTGAAAATGCTGGATGTCGATGCCGTTGGCTTTGACCTCATGGACAGAAAACTGCTGGAAGCCATCCTCTTCAAATTTGGTGGCGGCCCGGTGGGACTGGACAATGTTGCGGCCGCCATAGGTGAAGAGCGCGACACCATAGAAGATGTACTGGAACCCTATCTGATACAGCAGGGGTTTTTGCAACGCACGCCCAGAGGCAGGATAGCAACCCCGTCTGCCTATGAACATTTTGGCGTAACCATGCCCAGATCGGGCAATAACGGTGACTTATGGGGCGGTGGCTAATACTCCGATCTCTCCATAGTTTGTGCTCAATCCAACCAAACTTGATGCCATGTCCTTACTAGCCGAACAACATGCCTATACCTTTCTTGAGGCAAGAGCACGTAACCAGCATTTGAGCCCGCTGAGCTCCCAATTTGATCTAAGCATTCACGATGCTTATGAAATCGCCAAAGCATCCGACACCATACGCGCCGCCGAAGGCGAAGTACGCATAGGCCGCAAACTGGGTTTTACCAACCGCAAACTATGGACCAAATATGGCGAGAAAGCCGCCATCCGTGAACCTATCTGGAGCAGCCTGTTTGACAGCACGGTGCGCTATGTGGAAGATACGCATGTCTACCAAAGTCTGACTGGCGCACTTCAACCACGCATAGAACCGGAAGTGGTATTCAAGCTGGGAAGGACACCAGCCGCAGACGCTTGCATAGAAGAGCTGGCAGATTGCCTGGAATGGATGGCACATGGCATAGAGATCGTCGTCAGTCCCTACCCTGACTGGAAGTTTGAAGCTGCCGATGCAATAGCTGCACTGGGCTTGCACGGCACCCTGCTGATCGGTGAACCACGTATCTTGTCGAGTGCCAGCCGCCAGCATCTGGCAGAGCTCCTGGCCAATGCCAGCGTCTCATTGTCATGTGACGGTTCTTTGCTGAGCGCGGGTTATGGCAGCAATGTTCTCGACAGCCCATTGCACGCAATCTGGTATCTGCATGGCCTGCTGCAAAAGCAGCCGCAATTCTCGCCTTTGCAGGCTGGCGAAATTATCACCACCGGCACATGGACAGATGCTTATCCTGTGCAGGCCGGCCAAACCTGGGGTACTGCCTTCTCGGGCATCCCCTTACCAGGCCTGAGTGTCAGTTTTGCGTAAAAGTAGTTAAACCCACTGCAATAGCGATTCATCCTCAGCAAACTGCGCTGAGTTTCTATAAATAAAAAGGCTGACATGCTTCTTGTCAGCTTTTTTTTGCGTCATTCAAACCTGCCTGGACATTGCATGCAATCCGACTAATTTGCAGTTATACGCAGTCAGGTGCGCAGACCTACATTACAAGTATGCTTGTATAAATACAAGCGCAAAAAAGCACCCACAAGGGGGTGCTTTTTCAATCTTGCCAGGTACTTTTTTATACTGACCTAAGTCAGCATAAAATTAGAACTTGTGACGAATACCAACGTTGATCAGACGTACATCAGCACCGTTAGGAACTGGGTGGAAAGTTGGAGAGGAATCCGCACTACCCAGGTTGATGTTTGCATCGTTGCTTGCACGGGAGATCGAAGTGTACAGGTTAGTACGCTTGGACAGGGAGTATGTGTAACCCAGAGCCAATTGTGTACCATTTGCAGCTTTGATCAGGCTGTTTTGGTTAGTAGAACGGATGTAGCTGGCAATGATGTTGCCAGAACCAACTGGTACTGTCGCACCCAGCAACCATACGCGACGATCCAGAGCAGCTGCGCCTGCGCCATCATCTTTGATGGAAGAGAAGCCAGCGTGCGCTGTAACTACGTCAAAGTTGTAAGTACCAGCCAGCAAGTAGCTCTTGGTTGCATTAGAACCAGTAGCGTTTTGTGCATTGCTGTATGCCAGTTCAGCAAACAGAGGACCAGCAGCGTATGCACCGGAGAAACCGATGTAACGACCAGCTGTTGTGTTACCAGCAACTTCGCCGAAACCATAAGCAACAGTACCTGTGAAACCGCCCAGGTTAGCTGTGTTGTAGATAGCGGAGTTGTTGACACGAACGCCACCGTGGTCGAAGTAAGCTGCAGCGCCCAGGCCGGATGTACCGCTACCTGCTGTACCACTAGTGATACCAGTGCCGAACGGATCGAAGCTGTCGATCGCGATAAATGCTGGTGTGTATTGACGGCCGAAGTTAACCGCACCGAAGTCACCAGACAAACCTACATAAGCTTGACGACCGAATGCACGGCCACCTTGAGCAGAGCTACCTGTATCAGCATTGATACCCATTTCCAATTGGAAATTTGCTTTCAGACCGCCACCCAGATCTTCAGAACCTTTGAAGCCCAGACGGGAACCGGATTGAATACCACTATCCAGACCCAGTGTTGAGCCAGCAGGATCGCCAGTGTTTTGATGTTGCAAAGCCATATCGACTACACCGTAGATAGTTACGGAAGATTGAGCTTGTGCTGTACCTGCAACAGCAGCCAAAACTGACAGAGCGATGAGTGATTTTTTCATTGATATTTCTCCAAAGGATTTCACATTGATATGAACTACATTAAGTACAGTTCGCGCAAAACAGAGCCAAAAAATTGATCGCACGAAACGCGCAAATACTTAAGAACCGACAAGACAGCTAAAAAGAAGTTAACGTATTTGACCAAAAATGGTGTCAGGCAGCCAAGCTAAATCGGCTTTTGGAGGGAATATGGGGGAATTATGTCTCGTATAAGCAACAAAAATTGCATTAAAAACAATATTTTTAATACAAATTAGGCAAGCTTAACTGTGGAAAACAAATGCTAAAAGATTACATTATTACCAATAAAAGTGAAACAAAAACAAAATTGCAAAGGTCGCCTACGCGACCTTTGCAAGTAAAACCAGCTACCTACAATCAGAATGCGTGCAATACGCCTACTGCTGTACGGGTTGCAGAACTATTGCCTGCGCCGATGATGCCCAAAGCCAGGGAAACATCTTGTGCATTAACAGAACCAGCTTTTGCGTATGTCAGGGAAGCATAAGCAGTTGTGCGTTTGCTGAATGCATATTTACCCAGCAAGATGTACTGATCAGCTTTACCATCGATATCGCCAGAGCGTTTGGTGTTGTAATAAGCTGTTGTCAAAGTCATTTGATCAGACAAGAAGAAGTCTGCACCCAGGCCGATCACAGCAATCTTGCGACCATTTGCACTTGGCAATGCATCAATCTTTACATTACCTTCAACTTTGTTTTGAGAGTAAGTACCACGCAACATCACAGATGGAGCAACTTTGAACTTTGCGCCACCGGCCCAACCAGCCAGATAGGATGCATTGGCATTGTCACGCAATTTTGCATAAGACAAGGCTGCGCCGTTGGTGCCATCTGTAAAGAAGCCAGACAGACCTGCATAGTTGCTGGCAGTGTTGTCGCCTGCTTTTTCACCGAAACCATACATCAGCGCGCCGCCGAAGCCAGACATCAGAGGAGAAACATATTTGACGGAATTGTTTTGACGCAGAGCTGTACCACCCTGGTTAGTACCGAAGCCACCAAAGAATGCACCAGAATTCAGGGCGCTGAACATCACGTTAGGATTGGAACCCGCATGTGCCAGGCTGATAGGATCAGCCAGACCAACAGAATCCACACCCAGGATATTGTTACGGCCCAGAGTGACTGTACCGAAATCACCGGACAAGCCTACCCATGCCAGACGATCAAACAGGGATGTATTATTACCTGCCTGGTTAAATACGTTACCGCCAAAACCGGCACCGGCAGTACCAGTATCATTGGCCAGTGTGCCTTCCAGATTGAAGTTTGCTTTCAAACCGCCGCCCAGATCTTCAGAACCTTTGATACCCCAACGGGAGGTCAATAACTGACCAGCATCCATGGAGAATTTGGAACCACCAGTTGCTGTCTGGTTGGTAGTGGCTACAACGGCTGCGTCGATAATACCGTAGATGACGACGGAAGATTGTGCTGAAGCGGTTGCTGCAAATGCGCTCAAAACTGCGAATGCCAGTATCGATTTTTTCATTGAAAGCGTCTCCAAAATTATTAAATTTATGCGGCCGTACCTTGAACCCGGTCGACCATTTCTACTGATTTAGTCTTGCCAAGACTTCGAAACCTGCTGATTAAGAAGCTAGATTCCATTGAAACAAATTAAAGGAATTAGGGCAAAGAGAATTTGCGAACGATCGTTTTTAAGCAAATTTTATGTGGTGTTATCGCAACAAGCATCTTCTTTCTCATTATTAAAATTCTAAGTTTTCTGTAGGTTTCCAGACTTGGTCTGATGGCGCAAATCCATATTCCTTTCTACAATAGGGCATTAATAGCTGCTTTCTATTGGCTCAATATTCGCCCAACCATGGCATTTCCAAAAACAACATGAACTTCTTAACAACATCCCCCAAGGGTAGCCTCGATCAATTGATAGGCAAATTTGACCGCGCCTTGCGTGTGGTCAGTGGTCAGGCTATCTCCAGGCGCAGCTATCCTGGTCATGATCTGCCAGATGGCAATTTATCTGAGCAAGAAAAAAACCATAGCGCAGGTTTGATGCGCGTTAACCATGTGGGTGAAATTTGTGCTCAGGCCTTGTATGACTCTCAGGGTGCGAATGCGCATACAGAAGAAATACGTCAGCAATTCCAGCATTCCGGCATAGAAGAAGAAGATCATTTAGCCTGGACTGCAAAAAGGCTGCATGAACTCAATTCACATACCAGCTTCTTGAATCCGCTCTGGTATGCCGGGGCCTATGCCTGCGGCACGATCGCGGCCAGGTTTGGTGATGCTGTCAGCCTGGGATTTGTAGTTGAAACAGAAAAACAGGTGGAAGCACATCTGGCCAGCCATATGAAAAACTTGCCCACAGAAGATAAACGATCGCGCGCAGTGGTAGAACAAATGCGTCTGGATGAAATTGCACATGGCGATGCGGCTCAAGCTTTGGGCGCTAGCTCCTTGCCTGCTCCCGTTCAGGCGGGCATGAAGTTGATGGCCAAGGTCATGACGACAACAGCTTATTATGTTTGAGGCTGAAACTTAACTGGCGAACTTAACTGGCGAACAGATTTCGAAAAGGTATTGCGCAGGGCAGCCCCTGCGCTTATTGCTGCCTGAAGTTTAAATCTTTTCCAATTTAGCAATGCTCAGGTCTAACTCCTTCATACCAAATTTGCCGAAATTGATCTGGGCGCGCAGGCTGCCGCTGCCACCGCCGCCATTCAGATTCACAATCACGCCTTCGCCAAATTTTGCGTGCTCCACATTCTGGCCTATGCGCCAAGTCATATTGTCATTACTTTTCTTGAAAGTCTGGGCGATACGGTTGGCGGCATCATCCGGTGCCTCATCCCAGGCAGATTTTTTATTACCGAACCAGGTTGGCTGTACACGCGGGGTCAGCCACTTCAAAGATTCTTCCGGTAATTCATCAAGAAAACGGGAGCGCATGTTGTAACGAGTCTGGCCATGCAGCATGCGGGTTTGTGAGAAACTCAGGTACAGGCGCTTGCGTGCACGCGTAATCGCCACATACATGAGACGGCGTTCTTCCTCCACACCACTTTCTTCCTGCGCACTATTCTCATGCGGGAACAGCCCTTCTTCCAGACCGGTAATGAAAACTGCATCAAATTCCAGGCCCTTGGCGGAATGCACGGTCATCAGTTGCATGGCATCTTGCCCAGCCTGGGCCTGGTTGTCGCCCGCTTCCAGTGAAGCATGCGACAAGAAAGCAGACAGTGGTGACATCACCGTTGGCAGTGCTGCGTCGGCATCAATGATCTGATCGCCATTTCCGCTATCCAGCAAGACTGCTGCGCTACTGGCAGGGCCGGCAAATGCTGGCGCTTCTTTATTGAAGCCTTCTTCTGACACGAACAGGGTGGCGGCGCTGACTAACTGCTCCAGGTTTTCTATACGGTCTGCACCTTCTTTTTCAGTCTGGTAATGCGTCAGCAGGCTGCTGACTTCCAGCACGATCTTGACCATCTCGGGCAAAGGCAGGTTCTGGGTTTCAAAACGCACACCTTCTATCAGCTTGACGAAAGATCCCAGTGAAGAACCTGCCTTGCCTGCCACATACGGCACAGCGGCATACATGGAAATATTTTGCTGTTTGGCGACATCCTGCAATTGCTCCAGCGAGCGCGCGCCTATGCCGCGGGTAGGGAAGTTCACTACCCGCAAAAAGGCTGAATCGTTATGCGGGTTGTCCATCAATTGCAGATAGGCGATGGCATGCTTGATCTCGGCACGTTCAAAGAAGCGCTGGCCACCATATACGCGGTAAGGGATATTCGCTGTAAACAGCGCATGTTCTATGACACGTGACTGCGCATTCGAACGATACAGGATGGCAATCTCGCTACGCAAAGAACCTTCACGTATCAAATTCTTGGCTTCTTCTATGATCCAGTTGGCCTCTTGTATATCACTGCTCGATTCCATGATGCGCACCGGTTCACCATGACCGGCATCGGTACGCAGATTCTTGCCCAGGCGCTTGCTATTGTGCTCAATGAGTACATTCGCACTGTCGAGGATGTGGCCGTGGGAGCGATAATTCTGTTCCAGCTTGATCAGGTTTTGCACCTGGAATTCACGCTCAAAGGCCGACATATTGCCGACATTGGCACCTCGGAAAGCATAGATACTCTGGTCATCATCACCAACGGCAAACACAGCGCCGCCTTTTTTGCTGCCCTCACCTGCCATCAGCTTCAGCCACTTGTATTGCAAGTCATTGGTATCCTGAAACTCATCGACGAGGATGTGACGGAACCTGTCCTGATAATGTTCACGCAGTGGCTGGTTACGGCTCAGCAATTCATAGGTGCGCAACAACAACTCGGCAAAATCAACCACACCGTCACGCTGGCACTGGGCGTCATACAAATCATAAAGGCCAACCAGTTTGCGGTTGAAGTCGTCATAAGCATCGACTTGCGCCGCACGCAAACCCTGGTCTTTTGCACCATTGATGAAATACATCAAGGTCTTGGGCGGGAATTTTTCATCGTCGATATTGTTGGCTTTCAACAAACGCTTGATGAAGGATAACTGGTCGCCAGAGTCAAGTATCTGGAAAGTCGATGGCAAACCGGCGTCGCGGTGATGGGCGCGCAAAAGCCGGTTACACAGTCCATGAAAAGTGCCTATCCACATGCCGCGTGTATTAATCGGCAACATGGCTGACAAGCGCGTCAGCATTTCCTTGGCGGCCTTGTTGGTAAAGGTCACTGCCAAAATACCACCGGGCGAGACCTGGCCAGTCTGTATCAGCCAGGCGATGCGGGTAGTCAGCACACGTGTCTTGCCGGAACCTGCGCCAGCCAAAATCAGGGCAGACTGCGCCGGCAGAGTCACGGCAGCAAGTTGTTCGGGATTTAAGTTGTGGAGTAAATTTTGCATAGACGGATTATACGGGACTATGCCATGTCCGCTTTAAGCCACTTCCAGACAAAAAAATTTCTTGCAGGATGAAACCTTGACAAGCTACATCCCATCCGCAGATAATCATTTCAATCAACACAGAAATTTCATTTTCATTATGCAAACTCAAGTCAAAGATCAATTACACACACAGGGCAGCACTGCTTTGTGTATGGTCTTTGCTAAAGCCAAGAAACAGACGCTCATCTGACCGGGGCGTGCTGTCCCGTCAGGTGAGCTGACAGGATGGCAAAAACGGTTCTTCCCTTTGCGCTCCATGTCAACTCCCTGCGGGTCTTTTACCGGTCCACAGGAGAACAGGCATGTCCAGCAGCATCAGCAATTCCAGCAATACATCTATTGAATCAGACCATCAGACCAGACGCACTGATTTTTCCGGCATCTGGGTCGCCCTGGTCACACCGTTTTGTGCCAGCGCAAAGGCGGAAGTGGATTTCCTTGCGCTACAGGCATTGGCCAGCAAGTTGATCGCCGATGGTGTCGCTGGCCTGGTGGTGTGTGGCTCAACTGGCGAAGCAGCAGCACTTAGTGAAGATGAACAATTGCAGGTACTGGATGCGGTGCTGGCTGTGGCTCCTGCCCATCAAGTCATCATGGGCTTAAGTGGCAATCACATGGGGCAAGTCTTGCATAGACTGGCAGCTATAGGGCAAAGGCAAACTGCTGGCGTGCTGGTGACGCCACCGTATTACATACGGCCATCGCAGGCAGGCATCTTGCATTACTTCCATGAAATTGCTGATGCCTCTGCTGTGCCGGTGCTGCTGTATAACATTCCTTACCGCACGGGAGTGAATATGGAATTACCCACATTGCAGCAACTGGCCATGCATCCCAACATCGTCGCCATCAAGGATTGTGGTGGCAATCTGCAAGCCACCATGCAACTCATCATGGATGGGGATATTCAAGTACTCGCGGGGGAAGACCACCAGTTGTTCACAACACTCTGTCTCGGTGGTGCAGGCTGCATACTGGCATCAGCACATATACGCCCCGATCTGTTCTTGCGTTTGCAGGCGCATATCAATGCAGGTCAACTTGAACAAGCCAGAGTAATTTTCTATCACTTGCTGCCTGTCATGCAGACACTGTTTGAAGAACCCAACCCCGCCCCTTTAAAAGCAGCCCTGGCAGCATCGGGCGCAATGCAAGCCTGCCTGCGCGCGCCCATGCAGTCAGCAAGTGCAGAAACTGCCAGCAAATTATTGCGTGCGATGGCACAACTTGATCACATTCAATAGGGTATTGCCCGGTCAGTCCAAGCAAAGGATAATGCGGCTTCAATTATTTTTCTTCCTGAATGATGACGCTACGCCTGAATCCTTTGCTGACCTTACTGGCTGCTGCCATGATTTCGTACAGCCTGCCTGCTGCGGCCATGACCATGCTGCGCTCAAATGACACTTTGATTTTATATGGCAAGGTGGAAGCGGATGACACACAGCGATTCCGCCGCAATCTGTCAGGCGGTGAAGTGCGCAATGTCGTGTTGACTGAAAGCCCTGGCGGTGACCTGGGTGCCGCATATGGCATCGCCCAGCTTATCAAAGGCAGAAAAATCAATACTGCAGTCCAGGGAAATTGCTTTTCCTCTTGCGCCATCATGTTCATGGCAGGCACGGAAAGGCGCATGCTCGACAGCAAGAACCTGGCACGCACACGCCTGGGTTTTCATGGACCGCACAATAAGGAAACCCGCGAAGTCAGCACCGAAGCCATACCCAAATTGCGTGAATGGTTGTTAAAAGCCACCGATGGCAAATTCCCGGAAGAATTGCTGGATCAGGCCATGTATATCAAAAAAGCCAGTGACATGATGCTGTTCTATTATCCGGGCGCGGACAAGAAGAAAGGCAATATACGCTTTTGCACGGAAGGCACACTGGCTAACCCACGCAAATGCGAGACCATAGAAGGCCACGATATCATCAGCGTCGGCATCCTGACCACGGCAGAATTATTGAAAGTTGAAGACCTGGAACCGCAAGCAGCTGCGCCTGCCAGCAAAGAAGCTGAAGGCGAAACAAAATAAATCCTCCCGCTGTCAAACCTGGTTCGCAGCGAAAAGTTCTATAAATGCGTGCGCGGCCAGTCGTGGCTGGTCTGTCATATACACACTACTGATCACTGCCACCATGTCAGCCCCCTGAGCCAGCAGGGGCTGGCAGTTTTCCAGTGTCATGCCACCGATAACAACATTCGGCAGATCAAATTCCTTTACAGCATCACCGACTATGCTGGCGGGTGTGGTCACTGCATATTTCTTGATGCGGGAAGGATAGAAACCACCAAAGGCAATATAGCTGGCACCGCCTTTGACTGCTGTGCGTGCCAATTCCAGGTCGCCGTAGCAGGAAGCACCCAGTATCTTGTCAGGCCCCAGTTTTGTTCTGGCATCTGCTACCGAGATATCCGTGCCACCTACATGTAAGCCATCGGCATCAATTTCCAGACACAGCTCCAGATGGTCATTGATGATGAAGGGTTTATTAAAACTGCGGCACAGATCCAGCAAAGCCTGTGCCTGGTTCTTGCGCAGCTCTGCACTGGCAGTCTTGTGGCGATATTGCACGATATTCGCGCCGCCTTGCAAAGCCTGTTCAGTGACGGTTACCAATTGATCAGTATCATCCCAGTCAGGTGTGACGATGTACAAGCCGCTCAATTGATGATGACTCAATTTTTTCATACTCTTTTCCTTGTCTTCAATACTGGCTGGCGTGCCGGGATAAGCTGACCAGCTGCTATTGCATATGCATGCATCAAGCTTTGCTGCGTGTAGCTTTGCGCTTGTTGTAATGCGTCTGGCAAAGCTGCACCAATTGCCAACTGCCCCGCAATTGCTGATGCCAGCGTGCAGCCACTTCCATGGAATTCTCCAGGCAATCGTGGCCACAGCCATTCCTGTGCTGTCTGCCATTGCCGATGCTGGAACCAGATGTTTTTTACCTGCGCTTCTGTTGCATGACCGCCTTTCAGCAGGACATCTGCATCATAAGCTCGCATCAGGTTTTCCACCTGTGCCTGTATGTCAATGGCCAGAGGTGACAGGCGTTTCAATTCAGGTAAATTGGGCGTGATCAGTGTTGCGACTTTCAATAAAGGCCCAATAGACTCGACTGCATCGTCCAGCGACAAACTGTCACCATGACCGCTGCCCAATACCGGGTCAACAATGACTTGCAGATCAGCTTGCTGTTGTTTCATCTTCTGGATAAAGCTGGCAATCGCTGTCGCATTTTTTTTGTGCGCAACGATACCCAGTTTGATGACCTTGACCGGTATCTTGGCGACCAGTGTCATCGCTTGCTGCAAGATGATTTGCACATCGACTGCATGCACGGCATAGGCATGGTCATTGTCTTGCACCGTCAGTGCAGTAATCACGGGCAAGGCATGCGCACCCTGCGCGGCGATGGCTTCTATGTCGGCCTGTATGCCAGCACCACCGCTTGGGTCATGCCCTGCGAATACCAGCACACAGGGACGCGTTATTGTTTTCATCAGATAGTCATCAAACGAATATCAGACAATGCGGCCAGCCATGGGAGAAGACGGTGACGCCGCAAACTTGCGCGGCATACGGCCTGCCAGGAATGCTTCACGTCCGGCTTCCACCGCCAGGCCCATGGCACGCGCCATGCGCACCGGGTCTTTGGCACCGGCGATTGCGGTATTCATCAACACACCATCACAACCCAGTTCCATGGCGATGGCGGCGTCCGACGCAGTACCTACACCTGCATCCACCAAAACCGGTACTTTGGACTGCTCAATAATCAGTGACAGATTCCATGGATTCAAGATACCCATGCCAGAGCCTATCAGTGATGCCAGTGGCATGATGGCGACGCAGCCTATTTCTTCCAGCATGCGCGCCTGTATAGGATCATCGCTGCAATACACCATGACATCGAAACCATCCTGTACCAAAGTTTTGGCTGCCTTCAGGGTTTCAGGCATATTCGGGAACAGGGTTTTCTCATCGCCCAATACTTCCAGCTTGCACAGTTTGTGTCCACCCAATAATTCACGTCCTAGTCGTAGAGTGTAGATTGCATCTTCGGCGTTATAGCAACCCGCTGAGTTAGGCAGTATGGTGTATTTGCTAGGTGGGACTACATCCAGCAAGCTTGGTGCATTCGGGTCCTGACCTATGTTCACACGGCGTATTGCTACCGTGATGATGTCGGCACCACTGGCTTCTGTCGCCAGACGGGTTTGTTCGAGGTCTTTGTATTTACCGCTGCCGACCAGCAGGCGGGAGCGGTAGGTTTTGCCGGCTATGGTTAAGCCTGGGTTGTTTTCTGTGTTCATTGTTTTCTCCGAAATTGGGGAAATTGTTTTTACTTGCCTGCCGATAAGGGAATACTCGTACAAGTTGCCGTGCAACTCCTTCCCCTTCAAGGGGAAGGCGGGGATGGGGATGGGTTTCTTTAGCAAACTACATGCTTGTTTTATCAACTGAAACCCATCCCCACCCTAACCCTCCCCTTGAAGGGGAGGGAATTCTCTCAGTCTTCTTTAGGTTCTTCTTGATTCACATATCGCCAGATATGTTCCATCACAGCATCGTAGGTTGGGCTACGCTTTATCAGCCCAACACTCACCCGACGATCAACAAACATATTTATTGCAAAGCTCAATTACGAGATGATTTTTTGGCATTTTATTTAAGTTCGTAGCGACAATTTAGGCCCAGCGTTGGGCTGATGAAGCGTAGCCCAACCTACACTCATCCACCGCCAATAGCGCGCACCACATCAACCTTGTCATCGACTCGCAACTGGTAGTCTCCCCATTGCGACTTCGGAATAATCTGCCGATTCACCGCCACCGCAATCGCCTGTTGCGACAGATTTAGTTCTGCGATCAGATCAGCCAGCAGCGCACTCGCCAGTTGCCGCTTTTCTCCATTAAGCTGTATATCGACCATGGCTATTGCTTTTTATAAATTTCCGCGCCGGATTTGATGAACTCTACCGCTTTGACTTCCATGCCTTTCTTCAAAGCCTGTATCTCGCTGATACCTTGCGCATTGGCATAGTCTCGTACTTCCTGTGTAATCTTCATCGAGCAGAAATGCGGGCCGCACATGGAGCAGAAGTGGGCGACCTTGGCAGAATCCTTGGGCAATGTCTCGTCATGGAATTCACGCGCCTTGTCGGGATCGAGGCCGATGTTGAACTGGTCTTCCCAGCGGAATTCAAAACGTGCTTTGGACAAGGCATTGTCGCGTATCTGTGCACCGGGATGACCTTTTGCCAGGTCGGCTGCATGGGCGGCGATTTTGTAAGTGATGATGCCATCTTTGACATCGACCTTGTTTGGCAAGCCCAGGTGTTCTTTCGGTGTCACATAACACAGCATGGCTGTACCATACCAACCGATTTGTGCAGCACCTATGCCGGAGGTGATGTGGTCATAGCCAGGGGCGATATCAGTCGTCAATGGGCCCAGGGTATAGAACGGCGCTTCATGGCATTGTTCCAGTTGCAGGTCCATGTTTTCTTTGATGAGGTGCATGGGCACGTGGCCGGGGCCTTCTATCATGACCTGTACATCATGCTTCCAGGCGATCTGTGTCAGTTCACCCAGGGTTTTCAATTCACCCAACTGCGCTTCATCATTAGCATCATAGATGGAACCCGGACGCAGGCCGTCACCCAGACTGAAGGACACGTCATAGGCTTTCATGATTTCGCAAATATCTTCGAAATGCTCGTACAGGAAACTTTCTTTATGATGCGCCAGACACCATTTCGCCATGATGGAACCACCGCGTGACACGATGCCGGTCAGGCGTTTGGCTGTCATTGGCACATATTGCAGGCGCACGCCCGCGTGGATAGTGAAGTAATCAACACCCTGCTCAGCTTGCTCGATCAGCGTATCGCGGAAGATCTCCCAGGTCAGATCTTCTGCCTTGCCATTCACTTTTTCCAGAGCCTGATAGATAGGCACGGTACCGATAGGCACGGGAGAATTGCGGATGATCCATTCACGGGTTTCGTGGATGTGCTTACCAGTCGACAAATCCATGACATTGTCGCCACCCCAGCGTATTGCCCAGGTCATTTTTTCAACTTCTTCTCCGATGGAAGAAGTGACTGCAGAATTGCCGATATTGGCATTGATCTTGACCAGGAAATTACGGCCTATGATCATAGGTTCGATTTCCGGGTGATTAATGTTGGCAGGGATAATCGCACGACCACGGGCGATTTCTGAACGCACGAATTCTGGCGTGATTTCTGCAGGGATTGCAGCACCAAAAGACTGGCCAGGATGCTGGCGGCCCATGACTTCTGCGAGCTTGCTGCCCATGGGGCCGGAAGCTTTCAGGTTTTCCAGATATTCGCGACGACGCAGGTTTTCGCGGATGGAAACAAATTCCATTTCCGGTGTGATGATGCCCTGGCGAGCATAGTGCATCTGCGAGACATTCTTGCCTGCCAGCGCACGGCGAGGCAAGCGTTTCAGATTGAAACGCAGTTCAGCCAGCTTGGGGTCATGCAGACGGGCGATGCCGTATTCAGAGCTCGGGCCAGCCAGTTCTTCAGTGTCATTACGCTCGGCTATCCACGCACCACGTACAGATGCCAGGCCAGAACGGATATCGATTTTTACTTCAGGGTCAGTATAAGGGCCAGAGGTATCGTAGACATAGATAGGCGGGTTTTTTTCCGAGCCAAACATGGCTGGCGTATCAGACTGGCTGATTTCGCGCATGGGTACGCGAATATCGGGGCGGCTGCCCTGTATATAAGTTTTGCGGGAATTCGGCAGTGGCTGTATGGCTGCCTCGTCTACCGTGGCGGTAGCGGACAAGAATTGCGGGTTGGCGTTCATTTTGGCTCCTTTGCTTTGTTGGCATGGAGCCAGCAAAGGAGTTTCCAAAACAGGTGCGCGCACAGATCAATACATAATACAGGCGGCACAAACTTCGGCAGCTTCCCTTCGCTGGCATTATCCAGATCAGGTTCGAGGGTATTTCTCACCCGCCAACAAGATTGATGGCAGGACCCCTAGCATTTTTCTTCGGGTTCTGAAATAACTCCAGAACCGCGACGACGGCAGATTATACGACTTTTTTAAACCCAAGTGCTTTATTTAATGTCGCTGGCCAATTCCGCATCTTGCATTGTTGATGACGCGGCAAGATTGCTTTCCGGCAGTTTCACTGGCCCATGCACTTCTACCAACTCGACCATACCAGCCTTGATGGCCGCAGACAAATCATGATCAAGTACAGGTAAGGCTTCTTCATAGGCGATCAGTAATTTGCTGACGCCATAGGCCCGGTTGCGACCATTGACCTTACCCAGATAAAGTGCCATGTCGGCAATTTGCAAGGCTTTCTCCCAATTACAGACGGTTTCTGGCAAACCGGAAAATGGCAGGCTGATGAAACCTGCGGTCAGGGTAACGGGCACATTTTCCCCATCAACCTTGACACTCTCTTCACCTATGCTGCGCAAGATACGTTCTACCAAACTCTTGAGTTGTGCAGGATTGGAGCGCGGGGAATAAATCAAAAACTCTTCTCCACCCCAGCGCAATACCATGTCGCTATCGCGCACCGAGCTGCGCAAACGGCGCGCCACTTCTATCAGGACAGCATCACCGGTTGCATGGCCAAAGCTGTCATTGATATTTTTAAAGTGATCGATATCCATGAGGATTAAACAGTCTGGATTATCCAGTGCATCTTCGCGTCTTTCACCTTCTGGCAATATGGCCCTGCCCTTCATCATATCGACGAAAGAGCGGCGATTGTATAAGCCTGTGAGTGGATCACGCACTGCATGAAATTCCAGTTGCTCATTCACTTCGCGCAATTTTTCATTGGTCTTGCGTACCCGTCTGTACAAGAAAAAGACGACCACACCCACCATCACCATGATGATGGCAGCCAGCGTCAACACCACTTGCTGTAACTGGCGGTTTTTGATGTCGGCATCCTTGAGCTGGTTTTCACGCGCCAGCAATTCAATCTGTTTCTGTCTTTGCTGGGCATTGAATTGTTCCTGCAAGGTCGCTACGGCGCGCGCGCGGTCAGAGCGGAATAATTCGTCACTGAGCTTTTGCTGTTCGCGCACGATTGCCAGCGCTTCTTTATACATATCAGCGGCTTCATACATATTACCGATTTCACTGAGCAGGTTTTCGACATCCGACTTGGAACCTGTCTCCATGAAAAACTTCTTGGCTTCGTTGATGTAGCCTATACCCTGGGAAAATTTCTTTTGTCCAGCCAGGGCAAATCCTATATTCGCTTTGGCGATAGCTATTGCAAAAGGGTCATTAATGGCCTGGGCTTTTTCCAATGAAAAGCGAGCCGCACGCTCAGCCTCGGCGAACTTGCGCACATGTAGATAATAGTCAGCAATATTACCCAGCGCTGTTGCTGCCACGGCAGGCATGCCAGCTTCCGTGGATATCTGCAATACTGTCTTGTAAGCTTCCAAGGCTTCATCATGACGCCCCAAGTCTATCAAGGCCAGGCCACGTGCCATTTGCAATGATGAAATTATCTTGGGCGACTCTATTTTAGGTTGCATCGCCAATGCATCATTAGCGGTTTCCAAGGCTTTTTCAGCATTGTGCATATTCAGGTATAGCCTGGCGATGGATTCCATGCGGTACATCTTGGCCTGGGCACTTCGTCTTGGTATCTGATCTGCCAGCTTCAAGGCTTCGAGAAAGTACGGCAGGGATTTATCAAAATTACCTATCGCCAGTTGCACCATGCCGAAAGCAATATTCAGGCGCATGAGCACTTCCGCATTTTTTGAATCACGCAGGCTTTGCTGTATATCATTGAGCTTCACCAGCGCCATGGCAAACTTGCCTTGATCCAGCATCTGAAAGGCTACGCCCAACAAAGCCATATTGATCATGTCATTGTCATTTTGTGACCTGGCCAGTTGCAGCAACTCGGTATTGGCGGCATCGGCTTCCTTGATCTTGCCGGCGTCATACAAGATGCCTATCAGCGTCTTCAAGACTTCGGCGCGCAAGACATAATCTGCATCCTTGCCTAATTTGTCTTTGTATTCCTGCAGTTGTTTAAGTGCGGCGGTATTGTCACGGTCAGACAGCGTATGTATTGCTTCTATCTCGGAAAAGTCAGGTTTAGGCTTGGTTTGTGCATGTGCCATCGTGTTCATGCATAGCAAGACGATAGCCAGCAAACCCAGTAGCAGACTGGTGTGCCATTTTGGTAGTTGAAGCTGCAACATGCAAGCCCTCATTGATCAATCCATGTCTCTAATAATTTTTATCAAGGCTGCAGCAAACTGCTACAGTCCCAGGCTTTATTTACCTGTCTGATCCAGGAATACGCTGCCTACTTGCGACAATATTTCATCTTCCAGCTGTTGTGCCGGTATTGGTTTACTCAAGTAGAAGCCTTGCAGGATATCGCAGGATTGGGCACGCAAAAATTCCAGTTGCTCACGCGTTTCCACCCCTTCGGCCACCACTTCCAGCCGCAGGCTGTGTGCCAGTGCAATGATGCCGGTAACGATGGCAGCATCATCGGCATCACCCGGAATATCACGCACGAAGGAGCGGTCTATCTTGATGATATCGACAGGGAAGCGCTTCAGATAAGACAGCGATGAATAGCCGGTACCAAAATCATCAATGGTCAGCCTGACGCCAAGGCTGCGCAAGCGATCCAGTATGGCCAGCGTGTCTTGCGCATGCTCCATCAGCGTGCTCTCGGTAATTTCCAGTTCCAGCATTTTTGCTGGCAGGCCAGTATCGAACAAGACTTGTTCCACCGTGTTGGCAAAATCCTTTTGCAATAACTGGCTGACAGACAAATTCACTGCAACCCGCAAATGGGACATGCCTTTATCCATCCAGTTGCGCATCTGGGCGCAAGCCGTGCGCAATACCCATTCACCAAGTGCAATAATCAAACCGGTTTCTTCTGCCATCGGTATGAATTCCAGTGGCGACACCATACCACGGGTAGGATGAAACCAGCGTACCAGCGCCTCTGTACCAATGATCTCGCCAGTATCCATGCGTGCCTGGGGCTGATAAAAGACTGCCAGTTCATTACGCTCCAATGCGCGGCGCAAATCATTTTCCAGGCGTACCCGTTCAGAAATCGAATGTTCCATCGCCGCTTCAAAAAACTGGAAGTCGGTATTGGTTTTCTTGGCGCGGTACATGGCGGTATCTGCATGTTTGACCAGGGTGCCAACATCCATGCCATCACTGGGATAAACAGAAATACCTATGCTGGCAGTCACGAAAATATCATGGCTATCGATCTGGAAAGGCTTGGCCAGGGTGCGGCAAATATTTTGTGCAGCCGATGCCGCAGCAGCCGGGTCAGCCAGCTCGCTCAGTACCACGGTAAATTCATCGCCACCCAGACGTGCCACGCAATCGGCATTACGTACGCTGCGACGTATGCGCTGGGCGACTGCGATCAACAGGCGGTCACCTACATCATGACCGAGAGTGTCGTTGACGTTCTTGAACCTGTCCAGATCCAGGAAGAGCACAGCCACCGATTCGACATTCTCCTTGGCCATGGTCAGCCTGCGCCCCAACTGATCAAGGAATTGTGTGCGGTTCGGCAAACCCGTCAGCACATCATTGAAAGCCAGGTGGCGTATGCGTTTTTCTGCCTGATTCGCTTCTATGATGCGGCGCACGCGTTGCGACAGTACGGCAAAATGGATAGGCTTGGGGATATAGTCGCAGGCACCGGCAGCGAAAGCTCTTTCTACCGAACTATTGTCTTCAAGCGCAGTGATCATCAACACCGGTATGCTGCGGCCACGTGGCATTTCCTGTATCAGACTGCAGGCGGTAAAACCGTCCATGACCGGCATGACTGCATCCATGAGGATGACATCGGGCCGCATGCGTTTCAGCATCAGCAAGGCTTGCGAACCATCTGCAGCTTCCTCGACTTTGAAACCATCTCTTTGCAGGGTGTGGCGCAGTGTGCTGCGGGTACTCCGGTCATCATCGACCACCAGCACTTTGGCGACATGGCGGCCATGGCTGACAGCATCATGATCTTCCAGGAATACTTCATTACCCAATTCAGAGGCCACTGCTTCATAGGCTTG
The DNA here is from genome assembly GCF_049340385.1 of Undibacterium sp. Ji83W. Classification (NCBI taxonomy): domain Bacteria; kingdom Pseudomonadati; phylum Pseudomonadota; class Betaproteobacteria; order Burkholderiales; family Oxalobacteraceae; genus Undibacterium; species Undibacterium sp. Ji83W. The sequence continues at coordinate 18,072 of NZ_JBMPOZ010000033.1, read as the reverse complement.
ATGCAGGCTGCTCAGCAAGGGTGTGATTTCTGACAAATGCCGTTCCAGCGCCAGTTGTTCAACTTCCTTGGCGAACTGCAAAAGATTCGTAGCGCCCAGATTGCCACTGCTACCCTTGATGGAATGCGCCATGGCGCGCACCATTTCAGCATCACCTTGTTGCAAACCCTGATTTAATTGTTCGAGATAGACAGGCGTGTCTTCCAGGAACAGGGATACCGTCTGCTGTAAACCCGGCCCCAGGATATCGCGTAATTTATCAAACACCGCACGGTCCAGCGGGCTATTGTCGAGTGGCTGCAATTGCCCGTCTGGCGGCAGTGCGCGCCCTGCTGCGCCACCATGGGTAAGCCAGCGCTCCAGCTTCTGGCGCAATTCCACTAGCGTAATGGGTTTGGCCAGATAATCATCCATACCTATCGCCAGGCATTTTTCAGCATCGCCACGCTGGGTATTGGCGGTCATTGCTACGATAGGCGTACGTCGGCCCAGGCCGTCTTCATAACTGCGTATCCTGACGGTGGCTTCATAGCCATCCATTTCCGGCATGCTGCAGTCCATGAGTATCAGGTCATAGCGGTTGCGGCGGGCAGCTTCAACAGCTTCCTTGCCGTTGCCGGCAAATTCGCAATGGCAGGCAGAAAGCGAGAGCATGCCTGCAGCCACCATTTGATTGGTACGATTGTCTTCAACCACCAGTACCCGCCATTCCACATGACCACCATTGGAGGGATGGCGTGTCACCTCCATGCTCCTGACGGGCATGTGTGCAGGCGCCCTTACAGCTGTCGTTGCTGCTGTTGCTGTTACCGCAGCGGATGTCTGCACATGAGCTGTGGTCAGCAGTAAATGACGCAAGGCTTCCAGCAGTTTTTCGATGTGTACAGGCTTGCTCAGACAAATTTCTGCAGTTGAGGAATTAACCTCACCCACGCAGCCATTCCGATCCAGCGCCAGCGTACGGATGCCGCTGTAGCGATGATCATTGCGCAAGCGACGCGCCAGTTCTTCGCCATTGTCATCCATGCTGCTGACATCCATGATGACCAGGGAATGTGGCGTACCATCTTTCGCGGCCTGATCCAGCAAAGTCAAAGCCTGCATGCCACTGGCAACCGCATGGCAAGACATGCCGTGACGGGAAAGTTGTTGCAGTAAAAAACTGCGGACGACTTCACTCGGATCAACGATGAATATGCGTTCGTCCTGCAAATCAGCACTGGCACTGTTCAACGCAGGTTTTTCTGTACTGCTGGCATGGCATTGCATGCTAAAGTAAAAATTACTACCCTGATCCGGCACACTGCTGACACCGATTTCCCCATGCAAGAGTGCCACCAGTTGCTTGCAGATTGCCAGCCCCAGGCCGGTACCACCATATTTGCGGGTAGTTGAACGATCCGCCTGGGCGAAGGATTCGAACACATTGGCGACAGCATCTGCCGACATGCCTATGCCGGTATCGCTGACTTCAAAACGCAAGCTCATCATGGAAGCCGGATCTGCCTGATCATGGCACTGGCCCATCACCACTCGCACCGCTATCTCACCATGTTCGGTGAACTTGACGGCATTGCCGATCAGGTTGATGAGTATCTGGCGTAAGCGCAGCGGGTCGCTCTTGACGCGCAAGGGCACATCATCAGCGACCAGATAAGCCAGTTCCAGGCCTTTTTGCTGGGCCGACTTGGACAATAATTCCAGTACTTCGGCCACTAGCTTATTGAGGTCAAATTCGATTTCTTCAACTTCAACCTTGCCTGCTTCCATCTTGGAAAAATCGAGGATGTCATTGATCAGCTCTATCAAAGCCTGGGAAGAATTCCAGGCCACATCCACACATTCACGCTGGCTTTTGGTGAGGCGCATTTCTTTCAGCATGTCGAGCATGCCAACCACGCCATTCAAAGGTGTGCGCACTTCATGGCTAACGGTGGCAGCAAATTGCGCCTTCATGACAGCTGCATGCAGGGCCTGATCACGCGATTGCTTGAGTTCAGCCTCACGGTCTTCCAGCACGGCCATCATCTGGTTAAAGGCATGCGCCATTTCAATGATGTCTTTTGACCCGTCCGGCGTGGCACGCATGCCGGATTCACCCGCCTCTGCCTGGCCCATGAGGGCAGACAACTGGTTCAGCGGACGTATCATTTGCCGCGACATCAGGCGTATCACGGCCAGCAATATCAGGGCGAATGAAAAGGTAATAGCGAGGTTGCCCAGCAACAGGGACGACACCAGTTTATCAAGGGTGGTCTTGCCGACCACCACATGCACATAGCCCAGCAATTGCTGTTTGCTTTCCTGCACTTCAAAAGGCGAAGCTTCACTTTCGCCGGCTAATACCGGGGCGCTGAAACGCCAGTCCTGATCACTTTCCTGTTCCAGCCTGGCACTCGACAACGGCCCGGCCGGATGTGTTTTCAATGGCGGCAAGACTACACCAGGCTTGCTTTGTGACAGCAATATCTTGTGATCAGCATTGGCGATTTCCACCTGCAAGACATCAGGAAAAGCCAGGGTCGTGGTCACCACTTCCCTGGCGTTGTCTGCGGAGTGATACAGCAGCGCCAGGCGGCTTTGCCTGGCCAGGTTTTCTGCCACTTGCTGACCTTGTACGACAAAGTAAGCACGCATGCGATGGCTGGCCTGCCATGAATTCATGATGGAAGAAAAAAGTGCCAGCACCAGAATCGCGGCAGTGATGATGACCGTTAGCTGGAGGCTGAAACCTGTGCGGCGAAAGTAGTTACTGAAAAACTTCATACTTGAACCAAATTACTTATGGCCGCCCACCCTCAAACTTCACTGGTGAACAACACTATGTCCCGGAATATTCAAGATCATGCCAGCCCCCTTATCAAGGCATGGCATGCTTGGCTTGTTCACTTCTCTTCTTTCACTTTCATCATGTGGGCACACTGCAGGCTCATACCAGTACCCGTGTGCGGGTCTTCATTCAGGGCTCGGGGAAAATTGAATCAAAACTTCTCTGGCTTTGATAATCAATATTCAAACCTATGTGGCTGGCAGTACGCAAATTCACTGCCACCAATACTTCGCGCAACAGCGATACCCCGGATTTGCGGCCATCACCACTCACGGCACTTTGCGCAGCCAAGGCCAGGCTCTGTCCCAGTTCCAGATTATTCGGATAGAGAGCAAACAAGGCCCCCTTTTTGGCATGCAAAAAACTGCTGGAAAAGAAGGGAACGCCACGGTTCCATGACTCACGCAACACCAGCGGCAAGATACTGCCCTCTTCCACTGTCGTAGAGTCTTGCGGCAACCATAAAGCGTCACGCTTGTCGGCATTGGCAAAGGCCACTTCATACTGGTGGGCCGCACCAGCCAGGTCTCTGGCTTCATACGTCACCAGTTCCAGACCTTGCTGTTTGGCAGCTTCACGTGCCAGCTTGATCAACCATTCATTGTTTTTGGGGTCGTAGACAACGATGACTCTTTTGACACCCGGCAGCAGGCTTTTCAGCCGTGAAAATAGCAGTACTGGGTCAGGCATCAGACTGACACCAGTCATGCTGCGGCTTTCACTCTCCGGGATATTCAACACCCCGCCAACCACCACGGCAATCTCACGGTCAAGGCTGCTGGCCAGCTTGACACCCTGACGGCCAAGGGCAATGACGACCTTGACACCATTGCGTTTCAACTGTGCATTCAAATCCCCGGTTTCCAGCTTTGGTCCTATCGGCATACTGATCACCGGCATGCGCGACTTGCTCTCTATGCCTTCGATGATCTTGGCAAAAATACTGCGGTAAGGCTCGCCCATATCGGGATACAGTACTGCCACGCTGCCACCTGTGATGACATCCTGGCGCCGTCCCTGGCTTGCCGCATCAGCAAATACCAGATGCTCGCCATAGCGACGCCCCATGCGCAAATCCTGAGCCAGTGCCGGCGTATGCACTTGCGGCATCTGGTTTTGCAACATCGCCAGGTCTGGCATCGATATAAGCTGGTCTGCCCTGGCCGGATTGGCAAATAAAACCATGATGCCAAAAGCGATATTGAAAAACCGCCAGACGTGCTGAAACAGCCCTGGCTTCCTGTCAGTTTTTTTACTGGCACGGGAAGCATGGATATCAGAAAAATAAGGGGCGCTGTTTTCCAGCATCTACACTTTCATACTTTCTTTGGTTTTACCAACAGGCTTAACTCATGCTTATAAACCAATGCTTATAAAGTACATGCACGGTACATCCTGTAAATGCGCTCATGTAATTTGTATTTTTTTTCAAAAACTTATCACCCTGCAGTCATCAGTATTTCAACTGAACCATCAACATTAACAGATTTACTCGCGCACCTATATCGAAATTCTTGAAGCTGTGCAGTCCGTCCGATAAGCGGTTGCCATTCTTTGCAAATACGTCTGTTATTTTTATAATTTATAGCCAAATTGCAAAAATATTGAACGCCCTCCCATGGGTATATCATTTGGCATGTTCACAAATGGCGTGCTGTAGGGACTGGGTTCCCGCACATCGGCATTCAAGAGATTACGCACTGCCAAAGTCCAGTCCCAGCCTGCATGCTTTTTGTTCGTCCCCAGTGCCAAATCCAGGGTGGTGTAATCCCTGACATTCGGACGGGTGTCACCGGGTTCACGCTGGCGGTCTGCTACATGATTGACTTGTGCATTTACCCGCCATCCTGCTGCAGGCTGCCAGTCTGCCCGCAGATAGGCGTGGCGTCGCGGCGTCAAACCCGGATCTTTTTGTGACGTATCGTCAATAGCGCGCTGGTAAGCAATATTGCCTGCCAGACGCATATTCTTGCTCACATCCCAACTGGCCTCCAGTTCAAAACCCCGGCCGCTCTGGCTGCCGCCATTTTCATTCAAAAAATTATTACTGACCCTGATGATGTCCGACATCTGATAACGGAACAGATTCAAGCCCAGTTGCAAACCGGGTTGCGCTTGCCAGCTCAGCGCCAATTCCGTGGTGCGCATTCTTTCAGCCTTCAGTGCCGGGTTACCATTCACGACAGGATTATTGATCACATACAGTTCTTCAAAAGCTGGCGCACGAAAAGCACTGCCGTACAATAATTTGGCGGTCAGGTTGTAATCAACTTCCCATACCAGAGCCAGCCTGGGATTGGTCGTGTTGCCAAAATCAGAATACTGGTCACGCCGCACGCCTGCAGTCAAAGTCCAGTCCTTGGCAAACTGCCATTCGTCCTGCACATAGACATACTTCAACAAGCGGCTATGAGGACGCATGTAAGGCACAGTGTCAGTCACATCGACAATGTCAGAAAATGCACCCGCATTGATGGGTGAATTATCAGGGTTGAAATTTTTTGTTTCGCGTATCTTGTACAAATCTACTTTTGACACACCAGTACCCAGGCGCAAATGGTGCTGGGAAAAGCCGCTGTAATGCAGGGTTGTATTCAGGCTTTCCTGTCTTTCCCAGCGAAACGGGCTGCCGATAAAACCATCCTTGAAGGCACCACCAAAGGCCCCCGCAGGAAAGATATAAACGCTGGCATTTTCATTGTAATAAGTAAAACTGCCATTCAACTCCAACCCCCAGTCCTTGGCAAAATCCGGGTCCTTGTATTTCAAATCGCTGGTAAAACGACGACTGCTGCCCCAGCCGCTTGGGTCCAATGCCTGGGCTATGCCCGTGCCTGCACCTATGTTCTCCCTGTGCATGAAGCCCAGATGCAGATTCCATTTGTCGTAGGCGAGTTCCAGATTGGCATCAGTAGCGGCTCGACTGAAATTTTCATAACCTGGCGCCAGGGAAGCATGGGTGCCAAATAACTGGTCAAACCCGCTTTGCGCATCGCGTTCAACCAGAGCACGCGGCCCGGCAGTGCGGCTATGCTGCAAAGAAGCGGCAACCTCGATACCACCCCATTTGCCACCATGCAAAACCCAGGTGTCACGGCTGTTGAAGGAACCCAGCCTGATACCAAAACGCGTACCCTCTTGTTCTTTGGCAGTTTTGGTGACGATATTGATCACGCCTGAAAAAGCATCAGCACCATACAGGGCAGAACCAGGGCCGCGGATGACTTCTATCCTGGCGATATTTTCCAGTGGCATGTCAGCAGAGAGAAGTCCCCTGTCGCCAGTGTAGGCATTGGTAAGCGGTGTGCCATTGATAAGCACCAGCACCTGCGGGTTACTGAGCGCACTGCGCACCCCACGTATGGTATAAATGGCCATATTCAACACGGTAGAACGTCCTACATGCAAGCCGGGTACGGTTTCCAGTATGCCGTCCAGACTGGTGGCACCAGTTGCCTCTATATCGGCGGCCGTAATCACGGTGGCGACTGCAGGCGCGCGGCGCAGAGGCAAAGCCGAACCTGTAGCAACACTAATGACAGACTTGTCACCGTATTTATCACCATACACCAGGGCCAGGTCTTCTTCATTGCTCGGCTCATCTGCCCTGGCAAACTGCGGCAGGACTATCAGCAGCAAGGCAAAATTCAGGGTGCGTACCGTATTGATAAGGCGTCTCATCATGTCCCCTGGGGTTTATAAGCATAGTAATCCAATCCCTCTGGCAACAAAAGCCAGATGCATCAGGGCAACACCCCATTTGTCGCTTTGCTGCGCACAAGTGACAAGATTTAAAATATTTATTGCCTTTAAGGCAATTTAATTAAATGCCATCCGCAGGAAAACCCGACTTATGCACTTACCTCATTTATAATCAAAGGTTTAGCAATCACCGCAGATCATATTATGGAATTAGCCAAGTCTTTTGAGCCCGCAGAAATCGAACAATCCTGGCGTGGCGAGTGGGAAAAGCGTGGATATTTTGCCGCCACCATGGATGATGGCAAACCCTCGTTCTCGATACAACTGCCACCGCCAAATGTGACAGGCACCCTGCACATGGGCCATGCCTTCAACCAGACCATCATGGATGGCCTGACGCGTTACTACCGCATGCGCGGTCACAATACGGCCTGGGTGCCGGGTACTGACCATGCTGGTATCGCTACGCAAATCGTGGTGGAACGCCAGCTGGATGCACAAAAGATTTCGCGCCATGACCTGGGCCGTGAAAAATTCCTGGAAAAAGTCTGGGAATGGAAAGAAAAATCCGGCTCCACCATCACCGGCCAAATGCGCCGCATGGGTGCCTCTGCCGATTGGGACCGTGAATATTTCACGATGGATGCTGAACGCTCCAAGAGCGTGACTGATGTCTTCGTCAAACTGGTAGAGCAAGGCCTGATCTATCGCGGCAAGCGTCTGGTCAACTGGGACCCAGTCCTGGGTACTGCCGTATCTGATCTGGAAGTGGTGTCGGAAGAAGAAGATGGCTCTATGTGGCATATCCGCTACCCGTTTGCGGATGGCTCTGGTCACCTGACGGTAGCAACGACCCGCCCTGAAACCCTGCTGGGTGACGTGGCCGTGGCGGTTGATCCAACGGATGAACGTTATATCCACCTGGTTGGCAAGATGCTCAAACTGCCACTGACAGACCGCGAAATCCCGGTGATTGCCGACAGCTATGTCGATAAGGAATTTGGTACTGGCTGCGTGAAGATCACGCCTGCGCATGATATGAACGATTATGCAGTTGGTCAGCGTCACAAACTGGAGATGATTTGCATCTTCACTCTGGATGCCAAGATCAATGAAAACGCCCCTGCCGTATATCAAGGCATGGATCGTTTCGTCGCCCGCAAACAAATCGTTGCGGATCTGGATGCACAAGGCTTGCTGGATTCAGTAAAACCACACAAACTGATGGTGCCACGTGGCGACCGTACCAATGTGGTGATTGAACCGATGCTGACCGACCAGTGGTTCATGGCCATGAGCAAACCGGCACCGGAAGGCACCTTCTTCCCAGGCAAATCCATCGCTGAAGTGGCGCTGGAAAAAGTCGCTGACGGTGAAATCAAATTCATCCCGGAAAACTGGACAACCACTTACAACCAGTGGCTGAACAATATTCAAGACTGGTGTATTTCTCGCCAGTTGTGGTGGGGCCATCAAATCCCGGCCTGGTATGGCGACAATGGTGAAATCTTTGTGGCGCATGATGAAGCTGGTGCACAAGCCAAAGCGACTGCCGCTGGTTACACTGGCGCATTGAAACGTGATGATGACGTACTCGATACCTGGTTCTCATCTGCGTTGGTGCCTTTCTCTACCATGGGCTGGCCGGAAGAAACACCGGACATCAAACATTTCCTGCCATCCTCGGTACTGGTGACCGGCTTTGACATCATTTTCTTCTGGGTAGCGCGCATGGTCATGATGACTACGCACTTCACCGGCAAGGTGCCATTCAATACCGTGTATGTACATGGCCTGGTACGCGATTCCAGCGGCCAGAAAATGTCCAAGTCCAAGGGCAATACCCTGGACCCTATCGACCTGATCGACGGCATCACGGTGGACGAACTGGTAGCGAAACGCACTGCTGGTTTGATGAACCCTAAACAGGCTGCCAGCATAGAAAAAGCCACGCGCAAGGAATTTGCTGATGGCATTCCTGCCTATGGTACTGACGCTTTGCGCTTCACCATGGCCAGCTATGCGTCACTGGGTCGCAATATCAATTTCGATCTGGGCCGCTGCGAGGGTTATCGCAACTTCTGCAATAAACTGTGGAATGCAACCCGCTTTGTCTTGATGAATACCGAAGACAAGGATTGTGGTTTTGGTGCTGATGTTACCGATGTCGACCTCGAATACTCGCAAGCTGACAAATGGATAATCTCTACCCTGCAACACGCAGAGGCAGAGGTAGAAAAAGGCTTTGCCGACTACCGTTTCGACAATATCGCTTCTGCCATCTACAAATTCGTCTGGGATGAATATTGCGACTGGTATCTGGAAGTAGCCAAGGTACAGGTACAGCAAGGTAATGAAGCGCAACAGCGCGCTACCCGCCGCACACTCTTGCGCGTGCTGGAAGTGATCTTGCGACTGGCCCATCCTATTATCCCATTCGTCACTGAAGCCCTGTGGCAAACCGTGGCTCCGCTGGCAGGCAAGACCTTGAACCCGGCTGGCGACAGCATCATGATCCAGCCTTACCCGCAATTCGTGGCTGCCAACGTCGATACTGCGGCAGAAGCCTGGATGCAGGCACTGAAAGCCATGACAGACGCCTGCCGTAACCTGCGCGGTGAAATGCAATTGTCCCCTGCCAAGCGCGTGCCACTGTTGTTGCAGGCCGCGAACGCAGAAGACAAGGCCCGCCTGCAATCTTTTGCCCCTTACCTGGAAGCACTGGCGAAACTGTCTGAGGTATCTGTCGTTGATGCCCTGCCTGAGTCACCAGCACCGGTATCCGTCGTTGGCGAATCGAAGCTGATGCTGAAGGTGGAAATCGACGTTGCAGCAGAACGTGCACGTATCAGCAAGGAAGTCGCCCGCCTGGAAGGTGAAATTGCCAAGTTGGAGACCAAGCTGGGTAACGAAGGCTTTGTCGCCAAGGCACCTGCACAGGTCATCGCGGTTGAGAAAGAACGCCTGGCAAATTTCAAGGCCACTTTGCAAAAACTGCTGGAACAATTGGGTAAATTGCCACCAACATAATAAGCTTGGCAATACCTTGGGTTAAAGTAGGTACTCTAAAAATATTGTACGTGGTAAAAATTTTGCCACGTACAATCAAATCACATAAATCAGAGGCCGAAGCAGAGACCTAAGTTTTTCTTTTTGGAGACAGCATGAAAAAAACAGTTCCATTCGTATTATCCGCATTCATCGCATTCGCTGGCACCCCACTGCTGGCACAGGCTGAAGAAAGCCCGGTTGGCCTGTGGAAGAGTATTGATGACAAATCAGGCAAACCCAAGGCGCTGATACGCATTACCGAAACTGCCGGTGAATTGCAGGGCAAGATAGAGAAACTGTTTTTGGAAGCTGATGCTCCCGAAAAGAACCCAAAATGCGATAAATGTGAAGGTGCTAACAAAGACCAACCCATCGTCGGCATGACGATTTTGTCTGGCCTCAAAAAAGACGGTGACGAATATACTGGCGGCAAAATCCTCGACCCAGGTAATGGCAAGCTGTACAGCAGCAAACTCAGCATCATAGAAAACAACAAGAAACTGAATGTGCGCGGTTATATAGGCGCACCGATGTTTGGCCGCACCCAGACCTGGTTGCGCGAGCAATAAGTTTACAAATTTAGATAAAATAATAACAACGGGAGTTCAGGCTCCCGTTGTTATTTGCCATTCAAGAATTTAGCATGCCATCCTTCACACACTGTTGCAGTCCAGCGACTTGCCAGAAGCAGCAATAAGGCAGATGATGAACTCCTGAGTCCCTTTTGATGAAGGCAGTGTCATGAAAAAAGCATGGTCATTCTGGTGTGCTGTTGCTCTGCTGCTACCGCCTGGTATCTCATCGGCACAAAGCCAACTGCTCAAAATCGCTACTGGCGAATTGCCGCCCTATGCCACCGAGAGTCGCCCTGACAAAGGCATCGCCCTGAGCATAGTGCGGCGTGCTTTTGAACTGGAAGGCTATCAGGTTGAATTTACTTTCCTGCCCTGGTCACGGGCACTGGCAGAAAGCCGGGCTGGCAAGTGGGATGGCACAGCCTACTGGGGCCATAAACCTGAGCATGATGCCAGTTTCTTCCTGAGTGACAATGTCATCACCGAGCAATGGGTGTTTGTCTATCGCAATGCCCTTGATTTTAAATGGAAGCAACTGGACGATCTGCGCCCTTACCGTATCGCCATGATACAAGACTATACCTATACGCCAGAAATCTGGGCCATGGCCAACAAGGGGGATTTGAAAATGGAAAAGCTGCCGAATGATGTGGCAGCATTGAAACTGCTGCTGTTAAAGCGCGTGGACATCGCCCCTATGGAAAGAAACACTGCCTGTGATTTATTGGCACGGAATTTTTCACCCGCCGATGCGGCACAATTATCTGCCCACCCAAAATTAATGACAGACAGTTTCACCACCCATCTGATGATGTCGCGTGGCCTGCCCACCAGTGCCGGCAGGGTCGCGGCCTTTAATAATGGCTTGAAAAAACTGCGCGCCTCCGGCGAATATCAAAAGCTGTCTTCCCAGGTCAATTGTCCACAAGGCTGGTCTGACGTAGCCAAAGCCAATCACTAAATTTCTCTATGGTTTTTATTCTGCTTCATCGCCATGACCTGGCGCACATAAAGGCAGTTGCATGATAAAGCGGCTGCCTTTTCCAGGTTCACTTTCTACCCGTATACTGCCACCCAATACATCACAGACCAGGTTGTAGACGATATTCAATCCCAGACCACTGCCGCCCTGCCCCAGTTTGGTGGTGAAGAAGGGGTCAAAGATACGCCCCAGATTGGCGTCGGCGATACCCACACCATTGTCATTGACGCTTAATTCTACTTTAGCAGGTTCAGTACCCAGCAAATGCGCCCGAATATCAATGATGCCGTTTTCCCGTCCTTCAAATCCATGCAAAATCGCATTATTGATGAGGTTGCTGATGATCTGCCCCAATAAACCGGGGTAAGCATCCATGCGTATACCGACTGGAATATCTATGCGCACGTCATGGACATGGTGCCTGATACTGGCCCCCATGGTCAGCATGGTCTCCCTGAGGACTTCATCAAGAAAAAACACCCGGCGCTGGGCGCTGGTCCTGTCCACCGCCACGCGCTTGAAACTGCCTATCAGGTCTGCAGCGCTATGCAAATTGCGTAACAGGATGTCGCTGGCCTGCAGATTGTTATCGACATAATTTTGCAGGGCCGCGCGGGTAACGCCCTCTGTCATTTTCTTATTGAATTCGCGACTCAGATCATGGATGGTGCTGGCCACAGTCACTGAATTGCCTATCGGTGTATTGAGTTCATGGGCAACACCTGCCACCAGTGAGCCCAGGGCGGCCATTCTGTCACTGCGCTGGATTTCAGCATGGGCGCTATTCAGGTCATCGAGGGCAGTGCGCAATTCCTGATTCGATGCATGCAATTCCCTGGTGCGGTCTGTCACCCGTTGCTCCAGCGTGGCATTGTGACTGGCTTGCTCGTTCATTAACTCCCCCAGACGCAGGCGCATGGAATCCACCCCAAGGGCCAGGCTGCCCAGTTCATCGGGCCGGGCGGCGCTAACGACTTCTTCCAGATGCCCTTCACCGAGGCGATCTACATCGCGCTGCAATTGTTGCAGGGGGCGCATCATGCGCTTTTGGAACAGCAGCCATAACAGGAAAAAGGAAATCAGCAATTGCACCAGGATGGCAGCACCACCCTTGAGGAATTTTTTCAAAAATTCCTGCTCCATCCAGTAACTGCTCATTTCTATCGTGACCCGGCCTATGACGGTGCCATCTTTGCGGATATTGCGGGTTTCGCTGATCAAACCCTGCTTTTGCTCGTTGGCCTGTTCAGCATGGACAAAACGCCCCAATGCCGCATCTTCAACCACGATGCGAACCACATCAGGATTGAGCATGACGGAATTAACAAAGCTTTGGGCGCTGGTGGCATCAACTTGCCATAAGGGCACAGGCATGGTTTGCTCCAGCATGCTGGCATATTGCTTGAGCGGGCCGCGCACCCGGACCTCGTATTCGCGCTCATAACTATCCCTGGCCAGCACGGTACCAAGCAGGATGGCGGGGATCAGGATACCCAGGCCTATGCCCAATACGATGGCCTTACGCAAGGACAAAGTAGCTGAACGCAACCCTGCCTGCTGGCCTGATGATACTGAAGGATGTGAGTGCTTGCTGAACATCGTTGCAGCCAGTTCCGGTGTTAGCCTAAAGCCATAACGGCAGAATTTGTCCAGACCATGGGCCCGGACCTGATTGATTTGCAAAAAAACAGTAGCCGAAGTCTCAATGACAGATACCTGAAGGTACTCCGCGTTGCACAAATATTCTACCTGAAATTGACTACGCCTTCTTTGATTAGCATTTCACAGTGGCAAATCTGAAAAACTGGCAAACAGTCTTTCTCGACCTGCCTTGATGTGGATCAAGGATGGTGAACTTTATAAGCTTAATATGAAGACAAGGAAAATCTTTTCCTCAATCCTCAAAGGAATATCCATGCAAGTAGATCACCATCCTCTTTCCACTGAATTCCCTGAATTCAAACAAGCCATACATGAACTAAAGGCTGATAATGCCCATTTCGCCAAGCTGTTTACTGAGTATGATGAGGCAGACAAGGCTGTCAATCGTGCAGAAAACGGTGCAGAACACCTGGGAGATGTCGCACTGGAAGGTTTGAAGAAAATACGCCTCAGCCTGAAAGATCAGTTATTCCATATCTTGCAGACCAGTGCTGCTGCCTGATTGCAACTTGAGTTCTGAAAAACACAGGGCTCAGTGTCGGCGTTTTGACCTGAAAACTTGCTGGTCTTCATAAAAGACAGCATCTTGCCGGGGCCACCAGCCGGGCAAACCAAGCACAGGTAATGGCGTGTAATCTGCTGTTGTCAAAGCCTGGCTGGCCAGTTGCTGCGCCACCAAGCCGTCAATATGCGCGCGCCTGGCGATTGCATCCAGTGTGAAATAAGCTGGCTCCACCATCACTACCCAGGTGTGCGCAGTGATTGCCTTGTAAGGCTGGACCAGTTTCTCCATCAGGGCATGGCCGAAGCACCAGACTTCGGCGCAATTCCCGAATTTATCTGCCTGCGTGACGAAGGCATCCTGCCATGCATGGGCGCGCAAGGCTGCGATCAGGTCTGCGCCTTCAGCGGTATCAGCAAGAACCAGCAAGGCAGCATTTTCATCAAAGATAGTGGCGGCATCACGTGCCGGACCGCGTGATTTGCCTATGCCCAAAGCAGCAATTTGTGCCGCCTGCAAGGCATTCAATTGACGTTTAATGGCCGGAAAAGTCAGCCACACCAGGGCGTTGAAAAAATCATGTAGGTTCTCACGCGTGGGCACCAGGCCAGTAGCACTGATATGCGCTTCATACGCCGCGCCCTCCGGCAGTTCTTCCTGCGTGATAAAGCGTAGCGGCAGCTCAAGATGATTGCTCAGGCCTGCCTGCACGGCAAACTGATTGAGTTGCGCACGCCAGTCGTCTGCGGCCAACAAGCCTTGCGCCGCTGGTCTTACTGCGGCAAACCAGGCTTGCGACCAGTCTATGTCATCAAAAAAACGTATTGTCATGAAATGCTGACCAGATTTACGCTGCTTGCATTTTCCAGTGCAGGGTTTCACCACTGTTCAATGGCACGATGCTGCTATCGGCAAATGGCAATTCCGCCGGCATTTGCCAGTCTTCACGCACCAGGGTGATGCTGCCGCTATTGCGTGGCAATTGATAAAAGTCAGGGCCATTGAAGCTGGCAAATGCTTCCAGTTGATCCAGTGCACCCGCTTGTTCAAAAGCCTGGGTATACAACTCCATCGCATGCAGGGCAGTGTAGCAACCGGCACAACCACAGGCATGTTCTTTCAAACCCTTGGCGTGCGGGGCAGAATCAGTACCCAGGAAGAAGCGTTTGCTGCCCGAGATGGCGGCTTTGACCAGTGCTTGTCTATGCGTTTCACGCTTGAGTACTGGCAGGCAGTAATAATGCGGGCGTATGCCACCTTTGAAAATTTCATTACGGTTGTACAGCAGGTGATGGGCAGTAATCGTTGCGGCAATCGGGCCGCCAGATTCTGCTACATAGGCAGCAGCATCACTGGTGGTGATATGTTCAAATACCACTTTCAATTCCGGCATGTCCTTGCGCAGTGGTCGCATGACGCGGTCTATGAACACGGCTTCGCGGTCAAACAAATCGATCTCGGCATCTGTCACTTCGCCATGTACCAGGAAGGGCATGCCAACTTCCTGCATGGTTTCCAGAGTCTTGTAGCAATTTTTAAGATCAGTCACACCGGCATCTGAATTGGTGGTGGCACCGGCTGGATACAGTTTCACGGCATGCACAAAGCCACTGTCTTTGGCACGACGGATTTCATCTGGCGGCGTGTTATTTGTCAGATACAGGGTCATCAGCGGCTCGAAGCTCATGCCTGCAGGTAGAGCAGCAAGTATGCGCTCACGATAAGCCGCAGCCTGCTCAGTCGTTGTGACTGGCGGTTTCAGGTTAGGCATGATGATGGCACGGGCAAACTGTGCAGCCGTATGCGGCAGCACGCTGGCCAGTGCTGCGCCGTCACGTACATGCAAATGCCAGTCGTCTGGGCGGGTAATGGTGATTTGTTGCGGGGATGTATTAGTAGTAGAGGCAGTCATGGTAGCTCGCAGTGACGGAATACCGGCATTTTACCTTTTCCACCCGTCTTGAGCACCTTTGCCTGCACAGGCCCGTGACATTTCACTGCGGTCTGAGTCTGAAAAATATTGAAGTAGCAACAATCGTTCGGCGCCAAATTTTCTTAATGACATGTAATGATAGGGTCAAGCTTACCTCCAAAACGCTGCAATGCCATGACCCGCATGATCAGCGCCTGTTCGGGCAATATGTCCAGGGCATTTTGTGGCGAAGTGCCTTGTGTCATCAATAAAGCTTTGTCCTGCGTATGCGCCAGGCCCAATACATGCCCTAATTCATGTCCCAGTGGCTTACCTATCAAGAAATAGGGATTGGCGTGTTTGTCCTGGCGATTCATGAGCACGTCGTTAAATACCACTTTACCTGCTGGCAAATTCCCAAATGCATCGGCAACTTTGCCCGCAGGGGCAGGCATGGCGGAGGCGAAAATTACTGTCAGCTGATTGATGCTCTCGTTCCACGCGGGCATTTCACTCATTGGGCGAAATCTGAAATTGAAACCTATGCGCGCCTGCTGGTAATAACGGTTGACGAGTTCGATATAAGGCGCGAGTTGCTCAGGCTTGTTCCAGATGGCCGAGTCTTTGAAAAACACATCTATATTGATACCTATGGTTTTCTTGCTTTCTGCTTCAGTACAAATTGCTGCATTCGCCGTACAAACTGGCTGTTGATCAGGGAAAATTTTTAATACACGCGGCAAATTTTCGGCACGCAAATGCGACCAATCCAGCACTTGCCATTGATATTCGGCAGGCAGCAATTTGTTGCAGTTTTTTGCTGTCGCTTCCATTGCAAGGTTTGCGGAAGCACTCTGCTCCGCGCTTGCAGCATCAACCGTTGACGCCATCAGCAACAATCCAGCCGCAGTGAAGCGGCAGATCGACTGCATCACTGAATTAATAAGTGCGTGAGGAAATAGATGCATGGAAAGTAGCATGATGTCTTTGATGTGATTGTGATGCTACACAGTCAAAGACGCAGCAATTTTATTGTATCTGTACCTGATGGCAGCAGTTACAAACAAACAAGCCCGGCACTTTGCAGTGACGGGCTTGTTTGTTTTTATAACTTTGCTGCAGGAGATTACTCCCCCACATCACTACGAACCGAATTAAGCGATGAAGTCGCCAGCGACGATGGAACCTGCACCAGTGATTTTAACGATAAAGTCAGTTGCATCAACAGTACCTACAGTGCCACCGATGTTTTGGAAGGCATAAGTACCAGCTGCTGTACCTGCAGTTACAGTGATAACGTAAGCCTGGGTGTTAGCTGCCAGAGTCGCGCCAGCTGCGGTTGCTGCTGTTGCTATGGCTGCTGCCAGAGTAGAAATGTCAGCAGTAGCGATGGACAGCAAGTTCAATGTTGTTGCTGCAGTGCCTGTCTTGAACACGTCGGCGCCAGCAACTTTGAAGTTTGCCACTGTATCGATATTAGCCAATACAGAACCGGAAGCAATCACATCAGCACCAGTTGCAGTGGTCGACAGATTGATGGTATCCGCACCAGAACCACCAGTGATGGTTGTGTTGCCTGTACCGGTACCTAGAACGTTCAGTGTCTGACCACCTGTGCCCAGAACAACATTGCTGATGTCAGTAGCAGCAGACTTGGTGAAGTTCAAAGTCACGCCAGCACCGTTTTCATTTGTCACTGTCCATGCAGCATTGGTACCGCCAGTTACGTTGACAGTTTCAATGCCAGTTGTTTTTGTGCTCAAGTTGATTGATGCTGTTACTGCACCAACGTTCAGAACATCAGTACCCAAACCACCGTTGATAGTAGCGATGGTAGCATTGTAGATTGCTTCGCTAATGTTCAGTGTATCGTTGCCTGTACCACCAACTACGGAAACCGCACCTGCTGCTGCGGTAAATGTGTTAGTACCGTTAGCCAGGTTGTAGTTTTCGATTGCTGCGATACCTGCAACTGTACCTGCTGTTGTAAATGTCAGTGTTTCTGCACCAGCAGCTGTTACTGTACCTGTGAAGGCTGCATATTGAGCAGCTGTCAAAGTTACAGAGGCGTTGTTGGCCAGAGTCAGTTGTTCAAAGCCAGTGATGTTTGCACCAGCGATGTTAGCACCAGTTGCCAATACCAGAGTATCCGTACCCGCACCTGCAGTGAAAGTACCGCTGTAAGTCTTGCCTTCCATCGTCAGGGTATTATTACCTGCACCCAGGTTGACATTACCGGCAAGCATGGAGCTGCCAGAGTTGGCCAGGAAAACGCGGTCATTACCGCTGCCACCATTGATTGTAGTCACACCAGCCGTTGCAACGGTGAAATATACATCTGCCGATGTATTGTCTGTAGCGATGGTTTTGATGTTGGTAATAGTATTGCCACCACCAATAACGATACTGCCGCCACCAGTAAAGGTGATGATGTCTGTATCGCCAGCGTTACCATTGACAGTAGTACCAACCAGCGCTGCTGCATTACCTGTGAAGTTATCGTTCACGTTTGCAGTGCTGTTAAATACGCCGCCTGCCGTCAGGGCGATAGGAGACAATGCTGTACCGCCACCATTAACTGGAGATGTACCAACAACACCTGTTGTTACAACAGCGCCACCAGATGCTGTTACTGCATTTGTTGTCGTGATGTTGTTGACGTTACCGCCAGTTACATTCGAAGACGAAGTCACGTCATACACCAATGTACCGCTAGTAACAGAGATCAGGGACAGATCGATGTTGTTTGCGCCAGCGATGTCATCAACGATAGTCAGTTGATGTGGAACATTGCCTGTGAATGTGATCACTGGTGTGCTCAGGGACAGAGCAGCACGGGCAGCAACCAGAGCAGCG
>NZ_JBMPOZ010000032.1:0-46711 GCF_049340385.1 Undibacterium sp. Ji83W | reverse complement strand
GTGATGGTCTGGCTTACTGGATGCAGGCGCAAAAAGATGGCATGAATCTCTCCAAGATCAGTGCGTCCTTTGTGTCGAGTGCGGAGTTCCAGAAGACTTATGGGGCGCTGGACAATACGGCCTTTGTGGACCGGGTTTATCAGAATGTGCTGCACCGTAGTTCAGATGCGGCAGGCAAGGCTTACTGGCTGGGACAACTGGGGAATGGATTAAGCCGTGGCGATATGCTGGCGGGCTTTACAGAGTCGACCGAGTTCAAGGCCAATTCGCAATCCAAAGTGTCATTGACGCTGGATTACATCGGTCTCTTGGGGCATGCGCCGGATCAGGCGACCTTTGATGCTTTGCTGAGTCAATCGGGTACGGATGTGGTCACGCTGATTGGGCAGTTTATTAATTCGCCTGAGTATTTGGCCAGGTTTATGGCCTGAACCTGAATCAGTCAATATACAAAGCCGCCGGGGAGAGAATCCCCGGCGGCTTTTTTCATTTGATGCGCGTAAGAAAGTATCATCACCAGAGCATCGTTCCAGACGCGCAAGATACTTGTAACTGTTGTTTAAAAAAACAATGAGAAATTCAATTGGATTTTTGTGCGCTATCGCACAGATCGCCCATCATGAAAAGAGAGATAAGGGATGCTTGATACCTTACTCAAGCAGAAATTGCCTGGTCAATCTGTCAAAGTCGGACGGATAAAGACTGCCTCCCCCATGTGAAACCAATGTAACCAATGAATCTAATCCTGGTTATTCATTTCACCTCAAGGTCGCTTTCTGAAATATGAAAGAAGCACCGTATTGCGGCCACACCGAAATTACTCGGCACCGGTTTCACCTGATTAAAAAAGGCAAAAATGAATATCCTACAGCGCTACCTGAGGCCGCTTGCATGCGTCTCTGCAATGCTCATCACATCATTCATTGCCGGTTGCGGCGGTGGTGATCAAGGCCGTGATCCGATTTTGGGATTGCCGTCGACCACTCTGTCTACACTTACCGTCAGTCCTGCAACTGCCACCGTAGCAAGTGGTGGTATGCAACAATTTGTGGCTACAGCAACCTTTGCCGACGGTGTTTCCCGTGATGTCACGACGGCTTCCGTGTGGAGTTCTGGCAGCCCAGCGATAGCTAGTGTCGTCAGTGATACCGGCGTTGCTAAAGGCCTGGTGAGTGGATCGGCGATTATCACCGCCAGCTTCGGTGGCAAACTTGCTTCTGCTACTGTGACAGTGTCACCTGCATCTCTGCAGTCGATCAGCCTGCTTCCGGCAAATCCTTCTTTAGCTGTTGGTGGCAAGCAGCAATTCACGGCGATGGGAACTTACTCTGATGGCACCACCAGTGACATTACAGCGATCTCCAGCTTTACGTCAGCCACGCCTGCATCGGCCACGATCAGCAGCACTGGATTAGCGACAGGTGTAGCAGTCGGTTCAACTGTCATTAGTGCAGCGTCAGGTGCAAGGACGGCATCGACCTTGCTGACCGTGACACCGGCAAGCTTGCTCTCCATTGCTTTGACGCCAGCTAATCCGACTATGCAAATAGGTACGACGCAACAGCTGACTTCTACGGCTAAATATTCAGATGGTAGCAGCGTGAATGTGACGGCGGCGACCAGCTTCAGTTCTGCCACACCTGCCAATGCAACAGTCTCGACTGTCGCAGCCAGCAATGGCCTGGTGACTGCAATTGCTACTGGCCCCTCTGTTATTACGGCGACGTTTAATGGCATGAGCACGACAACCACAATCAACGTCAGCTCTGCCGTGCTGCTTACTATTACCGTGATACCACCTAATGCTAATGTTGCGGTTGGCAGTACCCAGCAATTTGTCGCCAGTGGCGGTTATTCTGACGGAAGTACAGCAAACATCAGCAATGGTGTGACCTGGGCGACAAGCTCACCCTTGGTTGCAACTATCTTGCCAAATGGTCTTGCTACTGCTGTGGCTACCGGCCCTGCACTTATCACAGCAACGCTGGGTGGTAAAACAGGTTCTGCCGCATTGACTGTCGTACCTGCGGTTACTTTGAACTCTATTGCGATCACCCCCGTCACTGCAAATCTGGCGATAGGTTCTACCCAGGCATTTGTAGCGATTGGTACTTACTCTGATGCCAGCAATGTCAATGTGACGAATTTGGTTACCTGGAGTTCCGGCAGCAGCTCGGTTGCAAGCATATTGTCGACCGGTGTAGCAACTGGTGTGACGGCGGGTACATCGGTGATCACGGCAAGCCTCAATGCTAAATCTGCGACAGCCACACTCACAGTCGTATCCAGCCCGGCCCTGACTTCGATTTCCATTGCCGCACCGCCTGCAAGCATGCTTGTTGGCGCTACACAGAATCTGGTGGCAACAGGCAATTACTCAGATGGCAGTACCGCCAATATTACAAACACCATCACTTGGAGTTCTGGTGCAAGTACGATTGCAACGGTAAATGCAAGTGGGCTGGTGACTGCAGTCTCTCCTGGTACTACACCTGTTGTGGCGATATCTGGCACTAAATCTACTTCAGTGACGATTAATGTGTTGCCCGTCGCAACTTTAAATTCCATCACAGTGACCCCAGCCTCGCCAAGCATAGCTGTCAATGGCGCACAGAGTCTGGTCGCTACGGGTAGCTTTGCAGATGGCAGCAGCCTTAACATCAGCAATTCTGTCAACTGGGCTTCCGCCAATGTGGCAGTTGCCTCGGTATCAGCAACGGGAGTTGCGAATGGCTTGTCTGGTGGTACGGCGGCTATTACCGCCAGTTTTGCGGGCAAGCTGGGTAGTGCCAGCGTAACAGTCACGTCGGCTGTTACTCTGACAGGCATTACGCTTGCGCCAGTCAATGGCTCAGTACCTGTTGGATCATTGCAGCAATTTACGGCGACCGGCACTTACTCAAACGGCACAAGCAATAACATCAGCAGCACAGTAAGCTGGAATTCAAGTGTGGGTAGTGTCGCCAGTATCTCATCCACTGGACAAGCTACGGCACTTGCAGCAGGTGTGACAAATATCACCGCGACGCAAGGTGTGCAGACAGCAAGTACCAGTTTTACCGTGACAGCTGCACCAGTGGCAAGTATCAATCTTGGTGGTGCAGCCAGCTTTGGTGTATTGGCAGGGGCATCGATTACCAATAACTCTGGCGGCATTACCCTGGTAAGTGGCGACGTAGGTTCACCATCGCAAACGGTTGATCCTGTGCAGGCTGCAGGTTTCAGCAACTACAAGTCCGGTGCAATATTGAACACTGCCTTGGCCGACCTGCAAGTCGCCATAGCTGATGCGAATAGCCGCACTTGCACTGTCAATTCCGCCAGCGGCATTGATCTGGGTGGGCAAACGTTCACGCCTGGTGTGTATTGCTATGCCGGTGCCATCACCATCACCGGTACTTTCACGATGAATGGCCCTGGCCTGTATCTGTTTCGCAGTAGTTCTACTCTAAACACGACAGCGAATTCCATCGTTGCTTTAAATGGTGGTGCATCAGCAGCCAGCGTGTTCTGGGTACCTGTATCAGCAACAACCCTGGGTGCAAACAGCGTGTTCAAGGGAAACATCATGGGGCAATCTGCTGCCATCACGATGGGTGATACTGCGACGCTGCAAAATGGCCGGGTATTGTCGGGAAGTGCAGTGACACTTAAAAATAATGTGATAGCACGTTAAACATGTATGAATAGCTGAAAGAGCTCAGAGAGTTCTTTCAGTAAGTCTTTCAATAAACGTTTCAATAAATTCAGGCAAACTCATCAGGAGAAAAATATGGCGCTGCCAAAAAAATTAGTAACACTTAATTTGTTCGCTTGTGCACTTCTTGCTAGTCAACTGGCACAAGCTGATGAACCATGGACCAATCAGGATTGGGCAGATAGTGCGTGGTATCTTGGTGCGGGTGCTGGTCGTGCAAATACCAGCATTGACAAAGACAGACTGGTACGCAGCTTGATGGACAATGGCGCAACTTCGGTGGCATTCGGATCAAACGAGCGTGATACTGCCTTCAAGCTGTTTATGGGCAAGCAAATGAATCGATACTTTGCCATAGAAGCAGGCTACTTTGACCTAGGCAAATTTGGATTCAATGCGACTACTACACCACCAGGGTCTATCAATGGTGAAGTTGGCTTTCGCGGTTTTAATCTGGATCTGGTGGGGCAGTTGCCTTTGTCTGAGCGTTTTTCTTTACTCGGACGTGTCGGCGCAAACTACACCAGGGCTGATGCACACTTCAGCGGTAATCGCCTGTTCGCGATAACAGACCCTAATCCTACCGAGAAAAAGCTGAACCCAAAAGTCGGTGTTGGTCTTGAATATAAATTCACGCAAGCATTGGCATTGCGTGGAGAGGCAGAGCGATATCGGGTCAACGATGCTGTCCATAATCGTGGTGATGTGGATTTTTATTCTATCAGTCTCGTCTACAAGTTTGGCAAGCCGGCTTATGCCAGACCCGTAGCCTATGTAGCACCACCAGTACCTGTGATGCAACAAGATCCCATCCCAGTTACGGTTGCGCAAAATTCGCCTCCACCGCCAAGGCCACAACCAGTATCTGAAAAAATCACCTTCAGTGCAGAAGCCTTGTTCGACTTTGATAAATCCGTGGTCAAACCACTGGGTAAGCAGGCACTGGATGATTTATTGAATAAGCTGCAGGGCATGAATACCGAAGTGATGATTACCGTCGGCCACACTGATTCGGTAGGCAGTGATGAATATAATCAAAAATTATCCATCCGTCGTGCCGAAGCTGTAAAAGCCTATTTGGTGAGCAAAGGTATTGACACTACGCGCGTCTATACCGAAGGCAAGGGCGAAACCCAGCCTATCGCTGATAATAAAACAAGCGAAGGGCGTTCCAAAAACCGTCGTGTGACTGTGGAAGTAGTTGGTTCACGTCGCTAGCAGAAAATAAGGGGATATCTTTATCCACCTTATAAAAATTGCTTAAAAAATGTCGCTCAGAATATAAACTGAGCGGCATTTTTTTGTTCTGCTGGATTAAGCGAACAGGCTATCCCATAAAGCTTTGGTCGCATCCGCTTCTGTGCTGACTCTTTCGCCTTCCACCCTGGCGCGGTCTTCACCCTGCAGCCGTATGCCATGCTGCAATTTGCGGAATAATCTATACGCATCTGAAGTTTGATTGGCCAGTTGCAAATCAATCAGGCCCAGCTCACCGCAGCGTTTTAATAAGGCGATATTGCCTTTGTTGGCTGTTAATTCCGGATACTGGTTTGCATATTTCAATACCAGAAATTGCACGATGAATTCTATGTCTATCATGCCGCCCGCATCTTGCTTGAGGTCAAACAAGTCGCTGCGATTGATATTTGCGTCATGCATTTTTTTACGCATGCTGATCACTTCAGCGCGCAGCTTGTCTATATCTCTTTGCTGGCGCAAGACCTGTTCGCGTATTTGCTCAAACTGTGCGCCTATGCTGGCATCACCAGCGCAAAAGCGAGCACGTGTCAGTGCCTGATGTTCCCATAGCCAGGCTGATTTTTCCTGGTAGCGAGCAAAGGAAGAGACTGAAGACACCAGCAAGCCACTGGCACCATCAGGCCGCAAGGCGATATCGATATCGAAAAGTATTCCTGCCGGAGTGTGGCAGGTCATCCAGGTAATGAAGCGTTGCGCCAGTTTGGCATAATTGGCAGGCGCATCCTGGTCTTCATCTTCATACAGGAAAATCACGTCAAGGTCGGAGGCATAGCCCAGTTCCTTGCCGCCTTGCTTGCCATAAGCGATTACCGCAAAGCTGGGTTCCGCTTTGTGTCTGGTAGCGATAGTTAGCCAGGCAGACTGCAAGACAGCATCGATGATGATGTCCGCCAGTTGCGAGAGTTCATCGGCCAGATGTTCTACGCTGAGCTGGCCTTCCAGGTCTTGCGCCAATAAGCGAAATTGCATGGCATGATGCATTTCACGCAGGGTTTCCATCTGCCTTTCAGTGTCGCCTGCGTGTTGCGCCAGATGCTGTTGCAAATCCAGGCGAAATGCTGGCCAGTCTGGGCGTTGATGGAGTGAAGACTCATCCAGCAATTCATCCAGCAACAGAGGGTGGCGGGTAAGAAATTTGGCAGCCCAGTCAGATGCCGCCATCATGCGTATCACTCGCGCCAGCGCATGCGGGTATTCAGTCAGCAGTGCCAGATAAGCTGCACGGCGGGCAATGGCTTCCATGAAGTCGAGCAGGCGGTTCCAGGCCAGTAGTTGATTGCTGCTTTGTCTGGCGATAATGTTCAGGGCATTGTTGACCAGTGCCACCAGCTTCATGCGACTGGCCTCGGACAGGGATTGCACCTTGGGTGATTGCCATGTCGCCTGCAAGCGCTGGCTAAATGCCGCTGCATCTTGAGCTGAAAATTCCAGACCCGCCAGATGGGCAGCAATCAATTCATCACTATCAGGACTGGACAGGCTGACTGCCAGCATGCCTTGATCATTCTCGCTATTGTTCTCAGCCTTGTCGCGGAAGATTGCATCAAATTGTTCGGCGATGAATTCACGATGAGGGCGTAATTGGTCCAGTAATTCAGCAACACTGGCACAGCCCATCATTTGTGCGATTCTTTGCTGGTCTTCATCCTTTGCCGGGAAGGTATGGGTCTGTGCATCATCCAGATATTGCAGGCGATGTTCCAGATTGCGCAAAAAGGTATAGGAGTCCAGCAGTTTTTCTATGATGGGCGTATCCATGATGCCTTTTTCTGCCAGGGTCTGCAAAGTCAGGCGGGTAGAGCGCTCACGCAGGCTGGCGTCGCGGCCACCGCGTATCAGTTGGAATACCTGCGCCAGAAATTCCACTTCACGTATACCACCGCGTCCGAGTTTGACATTGTTGCTGCGTTCGGGATGTTTGGTTTCCTGACGCACGACTTCTGCCCGGATCTGGGCATGCATGGAGCGCAGGGAATCGATTGCACCATAGTCGAGATAACGGCGATAAACGAAAGGACGGATAATTTTTTCCAGCGCAGCGATATCATCGACATTGCCGGTCATTGCCCTGGCCTTGACCCAGGCATAGCGTTCCCACTCGCGCCCCTGTATCAGGAAATACTCTTCTATCATATTGAAGCTGGCCACCAAGGGGCCAGATACGCCATTCGGGCGCAATGCCATATCGACGCGGAAGCTATAGCCATCTTCAGTCACTTCAGAAATGGCAGCGATAAGTTTTTTACCCAGGCGGCTGAAGTATTCATGATTTGACAGGCTGCGCTGGGTGGAATCTGTCGTCTGTGTTTCACCATCTTCGGCATAGCAAAAAATCAAGTCGATGTCAGAAGAAACATTCAGCTCATAGCCACCCAACTTGCCCATGCCCAATACGATCATGGTTTGTGGCTTGCCACTTTCCTCTCCTATGGGGATGCCATGCATGGCTTGCATTTCAACACTCAGGGCTTGCAGATGTTGCTGTACAACAAAGTCAGCAAACAGACTGATTGTTGTTATAACTTCATCCAGATCGGCCTGGCCGCACAAGTCACGCTTGATCAGGGTACAGACCACCAGTTTGCGCAAGCGGCGCATGGCTTTGTTAAGAGAGGCACCCGCGTATATTTCTTTTTGTAAAAACTGCGCAAAATGCTCCGGGCTCAAGGATAATCCAGAAACTTGTTGCAACTGCTCATTTCGGCTGGCATCTGCCTCCATGCAATGAGTGAAAAAGCGGGAAGCCTGAAGTATTTCGGTGTTCTTGGTGGTACTTGCAGTCATAATGGGGCTGTTCTGGTCAGTGTTGTGATTGATTTTAAGCTATTAGAGCTGCGCAGGGTGGTATTGGCTGCCAGGGCTATGCAGTTGGCTGGAAATAAATTTATACTCCAGGGGAGTATAAATTTATTACAGCTGAAACGCTGGGCTTATACCTGACCACTATGTTGATTGCTGAAATAATATTAGAGACAATAATAAAGACGATGTATTGAATTGTTAGCATGTTAGAAATTTCGGGGTTTTGTGCTTATGCTTCCCGGCATGTGAGGATTTGCGCAAGGGTAATGAAGCTTGCTTAGCGGCAAGTGCATGGTTTTTGCGCAAGTCTTACTTACAAATAAATTGAACATTAGCAATGACACAAGCTGATCAAGAAAACATTGCTAACAACGCAGCCGAGGACAACAAGCCTGGTCATTTCTGGCGGCTTTGTCGTTTTACCTGGCGGACCTGCGACAAGAGCCTGCGCTTCACGCTCAGGTTGATACTCGCATTGTATTTCCTGTTTTGCATACTGGTGCTGGTATTACGCTATGTGGTATTGCCCAATGTTGATAAGTACAAGCCTGAGATAGAGCAGGCAATTTCAAGCTCACTGGGGCGGCAATTACAGATTGCCAATCTGCATGCATCCTGGCAAGGACTCAATCCGCAATTGATGCTGGAAAATGTCGTCTTGCATGATAAGCAGGGCGGCCAGGCGCTGGTGCTGCCCGAGGTTTCTGCAACCATGTCCTGGTGGACGCTGGCAGTCGCGGATTTGCGTTTTGAACGTATCGTTATCAATAAACCTGCCCTCGATATACAGCGGGCTGCGGATGGCAAGATTTATGTGGGTGGTTTTCAAATAGATCCAGCCGCTGAAAGTAAAGGGCAGGGTCTGGATTGGGTCCTGGCACAGCATGAAGTCTTGATACGTAATGGCTCAGTGCGCTGGACAGATAAAATGCGCAATGCCGCTGAGCTGACATTGCCTGACGTCGATTTTCTTTTGCAAAACCAGTGGCGCCGACACAGGTTTGCGCTCAAGGCCACACCTGATATCAGCCTGTCTGCGCCATTGGATATCCGTGGTGATTTCCAGCATCCGGTTTTTGCCAAAAAGATTTCAGATTTCTCTTTATGGACTGGCGATCTCTATGCGGATTTGCGCCGTACTGACTTGGCTGCACTGAAGGCGTACATAGATTACCCGGCAGATGTCAAAAAAGCCTATGGCTCGGTGCGCGCCTGGCTGCATCTGGACAAGGGCAGGCTGGCTGATTTGACAGCTGATATGAGTCTGGCAGATGTTTTTGGTAAATTCCGTGCCGATTTACCAGAACTGGACATGGCCCTCGTCAGTGGTCGCCTGGTCGCAAGTGAAACCCAGACTTCCACGCACAAATTTCTGGCAGCGTTGGTGGGAAAAGCTGGCCACAGCGTCTCGCTCATCAATTTTTCCATGCTAACCCGTGATGGCAAGCAATTGCCAGTGACCTCCATCAAGGAGACTTTTACGCCCGGCGAAAAAGGCCAGCCCGAAAAAGTGGAGTTGTACGCCAAGACCCTGGACTTGCAGACCCTGGCAAATTTTGCCGAACATTTGCCTTTGCCTGCTGACCAGCGCCAGATGATGCTGGATTTTGCACCCAAAGGGCAACTCAGGGACTTTACCGCCAGATGGCAGGGGACTTATCCAGACGTCGTTTCTTATAGCGTTAAAGGACAGTTCATCGACTTGTCCCTGACGGCGCAAGCAGCACAGTTGGCGAGGGCGAAGACTGCGACTTCACCTGCAAAAGCTGCCGTACCTGCCATCCCCGGGTTTGAAAACCTCTCGGGCAGCCTGGAGGCAAATGACAAGGGTGGCAGTTTTATACTGGATTCAAAAGACTTGTCTTTGCGCCTTTCCAGTTATTTTGTTGATCCTGTCATGCCGTTCTCAAGACTGAACATGCATGCGCAATGGCAGTTTGTCGAGCAAGACAAGCTGGTTTTCCAGATTCACAGGATGGAAGCACAGCACGAAGGTATGCGTGCGGTTTTGTCCGGTAAGCACATCATGTCCATGCGCCATGGTGCCGATGCACAGCCGGGAGAAGTCGATTTGACGGGTAGTATTTCAGGCTTTGACCTGAAGCAGCTTGATCGTTACGTCCCTGCTGGTGCAGAAGAACATTTACGGCATTGGCTGCTGAATTCCATCCTGGATGGCAAGGCCAATGATGTCAGCGTACGCATACGTGGCGACCTGGCACACTTTCCGTTTCATAACACGGATGGTAAAAAAGCCCATAAGGGTGAATTCCTGATCAAGGGTAATCTGGCTGGTGCCAAACTCGATTTTTCTGCTGGTGCCCTGAATGAAGAGGGTAAGCCCTTGTGGCCAGTGATTGAAGATATCAAGGGTGCCTTTGTTTTTGATAAAGCCAGGATGGAAATTACGGGTGACACTGCCAGGACTCTGGGTGTGGATCTCAAAAAAGTCAAAGCGATTATTCCTGATTTATCCCAGCATGGTGCTACTTTAAATATTGATGGTGCGGTCAGCGGCAGTTTGCAAAGCATGCTGGCTTATGTCGGTGCCAGCCCGGTCAGTGGCTGGCTCGGGCATTTTTTGAAAGAGGCAAAAACCTCGGCGCCAGCAGCCTTGCAATTGAAATTGCAATTGCCTCTGCAGCATTTGATTGAATCTAAAGTTCTGGGCGTGCTGCAATTTGCCAATAATGATGTGGTTCTACAGCCCGGCATCCCTCAGGTAACGGGCTTGAATGGCAAGCTGGAATTTAACGAAACAGGCGTCAACCTGGGTATGCTGAAAGGCATGGTACTTGGTGGCCCGGTACAGATCACTGGCGGCTCGCAAAAGGACAATAGCGTCAAAGTCAAACTTGATGGCACAGTCACCGCCGAAGGCATACGCAAGATCATGCCTGTCAGCATGATAGATAAAGTGGCTGACCGTATCAGTGGTGCCAGCCGTTATACCGCCAGCATCCATGTGAAAAAGCGCCAGCCAGAAATCATCATTGATTCAACACTGTCAGGCATGGCATTGAATTTCCCTGCGCCCTTGAAAAAGAATACGGCAGAGCTCATGCCCCTGCATTTTGAGCTGATGCCACAGGCAGCTCAGGATGCGCAGACTTTGCGCGATGAAATCCGTGTCAGTCTTGGCAGTTCTATCAATACCAGATATTCCCGCCAAAAGCAGGGTAACGGGCCCTGGCAGGTAGTGCGCGGTGGCATAGGCGTGAATGCACCTGCACCTGAACCTGACAGTGGCTTGAATGCCAATATAGAATTGAAGTCCCTGAATATCGATGAGTGGCGTCGTTTGATGTCACCAACGGCTATAGTCCAGCAGGCAAATCCAAGTGCAACTGGTATGGAAAGGGATGGTGCAGAAGTTGACCTGGCACCCTATCTGGAGCCGACTACCATGGCGGCCAGGACGCCGCAGTTGAACATCATGGGCAAGCAACTGGAAAATGTCGTTGTCGGAGTCTCCCGTCAAAATAAAGTCTGGCAGGCAAACATACATTCGAATCAGGTGGCAGGTTACCTGAGCTGGAGCGATGGTGCGGGTGGACAAGGGCTGGGCAGCGTCACGGCTCGACTGAGTAATCTCATTATCCCGCAGTCGGCAGCTGCCGATGTCAGTGAGTTGTTGGAAGGGAAAAATACCACGACCCAAATACCAGGCCTTGATATCGTTGCTGAAAATTTTGAATTGTTTAATAAGAAGCTGGGTCACCTGGAGTTGCAGGCGGTGAATCAAATCATCAGTCAGGGTAATGGACGTGAATGGCAGATCAACAGGCTGTTACTCAGAAATCCCGATGCAGATTTCATTGCTAGCGGCAAGTGGGCTAGCCACGGTGGTGATGGACGTACCCAACTCAACTACGTGCTGGATATAACGAATTCAGGCAAGTTGCTGGAGCGCCTTGGTTTTGTTGATGTCTTGCGTGGTGGCAAGGGTAAGCTGGAAGGAGAAGTGCAATGGAATGGTCTGCCTTTCGCCATGGACATACCCAGCATGAGCGGCCAGGTCAAGATGGTGCTTGCCAGCGGGCAATTCTTGAAAGTTGATCCCGGTGCAGCGAAGCTGTTGGGGGTACTCAGTCTGCAATCTTTACCGCGCCGTTTGACGCTTGATTTTCGCGATGTGTTTTCTGATGGCTTTGCCTTCGATTCAATAGCAGGTATTGCCCACATACAGCAAGGTGTGGCAAAAACCGATAACCTCAAGATGCTGGGCGTGAATGCGACTGTGCTGCTGGAAGGAAATGCTGATATTGTCCGGGAAGCTCAAGACTTGCATGTGACCGTCATCCCTGTCGTCAATGTAGGCACGGCTTCAGTCGTTTATGGCCTGGCTGTGAATCCAGTGATAGGCCTTGGCACTTTTCTTGCTCAGTTGTTTTTGAAAGAGCCTTTGAGCAGGGCATTTACGTTTGAATACAAAGTCAGTGGTTCATGGAAAGAACCAACGGTGACTAAAATTGAAAATCGTGACAGTCAGTCAGCAATCAAGGCTGCAAGCAAGCCTTGAATCTTTGACGATGCCATCAACATGGGAAATAGGGGGATTGATATGAAGATCGCAGCAATACAAATGATATCCACACCAGGTCCGGTGGAAAATATAGCAACTGCCAGACGCTTGTTGCAAGAGGCCGCCGCCTCTGGTGCAAAATTATTGTTACTGCCTGAATATTGGCCTTTGATGGGTCTGCATGAAACTGACAAAGTAGATATTGCAGAAATGCCCGGAGATGGCCCGCTGCAGACTTTCATGGCCGACATGGCTGGCAGTCTGGGTGTCTGGCTTATCGGTGGCACTATTCCGCTGCAGTCGGATGAACCTGGCAAGGTACTCAATACCACGCTCGTCTATGATCCGCAGGGGCAGCAGGTCGCCCGCTATGACAAAATCCATTTGTTTGGATTTAGCAAGGGTGAAGAGTCTTATGAAGAAGCGCGCACCATCGTCGCCGGTAACCAGGTCGGCAGCTTTGATGCCGGTTTTGGCAAGGTTGCCCTCTCTATCTGCTATGACTTGCGCTTCCCTGAGCTGTTCCGTGCACTTGGGACGTGCTCTTTGATCGTCGTGCCTGCCGCATTCACTTTTACGACAGGCCAGGCGCATTGGGAAATACTCTTGCGTGCCCGTGCCATAGAAAACCAATGTTATGTACTGGCTTGTGGTCAGGGCGGCAAACATGTCAATGGTCGCCGCACCTGGGGCCATAGCATGCTGATAGACCCCTGGGGTAAAGTCGTCAATGTACTGGAAGAAGGCGAGGGCATCGTCAGCGGTGATATTGATGAAAGCCTGATTGCCAGCATACGCGAAAGCCTGCCTGCACTGCGCCATCGCAAGTTATGAGGCATGTCCATGCATAAGCGGATGTATAAGCTAATGTATCAGCTGACAGCATCCTGAGCATGCAGCCCAGCGATTCCCGTAGATGCTCTACAATGTAAGTGTATGCGCCTGTTTTTTGATACCAGATTTTGCTACCAAAGTGCGCTAATTTGATTTGCTGTATAAATAATTTATTCTATGACCCCATTTGAACCCGCTTTAAACCATCTTGCCGTTGCCCGCGATATTTTGCTGACTCCTTTTGGCCTGGACGAAGCCAAACTCAGCAAGGTGCTGGCCAGCATGTTTACCCACAAAGTGGATTATGCCGATCTGTACTTCCAATTCACCCGCAATGAAGGCTGGAGCCTGGAAGAGGGCATAGTCAAGACCGGTAGTTTTTCCATCGACCAGGGCGTTGGTGTGCGTGCCGTGTCTGGCGATAAAACTGCATTCTCTTACTCTGATGAAATATCCGAGCAAGCTCTGTTTGATGCTGCTAAGGCAACCCGTACTATTGCCCGCCAGGGTTCCGGAAAAATCCAGGTCGCATCCAGCCTGCAAGGTCTGGATAGCCGCTCCCTGTATTTGCGCGATGACCCGCTGCACTCCATGGATGCCAATCAAAAAGTCCAGTTGCTGGAAAAACTGGAAAAAATCGCCAGAGCCAAAGACCCGCGCATAGTACAAGTCATGGCTGGCATGGCAGGTGAATATGACGTGGTACTGGTAGCCCGCAGCGACGGCGTGATTGCTGCGGACATCCGTCCTTTGGTACGCGTCTCGCTGACGGTCATCGCAGAACAAAATGGCCGCCGCGAAGTGGGCACCAGCGGCGGTGGTGGTCGTTATGATTATTCTTATTTTACTGATGCGTTGCTGGAGCAATATGCAGATGAAGCTGTAAAGTCAGCCCTGGTGAATCTGGAAGCACGTCCAGCTCCTGCAGGCCCCATGACCGTGGTACTTGGCCCAGGCTGGCCTGGGGTATTGCTGCATGAAGCGATAGGACATGGCCTGGAAGGGGACTTCAATCGCAAGGGCTCAAGCACTTTCTCTGGCCGCATAGGTCAGCGTGTAGCTGCCAAAGGCGTCACGGTCGTTGATGATGGCACCATGCTGAATCGTCGCGGCTCTCTGAACATGGATGACGAAGGCAACCCTACCCAGTGCACGACATTGATTGAAGACGGTATCCTGAAAGGCTATATGCAGGACACCATGAATGCACGTCTGATGAAAATGCCGGTGACTGGTAACGCCCGCCGTGAATCCTTTGCCCATTTGCCTATGCCACGCATGACGAACACTTACATGCTGGCTGGTGACAAGGACCCTGAAGAAATCCTGGCATCTGTAAAAAATGGTCTCTACGCTGTCAACTTTGGCGGTGGTCAGGTCGATATAACGAATGGCAAGTTCGTATTTTCAGCCAGTGAAGCGTATATGATAGAAAACGGCAAGATCACCTATCCGGTCAAGGGTGCTACCCTGATTGGCAATGGCCCTGAAGTCTTGAACCATGTCAGCATGATAGGGAATGACTTGCGTCTTGATTCCGGTATCGGTGTCTGCGGCAAGGAAGGTCAAAGTTTGCCGGTAGGCGTAGGCCAGCCTAGTCTGCGCATAGAAGGTCTTACCGTTGGGGGAACTGCCTGATGGCCTGTGCCAAGCCATGTATTGACAAGCTGGGGATGCACGCATGATCGTGATTGCCATCGTCTCTGCGAAAGGCGGGGTCGGCAAGACCACGATCACCGCCAATCTGGGTGTCGGCATGGCGCAGCGTGGTTTTCCTGTCACTGTTATTGATCTCGATCCGCAAAATGCCATGCAATGGCATCTCGGTGGTCTTGACCAAGGCGAGACAAATGGCATCAGCCTCTTGACGGCAGCGCGTGCCAAACTGATGGATGCTTGTTACACCAGCCAGTTTGGATTGAACTTCGTCCCCTTTGGTAATGGTGGCGAAAAACAGCGTATGCGCTTTGAAGACGTGCTGGAACAGCAAGAACCCTGGCTGCGCAAGAAACTGCAGGCTGCAAAATTGCCAGCCAATGCCATCGTTTTGCTTGATACTCCACCAGGTCCTTCTGTTTATCTGAAACAGGCCATCCATGCAGCAGACTTTTTGCTGGTGGTGGTGCTGGCGGATGCTGCTTCGTATTCCACTTTGCCTGAAATGGAAGAATTGATTTCCACCTACGGCCACAGAAGTCAGGCTGACGTTGGTTCAGCCTATATTGTCAACCAGGGTTCGCAGCGGCAACTGGCGCAAGATGTCGTTGCCCTGATTGCCGACAGGCTGGGTGAACGCATGGTTCCCTTCATCGTCCAGGAAAGTCCGCAAGTCGAGGAAGCGCTCGCTTATGAGCGTCCGGTACTCGAATACAAGCCGGACAATCCTGCGTCTTTAAGCATACAAAAAATCATAGACTGGTTGCTGGCCGGATTAAAGAGCGGGCGCTGAGATTCAAATTGCGCAAGCTGGTTGAAATTCTTCCGCCTGTATCACTATCCTGCTGTTTTTTGTGGACGCACTTGCCTACATTGGTAAGTGTGTCGTGCTTAGTGAAAAAAGTAAGGAATAGTGCGGTTTTAGCTCTGCAATTGTGAAAATGGTTTGCAAAATAATTAAATTTTTATAAATGCTTGGTCTTATTATTAATTGTTGACATTTCACCATTCATATAGGCTGGACTAGCAATAAAGGCGAGTGGTAAAGTCGCAACGAATCAACACTCTCTATGATTTGCGTGTCACGATAGTAGCCATAGAGAAAAAGTTAACGCAAAGGTGCAATAAGCATGTCGACAAATACTATTCGTTATTACGAAGAGCAGCAATGCTCAGTCCAGTGGCGATCTTTCCTGGGAGCATTTTCTGCTGAATTCGCCTCCAAGGGCGAACCCGGAGATTTGCGTGCATTCATGCACCAATTGGGTCGTACCATGGCAGCAGGTTTTCATGTGAATGATGGCAGTAGTCTGCAAGCGCTGGAAGCATGCATGAATCAGGTCTGGTCAGAAATGAACTGGGGCTGGGTCGAGCTGGTGGAAGAGGCCGATGCCCTGGTGGTTGCCCATCATGCTTCGCCACTGAAAGTAGCGTTCGGCGAAAATGCACTGGACTGGTCGCCAGCTTTGCTGGAGGGTGTTTATGCACAATGGTTCGATGGCCTGGGCATGGACAAGTCCTTGCGCCTGACGCAGCGTGCCGGGGTTTTCGAAGATGGGCAGTTATTTGTATTTGATTTGAAGAAGCAGTCAGAAGAACCGTCTTATTTCACACGTCGTTAATTTGATCGTGACGCTGCAAGTAACCGGAACTGGTGGACATTATGGATGATGACGTAAAAAATCTTTTTCAGAAATTTGGACAATCAACTGATGCGTATCGCGAAATCAATCGTGATGCAGACAGTGAACTGGCGAGACAACGCTGGCCTTTGTTGCGCGATGTGCATTTGCATGCGGGGCCAGCACCCGCACGTGTACAACATCGTGAAGAAGAATCGGCTGCGCCAGTACAGTTGAATGACAGCCCGTTTCGTCCCGCTGCCGCGAAATCTGCGGTGAGCAGATCAACGGCAGTCAAAGCCAGCCCCGTACAAGCAGCGCCAGAGGTTCATGCAAATATCAAGCACAGCTCGCAATTGCCCTTAAAGCAAATGCTGATGCAAAAAGCTGCAGCCGAAGAGCAAGAACCTGATGTAGAAGCTGCATCACCATTTTTATCAAGAATTTTGCCTGCAACGACAAAGCAAAGCGCTGCGAATCAAAAAGAAGTTGTAAGCAGTGGCTTGTTTTCCAACAGGGCACAAGCCGCGCCTATACCCGCGCCTGCCCGTGAAGTCGAAGCCCCCGCACATGTTGCGCCAAGCGTCGCGCCGATTGCCAGTGCACGTAAGCCTGTGAACACTGCTCCTGCACATGTTGCTCCTGCTGCTACCTTCATACATAGCATACCTTCAGCACACGCCATGCCGGTGAAGCCTGTACAAGAACATGTTGAAGAAGTGCGCAAACCAGGCATAACGAACAAATCCGCAGCCAAAGACCAGCCTGTCAGTGCAGTCTTTGGTCGTCTGGCTGGCAAGCAGGAAGAAGCCAAGCCAGTTGATACGGGTACCAATTCATTCTTTAAAAAAATATTTAAACCATGAGGGTAGTTGCCGTCATTTCTCCCAAGGGTGGGGTAGGTAAAACTACCGTCACCGCCAATCTGGCGACATCCCTGGCTCGTCTTGGTCCTCGCATCACCATACTGGACCTGGATCCACAAAATGCACTCAGATTGCATTTTGGTATGGCACATGATGATGCCAGTGGCATTGCGCAGCAAGAAACAATGGACAGTGGCTGGGCAGATGTCTTGTTTGAAAGCGCCTATGGCGTTGACTTCCTGCCCTACGGTAGCGTAGATGAAGCTCAGCGCGCAGTTTTTGAGCAAGAGATCAAGGCCAATCCAAAGTGGCTGGCAAAACGGCTTGCTTCTTTGAACCTGGCAGAAAACAGCGTGGTCCTGATCGACACGCCACCTGGTCCCAGCATTTATTTACAGCAGGTACTGCATGCAGCTAATTATGCGCTGGTGGTGTTGAAGCCGGATGCTGCTTCCTACTCAACGATTCCATCCATAGAATCACTGATCGAATATTACTGTGCCGACCGCAAGGAATTTCTGGGTTATTGTTATTTGTTGAATCAGATGGATGCAGCAAAACAATTGAGCCGTGACGTTTTTGGCATGTTGCGCAGCAGTCTGGGAAAACGCTTCATACCGGTCACCATTCATAAAGATGAAGCAGTCAGCGAAGCACTGGCTTGCCAGACGCCGGTGTCGTATTACTCCCAGCACTGTTCTGCCACCCATGATATGCAAGAGCTGACGGCCTGGCTGCAAACGAATTTCAGATTGGTTGATTAAATGCGTTCGATACTTAACTCCCGATATCTCTACGGTCGCCTCAACGACCTGGGGCGTGCCATGGTCAACTGGCCGGGTTGGGAGCGCAAGACGCCACGCTTTCTGGCTTTGATGGTGGCAGTCTTTTTGTACTGGACCAGTATCAGCATACCGCTGGACTTGCCGCTGCAAACACTGTTTTCCATCATCATCTTCAGTACCGCGCTGTATCTGCGTCGTTATACCGGCACGCTTATTTCACTGGTGATGGTGATGTTTTCCATCAGTGCCACCAGTCGCTATATCTATTGGCGTATTACTTACACCATAGGCACTGACAATCTGATTGATCTGTTCTTTGCCCTGGTACTGATCATGGCTGA
This sequence comes from Undibacterium sp. Ji83W, assembly GCF_049340385.1. NCBI lineage: Bacteria > Pseudomonadati > Pseudomonadota > Betaproteobacteria > Burkholderiales > Oxalobacteraceae > Undibacterium > Undibacterium sp. Ji83W. Next base: position 28,323 of record NZ_JBMPOZ010000032.1, on the reverse strand, counting down.
GGTGTATGCCTGGCTGGTGCTGTTGCTGGGGTATTTGCAAACGGCCTGGCCATTGAAGCGCAAGCCGGTGATGATGCCGCCAGATACCTCGACCTGGCCAACCATAGATTTGTTCATCCCCAGCTATAACGAAGACCTGGCCGTAGTCAAGCCCACCGTGCTGGCAGCGATGGGCATAGACTGGCCCAAGGACAAACTCAATATCATTATCCTGGACGATGGCCGCCGTCCTGCCTTTGCCGAATTTGCAGAATCGGTGGGTGTGCAGTGCTTTACCCGTGCTGATAATAATCATGCGAAGGCCGGTAATATCAATGCCGCCTTGAAGCGCACCACTGGCGATTTTGTCGCGATCTTTGATTGCGATCACATGCCGACGCGCTCGTTTTTGCAATATACGATGGGCTGGTTTTTGGTTGATCCCAAGCTGGCCATGGTACAGACACCCCATCATTTTTTATCACCTGATCCGTTTGAACGCAATTTGCAAACCTTCCGCAATGTACCGAACGAAGGTGAGCTGTTCTATGGCCTGATCCAGGACGGCAATGATTTGTGGAATGCGACTTTCTTCTGTGGTTCCTGCGCCATCCTGCGCCGCACTTATCTCGAAGAAGTCGGTGGCATTGCGGTTGAAACCGTGACTGAGGATGCCCACACCGCATTGAAAATGCAGCGCCTTGGCTACAATACTGCCTATCTGGCATTGCCACAGGCAGCAGGTTTGGCGACTGAGAGTCTGTCTGCCCACGTTGGTCAGCGCATACGCTGGGCGCGTGGTATGGCGCAGATTTTCCGTACTGATAATCCCTTGCTTGGCAAGGGACTCAGTTTTGGTCAGCGGCTTTGCTATAGCAATGCCATGCTCCATTTCTTTTATGGCTTGCCGCGCATGGTGTTCTTGCTGGCACCTTTGTCCTACCTGTTCTTTGAAGTGCATATCATCAAGGCCTCGGCCTTGTCGATTGCGGCGTATTCATTGCCGCATCTCTTGCATGCCAATTTGACCAACTCACGCATACAGGGCGCGCACCGGCATTCCTTCTGGGCCGAGGTGTATGAGGCAACGCTGGCCTGGTATATCTTCCGTCCCACGCTGGTGGCGCTGATCAACCCCAAACTGGGTAAGTTCAACGTGACTGCCAAAGGTGGTCTGGTGGAGCAAGAGCATTTTGACTGGTCTATTTCCAAGCCTTATCTGATCATGCTGGGCATGAATATATTGGGCTTCTTTGTCGGCATAGGCCGGGCGGTGTGGTGGAATACCTATGAGATGGATACCGTTATCCTCAATATGCTGTGGACGATCTATAACCTGGTCATCCTGGGTGCAACACTGGCGGTGGCCACAGAATCCAAACAGGTCAGGCGTACCCACAGGGTCAGGGCAGTATTGAATGCCACCCTGCGTTTGAATAATGGTCACTCCATAGTCTGTCGGACTGAGGATTTCTCCATGGGCGGCATGTCTTTCCGTGTACCTGAAGGTTTTCAGATGCACAAGGAAGAAGACTTGATGGTTTCACTGTATGGCACCAACGGGGAGTCAGTCTTCCCTGCCAAGACCGTGTTCTTCAAGGATAATCTGCTCAGTGTGCAATTCATGCCGCTGGATTTGCAGCAAGAAATGGATTTGATCAATTGCACCATAGGCCGCGCCGACGTCTGGCTCAGCTGGTCAAATGACAGGGATATCGACCACCCGCTGAATGGATTGAAAGAAATCGCATACCACAGCATGCGCGGCTTCAGCAGGTTTGGTACCAGTATCAGGCAATACGTAGCGGAAAGAACAGGGCATATGAATAAAATAAATGAGGCGTCCATCGTGAAAACCATAGTGACAAGTGTTCGGGCTAAATTATCGCGCAAAGGCAGTAGCACGGCTCTGGCCATCCTTTGCGGCCTGACAGGTGTAGTACATCATGATGATGTATCAGCCAAATCCAAGCATGCCAGCGCAAGCGCCAGTGCTGTGGCCACTGCCCAGCCTGTGGCGACTGACAAAGTGGCTCTGGAAGACTTGCAGCCGACTTCGGTGATCGGCGGGCAAAAGACTTATAACATCAGCCTGAAGGACATGATAGGTGTCAGCTCCAGCGTTGAATTGCGCGGCACAGAAGGCGAGCGCTCCTTCCCCTTTACTGTACGCAGCGATGAAGTGATTACCGCAGCCAAGGTCAAATATGGCATCGCTTATTCACCTGCTTTGTTGCCCGATCTTTCCCACATACAGGTGCTGGTCAACAATGAACTGGTCAGCGTGGTACCTTTGCCTAAAGAAACCTCAAAAGGTATCGTGCGTGAAGATGTCATCGATCCAAGGTTTTTCGCTGACTTTAACCAGCTCAGCTTCAAACTCATAGGCCATTACACCAGGGATTGTGAAGACCCTTATCACTCCAGCCTGTGGGCAAAGCTCAGTCATACCACCAATCTGGAACTCACGGTTTCTCCACTGACTTTAGCAAATGACCTGGGCATGTTGCCAGCGCCGTTCTTTGACAGGCGTGATAACAAATTGCTGGAACTGCCATTCATCCTGCCAGCGACGCCGTCACTGGAAGTCTTGCGCAATGCCGGTGTGGTTGCCTCCTGGTTTGGTCATCTGTCTTCTTACCGTGGTGCGCGTTTCCCTATCGAAGCCAATACCCTGCCACGTGGTAATGCTGTCTTGTTTGCCACTGCCAATGAAGCGCCAGCAGGCATTACTTTGCCAGCGATTGCAGGTCCGACACTGGCCATCATGGCTAACCCGGCCAATCCTAAAGCCAAGTTATTGCTGGTATTGGGACGTGATGTCAATGAGCTCAAGATTGCTGTGCAGGCGCTGACGATGGGCCAAATGGCCATGTCTGGTGAATCTGCCCTGATCAAGAATTTGAAAGAAATCGACCCACGCAAAGCTTATGATGCACCCAAGTGGCTACCTACCGACAGGCCAGTCAAATTTGGTGAACTCGCTGCTCCTCCTGCACTGAAAGTCAATGGCCTGACGCCTGACCTGATCCGTGTGAATCTGCGCGTTGCACCTGACTTGTTCACCTGGCAAAAAGAAGGTGTGCCTATCGATTTGCGTTATCGCTTCACGCCACGTCCTACCGTTGATAAATCGACTTTGAATATTGGTATCAATGATGAGTTTGTACGCTCCTTGCCTTTGTCCGGTGGTCAGGTAGAAAAAGGCAAGATCAAGGAATCGGTCATGCTGTTCTTCAAGGATGGTCAGCGTTATGCCCAGGATGAAATCCAGGTGCCGACTTTCCGCATCGGTGCAGAAAACCAATTGCAATTCCACTTCTTTTACGACTATCCAAAACAGGGTGCGTGTAAAGATGTGTACCTGGACAATGTGCGCTCTGCCATAGACCCGGATTCGACGATCGATTTCTCGAATATGCCGCACTATGCGGCCATGCCTAATCTGGCGTACATGGCGAATGCAGGTTTCCCATTCACCCGTATGGCAGATCTGGCACAAACCGCCATCGTCATGCCTGACCGCCCAAATACACAAGAGATGGAATTGTTCTTGAATGTCATGGGCCGCATGGGCGAATCCACTGGCTATCCTGTGCTCAATAGCAGCCTGATCCGTGGTGCCGATGTAGAAAAACATAGCGATAAGGATTTCCTGTTGATCGGTGCCAGTGGCAACCTGCCTTTGCTCAAGCAATGGTCAAAATATATGCCCATGAGCATGGATGAAAACGGCAACCGCCTGCAATTGCCTACCGGCTTCTTGCGTCTGGTGACACGCTGGGCAGGCCGCGACCTGGATACCATGGAACGTCATGCCGGTGAAATGCTGGCCAAAACCGGTAATGCTTTTGGTGCCATGATGCAGTTTGAATCGCCCTTGTCCAGCGGTCATAGTGTGATCGTCATGACCTCGGGTGACTCTGCCAGTTTGTCTGACCTGACCATGGGCTTGAACAAGGCTGATCTGCGTAGTAAATTTCAGGGTGACCTGGTTCTCATCAAGGGCGATCGTATCGCCAATGCACAGATAGGTGAAACTTATTATTCCGGTAGCTTGCCCTGGTGGACATGGATCAAATGGCATTTGTCTACCCAGCCTTTTATCATGATTATTTTCCTGATGCTGGCTTCGCTGATTGCTGCGACCATGTTGTTCCGCTTCTTGCGCAAAAAAGCGGCATCCCGCCTGGCGCTGGAAGATAAAAAGAAATAATTGAACTAAATTGAGAGGGGCAGCGTTCTATCTGAAGAGTAAAATTAACAGATAACGCTGCCCGTTCTTTTAATGTAAAACCTGACACAGTGCTGATTTTCTGAGGTGACGATAAAGAAGCTGACTCACAGAAAAAAGCGATCATTAGGGGAAGTAAATGGTCTTCAAGAAAAAAGCGATAGTATTTGCGCTTTTGACGGTTTTTTTTGAGAGCGAAACTGCGTTCGCGCAAACGGCGCTGACGCAGCAATTGAAAGAACAGGCACAGTTCTGGCAGCAACGTGGCCGCGATGACAATGCGGCGGATACCTGGCGCAAATTGTTGAAAGTCGATGCCAATAATATCGACGCCCTGATGGCCTTGTCCGTACTCGAAGCCAAGGCAGGTAATCCAGAGCAAGCTAAAACCTATTTTTCGCGCTTGCGCGGTACGCAGGCAAGTTCTGCCCAAATACGTAATGTTGAACAAGCGCTGCGCCAGGGTAGCAATGGTGGCGTAGGCCAACTGGAAAATGCCCGCATGCTTGCCAAACAGGGCGATACCGAGGCAGCAGTCGACGCCTACAAGCAAATAGGTGACCCCTCCAAACTCAAAGGTGATGCCGCATTCGAGTATTTCCAGGTCCTCGGTGGTACCAAGAACGGCCATGCCGAAGCCCGTAAGGGACTGGAAAAACTGATCAAGGAAAATCCAGGCAATAGCAAATACGCACTCGCCCATGCCCAGGTGCTGACCTACCGCGAGCAGAGCAGAGTAGAGGGTATGGCGCTGCTCGAAGGTCTGGGTAACAGGCCGGATGTCGGCAAGCAAGCCACAGAATCCTGGCGTCAGGCATTGAGCTGGATGGGAATGAAGCCTGAAAATGCCAAATACTTCAGTCACTATCTCGACAAGCATCCTGATGATCAACTTATCCGGGACAGGATGGCGGGCTTGTCCAAAACTGTGGTAGCACCGGCAGTACCCCCCACCGTGACTCCTGCTGCTACTCCGACTCCTCCGCTTGCTCATACCGTCAAGCCAAGTGAAAGCAAGGCTGCCGAGAAAATAGATAAAGCAGAGAAGATTGAGAAAGCTGAAAAAGCTGTACCAAAACCCAAGCCAGTGGCAGAAAATCCCATAGAGAAAAGCCGTGTCGCTGGCTTTAAAGCACTGGACGACAATCAAATCGAGGCCGCTGAAGCAGAGTTTCAGGGCCTGATCAAAAATTATCCCAAAAACCCGATAGGCTATGGTGGCATGGGCCTGGTCAAGATGCGCCAGGAAGAATTCATAGAGGCGCGCAGCTTCCTGCAAAAAGCCGTAGATTATTCTCCATCGCAATCCAAGGACCAATGGAAGCAAGCCTCTGACGATGCCAGCTACTGGGCAACCGTGACAGAAGCCAGGAATGCCTTTGAAGATGGCGACAGTGCCAAGGGTATAGATTTCTTGCGCAAGGCGATTGCCCATAATGGCAAGGAACCTGCCGGTATCTTGCAACTTGCTGATGCCTTACAGGCAGAAAATGATTTGAAAGGCGCTGAAGAAAATTATCGCCGTGTGCTCGATGCAGATAAAACCAATATCCGGGCTCTGGATGGTGTGATTGGCGTACTGGTTTTGCAAAAACGCATCACTGATCTGGAAGCGCTGAGCAGCATCATGTTACCGCGTCATCTGGCAATTATCGCTAACCTGAAGTCAGAAGATTTATGGAATAAAGCCAAGGCAGCCGAAGCTGCAGGTGACATCAATACAGCGCAAAAAATGCTGGAAGATGCCATCATGATCAAGCCGGACAATGCCTGGTTACGCATGGCACTCGCCAGGATTTATCTGAAGCGCGATATGCCAGGGCAGGCAAGGGCCTTGATCGAAGCCATGACCAATGTTGAGGCAGCTGATCCTGAAGCGCTATATGTCAGTGCCTTGCTCAGCGAAATGCAGCAACTCTGGTGGGAAGCATTGAATACACTGGAAAGAATACCGACAGCGTCACGCAAGAAAGAAATGGTAGACCTGCAAAAACGCCTTTGGATCAGGGTGCAGATAGACCGCATTACTTTGCTGGCAAAGCGCGGCAATACAGGTTTGGCCAAAGACATCCTGGCGAACGTAGAGCAGGTCGCAGGCAATGATATGGAATTCACCGGTACCATGGCGAATCTGTACATACAACTGGGAAATAAGGAACGCGGTTATGCCATGTTGCGCGAGGCCGTGCAAAACACCCCCAAACCGGCAGCAGGTTTGCTCTTGCAATACGCTGGTACGCTGATGCAGGCAAATCAGGAAGGTGAACTCGAAGCCACCATGCGCAGGGTCGCAGCCATGCCCAATCTGCAAGAGGCAGAAATTCTCGCCTTCACTCAATTGCAAAGAGTATTGGCCATGCGCTATGCAGAACGCGCCCGTGAAGCGGGCGATTATGCAACGGCCTACGCCTACATACAACCCATGCTGATCGCAACACCCGACGACGACATGTTGTTGCTGACACTGGCACGTATTTATACCGCAGCAGGTGACGCTGCATCTGCGCGGGAATTGTATGTCAAGGTTTTGCAAAACGACCCAGAAAACCCGGAAGTCTTGCAAGGCCTGGTGTACGCAGCAATGGAAGCGCGCGATCTGGAGAACGCAGAAAAATACCTGAGTGTGCTGCTGCGCCAGGAACCTGATAATCCGCGTTACCTGGCACTGGCAGGCAATGTCGCCAGGGCACAGGGCAATAACAGCCGTGCCCTCAGTTACTTCAAAAAAGCATTGGCGCTGGAGCAGGCACAAAAAACCGTGGTCGGTTCAGGCCCGAATGGTTTGCGTCTGGTGGATACTGCGCCTGCCACCACGGTGAATGATTTCAAGGTGAACCCTTTTGCTGACCGTAAATCTGGCGGCGTAGTTACCTCGCAACAACCGCAATTGAAAACGGTCGCGCCGACAGCAACGTCAGGGCCAGCTCTGAAAGAGGCACCAAACAGTAACTTTACCGGCGGTATATTTGCGCCAGTCGGCAAGCCACTGACTACGCCTCCTGCGCCAGCGGGTGTTCCACTGAATAATGTAGCGCCCGGCAGTGCAGTGCCCAAAACTATTCCAAGCTTACCGAGCTTGCCTGTAGCTCCAAAAACTCAGCCGGCTCCAGCCAGTGTGCCTGCGGGTTCTGCGCCGCCACCTGCCAATACCTTGCAGCCCAAGATGCCAACGGCAGTCGGTGCGCCACCAGAGCCAAACCGTGGTAGGTCGGATACCTACAGTAATGGCGCGACCATGCAAAGCCCTTATCCTGAAGGGCAAACCATGCTGGCCCAATACACACCAGCCAGCCCTTATGTGCCTCCCAAAGTCAGCTACACGGCGGCAGTGCCGGTGCCACAGCAATATGCTGTTGCTAATAGCAACAGCAGCAAAGCCAAGCCAGTCAAGGCAGCCAATGTGAGTGCCGAAGAAGCAGCTTTGTTGAAAGAAATCGACTCAATCAACGAACTCAAGCGCACAGAGGTTTCAGTCGAAGTCGCCACAAGAACACGCAGCGGAGAAAAAGGCCTGTCCGCGTTGACCGATATAGAAATCCCGATCGAAGCCCGCATCAACACCCTGGGTCTCGGCCAGTTCGGCCTCAAGATCATCCCCGTTGTAGTGGATGCAGGCACCCTGTATTTGAACGACCCCGCCATCTCAGGCCAGTTTGGCCGCAACGCCATCGTGGTAGAACGCGCCAAATACAGCAAAGTCCCGTTCACCACCATCGCCCGCCAGCAAGGTTTATCCAACGTCGCCACACTAGATGAAGAAGCCAAAGGCGTCGCCCTCAACCTCAGCTACGAAATGGCAGGTGTCAGAGCCGACATAGGCTCCAGCCCCATAGGCTTCCCCGTCCAGAACGTAGTCGGCGGCCTGCGCTGGAGTGGTAGCGACGATGGTGCCAGCTTAGGTATAGAAATCGCCAGACGCTCAGTCACCGACAGCTACCTCTCCTATGCCGGAGCCAAAGACAGTCTCTACGGACTCACCTGGGGTGGTATTACCCGTACTGGCGTCAAGATCGACACCTCCTACGATGGCGAAGATGGTGGCGTCTACGCCACCCTCGGTTACTACGGACTCACAGGTAAAAACGTCGCCAAGAATACCGAAGCAGAAGTTGGTGTCGGAGCCTACTGGCGCGCCTACAAAACCAATGACTTCAGCTTCACCACCGGGCTGGGACTCACCTCCTTCTTCTACAACAAAAACCTGCGCTACTTCACCTATGGACATGGTGGCTACTTCAGCCCCAAATCCTATGTCGCGCTCGGTATTCCTTTGGAGATAGCAGGACGCAAAGGCAGATTCTCTTATCAGCTCGCCACCTCGCTCGGTGTCCAGCACTTCCGAGAACTGTCCGCCCTGTATTATCCGAATTCAGCAGCAGACCAGGCAGAGCTAGAACAATTTGCCGCAGCCAACCCCGGCATCAACATCCAGACCAGCTACCCTGGTCAGACCAGGACCGCGTTTGCGTTTAAAGTGGGAGGAGCAGCCGAATACCAGCTGACCCCGCACTTATTCCTGGGTGGCAAGATCAGCGCAGACAACTCGGGTGATTTCAATGACACCTCGGCGGCTTTATACCTGCGCTATAGCTTTGAGCCACGCAAGCCACCGGTAGCATTCCCGCCTGTCGCTCCCAAGGCTTACTATCAGGGGAATTAGGCAGTAAAGCTATTAATACGAAAAATACGAAAAATACGAAAAAACCGCTCAAATCTTTCAGATAGAGCGGTTTTTTTATTGGATTTACAATAGATTTACAATTCCTGCCACACATACACTTCCTATTTAGCTTGGCTTACTTCAAAATGCTGGTGAAGTGAGTGTTTGTATATAAGACATCGCTAGCCAATACGCTCACCAGCCAAGAAGTGAAAAGGGGACATGAATGACTTTTAAGAAGAAAGCGCTGGTACTGGCGCTTTTGACGGCATATCTGGAAAGCGGGACGGCTCTCGCTAATTCCCCTTTGACGCAACAATTGAAAGAACAGGCGCAATTCTGGGCACAGCGTGGCAAGGATGAAAATGCGGCTGATGCCTGGCGCAAAGTATTAAAAATAGAACCATCCAATGCCGACGCCTTGCTGGCACTGGTTTTATTTGAGGCCAAGGCCGGTAATACAGCACAGGCGAAGTCTTATTATTCCAAACTCCGCGGTTCGCAAGCAACGATCACCCAACTGCGCACAGCTGAAAATGCCGTCCTGCAGGGAGGCAGTAGTAGCGGCGGACAACTGGAAGAAGCGCGCAAACTGGCAAAGCAGGGTGATGCCGACAGTGCAGTAGAAGCCTATAAGCAAATGGGCGACCCTTCCAAACTCAAGGGCGACGCCGCTTTCGAATATTTCCAGGTATTGGCAGGTACCAAGGCGGGCTATCCCGATGCCAAACGTGGCCTGGAAAAACTGCAAAAAGAAAATCCGGGTAATACCCGCTATGCATTGGCGTACGCACAGGTGTTGACCTATCGTGAACCGACCCGCGTGGAAGGTATGGCGGCGCTGGAGCAATTGACCGTCAAGGCGGACGTGGGCAAGCAAGCTGGCGATTCATGGCGCCAGGCCTTGAGCTGGATGGGCGTGAAGAATGAAAACGCCAAGCACTTCCGCCGTTATCTCGATAAATTCCCGAATGATCAAGTCATCAGCGAACGTCTTGCCAGTTTAAGTCACCCTGCCGCACCGGTAGTGCCAGAAGAAAAACCCAACCCGGCCAAGCTCATGGCAGCAGCCAAGCAAAGCACGGCAGTGCAGGCCGCAGCCGAAAGCAAGCAAAAAATAGAAGCTGCACCGAAACCTGAGGTTGTTGCCAAGGCCGAATCCAAGCCAGAATCTAAGGCTGAATCCAGGTCCGAGTCCAAAACCAGTAATAAGGGCGAGATACAGGCAAAGTCGGGAAGTGAAGCACCAGAAAAAGCACGCATCGCTGCGTTCAAGGCACTTGACGACAATGATCTGAAAACAGCGGAAGCTGCTTTTCAGGCTTTGATCAAATCGCATCCCAAAGACTCTGCCGGGTACGGTGGCATGGGCCTGGTAAAAATGCGCCAGGATGAATTTGTCGAGTCGCGCACGCTCTTGCAAAAAGCGGTGGAATTGTCACCTTCCAATCGCAAGGATCAATGGAAACCAGCCTTTGACCGTGCCAATTACTGGGGCATGATTGCCGATGCACGTACTGCATTTGAAGACAGCAATAGCAGCAAAGGCATTGCCTTGTTGCGCAAAGCAGTGGAAATGGACCCCAAGGAAGCGGTCGGCATATTGCAGCTAGGCGATGCCTTGCTGGCAGAAAATGATGTGGTCGGTGCCGAAGCAAATTTCCGTCTGGTATTGCGTGACGATAAAAAAAATCTGGGTGCGCTGGACAGTCTGATAGGCCTGTTGGCTCTGCAGAAGCGCATCAAGGATCTGGAAGAGTTGAGCGCCTATATGTCGCCGCGCCAGATGACGGTGTTGTCTGAATTAAAGGCAACGCAGCTATGGGACAAGGCCAAGGCGGCTGAAGCAGCGGGTAATATCGCCGTGGCGCAGGCCAATCTGGAAGATGCGGTGCTGATCACGCCTGACAACCCTTGGTTGCGCATTGCTTTGGCAAAGATTTATCTGGGCCAGAATGCCCCAGGCGCAGCACGTGCCCTCATGGATGCCATCGCCAATGTAGAAAATCCACAGGCCGAAGCCCTGTATGCCAGCGCCTTGCTGAGCGCCATGCAGCAATTATGGTGGGAAGGTTTGATAACGCTGGAGCGCCTGCCTGCCGCTGCCAGAAAACCGGAAATGTTCGAACTGCAAAAGCGTCTCTGGACCAGGGTGCAGGTTGATCGTCTGAATGTCTTTGTCAACCGCGGCGATACCGCAAGAGCGCGCGAATTGCTCGGTATCATAGAAAATACTGCCGGTAATGATGCAGAATTTGTTGGCATCATCGCGGCCTTTCATATGAAGGTCGGTGATCCTGCACATGGTTTGGCACTGGTCAAGCGTGCAGTAGAAAGCACACCTAATCCCCAGGCAGGTTTGTTGCTGCAATATGGCATGGCCTTGTTGCGGGCAAATCAGGAAGCTGAAGTGCTGGCTGTCATGCGCAAGGTTGCCGATATGCCCAAGTTGACGGCAGAAGAGGTTACTGATTACAAAGACTTGCAACGCATAGTCTCGATGCGTTATTCCGAGCGCGCGCGCGAAGCGGGTGACTATGCCAGCGCTTTCAATTTTATTCAGCCCATGTTGATGGCTGACCCTGAAGACAATTTATTATTGCTGGCTTTGGCACGCATCTATTCTTCTGCGGGTGATACTGATTCTGCCAAGGATTTATATCAACGCGTATTGCAATCAGAACCCGATAATCCTGAAGTCTTGCAAGGTCTGGTATATGCCGCCATACAGGTCAAGGACTTTGACACTGCAGAACAGCACTTGGCAACGCTGATGCAACAGCAGCCAGCTAATCCGCGTTTTATTTCCCTGGCCGGTAACCTGGCACGTGCGCGCGGTAATAGTGGTAAGGCTCTTGAATACTTCAGGCAAGCCCTGGCGCTGGAACAGGCGCAAAGGCCGGGTACTGATATGGGTGCAAATGGGATACGCCTGGTCGCGCAAGCCCAGCCAGGCAATGTCAATGAATTCAGCGTCAATCCCTTTGCTGACCGCAGCGGCAGAACGCAGACTGCAGTCGCATCTTATGCCACACCTGCGCCACAGGTACTGGCACCTAATCCCAGGAGCGCCATTTTTGCTCCGGTAGGTGTGCCTTTGCAGGCTGCACAGCCTCAATATATGCAGCCGCAGTATGCACAACCTCAATACGCGCAGGTACCTCAGCCAACACAAGCTTCACCGCAGTACGTGATACCGCAACTGCCAGCTACAACCATGGCGCCTGCACAAACCCGTGCAACGAATCCGGTGGTCGTTGCGCCACCAGCTATGGCGACTATTCCGCAACTGCCTGCCAGCGCATTTAATAAAGCGCCTGCACCTGTATCCGCACCTATGCCTGTAACTCAGCAAGCCTATGCAAGCAATGCAGTGCCTGCGGCAGTGCAGGGTGGTTCCAGCGGTAATGTCAGCAGTGGGACAGGGGCCGCTACTGTATATCAGATTCCACCGGCAAATTTGAGCCGTAGTCCGTTGACTCAAGCGGCACCTGTACAAGCTAATTTGTTGCAAAATCAGACTGCGCCCAGAAGTAATTACGATGCCAGTAGTAGCGGTGCTAGCAGTGCCAGCAATGCGCCACTAACACCTTATGTACCACCCAAGACCAGTTATTCAGCCGCACCAGTACCTGTGCCGCAACAATATGCCGCTGCCCCCGCTAACGTAGCCCAGGTAAGCAAAGCGAGGCCAGTCAAGGCAGCCAATGTGAGCGCCGAAGAAGCGGCTTTGTTGAAAGAAATCGACTCGATCAACGAACTCAAGCGTACAGAGGTTTCAGTCGAAGTCGCCACAAGAACACGCAGCGGAGAAAAAGGCCTGTCCGCGTTGACCGATATAGAAATCCCGATCGAAGCCCGCATCAACACCCTGGGTCTCGGCCAGTTCGGCCTCAAGATCATCCCCGTTGTAGTGGATGCAGGCACCCTGTATTTGAACGACCCCGCCATCTCAGGCCAGTTTGGCCGCAACGCCATCGTGGTAGAACGCGCCAAATACAGCAAAGTCCCGTTCACCACCATCGCCCGCCAGCAAGGTTTATCCAACGTCGCCACACTAGATGAAGAAGCCAAAGGCGGCGCCCTCAACCTCAGCTACGAAATGGCAGGTGTCAGAGCCGACATAGGCTCCAGCCCCATAGGCTTCCCCGTCCAGAACGTAGTCGGCGGCCTGCGCTGGAGTGGTAGCGACGATGGTGCCAGCTTAGGTATAGAAATCGCCAGACGCTCAGTCACCGACAGCTACCTCTCCTATGCCGGAGCCAAAGACAGTCTCTACGGACTCACCTGGGGTGGTATTACCCGTACTGGCGTCAAGATCGACACCTCCTACGATGGCGAAGATGGTGGCGTCTACGCCACCCTCGGTTACTACGGACTCACAGGTAAAAACGTCGCCAAGAATACCGAAGCAGAAGTTGGTGTCGGAGCCTACTGGCGCGCCTACAAAACCAATGACTTCAGCTTCACCACCGGGCTGGGACTCACCTCCTTCTTCTACAACAAAAACCTGCGCTACTTCACCTATGGACATGGTGGCTACTTCAGCCCCAAATCCTATGTCGCGCTCGGTATTCCTTTGGAGATAGCAGGACGCAAAGGCAGATTCTCTTATCAGCTCGCCACCTCGCTCGGTGTCCAGCACTTCCGAGAACTGTCCGCCCTGTATTATCCGAATTCAGCAGCAGACCAGGCAGAGCTAGAACAATTTGCCGCAGCCAACCCCGGCATCAACATTCAGACCAGCTACCCTGGTCAGACCAGGACCGCGTTTGCGTTTAAAGTGGGTGGAGCAGCCGAATACCAGCTGACCCCGCATTTATTCCTGGGTGGCAAGATCAGCGCAGACAACTCGGGTGATTTCAATGACACCTCGGCGGCTTTATATCTGCGCTATAGTTTTGAGCCACGCAAGCCCCCGGTAGCATTCCCGCCTGTCGCTCCCAAGGCTTACTACCAGGGTAACTGAGTCAGGGTAACTAAGAATTTTTAGAAAGTTAGAGATCGTGAAAGTCATGAAATCAATTATTCAAATGCTCGGTACCAGTTTGCTGGTACTAGGTGCAGTTGCAAATGCGTATGCGCAAGACCCGAATGCAGAAGGCCGTAATTTCCTCGCGGAAGGAAATAATAGTGCAGCCAGTAAAAAATTTGCAGAAGCCGCCAAGATCAACCCGTTTGATGCTTCCGCATTGAATAACCAGGCGGTGGCTCTGGCTGCGCAAGGCGATAATGAAAAAGCGCTCAACCTGCTGGAGCGGGCAAACCGCCTGGCACCCAACCGTGCCGATATCGCTGCCAACCTGAATGAATTGCGTAACTGGATGAACCGCAATACGCCGCAAGTAGCAGCCATCCAAAGAAAAGCCCCGGTACCTGGCGCTTATCCTAATCAAGGGGATATTCCACCAGAGCCACCACCATTGTGGAAAAAATGAGTATGAACGAGTATGAATGCATGCAAGTGTCAAAAAATGAATAAGCTTATTTCGGGAACATTCTTGCAAATTGCTGAATTCTGAGGCACTATAGTTTTGAAATACTCGTTTTGGCGAGTGAAACCATGTAAAAACAATAATTGAGCCGAATACTACGCAAATATTGATATGAAACACATTGCTTTCTTTTTCTTCTTTTATTTTAGCTATTCCAAGCCAGCGGCGGTGGAAAGACGGTAAGCACTCGAAGAAAAAGAGCCAAACCAAAATTCTAAAAAACCGCCCGATCAGGCGGTTTTTTTTTGCTTAGGTTTTAATGAATAGATATGGCTTTTTTTAAACAAGACCCCTCAACACAGAGACACGGAGACACAGAGAAGAGCAAGAGGAAAACGAATCAGGTAATACATGAAATTCTAGAGTTTATGGAATTTACTCTGTGCCCCCTCTGTGTCTCCGTGCCTCTGTGGTAAGTCTTCAGGTCTTGCTGTTTAACACGCGAATAGATTTATATTTTTTAGTATTTACCAGGAGAAAACATGCAACGCACCGATGATTTACGCATACGCGAAATGAAGGAACTGGTTCCACCCTCACATTTGATACGTGAGTTTGCCTGTTCCGAGAAAGCGTCGGAAACCGCAGCCAATGCCCGTACAGCCCTGCACCGCATCCTGCATGGTCAGGATGACAGATTGATGGTCGTGATAGGCCCATGCTCCATTCATGACACCAAGGCAGCGATGGAATATGCACACCGCCTGGCAGCAGAGCGCCCGCGCTTTGCCGGTGAGCTGGAAATCATCATGCGCGTGTACTTTGAAAAGCCACGCACTACCGTTGGCTGGAAAGGGCTCATCAATGATCCTTACCTCGATAACAGCTTCCGCATCAATGATGGTCTGCGCATTGCCCGAGAACTGCTGCTGAACATCAATGAACTCGGCTTGCCTGCAGGTACTGAGTACCTCGACGTCATCAGCCCGCAATACATAGCTGACCTGATCAGCTGGGGTGCAATCGGTGCCCGCACCACAGAGTCACAAGTCCACAGGGAGCTGGCATCCGGTTTGTCTTGCCCGGTAGGATTCAAAAACGGTACAGACGGTAATGTCAAAATCGCCGTTGATGCGATCAAGGCTGCATCGCAGCCACATCATTTTTTATCAGTCACCAAGGGCGGCCATTCGGCTATCGTTTCCACTAATGGCAATGAAGATTGCCATATCATCTTGCGTGGCGGTAAAACACCTAACTATGATGCTGTCAGTGTTGATGCAGCTTGCAAGGACATCGCCAGCAACGGCCTGGCATCACGCCTGATGATAGATGCGTCGCACGCCAACAGCTCAAAAAATCCCGCCAACCAAATCCCGGTTTGCGCTGATATCGGCAAACAAATTGCCGATGGCGACACTCGCATTGTCGGCGTCATGATTGAATCCCATCTGGTTGCTGGTCGCCAGGATCTGGTACCAGGTAAAGAACTGGTTTATGGACAGTCAGTGACTGACGGTTGCATCGATTGGGAATCAAGCATCAAGGTTCTCGAAGACTTGGCAGAATCCGTCAAGCAAAGACGGTTGAAGCAGTCTTATTGAAGCCAGCGCAGTAATTACTTGAATTTGATGTGGACTTAATGTGCCAACAGACGTGCGCGATGTCTGTTGGCCGAAATACCAGAACGACCTGAGAGCGCAGAACCTGTTGCAATTAATCGTTGATGTACAAGTTAGTGCTATGAGTCTCAATACCGCTTCGTCAAGGTCATCTGATCCCCTTCACGACGCATTTCCATGCGGTTCAGGAAGGACATGCCTAGCAAGGGTACGTTCAGGCCTTGTTCGATGATGGAGGCTTCCACTTGATGCAATTCAACATCGCCGATTTTTACGGTATCCAGTTTGATGAGATAAGTAGGGACTACACCACCTGCAGTACTGGCGGTGCCTTGCCTGCCTTGCCTGTAATTAATGCCTAGCCTGATTGCATCTGCAGCCGGCAAAGCGATCAGGCTGGCACCCGTATCCACCAGCATATTGATGCCGACACCGTTGATCATGGCCGGTGCCATAAAATGACCGCGATCACCTGCTTTCAGGACAACGCTGTTGCCACTGCTTGGCGCAGAACGATGTACGGTTTGCCCCATGGTCAGTACTTTGCGCTTGCCATTGATCACGACAGTAGCTGATTCACGGTCAGCATCGACCAGCTTGGCGTCGCTGCTGATATTGCTGCCAACGGTATACGTCTTCGGTGGCGCACCATCTACCACCAGGATAGCTTTGCCAGGAAATAAACCGACCACGCCTATATCAGTGGCATGAGCCATTGCAGCACAGCCCAGCAGGCACAGGGTACTTAAAAGTTTCAGTTTTTTCACAGGCAAGCGCATGCTGGTTCAGTCGCGGAAGTTATTGAATTCCAAAGGCAGGTCCTTGATTTCCTTGCGCAACATCGCCATTGCGGCTTGCAAGTCATCACGCTTGGTGCCAGTCACGCGCACTGCATCACCTTGTATGCTGCCTTGTACTTTCAACTTGCTGTCCTTGATGGCTTTGACAATTTTCTTGGCATCTTCGGTTTCTATGCCGTTTTTGACCTTGATGCCTTGTTTGACTTTGTCGCCACCAATTTTTTCTATTTTGCCCATGTCCAGGAAGCGCACATCGACATTGCGCTTGGCCAGCGTCATGGTCAATTCCAGACGAACCTGGTCGAGATGGAATTCAGAATCACCGTAGATAGTCAATTCACGGTCTTTTTGTTCAACTTTGGCACTGCTGCCTTTCAGGTCGAAGCGGTTGGTGACCACTTTATTGGTTTGATCAATGGCATTCTTGACATCAACCATATTGGCTTCAGAGACGGTATCAAATGAGGGCATCTTGCTTCCTTGCTTAAAATTATGAATTAAGCGTCATTTTAGCAAATGCAGGCAGGCATGAGAGAGCAAAGGCTATAATTTGGCTCTTATGACGAATTTACTCACATTTTCAGCAGATTATTCTCTGCAAAGCCTGAATACCTTTGGTATAGCGGCCCGTGCCCGCCAGTTTTTGCGTATAGAACAACTGGCGCAACTGCAAGCGATCTTTGCTGATGCTGATCTCAAGGCTATGCCTCGCCTGATATTGGGTGGTGGTAGCAATCTTGTTTTGTCTGACCAGGTTGATGCCCTGGTCTTGCATATGGGCTTGAAGGGCAGGCAAATTCTTGGTGAAGATGAGAATTATGTTTATATGCAAGCCGCAGCGGGCGAGAACTGGCATGAATTTGTGCTGTGGACGCTGGAGCAGGGCTTGGGTGGACTGGAAAACCTGTCCCTGATACCTGGCACGGTGGGGGCTGCACCCATACAGAATATCGGTGCTTATGGAATTGAAATTCAGGAGGTCTTCACCAGCCTGACAGCCTTTGATTTTGTCACTGGAGAACAAGTCGACATTGACAAGGCTACATGCCGTTTCGCTTATAGGGACAGTATCTTCAAGCAGGAATATAAAGACCGCATGGTCATCGTCAGTGTACGTTTTGCTTTGCCAAAACGCTGGCAGGCAAGATTGGCTTATGCTGATGTTGCACAATACTTGGGCCAGCACCAGATTGACAGCCCGACAGCCAGGGATATCAGTGCCGCCATCATTGCCATACGCCAGGCCAAATTACCTGATCCGTCCCGAATAGGTAATGCGGGCAGTTTTTTCAAAAACCCGATTGTACCGGCAAGCCAGCGTGACAGTTTGCTGACTGTGTATCCCAAGCTGGTTAGCTATCAACAGGATAATGGTGACTACAAACTGGCAGCAGGCTGGTTGATAGATCAGTGTGGCTGGAAGGGAAGACAACTAGGCAAGGCAGGCGTGTATGAAAAGCAGGCCTTGGTACTGGTTAATCATGGCGGTGCCACCGGGGCAGAGGTGAGAGCGCTGGCACAGGCAGTGCAGGCAGATGTGTATGTCAAATTTGCAGTCAAGTTAGAGATAGAGCCAGTCTTTTTTTGATTGCATAAATTTGCCTCGCTAACTTTGTCGCTTGACCTTAGTTATGCAAAGTGAATTTGTCAGTCAATCTTCCGAATACCGTCCAATTTAAACTTAATCCCAGTAATTATCATATTGAATTTTTATGTCAGAATCCAACATCACCAATACCGCAAATGAATTTGGAGAAGCAGGAAGCGGAGTGGAACCGCAGGCTCCTGCCATCTCATTGGTAAACCAAGGTACAGAAGAAAAAACAGGATGGCCCCGTTTAGTAAGCGAGGTTTTAAGAACCAGCTTCTTGAAGCACCCACGCTGGGAAGGAATACCTGCCTCGCCCTTCGTCATGCTGATCCTGGTTATTGGGTACATACTGACTACGATGTGCTTGCAGCGGCTGGCAATAGCTGGGCCTGCTGATTTCCATTTTCGTGCCATAGGCGCAAACTGGTTTGCCTTTGCATCATGGGCCTGGCTTTGCTTCAGCTTACGCCGTAATCCTGTTAATCCAGATGGAGAAAATGGCAGTGTTGCACCCAGCGCCAGTCATTTATTTGTACTATCCATGGCGCAAGGCCTGTTTCTGTCCTTGATCTTTAATCTGCCTTTTTGCCTGGCAATGTACCTGGGGGGGATCACGTATGACAGTTTTAGCCAGGTCATTAGTTGGCTGATCTATCTTGCACCATTCTTGTTAACAATAGCAATTCAGTCAGTCTTTTTGTGGAGGGCATGTGATCGCCGTGTTTCGTCCATAGCGCTTATATTCTTAGTGACGCTCAGTAGTATAGCTATGCAAATCACCACCAATCCCCCACATTTCTGGTATCCGAAGTATGTAGAAAGAAACGATGAAGAAGGTGGTGAGAAATCACCAGAAATTAGCCAGGAGGTTTTTGAAGAGCAAGCCGCCTTGTTGAATCAAAAACTGGCTGATATTCAGGCACAAAGGCCAGGCGTTATTGACCTGTATAGCCTGAGCTTTGCCCCTTATGGTGAAGAAAAAGTCTTCCTGAATGAAACCAGCATGGTCACCCAAGTGATGGCAAACCGCTTTGATGCCGTTGGACGCAGCTTGCAACTGGCGAATAATCCAGGAACCATCAATAGCTTACCCTGGGCTACTCCATTGAATTTGCAGCGGGCCATACAACACATGGCCAAGCGCATGGATGTCAATGAAGATATCCTGTTCTTGCATATGTCTTCTCACGGTGCCAGTGACGGTGAATTGTCTGCCGGCATGTGGCCACTCAGCGTCAAATCCGTCACACCAGAAGACTTGAAGGGTTGGTTGGATGAGGCGGGTATCAAATACCGCGTCATTTCCATATCTGCCTGTTATGCGGGTAACTGGGTGGCACCCTTGTCGGATGCGAATTCCCTGATCATGACGGCGTCGGATGCGGATCATACTTCTTATGGCTGTGGCAGTAAATCCGATCTCACCTTCTTTGGTCGCGCCATGTATGACGAACAATTGCGCAACAAGACCCTGTCTTTTGAAGCAGCGCATGCAGCGGCAAGACCCGTCATCAAACAGCGTGAAGAAGAAGCAGGCAAGAGCGACGGGTATTCCAATCCGCAAATTTCAGTTGGTGAAGAAATACGTGGACGTCTGAAATTACTGGAGCAGCGTTTGCAGACACTAAAACCGGTGAAATCTGATGCTGCAACTGTTGCCAAAAGCACCCCATGAATGACAATCAGCACCTTGACTACGGGTGCTGATTATTTGGATATTGTGTTTGCAGTATCTGCTATAGAGGTTGGTAGAACGTAGAAGCCAGATCATTGCTGGCTTCTACCTGATCTCAATTATTACCGCGTATGCGCATGACACGCTCGCTGCCAGAGGGGTGGCTGGATATATAGGGCGATACGCCAGGAGCCAGGGCTTCCAGCTTTTCAAAGGCCGCTGCCAGGTGTTCGCGGGCGATGCCATTGGCATCCAGCATTTGCATGGCGTAGTCATCTGCCTCAGTCTCAGCATCACGCGAATACTTCATATCCAGCATCAGGGTCGGGATATTGGCAATGACTGCTGATACGTCACCAAACAACAAAGTCGCCGCAGCGCCGACCGCTGAGCTTTGTATGATGCGGCGCGTCAGGTGACGCTCATGCAAATGGCCCAGTTCATGCGCCAGTACGCCCATTACCGCATCATCGTCCTTCATCAGCGCAATGATCTCATCGGTGATGATAATGTCGCCAGATGGTAGCGCAAAGGCATTTGGGCCTATGGCGCTTTTGCGGAACACCAGTTGATATTTCGGACTACCACTGCGCGGTGGTCGCAGGCTCTGGAAACGTGCACTCAATTCAGCCTGCCTTGCGGCCGGCAGTTTTGATGGCTGGAATATATGCTTGTCCAAAAACGCCAGCAAACCATCACCCAGCTTGCGTTCTACCGATACCGGAACGGAAAACGCTACGACGCGTGATGCGGCGGGGAGGCCGTAGACATAACCCACAGTAAGTGTGATGATGACAGCGGCCAGTGCTGCCAGTGTGCCAGTCCAGCTTTGCTGCAGTTGAACCACGGTTGAATCCTGGTAACCAGTATTTTCCAGTATCACATTGAAGGTCGCATGATCGGTGATTTCCAGATAAGCACCATCGCTGAAGGTGACTTTCCGCGCGGCATGACGGGTACGTTCTGATACCCGCAGTTCAGACAGAGGGCAACTGCGGATGATTTGCTGGTCAGGGCCAGTGATGAGGTCGTTTACATAGGCTACGTCGCCCTGCACCGAAAATTCTACATGGTGCAGGCGCGAGGTTTTGCCATCAAAATAGATGGCGGCAACTTTGTTCATAAAGATAAATCAAAATCCAGTAAATCGGCCATGCCTTCGCCAGTGGCGTTGACCTGCTCTTGCGTTTCAGCGATGAAATCATCGAGGCTGCCGTTTACTTCCAGTTCCAGGCTTTCAACGCGATACCGCAGTGAACGAATTTGCGCAAAAGGAATAAACAGACCAAGCGTACATACAATGCCAAGTATATTGGTGATGGCAATGAAAGTCATGCGACCCCATTGCAGATTGTTTTTGAATTGATGATCACCCAGCTTGGTATGGTTCCAGATCAGGTTCTGCAGCAAGGTCAGGAAGATAGGGTAGATGGCAAACATCCACATATACAGGACGAACATAAACAGGGCAAATGACATTATTGCAGCAACATCAACTTTGGCCCCACGGCCACCAGCAAACAGTGCCAGCACTGTGCTGCCAAAACCTACGCTGATAACAATAATGCCTGCCAGCATGATACCTACACCAACCAGGTAGGCCCAATAAAACTGACCAACGCCCGCATTGAAAGAAAAATGCGTACTGCCGAAACGGCTTTCGTTATGCTGGAATCTTTTCAGGCGTTGGTGAAATACAGGTGCCAATAAATACAAAGTGAAACCTGCCAGCAAAGGCCAGAGCAAAAAGGTGCTGTATGCCTGACCCGCGGTGCCACGGAAACCAAAACGTATGCCACGGTAGCTGGAGTTATACAGTTTGAACTGCAAGCTCTTCCAGACCAGCCAGGGCATGACTGCGACCATCATCAACATCATCGCAAAGCCCAGGCCTATAGAGAATTTGAATGCCAGTTGATAGCCAAAGACAAACACGAAAGCGACAATGCGGCCCTTGAGTATGGCGATGGCATTGCCATGATATTCAAAACTGCTGCCACCGAGATGAGTACTGGAGTAGATATAGCGGTTGCGGCGTACCTTGGCCCAAGCGGTGTAAATACCCAGGGTGATAATACTCAGCAATAAATTGACTATCCAGATGCGGAAATATTCGCTGCCGCTGCCCCTGAACTCCAGTTGCAGCGTGCCAGATGGTGTCTGTTGACTTGTTGAAAAGTCATTGTTTTGAAAGCTATCCATGCTAGTGTTTTCCCCATGCACTTTAATTTTTTAGAGCATGGACGATCGCATGGGGTTGGTATTAAGTCAAGTGGATTAGTGCTTGTTCTTGCTGACTGCGGCTGTTTCAACACAGACCGCGGTGGAGCATTTACGTATTTAATAAGCTTTGCTAATGTAACTTCTTCCAGGTCGAAATTGCAGTAGTGCCGTTGCCACTAGCGTCGGCTGGTACGCGATAGCTTAGCACGTCAGCCTTTAACTCAAATTGCCGTGCCTGTTCACTGCCATCCCAATTCGGAAAGGATGCATGTTCTATCCTGAACACCAGCACATTCCTCTCGGTGTCGATAAAGCAGCGGCCATAATGCGAACTGGTATCTATCGCTGCAGCACGGTATTCAGCTTCTGTGCCTTTGCGCTTGTCGCCTGCGGCGAACTTGCTGCGCTCCGCTCTGTATATTTGTAAGGAATATCTACCTGTGCCGTCGATGATGAGCAAGCCTTGTGGATTTGCACCAAAGGTTTCGCCGCGACTGCCATCGGCGCGGATTTCAGGTGCCGCTATCAGTGCCCAGGTACCTGCCAGATATTTTTGTGCCTGTTCATTCTTGTCTGCATCCTGTTCTGTGAAAGCGCAGGCAGGCAAACTTAAGGCAACGAGGCAGATCAGGCTGACGATATTTTTAAATATTTTGCTCATCTTAGTCTCCGGCTAATCCGGCTTTTGCGTCTGCGCTTACAGCCAGCAGCAATTTGCCTGTGGTCTGGCGCGATTCCAGATCAGCGTGTGCTTGTGCAGCCTGCTGCAGTGGATATACCTGATGTATGCGTAGGCGCAATATGCCTTCGCGTAACCAGCCCAAAACGCGTTGGCTGCGGTATTTGAGGTCTTCAGCGTCGGCGACGTGATGGGCGAGTGTGGGACGAGTAAAGAACAGTGAACCCTGGCGGCATAAATGCATGGGGTCGATAGGCGGTACATTGCCGCTGGACTGACCGAACAAGACCAGGCTGCCCAGCGGGCGCAATACTGCCATGCTACCAAGATAGGTATTCAAGCCGACTGAGTCATAAACGACATGCACGCCTTTTTGCTGTGTCAAATCCCTGGTGGCCGTGATGAAGTCTGTCTCAGTATATAAAATCACGTGATCGGCTCCGGCAGCTCTCGCTAATTCTGCTTTTCCTGTGCTGGATACAGTGCTGATGACTGTTGCGCCCTTGTGTTTCAAGACCTGGGTCAACAACAGACCAACGCCGCCAGCGCCAGCATGCACCAATACAGTATCGCCGGGCTGTACGCCATAACTGGTCTCACATAAATATTGCACGGTGACTGCTTGCAACATGGCGGCTGCAGCCTCCTTTGCACTGATTTCTGCTGGCAAAACGATCAGTTTCCACGCTGGTATGGCCAGGTATTCGGCATAAGAGCCAGCTTGTGACAGCCAGGCTACCCTGGTGCCGGGTGGCAGCTCAGCATTGCCTTCGACCACGATGCCTGCGCCTTCTGCCCCCGGTATGCAGGGCAGGCTAGCCGGGTTTTGCCCGTTGCGTTGATATACATCGGCGTAGTTGATGCCGGCATAATCAACGCGCACCAACACTTCTTCCTGCTTGGGAACAGGCATGGGAACATCACGAACTTCAAGTACTTCTGGTCCACCTTGTGATAATAATTGTATGGCTTGCATATTCTCTCTCTGCTGGTTTGATCGGATCACAAGTCTGATCACGGTGATCACTGCGATTGCTGACTTGCAGCTTAGTCAAATTAGGTCAGAAAGAAAATTGCTGAAAAATTCGCTTGGACTGTGCATAATTGCACCATGATGAATTGGGATGATTTACGTTATTTTCTGGCACTGGTCGATTGCGGTACATTGACCGGGGCGGCACGTCGCCTGCAGGTTGAGCATACGACAGTTGCCCGTCGCATCGATACATTGGAAGCGGCACTCAAATTACGCCTGTTCGACAGGCTGGTGCGAGGCTGGCAATTGACCACGGAAGGACATGAGCTGGTTGAGCATGCGCGGGCAGTAGAAGAACGCTGGTTCAGCTTTGAGAGAAAAGCACTCAGTGCAAGTAAAATGGAAGGTGTAGTGCGCATTTCTGCACCACCAAGTTTATCTACGTTCGTACTAGCACCTCAGCTTAAGAATTTGTGTAGCAGCCTGGCAGGTGTGGAGCTGGAATTGCTGGCGGAACGTCATCATGTCAGTCTGGGTAAGCGCGAAGCGGATATCGCTTTGAGAATGGCACGCCCACAAACGGCGGGCCTGGTCATCAAGCCGCTGGCCAGCATAGGATATGGACTGTATGCCAGCAAAGCCTATCTGAAGAAGCATCAGCAACAAGACTGGGAATTTGCTGCCTATGAAAAAAATTCTGCCACGCCACACCATCAATGGCTGGAAGATTATCTGGGGCAGCGTAAGGTCATACTGCGCAGCAATGACCAGATGGTGCTGGCACAATGCGCCGCTGCTGGCGTAGGGGTGACGGTGATACCCCATTATTTGCGCCAGAGTCATCGCGACCTGTGCCGTATTGAGCAAGAAGCCTGTCCTTTGCAAAGAAAACTCTGGCTGGTCATGCATGATGATGTCAGGCGTTCACCCAGGGTAAGGGCGGTGGCAGATCATTTGATCGCTCTGTTTGCCAGTGAAATGGTGCAGACTATGCTGGTTTGACAAGTTTTTTGCAAATGTGATCACATACAACGAAGCTTAATATTGCTGCACTGCACGCATGAGGCCTGAAAGCAGTATCATGTGGCTTTAGGCCTTTGAGGTGTTGCCAAATGAATACCTTAATCATTATCGATATGCAAAATGCCTGGTTGCACGGCGTAACCCCGCGTTTTGACAAGACAAATGTCATTGCCCGTATCCGCCATGCAGCTGACTATACCCGTGAACATAGTGGCCAGGTTATCTTTGTACGTCATGCCAATGATGATGCTTTAGTCGGTTCTGCCGGATGGGAAGTCATACAGGAACTGCCTTTTACGCCTGGTGATGTCTTTGTCGATAAAACAGCCTGTGATTCTTTTGCTGGTACCGGTTTGCTTACGCACCTGAAAATCACAGGTGCCCATACTCTTATCATGTGTGGATTGACGACTGAATTTTGCGTCGACACCTCAATACGCGCCGCTGCCTCACATGGCTTTGATGTGATTGCCTTGTCGGATGCGCACACCACTGGCGACAGGCCCCACCTGAAGGCAGAAAAGATAGTGGAGCATCACAACTGGGTGTGGTCGAATATTTCTACTCCGGCGAATAGCCGCGTCATGGTACGTACCACATCTGAAGTGTTTGGCCCTCACTTCTGATGTCACGTAAAGTGCCACAGAAGGTGAGATTCTTGCCGCAGAAGTTGAGATTTCTGTCAAAGTAGTTGAGACTTGTTAAATTAAACGGCGGCTATCTAGCCGCCGTTTCACTTCAATAATAGGTGTTTGACGCACCTTCGTTTTGGTGTGTTCAATATCATTCAGCGCCAGATACAACTGATAGTCATGCGTTTCTGGTCGGCCACAGTATTCCGTCCCGCGATCTGTCGGAGCACGGATTAAGCCCATACCTTGCTCTTCCAGGAAGGGTAAGACCTTGTCGTTAAGCAGATCTGCTGCGGTGATGGGTGTCTTCGTAGTGTATAGCTTGACAGCGGCCCATTTCGAATAGGTATCAACAAAGGTTTGTTGGTATATCCACTGCAGATTGATAACGGTAAAACGTATCTCTGGAAAAGCCCATCACCTCGCAAGCCCTTGATACGTTACCAAGTTCAGTAGCAAGGTTGAGCAAGCCGACCTTGTGTTTAATGACGTCCTGAGAAATACTATTCATGAGGTTATTCCTTGGCGCTTACGCGCTGGTTTAATAAAGATTCGCACCTCTATCAAACCGGGTAACCTCACCTTTGGCAAGGCCTTACTGTCAGATCAAATCGAAACTACTACACATAAATTGATGTTTTTATCTGGTCTCGATTTGAACGTCGAGACGCAGAATTGGAGCTTTTTGCGGATAGCCCAACGTGATCCCACTCCCGCTCCTTTTTGAGGAAACTAAGCCGGTGATGCCATCTTGGTAATAGAGTCTAAAAGCCACCGCAAGGTGGCTTTTGATTTTAAGATGCATGAGCGGACACGTGTAGGGCTGAGCTAAACGCAGGTCGCATTGACGAAATTATTCAGCGAAGCGGTATCAATTTCAGGGGAAATCGACTTGCTCATATCAGAGCCTACTCAATGTAAAGGCCCTTGCTGTTGATAATTTGAGAGCAAGAAATGCACGTCCGCATCCGCTTCTTGCGTGCGGTCTTCTGTTGTCGTAGATGTCAGGGTTGTGTTGGTTGAAGTCGTGGCATGTAATTCAGATTTTTCCTGCAAGCTTCTGATTTCAGATATCACTCGCTGTATATCTATGTTCAGTGGCGGGATATCGGCATTTAAAACAATGCCGCGTTCAAAGTAATTTACAGCCGTTTCAAATTCATCCTGCGCCATATGCGCAAATCCCATCACAAACAACTTTAGCGCCTTATCATCCCCTAAAGCCAATAATGGCTGCCAAGTCAGCAGCGCAACCGCCACTCTGGCAGACGTGAACTGTAAGAGCCCCAACTGAAACCGCGCCACGTGGAAATCAGGTGCCAGCACCAAGGCATTCGCATATGCCGCCTCGCTTTCAGCGATCTGGCCAAGCGTAATGTACTCCGCACCAAGCAGGCAATAAGTTGCCGCTGACTGAGGGTTGAGCGTCAACGCCTGCTGAAACAAGCTGATGGCCGCCGGACCGTCATTTGCCTGACTGACGCGTAAAGCCTCTTGCAAGACGTCATCAAAGCCCGGGGCAGTAGAAGTATTCATCGATAAATTTCCCAATAATTATTGCTGCAAATGCGCAAACACGGCGTCATTCTAGCCAACAAATTGGGAAGTAAGCAGATTTAAGTGTGGATTTTGCCGGATTGTTCAACAAGCATTGATCACGAAAATAGCTTAAAAACAAATTTCATTAAAATTAAGAGGCCATCATTTATTCGGAATATTTTTATTTATTGCTTTATTTTTATAATAAAAATTATCAAATATAAAAATAATCAATGGATATGCAAATTATTTTCGATTTCACCTTAACAATTCCTCAAATGTTTGGACTATTGCCTTGAACAATGACAGTTGAGTCAGTTTGCTCCTGTCAAACAAACAATTGAATAAAACATATTAGGAAATCACATGGTTGCTATCGTTGGTGGAAATGGCGTTGGATTGAATCAGGCTTCATTGGCTCCTTTGGGCGGGCGCGGTAATCTGGGGCAATCCGGATCAAACAAGGCAGGTGAAAAAACCTACGTCAATGTAGCGACCGGCAACGTCGTAATACAAGACAATGATGCCGTTCTGGCAGGTCGTGGTGATGATGTTTCTTTATTACGCACCTATAACAGCCAGGGAAAAATGTCTGATGACAATGGTGACGCCTGGTGGATCAATGGCTATCGCCGCATCACCAACCTCACAGGCACATTAAATACCGCTGGCAGTGAAGTCCAGCGCGTAGGGCAAGACGGCAGCGTCAGCAAATTTGTCTACGACGCGACCAGGCAGTTCTATGTAGGTGTCCCCGGTAATGCGGAATTCGACACCCTAAGCAGCGACGGCACGACGTGGACATGGACAGACACCGTTAGCCACCAGACAGAAACTTACCAGGGCAGTAATGGCACGTGGAAGTTAGCCACAGCCAGCGACACCAGCGGCAACGTCACCACCTACAGCTACAACGGTGATCTGTTGTCCAAGATCACCAACGCCAATGGCGAGTCGGTTGAATTTATCTATACTGGCAACAACCTGTCCCAGGAACGCATCGTCGCCGCTGATGGCAAAGTCACCAGCAACACCCGTTATAGTTACGATACCCAGAACCGCCTCAGCCAGGTCCTGCTCGACCTGAGCCCGGAAGACGCCAGCATCGCCGATGGCAAAGTCTACGTCACCAGCTACACCTATGTAGGAGCTGGTAATCTCATCGACAGCATCACCCAGACAGACGGCAGCTACCAGAAATTTACCTACGTTACCGTTGATGGCGAAGCCCGCGTCGCCAGCATCACCGATGCCT
>NZ_JBMPOZ010000031.1:0-46986 GCF_049340385.1 Undibacterium sp. Ji83W | reverse complement strand
CGGTGGTTCAGCCGATCCGGAAGTGATGATAGAAATGAACATGACGCCGCTGATTGACGTCATGCTGGTATTGATCATCATGTTGATTATTACCATTCCTATTCAGAATCATGCAGTGAATCTGAATATGCCGACAGGCACGCCGCCTCCACCATTGAAAGAACCAGTCGTTGTAAACATCGACGTGGACTTTGATGGTACGGTGTCTTGGAATGGTTTGGCAGTCGATCATCCTCAATTGGAAGCCAAGCTGGCTGAATCTGCAGCGATGCCTGCAGGTGACCAGCCTGAGATCCATCTGCGTCCGGTCGCTGTTGTGCCTTACAAGTCTGTGGCTGCGGTCATGGCGGCGGCACAGCGTCTGGGCGTGACCAAGATCGGTATGGTCGGGAATGAGCAGTTCCTGAAGTGATAAATAAGCACTTCATGGCATTTTCGACGTATCAATGCTGAGTTATTAAGGTATGATAGAAAATTGGCAGGGTTACCCCTGCCATTTTTCATATTCGCGGGTTGGGCTTTGCGTATTTCTAAGCTGCAATCCCAAGGTTTATTAAATTTATTGATTGAGAGATCAACATATGAAGCAACTTCGCTTGTCTCGTATTGCTGTATTGTTTGCAGCTATTGGCTTTGCAGCCGCTCCAGAATTAACAAATATCGCAGCAAATCAAGCTTATGCTCAAGAATCCTTGCGTCCTGAAATTGCCAAAATTGTGCACGGGGCCGGTGAATTGTACAAAGCGAAGAAATTCAGGGAAGCGCTGTCCAAGATTCATGAAGCCGATAGCGTAGGCGGCAAGACAGTCAATGAAAATTTCACGATAGAGCGCATGCGCCTGTCTATCGCCTCTGCTGCTGGTGATAATGACACCGTGATCCGTTCAGCAGAAACCATCGTTTCTGCAAACAAGTTGGGCGGTAAAGAGCAGTTGCAAATGATACAGGTGCTGGCGAATGGTTATTTCAAAGCTGGTAACTATGGCAAAGCTGCACAATGGTATAACCGTTACTATGCTGACGGTGGTACAGATCCTTCGTTGCGTCCTTACCTCACACAAGCCATGTTGCAGAGTGGTGACAGTGCAAAGGCGATGAAGGAAATCAATGCTGAGCTGGCAGCAGATGAAAAATCAGGTCGCACACCAAGTCTGACCAATCTGGAATACCAGTCCAATGACGCATTGAAGCGTAAAGATATGGCTACTTATTCCAGTGCGCTGGAAAAAATGGTGGCTTTCCACGGCAAAAAAGAATACTGGGTTAACCTGCTCAATAACATTGAGAGAAAACCTGGCTATTCCGAGCGTTTCAAACTGGATTTGATGCGTCTGAAACTGGCTCTGGGTCAAATTACCAAGACTGCCGACTATATGGACATGTCATTGTTCGCTATTCAGGCAGGTTACCCGGCCGAAGCGATTAAGGTCATTGATGCTGGCTATAAGGCCGGTGTGCTGGGTGAAGGCAAGGACGCTGACCGTCACAAACGCTTGCGCGATATGGCAAACAAGACTCAAGCCGAGACTACCAAAGGCCTTGCAGCTAGCGAAACTGAAGCCAAGGCAGCCAAGGATGGTAATGCTCTGGTCAATATCGGTTATGGTTACGTAACTGCTGGCAACTTCGACAAAGGTATCAGCATGATCGAAGAGGGCATCGCCAAAGGTGGCCTCAAGCAGGAAGATGATGCCAAATTACATTTGGGTATCGCTCAACTGCAGGCAGGCAAGAAAGCCAATGCAATCAAAACACTGAAAACAGTAAAGGGGACAGATGGCTCAGGCGATCTGGCACGTTACTGGGTGATTTACGCGAATCAGTCCGGCAAATAATGCATGGCCTGATGTAAAAACAAAGGCGCCTCCGGGCGCCTTTGTTTTTGTACTTATTTTTATCGTTTGAGTGTCAACTGGCGACTTGATTGCGCCCGTTGTCTTTGGCGCGATACAAGGCTGCATCAGCACAACTGATGAGATCATTGCTATCTTGGTCTGTGCTTAAAGTTGCCACTCCAAATGAGCCTGTGATATGCGGCAGCGGTTTTTGGCGATCGACAAATACCTTGGTTTTCGCCAGACGGCTGCACAGTCTTTGCGCTACACCCATGGCAGATTTGTGACTTGCACCAGGCAGTATGACCATCATTTCTTCACCGCCATAACGCGCTGCAAAGTCACTGGGGCGCAAACCTGCATTCAATACTTTTGCTGCGGTTTGCAGGGCATCGTCACCCAGCAAATGCCCATGCTCATCATTAAAGCGCTTGAAGTGATCCAGGTCGACCATGATGATGCTCAGGGCTGCGCCGGTAGCGTGGGCATGCTGCACCATGCCAGGCAATTGTGCGTTCAGCCAGGCGCGATTATGCAAGCCTGTCAGGCCATCCACCATCGATAGCTGGCGATAAAACTCGCCCACTTTTTGGCGACTGCGGATTTGTGCATTGGCTGCACGTATGCGGAAAGATAAAAGCTGCAAGAGGTTGCGGGCCACGCCATTTGATTCGTCTACCAGACGCCACAAGGTTTCTGCCTCTATCAACAATAATTCGCTTTCGCTGATGGCGGAGATGGTGGCGGAATGAATTTCTTCATCAAGAACCGAGATTTCGCCCACGCATTCACCTGGCAGGTACTGCGTGATGGTATTTTCCAGCTGATTGCTTTCTTCGGTCACACGACTAACACCCAAAGCACCTTTCAGGACGATAAACAGTTTCGCCCCGGAGCTGTTGGCGTCCAGAACAACCTGTCCGGTATATGCTTTCACCACCAAGCAGTCCTTGATGATATCGGCAATGAGTTTTCTATTGTCCTCAGTAATGTCGCGGAAAAGATGGATATCATCGATACGATAATCCGTTTCCCTGAAAAGCATGAGTCGTTCCAAAATCGTTTTATCCAGATACATGAGGCAAAAATAAGAATGTCAAAGTACGATCTGATCCATGGCATCGAAACGCATTTCAGTTTCGCGGAAAATGCTCAGGTAGTCAGCTTCACCAAGCCCTAGCGTATCCCAAGCTGCCTGCGACAGCAAGGGCAGCATATCGTTTTCATCATGTGCCAGGTCAAGTGCGTGCACAATTGCATTTGCTACATGTACGACCGAGGCAAGTACGTTCAGGTTTTCCAGTTCGGGATGATGATGGCCGCGTATGGCATCACACACAGCTTCAGAAAAATTCCAGTGCGTTGCCAGTGCCAGACCCGCATCGACATGGTCGACATGCAGGATGCTGCGTTCAGCCTCGATTAAAAGACAGTCAGCATTGTGCTGATAACGCAAGACCTGATCATAATTTGCAGGATAAGAGGTCACCAGTACCAGTTTGCCTATGTCATGCAACAAGCCCGCAGTGAAAGCAAAATCATGCTTCATATGCAGCGCGCGTGAAATCAGTTCGGCACAGATTGCCGTTGCAACACTGTGGCGCCAGAATGCCTTGAAATCAAATGCAGGACAATTCGCCGTAGGAAATTTGTTTGACAAGGCCGTCATGCGTATCAGGTTTTTCACATTCTTGACACCCAGCATGGCGGTTGCCTGCTGCAAGGTCACGACCCTGGAATTGTTGCCGTAATAGGAAGAATTGGCCAGCCTTAACAGTTTCGCTGTAACTGACTGATCCAGTGCGATTTTTTCCGTCACCATATCCAGGCTGCTTTCTTCATCGTCAAGATTCTGCAGCATTTCCATGGCAACTTCGGGCAAGGTAGGCAGGTCCTTGATTTTTTTGACGATGTCTTCCAGTTGCAGCTTGAATTCGTTGGTATCAGTCATTTTGCTTCACCCTGGCGGTAATGAATGACATAGGATTTCAAGATGCTGGCAGGTTCAGCATCACCCACCTGGCGAAAAATTTTTTCTATACGACTTAATTTTGTCGCGAGATCTTCAATTTCCTCTTGTTCGGTACCAGCTTCACCTTCGACCGACAACTGGTGTATATCATGCTGTGCAATAGCTGTTAGCATGCGCTCAGTCAAGGTGGTGCCGGCTGGCAGTAATACATGGCCAACCTTATCGAGCAAATCATCGGCCAACACTGTTCCCGGAGTGACCTTGGAAAGTGGCATATAGTGGTAATGTCTGTTCATGGTGCTGGCCTCGCAGAATGAGCGTGCTGGGTCAATAATTGCATAAAACTTCAGTGTAATTAAAAATTACTTAAAGGAAAGTTGATTTTTATTAAGAGAGGCAAATCAGATATGCTTGGTGATGAATATGACAGAATATCAATTGATATTGAATATACTACACCTGTTGCAGCGTCTAGTTTGATTCTGTAATTTACTTCAATTTACTATGCAATATTGTAATATTTACACGTGTTTCCCTATTCATCTTTATTCAGACAGGATTCATCATTAAACAAATCATTCAACGCCGCCCACGTCTCTTGCTCACTTTGGGCTTGGGTAGCCTGGCGGCGATTTTGCTGCCTGGGTCAGTATCTTTGGTTACCCGCGCCCTTTTTGGCTGGAATGTGGCTGTATGGACCTATCTTTTGTTGATGGCCTGGCTGATGATGGGGGCAGACAAGCATGCGGTACGCAAGATGGCGCAGCAGGAAGATGAAAGTGCTGTGGCCGTATTGGTATTGATGTCATTGGCAGCAACGCTCAGCCTGCTGGCCATCATCCACGAATTATCTGGCATGGCAGGTGCCAGCAGAGAGGAAAGAGCGATCAAATACTTGTTTGCCGTCAGTACGGTGTTGGGTTCGTGGCTGTTGCTGGGCGTGATTTTTTGTTTTCACTATGCCTTGCAGTTTTATAGCGCACCGCCAGATAAGCCAGCCTTGCGTTTTCCGGAAGAGGAGTGCATACCAGATTTTTGGGATTTCCTGTATTTCTCATTCACCATCGCCGTTGCTGCGCAAACCTCTGACGTGACGGTGATGAACAGGCAGACACGCAAGACTGTGCTTGCGCAATCAATACTCAGTTTTTTCTTTAACGTGGCAGTCGTTGGTTTTTCTATCAATATTGCTGCCAGTCTGGTGGGAAGCTAGACAAACGAAGAAGCAGTCATGCGTAATCGCAGCTGCTTCTTTTTACATGTCCTAACGCCAATGATGATCGTGGTGGCGTTCACGTCTTTCTTCACGCCATTCACGCTCATAGCGTCTTTCCTGATACCAGCCGTGACGGTCACGCCATGGGCGGCCATAGTTTTGCTCTACATACACATGTTCCACATAAGGTCTGGGAGAGCTTAACACGACAGGCACGCCGCCTATGCGCATGTCCACGTTGACGCCATAGGGCAAGCTGCTACCACTTTGCCAGGTACCACCATTTGCCCAGTACCAGTTGCGCTGCGCTGGCGCGTAATACACCTGCTGGGACGGGTAATACACGTAGTTGTAGCTGCGTACCACCTGGTGTACTGGTGGTGCCGGGTGCCAACGGTAGTCCCTGACATATACATCATGGGCAAACACGGTATTTGCACTGGCAGCGCAAATCAACAGTATGGATAACAGGCCTTTGATGAGTTGACTAGCTTTCATGGCATCTCTTCCTTCGTTTTGATGTTCATATAACGCAGCCCAGAACAATAAGGCTGACATGGATTTGTATATAGCCAAGTAAAACTGCAAGCAGATGTTACAGCGACCGGGCGCATCCATATCGGGCGCTTATGGCGCGCATTGAAATTTTCATACTACAGCGCAAGCTTTTCATGATAAAAAGCTTGCACACTTATCCCATATTGAATGCCATGTTACTCACCTACATCTGGACAGGTTTTTTTCTGATCGGTTTTATTGCTGCCCTGGCGCAATGGTTGATCTTGGGAGATGTAGAGGTATTCAAGCGCATCATGGACGGGACTTTTGAATCAGCTCGCCTGGGTGTCATGGACATAGCCTTGCCGCTGGCGGGTGTCATGACATTGTGGCTGGGCATCATGAATATAGGCGAAAAAGCCGGGGCGATTGATTTTATCGCCAAAATCATTGGCCCCTTTTTTGCCAGGATATTTCCTGGTGTGCCGCAAACCCATCCTGCCAACGGCCACATGGTCATGAATTTTTCAGCAAACCTGCTGGGCCTGGACAATGCTGCCACGCCCTTTGGCCTGAAAGCGATGGAAAGCCTGCAGAGCCTGAACCCCAGCAAGGACGAAGCCAGTGATGCACAAATCATGTTCCTGGTCTTGCATACTTCCGGTCTGACACTGATTCCCCTTGCCATCATGGCGCAGCGCGCAGTGCTGGGAGCAAAAGACCCTTCGGATATTTTCATCCCCTGCATGATCGCCACTTATGTGGCTACAGTGGTGGGCCTGGTTGCAGTTGCCATCAGGCAGCGTATTAATTTGTTTGACCGGGTGATTATGGGGTGGCTGGGTGGTTTGACGAGTTTTATCGTTGCCCTGGTCTGGTATATGAGTCAGCACATGAGTCGTACCGACATTGAAGTGTTTTCCAAAATCAGCGCCAATCTCTTGCTGTTCACCATTATCATCAGCTTCATGCTGGGCGCCATGCGCAAGAAAGTGAATGTGTATGAAGCCTTTATTGAAGGTGCCAAAGGCGGCATACAGACTTCGCTGACCATCATCCCATATCTGGTGGGCATGCTGGTCGCCATCGGTGTCTTGCGCAATTCCGGCATCCTCGGGTTTATTGTTTCCGGCTTTACCTGGTTGTTCACGCAGATGGGTTTGAATACGGATTTTACCGCTGCTTTGCCGACAGCCCTGATGAAGCCGCTCAGCAGTTCAGGCTCACGGGCGCTGATGGTGGATGCCATGAAGACATATGGCGTGGATTCATTCATTGGCCGCCTGACCTGCATTTTCCAGGGCTCTGCTGACACGACTTTCTATATCGTGGCCCTGTATTTTGGTTCAGTCGGCATACGCAAGACCCGTTATGCCATATCCATGGGCTTGCTGGCTGATTTTGCTGGAGTGGTTGCAGCGATTTTTGTTGCTTACCTGTTCTTTCATTAAACATCGCCACATGCAGGTGTTTGCATGTGGCGGATTGCAAGTTTTTACTGAGGAACAAAATCCAGTCTCAACACAGGGTAAACCTGATAGCGCCTGTCCCAGGATGAATGGCGCTGCGCAAAGAACTCCAGACGGGCAGAAGCGCTCTTGGCAAACTCGGCATCTTCGGCAATACGCTTGTCGAATAGTGCTTTCAATTGTGGATCAACGGCTAACTGCTCACGTGCGACATCTTCAGCCACATAGGCTTCCATGTATTCCTTGCGTTCAAATGCGCCGTTGAACCAGCCCCAATTGACCAGTGCATCTGGTGCCTGCGGTTCAAGCATGCCAGCGACGAGGCGTGCTTTTGCCTGTGCAATGGGAATGAATAAAGCACCTTTACGCAAGCTTTGTATCTGGTTTTGCCATAGCCCTTGCAGCTTCAAAGTTTGCCGACCTTCAAAGGACTGCGCTTGCAAGCTGGCCTTGCTGGTAGCGAATTGCTCAGCAGAGACGGCGTTCAAGTCGGTATTGATAATGCGGAACTCTATGCCGTGCTGCTGCAACTTTTCTGCCACTGCTTTGCTGTAGGCGACAGGTACGATATAACCGCCTTTAGGTAAATTGATTTGTGCGTCCGGCACGATCTCGTCGCGCAGCTTCACTTTCCATACTTGTGGTTTGCTTTCGTCATAGCGCGTCATCAATGCGCCAGAAATATCAGACATCGTGCGTGTGTAGGCATAACCGCGGAAGTCTATATCCCTGGTTTTTTCTGTCGTCTTATAAGTAACAGGCAAACTTTGACCAGTCAACTGTGCTGCACGCTTATCCGCCGCCTTGGTAATTAACAGCCATTGCCCGCCATTTGCCGCCACTTGCTCCAGCACTGATATCACAGTGTTGTGGGTAATGCGCACGCGGGTAGGGTAGTCTTTCCATGAATGGGTTTCCACCAGCATGCCAAAACGGTTGCGCAGTACAGGATAACCACTGGAAAAACGTGGCGGAGGCACACTGTCCATAAAACCTGACATGGGATCATCTTCACGCATGAATGACATATAGAAAGGCAAGGGCAATGAACCCTGCCTGGCCAGGTCTGCGATGACATTGTCGCGCAAGGCTTTACCTGCTTCACGCAAGGCTGCATCGCCTGAGTTGACGGGCTCTACCTGTATCGAAATGTCGTGTTCAAATTTGGCACCATCGGTCACATGCAAATCAATCACTGCCAGCGGGTCCCAGGTGTTGATCAGCTTGAGCATGGCCTGCATTTCAGGCGCATCTGCCTTCACGTAATCGCGGTTCAGGTTGAAATTTTGTGCTGTGGTGCGCCAGCCCATTTCTTCCGGGCCACGCTGATTCGGGCGGTTCCATGCACCAAAGCGTTCATGGCCGTCTATATTGAAGACCGGGACAAATAACAGCACTTGCTTGTCCAGCACATGTGGTGCGACTTTACTGTCCAATATCTCGCGCAGAGCGAGAAAACCCGCATCCTTGCCATCTATTTCACCAGCATGTATGCCGCCTTGTATCAGGGTGACCGGCAAAGCTTGCTTTGTCACCTGTGCTGGCGTGAATGCGCCGCTGCGTGTGACCAGCAAGGCCAGCATGGGGCGGTTTTCTGGTGTGCGGCCAAATTCCAGACAACGCACTTCTTTGGGATAGTTTTTCTGAAAAGCCTGGCATAGCTTTTCCACTTCTTCATAACGCCCGGTCTTTTTGAAACCGCTTTGTTCAGCGATTGTCGTCAGTGGAGTGGCTGCCTGGACGTTGGTCAGAAACAGGCTGCTGCCTGCAATCAAGCTACTGATAATGCTGAGTTTAAAAATTGAGTTTGCTGGTTTCATACGAAGGTCAAAATTTGATATGTTGAAATTGAAAACCTAGGCTGCAGCAACCTTATGCTGCCACCATCTTGCCTTGTCCTTGAGCTGGCCTTCATCTACGGTCTGGAGTTTTCGATCAGCCATCAAACAACGACCATTTACCCACACGTGGCTGACCTGTTCACGCCCGGATGCATAGACAATCTGCGATACCGGATCAAACAGCGGCAGGGTTTCAATAGCAGACAGGTCAATCGCAATCACGTCAGCAAGCTTACCTGCTACCAGGCTACCAATTTGTTTGTCCATGCCCAGGGCTTTGGCACCGGCCAGCGTTGCCATTTCCAGCGCGTTACCCGCATTCAAGGCAGTCGGATTGCTTGATACTGCTTTTGCCAGCAATGCTGCCATACGCAAGTCACCGAGTAAATCCAGCTTGTTATTGCTGGCTGCACCATCGGTGCCTATGCCCACATTGACGCCAGCAGTTTGCATGGCATGGATGGGGGCAAAGCCGGAAGCCAGCTTCAGATTACTGGCTGGATTATGGGCAATATGTACGCCTTGTTGTGCCAGCAGTTTGATTTCATCTTCATTCGCATGCACCATGTGTGCCGCAATCAGTCGTGAAGACAGCAACCCCAGATTATACAAGCGCTGCAAAGGGCGCATACCATGATCCCTGATACTGTCATTCACTTCATCCATGGTTTCATGGATGTGGCAATGTATGCCCATGTCATGCTTGTCTGCCAGAGCCACTATCTTTTTGAAAGTCGCATCTGCCACCGTATATGGTGCATGCGGGGCCAGGCGGAATGAGACTCCGCTTTGCCCCTTGAATGCCTGATGCGATGCCATCGCTTTTTCCAGGTAAGCATCAGCATCTGCTGCATAGCCGGTAGGAAATTCCAGCACACTGCAACCGACCACGGTGCGCATGCCTGTGTGCAGGCCCGCACGTGCCACATCATCATTATAGAAATACATATCATTGATGGTCGTGGTACCACCGCGCAGCATTTCTGCCATGGCATATACACTGCCATCGAAAACGAATTCTTCTGAAACATGTTTTTTCTCGGCAGGCCAGATATGATTATGCAACCAGTCCATCAGGCTCAGGTCATCCGCCAGACCACGCAGCAGTGTCATGGCAGAATGGCCGTGCAGGTTGACCATGCCGGGCATGACGGCATGTTCTGGCAGATCTACATGCTGCGCATCTGGGTGCTGCTGACGTGCATCGGCACTGCTGAGTATGGCCAGGATTTTTTCATCTTGCATGACCAGGGCATGCCCACTCAGGATGGTAGCGCGTGGTTCTATGGGGATCAGGTATTTGGGATGTAAGCAGGTTTTCATTTTATTTGGCTCCACAATTGATAAGACATTATAACCAGTGTCATTAAATGTGGAGTTGACAAGCACGATCAGGCAAAGCA
The DNA here is from genome assembly GCF_049340385.1 of Undibacterium sp. Ji83W. Classification (NCBI taxonomy): domain Bacteria; kingdom Pseudomonadati; phylum Pseudomonadota; class Betaproteobacteria; order Burkholderiales; family Oxalobacteraceae; genus Undibacterium; species Undibacterium sp. Ji83W. Next base: position 36,752 of record NZ_JBMPOZ010000031.1, on the reverse strand, counting down.
GCCATGTGACAGACCTTAATTGAAAGTGCCATAATAGGGCTTGGCATCAGAAATCAGGAGCAGATATGGATTACTTATTCCCCCCAATACAGCAAGCAGCCGTACCCATAGCTGGTGGTACTGCCTATTTCCCGGTACACAGGATTTACTGCGTGGGACGTAATTACGTCGAACACGCAAAAGAAATGGGTTGGACAGGCCGGGAGCCACCGTTTTTCTTCATGAAGCCAGCCGATGCCGTTTTGCCCGTAAAGCAGGGTACAGTTGGTGAAATGCCTTACCCACCCATGACAGTCAATCTGCATCATGAAGTTGAGCTGGTTGTCGCCATAGGCAAGGGCGGCAAGAGTATCCGTACTGAAGACGCACTTAGCCACATCTGGGGATATGCAGTCGGACTGGATATGACGCGCCGTGACTTGCAGGCCGAAGCCAAGGATCAGGGCAGGCCATGGTGTACTTCCAAAGGTTTTGATTTTTCTGCACCGATAGGGCAGATCCACCGGGCAGACACAGTGCAAGGCATGGAGCAAGCCAGCATACACCTGGATGTAAATGGGCAGGTCCGGCAAAATAGTGATACTGGCAAATTGATCTGGAATCTGGCTGAAATCATCGCCTGCCTGTCTGAGCTCTACACTCTGCAACCCGGTGACCTGATTTTTACCGGAACACCAGAGGGCGTGGCTGCGGTACAGCGGGGTGATTTGCTGGAAGCTTCGATCACGGGTCTGAGTGATTTGAAAATCAAATTGGTGTGAGCACTGTCATGAAACTATATGGTTATTTTCGTAGCTCGGCCTCCTACCGCGTCAGGATTGCCCTGAATCTTAAAGGACTGGATTATGAGCAGGTCGCCATTCATCTGGTCAAAAACGGTGGAGAGCAACTGACACCCGCTTACCGGGCGTTGAATCCTGATGGACTGGTACCCGCCTTGCAAGATGAGCTGGATGGTGAAACGATCACACTGACACAGTCGATGGCAATTATTGAATATCTGGATGAAGTTTATCCAGACATAGCGATGCTACCATCCAAGCCTCTGGAGCGTGCTTATGTACGCTCGCTGGCGCTATCCATAGCCTGCGAAATTCATCCGGTCAATAATTTGCGGGTATTGAAATACCTGTCAGGAACTCTGAAAATCAGTGATGAACAAAAGAACGCCTGGTACCGGCACTGGTGTGAGGTTGGCCTGGCTGTGCTGGAGCAAAAATTGGCTACAGATACCCGTACCGGACGTTTTTGTTTTGGTGATACGCCAGGATTTGCAGACTGCTTCTTGATACCACAGATTGCCAATGCCCAGCGTTTTAACTGCGATATGAGCAGCATGCCCACGATCATGCGCATACACCAGGCTTGCAGCGAGCATCCTGCTTTTATCAAGGCTGCGCCAGCAAATCAGCCTGATGCGGAATAACAGAACTGCCCATATCCATGGGCAGTTCTGCATCAGTGTTTATTTTTTAAACGCAAAAAAAGGGCCAGATAACTGGCCCTAATCCTTCACCCGCTTGCATAAGCAATTTTTTAATATGCAGTTTTAATAAGCAGTCTTAATAAATAATCTCGATAAGAAAATTAATAAAACACTAATTTGGTATTTCTGGATTATCGTGACTGTTTGCCAGCGTGTCGTTGAGTACAGAAATCAGTAGTGAGCGTGTCAATTTCGATTTGGTTGTATAACCATCGATGGCAAAGGCTTCGCTGACTTGCAGTTCAGGGGCATAACCTGGTTGTCCTGTTCTCAATACGATGCGCAGATTGGGCAGTGACATTTCATTGCGTATGATATTGACCAGTTTTAAACCTGCATCAACAGTTTCCATCACCACGTCCAGCAACAGCAGGGCGATATCAGAATTAGCGCTGATAATGCTATATGCTTCTTTGGCAGAGTAAGCATGTATGAATTCTAATGGTTTGCCATGAATTTTTACGCCACTCAAAGCAAGCAAGGTTGTGTCATGCACATTGCTGTCATCGTCTGCGATCAATATTTTCCAGGGGTGCAGTTCCTGTTTGGGTTGCAAAGACTCTTCGTCTTCTTCAATAAAATCAATGACATCATCGTCCTGACTCGCACCCAGTGCACCATCAGAGACTAAATCACTACCCAGATATGAATACATGCCAAGAGCTGGCGATCTTTCATTCTTTGCCAAAATGTCACAATTCATCTGTGCCATAAAAAGATCATTTTGTAACAAGCCGGGTGTTCTACTGTGTTGATTCTTCATCAGTTTGCTCCCTGTTGCTTGAATAAGTTCCACTTCAATCTTATGTGAAGCAGACTGCATAATCAAGACCAAAGAAATGGAAAATGTTAAATAATGATTATTACAACACTGGCCTGTAACATAAATTGATATTCGTCACCAACTATGCTGATTTTCAGTGCTACTATTTAATTCATAAAATTAAATTTGCTGATATCTGAGTCAAATATAGCGCTAAATCAGGAAAAGTAAGCTTGATTGAACAAGTTTAATTCATTATTCAAATCGTCAAAAAGCAGCACACCTGAATCGAGAACGGGTATGGGGCTCGAAGTGTTTTTGCATAGGCTGTCCGGGTAGTTTACTTATGCCTTCCATTTATCTTCCCCTAGCCATGTTGACGTCGCTGGTCACTTCATTTCTGACCATGCTGATACTGTTTTATGTCCAGCATTTGCACGTGCATGCCAGAGCAACCAGGTGCTGGGCTTTAGCCTATGCCTGCCTGGTCATGCAGCAGTTGTGCCATTTCCTTGGCAATGAGCAAAGCCCGGTTTTCAATCTGGCTGCGGATGTTTTCTTGTCTGGCTATATCTGTTACTTGTGGGCGGGGACGCGCATCTTCCATGGCGTTACGGTTTTTGTCATGCCTGTCATGCTGAGTTTTGCAGTTGCCGTTTTGTGGTTACTGATGACTTTCCTGACTGCAGTCACTCCACTTTGGCGCATGTTGCCGGTTTACCTGGCTTCTGGCCTGGTCATGCTGGCTGCTGCCATGACTTTTTGGCGCGCACGCAGCGAAAAACATATATTGGGTTTTATCCTGCTTGGCCTACTGGTCTTCATCAAAGGTCTGTATCTGGCTGGCTCATCATTTTGGCATAAGCAACCTGAATATGCAGCACTTGGGCAAGAAGCTGCGGCCTTGCTGGACCTGGCTATCGGCATGCTTTTTTTAGTGGCTGCCTTATTGCGCCAGCAAGACGATGTCGAGCGCATCAACGACAATTTGAAGCAAGAGATGGAAGAGCGCAAAAACATAGAGCGTTTGTCCAGAGATCGCGAAACCCTGTTTGAAAAAGTTTTCCAGATGGTGCCCGATGTGCTGGCGATCTGCCGTGAAAAAGATGGTCGTTATCTGGACGTGAATCGTCATTGGGAAACGATCACCGGCTACTCCAGGGATGAAACTTTGGGGCGCTATTCGCTGGAATTGAATCTATGGATGGATGTCAATCGGCGTGCGGAAATGCTGAGCACTTTAAGACGTGACGGCGAAATCAATAATTTTGAAGGCATCTACAGGCATAAACTGGGACATCCTTACCATGTGCTTATATCTGGTACGCGTTTTGATGCTGGTGGCGAACCTTATATCGCCTATGCCTTGCAAGATATTTCTGCCCTGCGCAAAGTCGAACAATTGCAAGAGCAGGCAGAGCGCGAATTGCAGGAGCGCGAGAAATTGCTGTCAACTGTGTTTCAGCTGGTGCCCGACACGCTGACTATCACCAGGATGGCGACAGGTGAATATGTTGATGTCAACCGCAACTGGGAACCGATGTCTGGTTATTCCCGCAAAGAAGTTCTCGGGCATACCTCGAATGAAATACATCTGTGGGATCAACCTGAACAAAGAGACGAACTGATCAATCAGATACGTCAGTATGGCGAAGTCAGAAATATGCAGATCGCATTTCGCCATAAGCAGGGTTTCATCAGCAATTGCCGTGTTTCTGGGTCGAAGTTTGAAGCAGGTAATGAAACTTATCTGCTACTGTCATCGCGCAACATCGATCAGGAGTTAAGCGCAGAGGCGGCACGCCTGCAGGTTGAATCTCTATTGCGTGAGAATGAACAAAAATATTCGACGCTTTTTCAGTTGTCGCCTATCCCACTCGGTCTGGTGGATGTGCAAACCGATTGCATAGTTGAAGTCAATGATGTCTGGCTCAAGGAACTCGGTTATCAAAGACAGGACATTTTGGGTCGCACCACTTTGGAAATGGGTTTTATCCATCAAGCTGAAGTGCGGAAGAAATTTAATGAAGACCTGGGACGTGACAAGAAAATAGATCAACTGGAAGTCCACATCAACAATCAGGCAGGGCAGGAAATGATCTTCCTGCTGTCAGCCAGGTTGATCAAGATGAATGGCAAGGCCATGTGTATTTTCTCCTTGCTGAATGTGACCAGGCAAGTGCAGATAGAGCAGGAAATTCGTGAAATGACGACGCAACTGGAAGAGCGAGTCAGATTGCGTACCCTCAATTTACAGCAAGCCAATGCTGAACTTGCTACGGCGATGGAATCCTTGCGGCATACCCAGGACGAACTGGTGCGTTCAGAAAAAATGGCAGCCCTGGGTTCGCTCGTGGCAGGCGTTGCGCATGAACTGAATACGCCCATAGGTAATAGTGTGACCGTAGCCAGCACTTTGCAAGACAAGACGAAAGAATTGGTGCGCGACATCAGTGAAGGGCGGCTGAAGCGTTCTGTGCTTGATCATTATCTGGAAAGTGCGACAACCGGAACTGCCTTGCTCATGCGTACGCTGGGTATGGCGCGTGAACTGATACGCAGCTTCAAACAGGTCGCAGTCGATCAGTCAAGCAGCCACAGGCGACAGTTTGATTTGCAAGTAGCATTGGACGAACTCATCGTTACCCTGGCGCCCATGTATAAGAACACGCCTTACCATCTGGCGACCATGCTTGAATCTGGTATTGTCATGGATAGCTATCCTGGCCCTCTGGGGCAAGTTGTCACCAACTTTATGACCAATGCACTGACGCATGCATTTGAACATCGCGAGACAGGTAATATGCACCTGACTACTCAATTACTGCCCGGTCAACAGGTAAAAATCATTTTTGCCGACAATGGCGTGGGTATGTCAGAGCAAATACAAAAACGCGTGTTTGATCCATTTTTTACCACCAAACTAGGGCAGGGCGGGTCGGGCCTGGGTATGAACATCGCCTATAACCTGGTGACCAGCGTGCTGGGTGGCGAGATCAAATTGGAAAGCAAGCTAAATGAAGGAACACGCTTCATCTTGATCATCCCCCTGGTGGCACCACAATTGCGTGCCGAGAATGAAAAAAAAGTATTGTGACCAGATACAAGCTGCGCTGATCACAAGCTTGAATGCTATTTCCGCCATAAAACAGACACAAATCTGTCGACTGGAATATCTTTTCGATATGTTATCGCTGATAAAAATAATTTTATGGCAATATCGATTCTTATTTGCTGACCTGATGGTAGCGTCTGCCAATTATTTTCCCGGTATCTGCAATATTCGCCATTTCTGTGCGTCTACACAGGTATGGAGACGACACATAACCCACCTGAGCTGATGGCTGATCAGAACAATGACATCACTGAAACGGTCAGGCGCGAACGCGGGCGACTGGGTAGTTTCATACGCAAACGCGTCGCCGATGCCAGCGAGGCAGAAGATATTTTGCAAGATGTGTTTTATGAGCTGGTCGAAGCTTACCGCCTGCCAGAACCTATAGAGCAGGTTGGTGCATGGCTGTTCAGGGTGGCGCGCAACCGCATCATTGACCGCTTTCGCAAAAAAAAAGAAGTTGCCCTGCCTGATCTGGAGGAGGGGAGTGAAGATGAAGCCTGGCTGGACAAAGTATTGCCATCCAGCGACGAGGGGCCTGAGGCCGCCTATGCACGTAATGTCATGCTGGAAGAATTGTATGAAGCTCTTGATGAATTGCCAGAAGAACAGCGCGATGCTTTCATCGGCCATGAAATCGAAGGCCTGAGTTTTAAAGAAATGTCCGCCGCTACTGGCTTGGGCGTAAACACTTTGCTGGCGCGCAAGCGCTATGCCGTCCTGCATTTGCGCATGCGCTTGCAAGACTTATTGGAAGAATTTAATTAAGACAGGAGTTTGATATGTTAATGAGATTTAGAGTATTAAAAATCATGGTGTTGGTTGTGGCTGGCATCAGCGCCCTGAGTTGGGTAGTCATGATGTTATGGAACTGGCTCATGCCAGCTCTGTTTGTCGGTGCCCGCAGCATCGATTTTCTACAGTCGCTAGGTTTGCTGGTGCTCAGTAAAATCCTGTTTGGCGGCATGCGTGGACATGGTGGCTGGCACAAACATGGTGAGCATCACTGGCATCGTCGCTGGGAAAAACTGACGCCGGAAGAAAGAGAAAAATTCCAGCACGGTATGTTTGGACGCAGAAGGCACAGGGATGAAGCCTATGCCCAGGCTTGCCGCAATAAGCAAGACCACAACTCAGAGTACAAGCGAGAAAGTACGCACGACAACAAGCCGGAGCAAGTCTGAAATGCAGGCCGCAAAAGAAGCAGCCTGCAAGCAGGAACCAGGTGTCATCATCCCTGTCGTCAACTTCAGCAAGTGTGAAGGCAAGGCTGATTGCGTGCCAGTTTGCCCCGAAAACGTGTTTGAAATTCGCCGTATTACCAGCGAAGACTATCAACAACTGGGCTTTCTGGCACAACTCAAACAAAGAGTACATGGCATGAAGGTGGCCTATACCCCTAATGTCGATGCCTGCCGCGCTTGCGGTTTATGTGTGACAGCTTGCCCGGAAAAGGCGATTACTTTACGGCGTTCAACCTAGTGGCAAGATGCATATTTAAGTGAGGTCCACACTGATGTTTTAAAATAGTCATTTCAGCAGACATAGCAATTGTCTGCATCCCCCCAAGGAGCATTGATGACTATTGTAATTCGTGAAGCTGGGCCTGGTGATCTTGAAGAAGTCTTGCAACTGCGCATGCGTCTGTTCGACAAGCTGGTTGACTTTAATAATGGCAAAGGTGTTGATCAAGACCTGTTGCAGTCAACGCGGACTTACTTCAGCGATGCTTTGCAAAGCGGGACTTGCAAAACCTGGGTAGCTGAGACTGATGGGCATCTCGTCGCCTGTGGCTCACTGGCAATATTTATCCGCCCTCCATATCCGGGTAATGTGGCAGGCAAGGATGCATATTTGCTTAATATGTACACCCTTGCAGAATATCGCAAGCAAGGCCTGGCCAGAAAGATACTGCAGCAGGCAATGCATTATGCGCATGAGCAGGGTTTTGCAAAAATCTGGTTGCATGCCACTGAAGATGGCCAGTCTTTATATGCATCAGAAGGCTTTGAGCAGTCCAGCAAATACATGGAATGGGAAGTCGAGGCAGGGGTATAAACTTGAGCCAGCTTCCATCGGAAAAAACGCCGCAGGCTTCCCAGCATCAGTCGCATTATCAAGCCCGCATGCACAGGGTGCTGGAACATATAGACCGCCATCTTGATCAGCCGCTTGATCTGGAGGTGTTGGCCGGGGTTGCGTATTTTTCGCCATATCATTTTCATCGATTGTTTGCTGCCTGGATGGGGGAACGCCTGGGCGACTATGTGCGTCGACGTCGCCTGGAAGTGGCGGCATTCCGGTTGTTTGCGCAGGCTGGCACTCCAGTGCTGGAGATTGCCTTGTCAGTGGGCTTTGGCTCGGCAGAGGCATTTACCCGTGCCTTCAAAGACCGGTTTGCCTATACCCCGGCAGCATGGCGTCAATATCAAATTGACTTGCAGCGTGCAAATAGCAAGAATAATCAAGCGGTAAGCAATAATGATCAGGTCCAGTCTTATGCGTCCTTTCATAATGGAGTCTCTTCCAGTTTAAAACAGGTGGCCAGCATGAATGTCAAACTGATACACAGAGAGCCAGTCAACATCGCGTACCTGCGCCACATAGGGCCATATGGTGCAGAGGTGGGCCGGTTCTGGGCAGAGGTTGTGTCACCATGGATGGCAACACATAATCTGTTCACGCGGGCGCGCTATGGCATCAGCCATGATGACCCAAGCATTACTGATCCCGCGCTTTGTCGTTATGACGCGGCAGTTGAGTTGCCAGAAAATGCCCCTGCGCCCGGCAATGCCTTGTTGACCAGCATACCCGGTGGTGAATATGCTTCACTACACTTCGAAGGTAGAAGCACTGAAATCGGTGAAACCTGGGCCGCCATCCTGCGTGACTGGTTGCCTGCGAGTGGCTATCAAATCGATGCCAGACCTTGCTTTGAATATTATTCGCCAGAAGCCTGTTTTGATCCAGAAACCGGTATCTTTGACTGTGATATCTGCATCCCGGTTATTCCTCTTTAATACGTCTCCCTGAGGCATACCCATGACCTGAGTCAGGTCGCGACAATTTTCTCTATGCTCGTTGGCACATTGCTGCCGCAGCATTTTTGCGCCCATTTTTCTGGAGTTCACGAATATGATGTCATTTCTTCGCTACTGCATAACATCTTTGATTTTACTCGCCGCAGGCAGTCTCACTGTCATGGCCGCCGAGATGGGGCAAAAACCTTATCCCGTAGGCCTAAAGCTGGTGCAATATGAAGATACCAGCCGCCTGGCCTGGACAGGCAACAAAGCACGCCCACTGGCAACCGCAATCTGGTATCCAGCCCGGGCGGGCACGGTAGAAAAAAGCTGGGATGTTGCCATCTTCAAGGCAGGAAGTAATGCGATAGATGCACCCATGCTGCATGCGTCTAAAAAATTGCCGCTGATCCTGCTTTCCCATGGAACCGGTGGCTCGGCAGCTTCCATCGCCTGGTTTGCAGAAAGCCTGGCCGCACATGGCTATATAGTAGCCGCCGTTAATCATCACGGTAACACTGCGTATGAAGAGCATACCCGGCTGGAAGGCTTTGTCGTCTGGTGGGACAGGCCACGTGATTTGTCAGTACTCATAGACAAGCTGTTGGCAGATCCCGCGATCGGCCCAAGTATCGATACCCAACGCATTGCCGTGGCAGGTTTTTCGATTGGTGGTTATACCGCCCTGGCCAGTGTTGGCGGCAGGATCAGTTATGCGCAGTGGCAAGAATTTTGCGGCAAATACGCAACTAATCCAAATTGCACATTGCCACCAGAAGCCAAATTCAGCCGTGAAGACCTGCAGACACTGCTTAAAGAAAATCAGCGCGTCAAGACTGAGATCGCCAAGTCTGGCGCAGACTACAGCGACAACCGGATCAAGGCCGCCTATGCCATGGCACCTGTCATGGGCAGGGTAGTGACAAAAGATAGTATGGCAGCCATCAAAGTCCCTGTACGCGTCGTGGTGGGTACTGCTGATGATCAGGCTATTCCTGAATTTAATGCCCAGGTCTATGCTGCAAATATTGCAGGCAGCAGCCTGTTGACACTACCTGCGGTAACCCACTATGCTTTTTTGGAAGAGTGCAATATGCTAGGCAAATTGGCGGCACGCCAGGTTTGCATAGACCCTGCCGGGTTTGATCGTGCTGCCATACATCAGCAAGTGGCAGCAGACGCCAGAAAATTTTTTGAAGACAAGCTGCGTTAATTTGTGCTCATTGCTGATACCTGGCTAAGCTGATTTAAATGGCAGGGCATGATACAGTTTTCCAAATCAAATCCTCGATATGAACCCTGCAATATGATCCCGGTAATATGAGCCCTGTATTTCATTTCAGTTTTGAAAGCCACTGGCGTAGCGCGCCGCTGGCTTATTGGGTGCACATACCTTTAGCTGGTCAGCCAGAGAGCTATGTGCCCGCTGCGCCACCCAGCATACCGCATCGCGGCTATGCCGTTCTACATGTGGAATTTGAACAGTTTGATCTGGTGTTCAGTGCGCCTGCGCAACTGGATCATTTCATTGCCGTACTATCGACCAAGCCCTTGCCCACATCTGGCCAACTATCTGCATTGCGCAATGCACCGGTCGGGCCAAATGGGCACTGGCTCAGCCGCTTGCCGGCAACTTTGAAAGCACCACGCAAGCGGGCCAGGTTGGTGCAGGTCATCAGCGAAATACGTAGCCTGGTTGTAGGTCAGGAGAAGCCCGACAGGTTTGAGTGGGAAGACCACAACATCGCATGAAATATCGCCAGTCTCCAGCTGCCTTTTGAACGATATCCAACACTTTAGCGACACAGAGCAATAGACCTGCTTTTAAGGTCTGGAACTCGTTATAATTGTCTAAATAACCATCGCCGAGGACAATGCCGTGACAGATACCGTTCATCATAAGCATCAAAGTTTTATTTCGCTGCACAGGCTCGAAGGCTTTAGCGATGCCGTGTTTGCCTTTGCCGTGACCCTGCTGGTGGTGTCACTGGAAGTGCCCAAATCTGCCCATGAACTATTCCACCTGATGCACGGTTTTATCGCCTTTGGCGTGGCCTTTGTCTTGCTGATGGTCTTGTGGTATCAGCACGGCAAATTTTTCAAGCGCTTCCCGCTGACTGATTTGTGGATGATTAGCCTGAACACGGCCTTGCTGTTCGTCATCCTCTTGTATGTCTATCCCTTGAAGTTTTTATTTGCCAGCCTGTTTGATTCATGGATATGGAGAGCCAATAACGATAATTTTTCTTCCGTGTCAGAAATCAGGCAACTGATGGCTATCTACGGTGCAGGCATCATCGCAGTCAACTTTGTCTTTTTCCTCATGCATAAACATGCCTGGCGCTTACGTGAGAAATTCAACCTCGACTCTGAGCAGCTTAATGAATTGCAAGCGGACATGGGTGGCAACCTCATCAATATGGCTGTTGCTGGTCTGTCGGTACTGATCGTGGTAGTCAGCAATGACAAGGGAACCTGGTCAGGATTTATCTATTGCCTGCTAGGCCCACTCCATTGGTGGAATGGTGCCCGTCACGCAAAGAAGACGCCGCCAGTTGTCACGGAGGATGCTAAAGAGACTGCAAATGCGGCGGTAAAAGAAACCCCAAACGAGACCTCAAACGAGACCCCAAAAGTAGCCACCAAAGAAATTGCATAAACTCGGCAGCAGTTGCCATGGTTGCCAGGGCATTGCATTGCTTAATGCCCTACATCCTCAGGTTTAAAACGATTTGATATGTGTATGGCCATACCCTTGGCCAGTTCTTCTTCACCATAGAAGACATCACCTATCTCTTCTTTGCGTAACATGATCGATTCATCTTCGCTATGCGTGCGCAACAAAACTTCTATGCCAGGGTTCAAGGTGCGGGCAGTTTTTGCCATCTGCCGCACATGCAGCGTATCTGGTGTGGCCACCACCAGCATTGCAGCATTGGTGATGTGCGCCTGTATCAATACTGCAGGGTCAGCGGCATTGCCTGAGACGGCAGCAATACCTTTTTTGCGCAAGTCTTCAACTATTTCGCGATTTTGTTCTGCCACCACATAAGGGATACCGCGTTCATCCATGGCCTGCGCAATACGGCGGCCAACCCTGCCATAGCCCACCAGAACCACCTGGCCTTCGAGGAATTTGCGTTCTGTCGTCATCGGCAATTCAGCGTAAGGGTCTTGCCTTTGATCGAGTTCCCTCGCCAGGTCAGAATGTGACAGCGCCCATTTCCTGAGCGGCCCGATCAGCGTGAACAGAAAAGAATTCAATCCTATGGAAATCAACACGCCTGCCAGTATCAAGCTCATGCCCTCTTGAGGTAACAAACCCAGCGACAAGCCCAAACCAGCCAGGATGATGGAGAACTCACCAATCTGCCCCAGGCTTGCACCTATCGACAAGGCAGTATTGAGCGGGTAACGCAGCAAGATCACCAGCGCTGATGAAGTAAAGAAGTTACCCAGTATGACGATTGCCACCACGCACAGCACACGCAATGGTTGCGCCATTAAAATGGCAGGGTCGAACACCATGCCCACTGATACAAAAAACAAAACTGAAAACGCATCCCGTAAAGGCAATGATTCTTCTGCCGCACGATGACTAAACTCTGATTCACGCATTACCGTGCCAGCAAAGAAGGCACCCAGCGCAAATGACACACTGAATACGACCGAAGCACCATAAGCAATACCAATTGCAGATGCAACCACCGACAGCGTGAACAATTCACGTGAACCCGTGCGCGCCACCTGCCACAACAGCCACGGCAATGCACGGCGGCCCACGACCAGCATCAATGCAATAAATGCAGACACCTGCAACAGAGTTTTACCTATCGTGATCCACAGTGGAGTCGTACTCGCGACGACCGCTGTCGTGCTACCCAATACACCTGCTAAGGGCGGCAGCAACACCAGGACCAGCACAGTCACCAAGTCCTGCACCACCAGCCAGCCTACTGCGATGCGGCCATTCATGGTGTTAAGCAGATTGCGTGCTTCCAGTGACTTCAACAGCACTACCGTACTGGCGCAGGCCAGCGATAAACCAAATATCAATGAACCACCCACACTCCAGGTCCACCATGATGCAATCGCCATACCCACAGCCGTTGTGACCCCCATCTGCAATACCGCACCAGGAACCGCAATGCGCCGCACCGCCAACAGATCAGCAGGCGAGAAATGCAGGCCCACCCCAAACATCAGCAACATCACACCTATCTCTGACAACTGTGACGCAATATGCACATCGGCTACAAAGCCGGGCGTGGTAGGGCCAATCACGATCCCTGCCAGTAAATAGCCGACCAATGCTGGCACCTTGATCTTCTCAGCAATAAAACCAAGAACCAGCGCCCCCGCAAAAGCTGCAGCGACAGTGGTGATTAAAGAAATGCTGTGGTCCATTCGGCTCCTTAAATTAAATCACCCGCTTCATAGCGCGTGATAGTGAGTGGATATGATTGAGTATTCGGATGCCATCATTTGCATGTGGCTAGCGGCGGGCATTGCTATATTTCGGGTAGCTAGGTATCAAACACTTCAAGCGATTTGAAGTAGAGCATACTTGGCTTTGTCAGTGCAGTGGGAAATACTAGAGTTAATATTGCTTGTGGTCAAGAAATTTGGTTTGGTCTTATTTTGATATATGCTTAATCGAAATGATTCTTTTGATTATTTTAAGCCTTCATATTGCAAGCAAAGTTCATAATACGAGCATTGAACGAGCATTGAAGAAAATCATATTTGAGGAAAAACAATGGGATCACTATGGGGCCATGTAAGCACCTGCAGTTCATGTGATTTTTTCTTTCAAAGCAATCATAGTTATGACACTCGTGGATTTGTTCCCGAGATGCGGGGGTTTTTCGAGGCAGTCTGTATAGAATGCTTGCAGCACTATATCTTCCCGACCGAGAACCCTAGGGGGCCAGGCGTGGCTGAATTGCTGGAATTATGTACATGCGTGCAAGAGGAACATACTAAGCAACAAGCGAAAAAGAAAGTACCAAGAATCTGGAACTGGAAGGGTACAGGGCAACATATTTTGTTTGAGGTTGCATTGCGCGATGGCCGCTACCTGCCAGATCTGATTTGCATCAAGTGCACAGCTGTTGAGTCTATTGTGATTGAATTTGAAGATGGGCAGGCTTGCCCTGCATGCAAGCTTGGGATATTGCATGGTGGCCGTTCAGCCTAGTATTAAATACCTGCTGGATATACAGCATGCTGTAGATTTTCCCGGTATGAGTACACATAATTTCTCGCAATGTGTATGAATACTAAAACCCGACTTAGTCAGCGATGCCCTTCAAAACCCAGCAATACGTTGACTGCATTGATGCCGATGTCATCTACCATGTAGCCGCCTTCCATCACAAACAAAGTGGGTTTGCCGATGCCAGCAATAGCTTCGCCCATGCGCAGGTAATCGTGGTTTTCCAGCTTGAATTGACTGATCGGGTCGTCTTTGAAAGTGTCAACGCCAAGCGAGACCACGATTGCATCTGGCGCATAGGCAGCGAGCTTGCTGCAGGCATCAGCCAGCGCGATGCTATAGGTGTCCCAGGCAGTGCCGTGCGGTAACGGATAATTGTGATTGAAGCCCATGCCCGCACCATGACCTTGTTCATCACGATGACCCATAAAATACGGGTAAGAATTTTTGGGGTCACCATGCAGGGAAATGAACAGTACGTCGGCACGGTCATAAAAAATGCTTTGGGTGCCATTGCCGTGGTGGTAATCCACATCAAGCACAGCAACCCGTTTAGCGCCTTTGGCGATAAAGCCTTGTGCGGCGATGGCAGCATTGTTCAGGTAGCAGTAACCACCCATGTATTCTGCTGCAGCATGATGACCAGGAGGGCGGCACAAGGCAAAAGCGCTGGACGCACCGTCTGCGATCGCCTCCATACCCGTCAATGCGAGATTTGCGCTGGTGCGCACCGCCTCCCATGTGCCTGCAGTGATGGGCACACCAGCATCCATCGCATAAAACCCCAGTTTGCCGTCGATATGATCAGGCTCAATATCACTGCGCAAATCACGCACCGGCCAGATCAGCGGCAAAGCATCATGCGAACGCCCGGCAGCTACCCACCTGGACCACGCATTTTCAAGAAAACTGAGGTAGCGTTCGCTGTGTACAGTGCTATATGAGGACGATGCATAGTCGTGCGGTGCCATGATCTCACCCAGAGCTGCACTACGCACACGCGCCAGCACGGTGTCAGCGCGGTCCGGCATTTCCACACAAGGTTTTAAAACCCCATCTTTCAGTTCGGTGCCATGGTGCAGCCGGTGTTTATCGCTATAAATGGTGAGCATCTTGATTTGCCTGAGTGTGGGAAGTAGAAATTATTATCGCGCTCAGTAGATGGAATTGCTGTGCTTTATTAGCATGTTAAATGGCACATAATTAGAATAATAGACTAAAAATGATTGAAATAAAAAATTAATAGACTCAATTTTTCTCTACTTAAGCAAATTAGCTTGGTCCGCCACGCTAGCGGGAAGTATGATTTAAGTACGGGAAATTGAGGAGTCATTAGAAATGAACGGGAAAAAACAGTATCTGGACCTGGACGATACAGATCGAACCATCCTGAATCTTTTGCAGCAAGACGGTACCTTGTCCAATCCCAAACTGGCTGAACACGTTTCACTAAGCGTGACACCCTGCTGGCGCAGGCTGAAGCGGCTGGAACAGGAAGGTTTTATCACCAGCTATCAGGCCAATCTGGATCGTCGCAAACTGGGCCTCGATGTCCTGGCTTTTGTTCAAGTGAGCTTTGTGATCGTCACCGATGTATCGATCAAGCATTTCGAAGAAGTGATCCAGACACACCCGCAAGTCTTGTCGTGCCATAAGGTGACTGGTGTAGCAGATTATCTGCTACAAGTAGTGGCACAGAACCTGGATGCTTACAGCGATTTTGTAGAAAATGTCCTGCGCGTCATACCTGGGATCAGCATGATCCACTCAAGCCTGGCAATGCGCGAAATAAAGTCATCGACGCGGCTTCCAATAATTGGGGCAGATAAAATATGAATAGGGACTGTTCATATACTTTGATAACACATATGAGGTTCTATACATTCACCAAATGCCAATACACTCTTAATGCAGGTCGTATCGCTAAAGGAAATCTGCCTCGACTTTATAGACGCGCTCCGTGTACGATGAATGCTTTAAAAATGCATGAATGAGCGACCTGACCCTGCTCCTACACGCATGTCGAGCCTGGGAAAATGTCAGTAATTACCTTAAAATTATGCTTGCGAATATGCAGGGCTAATTCATCTTGAAGATAGCAACAATGAATCTGACAGCAAGCCGACGAAGTTCGAACAGCGCCGAGCCAATAAGGCCACCAGCGACGCATATTGATCCGAGTTCATAGTCACCGAAAATTAATAGTGCGATACCCGAAATCAAAAAAAACGCACAGAAAAAATGAAATGCTTTTCGAACAGAGGCTTGTAACTGGTTATGCTTCTGTATTTGTTGAGATTTGAATGCCGCTTGACTGTTCAGGTCATTAACGGTCGCTGCCACCTCAGTTTCAATGCTTCTTAAATCTCGCGTCTGGAGAACGGTAGTCAACGCCATTCGCGCTTCCTCTACTAATCCATCACTTCCCGTCGCGATAAGATACGCTAATTCATCATCTCTCATCTTGCCGTAAGTTTCCTGGAAATACAGCACTTTCGATTGATCCATATGCATCTCTATTTTTTCATGTTGAACGAATTACGACCGCGATCGTCCGGTAGCGGCCCTCAGAACTCTAACTCATCTGATAGTTGCTGTCAGGTCGAGTCCGAGCCAGTACAGTTTGGTCTAGGCACAGTTAAAACTGTCTTTGTTTAAAAAATCACCCCACGGGTCGACATCCATGTAAGGGCCGACATAGAGGATTTTGTCTTCTCTTATTAGCCATTCGAGGTCGAGTGATGTGTCCCACGTACGGTGTAGTTCCACGTGGGCTACGGGGCGTCGCTAGTGCCGATATTGGGGATAATCAATGCTGATGGCGAAATGAATTTGAGCACGTCTCGCGAAGTGGCAAACGTCTTTGCTGGTGCGCTGGCCATTGCGGCGCGCTCATTGCAACTGCGGATACAGGCTTCGCACAGTGCATCTATGAGAGTCGCATCCAGTGAGTTGAAATAGACAGCGCAGCGCTCTACATAGTCTATTGATGCTTGGTTTTTCGTCAAAAAATCTACATATTGATCAAACAGGTTGAGAAACACTTCACCGCGAAGCGGGAAGTTCTCATCTGATGATATATTTTTGATGAAGGTTTGCATGGCGATAATTAGGCAACTTTGTGAACTACGATTTTATCAGCATGCCTGCACCAGACACAGTTTTTCGTCTGTGTCCGGCTGGTATATTGCATCGGCCCACAAGGTACGATTAGTGTACGGTACTCGTGCGCATGTTGGGCCTGAAAATATCGATACGAATCTTAGATCATGAGTGTAAGTACGCAGAGCTATTTGGGGGGCTGTCGGTGACGCGCAGTCGGCGTTGATGCGGTCTCGCTCGGTTAGGGCGTCGCAGATGCTGGCGAGGTCGTCGAGGAGGGTGTCAAAGCCTATGGCTTTGAGGGCGTCGATTTGCAGGCCGCGCAGGCGTTCAAAGCTGGCGCGCAGGTCTTGGAGTTTGAAAAAGGCAAAAGAGGGTTGTGATGATGCAGCTATTGCAGACGCAATAGGGGTATGAACAGCCATGATGGCCTCCTGACGGAATAAGTTCATTTTCACCCTTGTTCAGAGGGTAGCAGGGTACTTGAACACCGCCGTCAGATGGCCCGCAACTTCCCCTTGCGGGTCTTGTATTGTTACGCGCTACCCGGCCATAGGTAAACCTATGGACGTAAAAAAACCACGACTTTCGGGCGCGGATGGTTGGCCGCAGACGGGATTAGTTGTGTTCAGCACCTGACGCAAGGAAAGCGCAGGTTTGGGTGGTTTGGCAATGTGTATGGTTATAAACACTAAAGTTTCGCAGTGGTAATCAATTAACAACAATTAACCATTAGTACACATAAATCATTTGCTAAATTTAAATATAAATTCGTTAATTAGAGTCTGGATTTAAAAGCATCGATCTTCTGTTTTAAGCAGAAGAAGGCATCTAAGTTTGGTTATTACTGGAGGAATTGAATGGACCCGGCTAGAAGATATGAAATTGCGATACGAGCGAGGAATATTTTGGAACAAGCCCACGACTCGTTTATGGCAACAGTAAAGCAACTTACTTACCAAGAGGGGAGCCCACATAAACTTCATGTCGAAGACAATGAGCTGGTAGCAGATTGTCTTGGGATGCGTTTGAGTGCGAAGCATCGCTTACTTGTGCGTGATGGCGACTTAATGGGCATTGAATATAAGTATTGCGCGGGCCTTAAAGATGAAGATGTAGAAGTATGGAAGATGTATGTAGATAGTGATAATTACATTTTCGAGGATGCACTATTTAAGGAAACGATTTGTCAGACAACGAACAAATATCTTGCTGATCGTATTATTCCGAGAATAGGCGTGGCCCTTTTAAAATCACCTGTTTTTGCTCACGCGGATGAGGTTGTTCATTCGTAGGTTTTTTTGCATCAATGTTCAGATGAATGAACTTTTTAATTAGGAGGATTTCGAGATGGTAACCAAAAAGATTGGAAGAGATGCTGGCTCAGGAAAATTTATACCAGTAAAAGTGGCTGAAAAAAACAAAAAGACTGCTGTGGTTGAAACAATCAAAATTCCTGCGAAAAAAACGCCAAAACCGAAATGAGGCAGAGGTTTTTGCAAGAATATCGATATTCATTTCAAATCGATGCGAATCCTTACTGCTATTCCAATCTGCATAGTCTTGCGAGCAGAGCAGGCTGCGTTGAATAGTGGGGGTAGCATTATCATTTTTTTTGAGGGGTACGTGAATGGATGACTTTCCAGGCGACGAAATTGAAAGCGGTGAAGAAAGTAATGGTTTTGTACCTGCTGTTGTCGATTTTTTGAAAACTTATCTTCTTCATCCAACTTCTGCTCTCAAGAAAAATGTTGCCAAGGCATTTGGGCAAATGCTAAAAATTCCGAATTCGCATATAGATGGGCAGTCAGCAGTTAATAAAGCCATGTATGACGCACGTGTTGATGTCATAAAAGCGACTGGCAAGAAATTGGCAAAGTCAATCAAGATTGACGAAGACTTGGCTGCAATCGCAACAAACACTTACGCAGGAAAAATATTGCGGCAACAGGTAAATACGACAAAAATTCTTCAACACACTGCTGACGAGATTGAAAAACTCCCACCAATTCCAGAGAATAAAACTGTGGAGGATATCAGTGACGATTGGCTAAATGCTTTTGAGGCCGAAGCAGTCAATATGAGCAGTGAACACATGCAAATGCATTTCGGTAAGATTCTTGCAGGAGAAATACACAAGCCCGGTTCATACTCTATTCGAACCATTAAGCTAATGTCTCAATTGGACAATCGTGCAGCTATCTTGTTCAGAAAACTTTGCTCTCTCACTTGCACAATGTCTATACCGGAACGAGTTATTGACTCAAGGGTTATTGCAATTGGAGACTCCGCCCAATCTAACGGACTCGCTGCTTTTGGTTTGTCGTTTAACGATTTGAACATCTTGTTTGAATACGGCTTGATCATCGGCGATTATAATTCTTATATGCAGTATTTTGAAACGGTTGCTAGTGAAGGAAATGGACCCAAAATCCCTATCAGATATATGGATATCAATTATGCGCTAGTTTCAAAAACAGAGATCACATTGCAGAGTCTTATCGATTTTAAAATATATGGTGTTGCACTGAGTGCTGCGGGTAAAGAGCTTCTGAATATCGTCGAAACAGTAGAGAATGAGGAATATTCTAAAGTTTTAACAGCCTACTTTGATCAAAGAGGTTTCAAATTGGCCTTGGTAGTGTGAATGATGCAAAATGACCCAAATCCCAAATATTTAGCCCGCGTATCTACCGAAAATTATGTTTGAAAATTTTTCTATGTCATTCCCTTCTGAGAGGAACGTAAAAAATACTATTGATGTACCTAGATTTGTTAAATTTGTAGAGACAGAACTCAGTGCGCACGTTCCAGCGGAAGTCATCGCCTTTTGGGAGCGTGTCGGTGCAGGATACCTGGGAGACAGGCTTTTATATGTTTTCGGGGACGGCATAACTCCACAGCCAAGAGACTCATTTCAGGATTGGAATAAAAAAGACTTTTGGCGCGCTGTATATCCTGCTCCACAGCAGGGTGGGCCAGTTTTTTTTGCAGAAACTTGCTTCGGTGATCAGTTGGGTTTCAGATGGGATGGCGAACGTGTTGTGTATGTGCTTTTTTGTATAGATACGTTTGAAGCTTTTACGGTTGCAGAGAATGGAACAGAGCTTTTTGCCCATGTTTTAAATGATAGGTATGCGTTTTTAGATGAGCAACGCTTTCAAGCGGCGATCAAAACGCTTGGCCCATTGAAAACTGGAATGCATTACGCCCCCATAGTGAGCCCGATGCTTGGCGGTTCTGGCGACGCTAGTAATTTATGCTTTGAGACGCCCAATGTCCATTTTCGAACGGCGATTGCCAATTATACGAGACTAACGATTTAGCCAGTTTTCGACTGCTTCAAGATTTAGCTTTTTGATGGGGCCTTGTTTGCCCGGACGTTTTTGCGTTGCTTGCGAGGTGCGTAGGCTGGATGCGGGTTAATCGCTGGCGATCTTAGAGTACGCCCAAATACAAAAAGCCCTTGGAATCATCCAAGGGCTTTTCATATTCATGGCGGAGAAGGGGGGATTCGAACCCCCGGTAGGGATAAACCTACGCACGCTTTCCAGGCGTGTGACTTAAACCACTCATCCACCTCTCCTGCATTCGCTAAAACTTGCCGTAACAGCGAAGTCCGCTATTCTAGCAAAGCAAACTTCATTATGGAAGCTTTTTTCTTGTTTTTTGTAAATCTTGCTATGGGTTAAGTCAGGCACCCAGCCATGGCAGGCCGTTTTGGCACCAGCCGCCTACGGTTTTTCTGTGGCCTTGTTCGTCCTTGTCGCCTTCAAAGCCTTGCAGGATGTCGAAGCAGTTGGCGTAGCCGTTTTCACTTGCCAGCTTGGCACCGTGACGTGAGCGTACTCCGGAGCGGCAGAGGAAGAGGATGATGCTGTCCTTGTCGGGCACACTGGCTTGCAGTTGTGCGAGAAAGTCGGGGTTGGGTGTGCCGCCTGGGTAGAGGCTCCATTGCACGGCCAGGTGTTGGGCTTCGCTGATGTTGACCCTGCCTACCCAGTCGCGCTCTGCATTGGTGCGTACATCGACAAGTAATATTTTGCTGTCATTTTGCAGTAGCGCAAAGGCTTCTTGCGGGCTGACTGCGCCTGCGTATGGCAGAGCTTGTTCCTGGCCGCGTTGGCGTGCTGTTTGCAGGGTTAGTTCTGTGGACATGGTGGTTCCCTTAATGAAATCGTGATTGCAAAAAAGTACTTCTGGCTTGCCCACTAGTTTATAGTAAATCGGCACTGGGTTTGCCGTACAGATAACCCTGGTAGGAAAGACAGCCCTGCTGCTGCAGGAAGTCGCGCTGGGCTGCTGTCTCTACGCCTTCGGCAATGACTGCCAGACCCAGGCTTTGGCCAAGGGCGATGATGGTCTTGGTGATGACTGCGTCATTGTTGTTGCTGAGGATGTCGCGCACAAAGGACTGGTCTATCTTGAGCTGGTCCAGCGGCAGGCGTTTGAGATAGGAGAGGGATGAGTAGCCGGTGCCAAAGTCATCCAATGAAAAACCTACGCCTCTGGCCTTTAGCTGGTTCATCTTGTCTATGGTTTCTTCTATATTATCGATGAGCAGGCTTTCTGTCAGTTCGAGTTTGAGTTTGCTGGCGTCGATGTTGTAGTGGGCGATGTTATCCAGCACTTGCGCGACAAAGTCGCTTTGCCTGAATTGGCGGGCGCTGACATTCACGGCCAGGGTCAGGTGTTGTTTGCTTGCGGTTTTTTGCCATGCGGCTAGCGTTGCGCAAGCGGTTTTTAATATCCAGGCACCCAGGATGAGGATGAGACCTGATTCTTCTGCCAGTGGAATAAAGTCAGAGGGTGGCACCAGGCCTTTTTGTGGATGCTGCCATCGCACCAGGGCTTCGGCACCTGTCACTTGCCCGGTGCTGCTGACTTGTGGCTGATAATATAAAACGAATTGCTCCTGTTGCAGGCCCAGGCGCATGTCGGCTTCCAGCGTTGCGCGGGTATTGACGATATCGAGCATGTCTTTGTCAAAGAAGCGGAAAGTATTGCCACCGCTGGATTTGGCTTCGTACATGGCGACTTCAACTTGCTTGAGCAGTTCTTCGGCTGAGGTGTTTTGTTTGTCAAACAGGGTGATGCCTATGCTGGCGCTGCTGTGGAATTCGGCATGATCAAGATCGTAGGCTGCAGCCAGGTCTGCGAGGATCTTGGTGGCGATCATTTGTGTTTCTATGGCAGTTTCGCGGATGTTGTCGCCGAGTTCTTCGAGTAACAGCACAAACTCATCACCACCATAGCGTGCCAGGGTGTCGCCCTTGCGTATGCTGTGGGCCAGGCGTTTTGCGGCAACTTGCAAGAGCATGTCGCCTTTGCCGTGGCCGCTACTGTCATTGATGGTTTTGAAATTATCGAGGTCAAGAAACAGTATTGCGCCATACAGGTTACTGCGGCTCTTTGCCAGCAGGCTGTGTTGCAGGCGATCTATCAATAGCCTGCGGTTTGCCAGGCCGGTCAGCGGGTCGTGATAGGCCAGATGTTCCAGCTTTGCTTCAGCAGCTTTTCTTTGGGTGATGTCGAGCATGGTGGCGACATAGTTGATGACTTTGCCGCTTGGGTTCTTGACTGCGGTAATGGTTAGCCATTCTGGATAGACTTCGCCATTTTTTCTGCGATTCCAGATTTCGCCTTGCCAATAGGCGTTGGTGTCAAGTTGTTTGCTCATGTCTTCATAATACGCAGTGCCGTGCAGGCCAGATTTGAGCAGGCTGGTTTGTTTGCCCAGAGCTTCTTCCCGGTTATAGCCAGTGATGCGGGTGAAGGCAAGGTTGACACGTAAGATGGTACGGTGTTGGTCGGTGATAACCATGCCTTCCTGCGCCTCAAAGGCAATGGCGGCAATGCGCAAGTCTTCTTCTACATGTCTGCGTTTCGCACGTTGCCAGCAGATGATTTTTTTGAGGCGTTGTTTTTGTTCAAGCGCTTCTTGCAGCAACTTGACCAGTTTTAGTGTGAGAGCAGTGCTTGCCAGTATGGCCAGAACAAAACTCAGGGCGGTAAGCACAAGCGGCTTTCGCGGGCAGGGGTGGGGCAGCATAATAAATATGGGGATAAAGTATTCAATGGCAGGTTCTGGTTCTGGTTGTTATAGATTCTGTACAAGATCCTTGGGGCGATGCGTGACGAACCTGGCAAAGATGCGATAGTCTAAATGAGCACCAATTTGATATTGATCTATGCGGGCAAAAGTTGATTTTGATCAAGCTTGTTTATTTTGCATGGTGGCAATATGAAAGGCTGTTGCTAACAAATCGTTTTTTTTGCCGCACCTGAAAAGCGCACCAAAATTATGCAAAATAATGATTTTCTTTAAAATTTGCACCAAAATAGTAATTTTTACGTAGTGCGCATTATTTTGGTGCGTTACATGATTTGGCATAATCCTATGTCGTTTCTACTTTCGACAAGAAAACGCCACAAAAACAAGCATTTAACAAATTTCGGATTTATATATGACTGATCTGGATGATGGCATGGTTTCTGCTATTATCCCCGGTGAGTTGAGCCGCCGGGTAAATGTTGTTGGTAAGTTGTAAATAAGGGCAATAAGACAAGGATTGTCTGTTGGTCAATATTACGCAAAACTGGCAGGCGCAGCACTCAGCAATTTCCGAATTTATTTTTTAGCTCTCAGAGGAGTTTCACATGGCAATGACAGCCGCAGAAGTCTTGAAAATGGCGAAAGATAACGAAGTCAAATTCGTTGATTTTCGCTTTGCTGATACCCGAGGCAAAGAACAGCACGTAACTGTTCCAGTTTCCCAGTTCGACATCGATAAATTCGAATCTGGCCACGCATTCGACGGCTCGTCCATCGCTGGCTGGAAAGGTATCGAAGCATCCGACATGTTGTTGATGCCTGATCCATCTACTGCCAATATTGATCCTTTCTTTGAAGAAACCACATTGTTCATGCAATGTGACGTGATCGAGCCATCTGATGGCAAGGGCTATGACCGCGATCCACGTTCCATCGCGAAACGTGCTGAAGCGTATTTGAAATCATCTGGCATTGGTGATACAGCTTACTTTGGCCCGGAACCAGAATTCTTCATTTTCGACAGCGTACGCTGGAAAGTGGACATGTCTGGCTGCTTCGTCAAGATTGATTCTGACGAAGCTTCCTGGACTACAGGCGAAAAACTGGAAGGCGGCAATACTGGCCATCGTCCTACGGTTAAAGGCGGTTACTTCCCGGTTCCTCCAGTCGACAGCTTTCAGGACATGCGTTCTGAAATGTGCCTGATCCTGGAATCCCTGGGTATCCCGGTTGAAGTGCATCACCATGAAGTGGCTGGCGCTGGTCAAAATGAGATCGGTACCAAGTTCTCTACGCTGGTAGAGCGCGCCGACTGGACACAAAACCTGAAATACGTAGTCTGGAATGTTGCCCATACCTACGGCAAGACAGCGACTTTCATGCCTAAGCCTATCGTTGGCGACAACGGTTCTGGCATGCACGTACATCAATCCATCTGGAAAGATGGCAAAAACCTGTTTGCTGGCGACGGCTATGCTGGTTTGTCTGATTTCGCCCTGTACTACATCGGCGGTATCATCAAGCATGCCAAAGCATTGAATGCGATCACTAATCCAGGTACCAACTCTTACAAGCGTCTGGTTCCAGGTTATGAAGCTCCAGTAAAACTGGCTTACTCTGCACGTAACCGTTCTGCTTCCATCCGTATTCCTTACGTTGCCAATCCAAAAGGTCGTCGTATTGAAACACGTTTCCCTGATCCACTGGCTAACCCATACCTGTGCTTCTCTGCACTGATGATGGCAGGTCTGGATGGCGTACAGAACAAGATCCATCCTGGCGAAGCAGCCAGCAAAGATCTGTACCATTTGCCACCAGAAGAAGATGCATTGATCCCAACAGTGTGCGCTTCTTTGGAAGAAGCACTGGATGCATTGAACAAAGACCGCGAGTTCCTGACACGTGGTGGTGTATTCAGCGACAGCATGATCGATGCCTACATTGATTTGAAAATGCAAGAAGTACAACGCTATCGCATGACAACTCACCCTGTCGAATTTGACATGTACTATTCTCTGTAATTACTCTCTGTAATCAGGGTAAAAGCACAAAAAAGCGGGGGTAACCCCGCTTTTTTTGTTACAAATGCTAATTTGTTCGTAATTGTGTTGCACGGCTGCATGACATACACTTACAGTCTATCAATGACTATTGCTTATTTATGAACCGACTCTTGTCAGGATTGCTTCTCTTTATTGGCGTGCATGCCTATGCGCATGCACAGGCTGAGGTGTATCTGTGCGTCGACGATAATGGCAAAAAAGAATACAAGAACACCGGCGCCGTCAAAGGTTGCAAGAAAGTGGATTTGCAGGGCATCACGGTGCTTCCTGCGCCAACACCACCTGCCGCTGGCAAAAAGCCGCAGGGCAAGCCTGCCAGCAGCCCCAGCGATTTCCCCAAGGTAGACGACAGTACGCAAAAGGCCAGGGATTCTGATCGTAAACAGATTTTGATGGATGAGTTGAAGACTGAAGAGCAAAAACTGGCGAACATCAAGAAAGAATACAATAATGGTGAGCCTGAGCGTCGTGGTGATGAAAGAAATTTCGCCAAATATCAGGAACGCACCAATTTGATGAAAGAAGACATTAGCCGCACCGAAAAAAACATAGAAGCACTGAAACGTGAAATTGCCAATGCGAAATAAGTTGCCCGTGTGAACGGCAAATATGCTGTTCGGGCATGATGCTTGCGTAAAGGTCGCTCTGTGCGGCCTTTTTTTATGGACAAGTTTTGAAAACTCCACTTACCTCATTTGCCGGGCTAGATCTGCTGACTTCAGCCGTGATTGTGCTGGATGCTGAAGGCTGCATTTTATTTGCCAATGCCGCTGCTGAAAATCTGCTCGATTCTTCCTTCAAATCACTCACGCATTTAAAGTTGACTGACCTGTTCCTGAATGGACAGGAATTGAATGCCGTCTTCCATCAGGCAGTGGCTCATCAGTTTGCGGACAAGCGTCAGGACTTGACGCTGGAGCGGGCAGGGCGGGATGCTTTGCATGTGCACAGCATAGTCACTGCACTCGACAATCCAGAGACGCCGGTGCTGATAGAACTGCGTGAAAATGTACAGCAGCTCAAGCTCGACAGGGAAGAGCGCATGCTCGACCAGAGCAAGGCCAACAAAGAGTTGATCCGTAATCTGGCGCATGAGATCAAGAATCCCCTCGGTGGCATACGGGGCGCAGCGCAATTGCTGGAGCTGGAATTACCCGAGCGCCACTTGCGCGAATTGCGTGAGTACACCCAGGTCATCATCAAGGAAGCTGACAGATTGCAGACTCTGGTGGATCGTCTGTTGGCACCACATCGTTTGCCACATATCGTCGGTGACGTGAATATCCATGAGGTGTGCGAGCGTGTGCGCAGCCTTATCGTTGCTGAGTTTCCACAGGGGCTGACGATAGGGCGCGACTATGACTTATCGATACCTGAATTTCGTGGTGACAAAGAACAGCTGATACAGACAGTGTTAAACATTGCCCACAATGCGGCGCAAGCCCTGAATGAAAGAATCAGGCAGGGCGACGCCGTGCTGACTTTCAAGTCGCGCGTGGTGCGCCAGATCACTTTGGCCAAGGTTCGTTACAGGCTGGCATTAGACTTGCATATCATTGATAACGGTCCGGGCATCCCACCTGAGATTCGCAATCGTATTTTCTATCCCCTGGTATCAGGCAAGGAAGGCGGTAGCGGTTTGGGGTTGACGCTGGCACAAACTTTCGTTGAACAACACATGGGTGTCATCGAATGCGAGAGCCGGCCAGGATGTACGGATTTCCGGATACTGATACCACTACCTTAAATAAGGGTGTGGCAAAGTGGCGGCACCAAAAGTGCTCCTTCTATCGATATGCTTAACACAGACTGCAAAACGACAATATGAAACCAATCTGGATAGTGGACGACGATGATTCAATTCGCTGGGTGCTGGAAAAGGCCCTGGCGAGAGAAAATCTGGCAACCCGCAGCTTCACCAATGCAAGAGATGCGATGAATGCCTTGCAAAGCGATACGCCGCAAGTGCTGGTGTCTGATATACGCATGCACGGCGCATCCGGCCTTGAACTCTTGCAAACCGTCAAAGCCAAATATCCTGGCTTGCCTGTGATTATCATGACGGCGTTTTCTGATCTGGAGTCCGCAGTGGCTGCATTTCAGGGCGGTGCTTTTGAATACCTGGCCAAGCCTTTTGACCTGGACAAGGCAGTAGAGCTGATACGCCGTGCCATGGATGAGAGCCTGCGTGAATCCAGTGTAGAGCAAAGCATGTCTGAAACGCCTGAGATACTTGGTCAGGCACCTGCCATGCAAGATGTGTTTCGCGCGATAGGCAGATTGTCACAATCGAATGTGACGGTGCTGATCACGGGCGAATCAGGCAGTGGTAAAGAGTTGGTAGCGCGTGCCTTGCATAAACATAGCCCGCGTTCTTCTCAACCTTTCATCGCCCTGAATACCGCAGCGATCCCCAAGGATTTGCTGGAGTCTGAATTATTTGGTCATGAACGTGGCGCTTTTACTGGTGCGCAAACCACGCGCCGTGGCCGCTTTGAGCAGGCCGAGGGCGGCACGCTGTTCCTTGATGAAATTGGCGACATGCCTTTTGATTTGCAAACGCGCTTGTTGCGGGTTTTGTCGGATGGCCATTTTTATCGCGTTGGCGGCCACCAGCCTATGAAGGCGAATGTGCGCGTGATCGCAGCGACTCATCAAAATCTGGAAACCCGCGTCAAAGACGGCTTGTTCCGTGAAGACTTGTATCATCGCCTGAACGTCATCCGCCTGCGCCTGCCTAGTCTGCGTGAGCGTCGCGAAGATATTCCGCTGTTGACTAAATATTTCTTGAACCAGAGTGCCAAGCAATTGGGTGTGGATGTCAAGCGTATGTCCGAACCGGCATTGCAATTTTTGTCCAGCCTTGATTTTCCGGGTAATGTCCGCCAATTGGAAAACCTGTGCAACTGGATCACCGTTATGGCACCAGGCCAGACTGTGGAAGTGCCTGATCTGCCACAGGATCTGGTACCGATTGCAATAGGTGCGGTAAGTGCAGTTCAGACGCCAGTTAGCAGTAGTGTTAATGAAGCATATGGCAGGAGTAGTGAACATTTGCCAGGCCAGCCTGTACAAATCAATGGCAGTGCCTATCCAGAAAAACCGGTATACCGCAGTGGCGAAAGCTGGGTTTCTTTGCTGGAAGCAGAGGCAACGGCCATGCTGGCAGAAGGACAGTCAGAAGTTATCGACAAACTGGGTCGTTGTTTTGAATCTGTCGTCATCAAGGCTGCATTGCGTCATACCCATGGCCGCAAGAATGATGCCGCGATACGTCTGGGCATAGGCAGGAATACCATCACCCGCAAAATTCAGGAACTGGGGATAGATGGGGTAAAGGACGAGTAAGTACTCAGAGTAACTACTCAATATGAAGAAGTGAAAATAGTGGTTGCAGATTGCAGCCACTATTCTTTTTTAGGACTTACGCAAAATTGTCCCAGCAAGGCGTCAGCGACGAAGACAGTACTTTAGTACGGCTAGGAGCTGCAACGCAGCTGGGGCGGTTTTGCGTAAGTCCTATTTAGAAGTTACGCCAGAGTGCAAAGCTCAGCAGGCAAAAGAAAGCCGCCACAATATCATCCCACATGACACCAAAGCCACCTTTGAAGCGGCGGTCAAAATAGCCTATCGGTGGCGGCTTGACCATGTCAAAGAACCGGAAGCCTATAAACGCCCACAACTGGGTTTGCCAATCAGCAGGTACGATGAATAGCAGTACCAGCCAAAAGGCAATGATTTCATCCCACACCATGCTGCCATGATCGGCAATACCCATGTTTTTGCCAGTGACATGACAAGCCCAGACACCAGCAGCAAAGCCAATGACGATGATGGCAAGCCAGTTAATGGTTGTGAATACTTCAGGCCAGCGGCTGGATAATACATAAAAACTCAGCCACGCAAACAGGGTGCCCGATGTTCCGGGCATGACGGGTGACAAACCGCTGCCAAAACCCTGAGCCAGAATATGGGCAGGGTGTCGCATCATGAAGCGCCAGCCGGGGTGGGTGACGATGGCTGTCTGGCCTTGTTCTAAAGTGGTCATGGATTGACGAAGTGATCGAAAGATTTATATTGCAGCTGCACTGGTTTGCCATCTTCATCAACCAAACGCAAACCAGTATCTGCTTCTATCTGGCCTATGCGCGTGACAGCAGTTTGCGATTTTGCTGCTGCTGCGATGACTTGCTGCCTGTTGCTGGCGGGAGCTGTAAAGCACAGTTCATAATCATCCCCACCATTCAGCGTAAATTGCCTGCGCAGTTGCTGTGGTTGCGTTTGCAAGACCGGGCCAGCAGGCAACAAATCAATAAACAGGCTGGCACCAACTTGTGATTTTTCCAGGATATGACCCAGATCACCGGCCAGACCATCAGAAATATCCAGTGCCGCATGGGCAATACCACGCAAGGCCATGCCCAGTGCAATACGCGGGCTGGGTTGGTGCATGCGTGTTGCAGCCAATTGATGATCAGACTCGCTGAGTGCGATTTCATTCCAGTAGCCCGCTAAAGCCAGGCGGGCATCACCCAAGGTGCCTGACACCCAGATGTCATCGCCAACTTTGGCCGCATCGCGGCGCAGGGCAGTGCCGGGTGGCAGCTCACCAAAAATTGTGATGCATATATTTAAGGGGCCTTTTGTGGTGTCGCCGCCTATCAGGTGACAGCCATATTCATCAGCCAGCGCCAGCAAGCCGCGTGAAAATTCTGCCAGCCAATCCTGGTTTGCTTCGGGTAGTGACAATGCCAGGGTAAAGCCCAGTGGAGCAGCACCCATGGCGGCCAGGTCAGACAAATTCACAGCCAGGCATTTATGACCCAGCTTGTACGGGTCAGCATCCGGGAAAAAATGACGGCCAGATACCAGCATGTCGCTGGAAATGGCCATCTGCATGCCGGGACTGGGATTGAGCAGGGCGCAATCGTCCCCTATGCCGAGGGCGATGCGGCTGTCATGAATGCTGTGCTGCGCAAAGTAGCGCTTGATGAGATCAAATTCGGAAAGCATGCGCGCATTGTACCTAAGCTGACTCAGGATTCAAGATAAACCCCAGCACCCTCGGTACTGTGCGCTTGCCTAATTCAGCTCAGCCGGGTTGCTTGTGCTTCTGTTAATTCTGCAATCAGTGCATTTCTCGATTTGGCATCTTGTGGGGCAACTGCAAAGCCATGCAATTTTTTGCCCTCGTCAAAGTAGCGGCTGGTGGTAACGCCATCCGCATGATCTGATTCCCACGAGCCTGATTTGCTGACAGCAAACGCAGGCGGGATCAATGCAACCGGGTAGCTGGGGGTCTTGACCAGCACTGCGGAAGGCTTCATGTCTATGCTGGTCAGTTGGCCTGTCAGACTTAGCGCAATTGCTCGCGCTGCAGTCATGATGGGGGCGACATAGGGCATCAGGCTTTGGCTGCCATCTGCTTGCTTGTATTGCGCACAATCACCAAGGGCAAATATGCCAGGCGCACTGGTCTGACCGTATTCATTGATAATAATGCCGCGATCCGTTTGCAATTGTGCTGCCTGCGCCAGACGTATATCGGCACGCAAGCCTACTGCAGACAAGACGACATCAGTGTTAAAACTCTCTCCATTGGACAAAGTTACCTGTAAGGTATTATCCAGCACATCAATCTGGCTGGCAGTTGTACCCAGTTTGAGCTGTACACCTTTTGCACTCAGGGCAGCTTGCAAGCCTTGTGAAATAGCTGTCGGTGCCAGCGCAGCGAGCGGCAGGGCGTTTGGGTCTATCAAGGTAACTTCATGCCCCGCGCTGGCCAGGTCATCGCTGAATTCACAACCTATCAAACCAGCGCCCAGTATCGTGACCCTGGCCTTGTCACCAGCTTGCGCCAGCTTGTCGCGAAACACCGCATAGTCAGCCAGGTTATTGACCGACAAAACGCGGTCTGCCGCGTTGCCAGCGATGGGCAGGCGTATGGCTTGCGCACCGAGCGCCAGCACCAGTTGGGCATAATCAAAATCACCCACTTTGGTTTGTATGGTCTGCGCCTCTGTATTGATGCCGTTCACCTGAGTTTTAGTCAGGATAGTGGCAGTCAGTTCGGCTGCCATCTGATCTACTGTTTTGCTTTGCAATTGTTGCGGCTGCTTTCCCATTGCAAAAGCATTCGACAGCATGGGCTTGGAATAAAAGCCGCCATCATCACCAGTGAAGATCAGCAAGGGCGTGGTTTTATCGAGCTTGCGGAATTCTCTGGCGGCTGTATAACCAGCCAGGCCGGAACCGATGATGGCGATGGGTTTCATGACTGCCTCAAATTTCTATCATGTCAAAATCAGCTTTGGCAACGCCGCAATCAGGGCATTCCCAGTCTGCTGGAATATCATCCCAGCGTGTGCCTGCGGCGATGCCTTCTTCCGGCAAGCCTTTGGATTCTTCATAGATAAAGCCGCATACGATGCATTGGTAAGTTTTCATAATGTCCTCTGTATTTTTTAATTGAATGTTTTTCGGGGGCTCAGGCCTGATTGGCTTCCAGCACTGCACGGTAGTGATTGGCATGGCGTTCTTCTACCTTGGCCAGTGCAGCAAAGCGTTTCGCCGCGATTTCTAAAGTCCGCTTAAAGTTTTCAGCGTGTTCCTTAGATTCTGCGATTTGCTCATCGTATTCAGCGACAGCAGCCTGGTTGCCTTCTTCCACAGCGAGATGGCGGAATTTTGGGTACATTTCTGTGTATTCATAAGTCTCACCTTCGATAGCAATTTCCAGGGCACGTTGTGGTGTCAGCTGGCTTTTGGGATACAGCAAATCCAGATGTCCAAAGGCATGCATGACTTCCTGATCAGCGGTTGCTTCAAATGCTTCTGCAATTTCTATCGCACCCGCTTCACGCGCCAGTTTGGCGAAATAGCGGTATTTGATATGGGCCATGGATTCACCTGCAAAAGCGGATTCAAGGTTCTGGATGGTGACGGATGGGTTTGCCTGGGTGCTCATAATGCTCTCCTTGGTTATTTGCGGATGTTGTTTGCATTTGCTATCAACGTGAGACAGATCATAGATTTTAATAATTGATTTGAAAAGATAATTGATTTTATCGATTCGATAGTTAAGGGCTATGTATTTTTGCCTAACAGAATAAATTGCATTTGGTTATGCTTGAAAAGCATAAGAGTCGTACAAATACGTATAAAGTTAGAGGGTTCCCTCTGCTAGAATCTCTACTAGTAAGATTTCCGTAAGCAAAAAAATAGAAAGAAGGTCAAGCACATGGATTCGTCAGATCAAAAAGAGCAAATACGTCAACAATTGCGTCAGGCAGCGCTGGAATATCATGAATTTCCGACTCCTGGCAAAATCAGTGTCACTGCTACCAAGCAACTGACGAATCAACGTGATCTGGCTTTGGCGTATTCCCCTGGTGTAGCTGCGCCATGTGAAGAAATCGTCGCAGATCCAACTGCTGCATTCAAATACACTGCCCGTGGCAATCTGGTGGGTGTGATTACCAACGGTACCGCAGTGCTGGGCCTGGGTAATATCGGCCCGCTGGCATCCAAGCCGGTGATGGAAGGCAAGGGCGTGCTGTTCAAGAAATTTGCCGGCATTGATGTATTCGATATTGAAATCAGTGAATCTGACCCTGACAAACTGGTCGACATCATTGCTTCACTTGAGCCTACATTTGGCGGCATCAATCTGGAAGACATCAAAGCGCCAGAATGCTTTTATATAGAACGCAAACTGCGTGAGCGCATGAAGATACCAGTCTTTCATGATGACCAGCATGGCACAGCGATCATAGTTGGCGCAGCTATTCTGAATGGCTTGAAGGTTGTTGGTAAAACTATCAAAAATACCAAGCTGGTGGTATCTGGAGCAGGTGCAGCAGCGCTGGCCTGTCTGGATTTGATCGTTGATCTTGGTTTTCCTCTGGAAAATATATTCGTTACTGATCTGGCTGGCGTGGTTTATAAAGGCCGTGTTGAGTTGATGGACCCGGACAAAGAACGCTTCGCGCAAGAAACATCTGCCCGCAGCCTGCGTGATGTCATGCCTGATGCAGATATTTTCCTGGGTTTGTCCGCTGCAGGCGTGCTGAAACAGGATATGGTCAAGCTGATGGCACCAAATCCTCTGATCCTGGCTTTGGCTAACCCTACACCAGAAATCTTGCCTGAAGAAGTCAAGGCTGTACGTGATGATGCCATTATGGCGACAGGGCGTTCTGACTACCCGAATCAAGTTAATAATGTCCTGTGCTTCCCGTATATTTTCCGTGGGGCTCTGGATTGCGGCGCAACCACCATCACGCGTGAAATGGAAATTGCGGTCGTACATGCGATTGCCGAACTGGCGCAGGCAGAGCAATCAGACGTCGTTGCTTCTGCGTATGGCATCAGCAATCTGTCCTTTGGCCCTGAATACCTGATACCTAAACCTTTTGATCCTCGCCTGATGATCAAGATCGCGCCAGCTGTAGCGCGTGCGGCAGAAGAGTGCGGCGTGGCTGTGCGTCCTATCCAGGATATGCAGGCTTATGTAGAGAAGCTGCAGCAATTCGTCTATCACAGTGGTACTTTCATGAAGCCGCTGTTCCAGATCGCTAAAAAAGCACCGGCTGAACGCAAGCGTATTGTCTACGCCGAAGGTGAAGAAGAAAAAGTCTTGCGTGCAGTACAGGTTATCGTTGATGAGAAACTGGCAGCGCCTATTTTGGTGGGCCGTCCGCACATCCTCGACCAGCGCATAGAAAAATTTGGTTTGCGTCTCAAGGCAGGGGTTGATTTTGAAGTCATCAATCCTGAGCAAGATGACCGCTATCGCGACTACTGGCAGACCTATCACAAGATGACTGCCCGCAAAGGTGTGACCGAGCAATATGCCAAGCTGGAAATGCGCCGCCGCCATTCATTGATCGGCGCCATGATGATCCACAAGGGCGATGCTGACGGCATGATCTGCGGCACCTTTGGCACAACGGGCCTGCATTTGAATTACATCAATCAGGTATTGGGCAAGCGTGATGGCGTGAATGTCTATGCCGCCATGAATGGCCTGGTTTTGCCAGATCGCCAGTTGGTGTTGGTTGATACGCATGTCAATGAAAACCCGACGGCAGAACAAATTGCCGAGATCACGATTCTGGCTGCAGAAGAAATGCGTCGCTTTGGCCTGTTGCCTAAAGCGGCCTTGCTATCGCATTCCAATTTTGGTTCCAGCAATAGCGAATCTGCGCAAAAAATGCGTGCAGCATTGGCGATTATCCAGCGTGATGCGCCTGATCTTGAAGTAGATGGCGAAATGCATGGTGATACTGCACTTGATACCAGCTATCGCAAAAAAATGATGCCTGATTCGAATTTGAAGAGCGATGCCAATTTGCTCGTCATGCCAAATATCGATGCAGCAAATATTGCCTATAACCTGTTGAAAACAACAGCTGGTAATAATGTCGCGATTGGCCCCATCTTGCTGGGTTGCGCCAAGCCAGTGCACATATTGACGCCATCAGCGACAGTACGCCGCATCGTCAATATGACAGCCTTGTGTGTGGTGGACGTACTCGCACAGCGTTAATCTGTCATCCGATAAAAAAGCCAGCCTCGTTACAAGGCTGGCTTTTTTGTTTTTCAGTGCTCTTATTTAGTCTGCTTATTTAGCTTGCTTATTTAGCTTGTTTAACCGGTACCCGGCCAGTCGGTACAACATTCGACGCATGCAGGCAATGACCATGCTGGTCATCAAAGAACATATGTGGCTTGAAGGCAGCCAATACGGCAGACTTGTTGACGCCGCCCATGAAGAAGGTTTCATCAATCGCGATATTCCAGGCGCGCAATGTGCGTATCACCCTTTCATGGGCAGGTGAGGCACGGGCTGTCACCAGGGCAGTGCGTAGCGGGAAGGCGCGGCCATCGGGTGTCTTGAAATTATTCTGTAGGTACGATAAGGCCAGCAGCAACCTGGCGAAAGGCCCTTCCGGCAAAGGCTTCAAGGCATTTTCTCTTTCATGCTGCTCAAAGGCTTCCACGCCTTGTTCCTGATAGATGCGTTCAGATTCATCTGAAAAAATGACGGCATCGCCATCAAAGGCAATACGGATTTGCTCAGGGTCAGCAGCATTTTCCGGTAGTCGATATAACATCGCCGACGCTACGCCTGAATTGATAGCTGCTTGCACATCATCTTCATGCAAGGATAAAAACAGGCTGACATTAAAAGCCAGTAAGTAGGGGGCCAGTGGTGAACCACCTGATAAGGCTGCGCGTGTGATGTCCAGGCCATAGTGGGCGATGGAATTAAATATCCGCAAAGAAGTCTCGGACGAATTGCGCGACATGATGACCACTTCCACCAGTCTGTGGCCAGGTGTCAGTTCGTTGAGTTTTAATAGAGCTTTTACCAGCGCAAAACCTGCACCTGGTTTTAGTATACTGTTTTCTTCCTTGAGCTGATGCTGGCGATAAGTATCTAATCCCTGTTCCTGAAAAATGGTTTCTTCTGCTTCCAGATCAAATAACGCACGAGAAGAAATTCCTATGACGAGGAGATTGTCTAGCGAAAATGGCATATTGAATTGTTGTCTTGTTATTTGGTGACGGGATAAGCGGTTTTCTGTTCACATGGCCTGGCGAAACGTCAGATTGATTCTTTGTATTCCAAGTAGCGGATGCGCTGCCTCCTTGATTGGCGCAACACCATGGTAACGCAATCTGGCCGGGCCGCCCCAGACTACAACATCGCCATGTGCCAGATGATAGCGCTGGACGGCATCAGTGCGTTGCATGCCACCAAAAAGAAATGTCGCAGGTATCCCTAATGAGAAAGAGACGATAGGGGCACCCAAATTTTTTTCATCTTTATCCTGATGCAGACTAAGGCGTGACCTTGCCTGATATTGATTGATCAGGCAACTATCAGGTTTGAAACCAGGAAAACCAGCTTCTTGTGCCGCTTGCACGGCTAGTGAGTGAAAACTATCAGGCATGACGGGCCAGTACTCGCCATTTTCCGGATCATAAGCACTGTAACGATATCCATCGCTATCAGACACCCAGCCAACCTCACCACAGCAAGTCATCGCTACTGACATACGGTGACCATTAGGCGTGCGCATTTGCCGGAAAGGGTGCTTGCTTAATATGTGCTGTATGCCATCCATCAATGCAATTTCGTGACTCACTGAAAAGTGCCTCAGTATCACGGCACCTTCGCAAATGCTTTCTACCCAGGGTTGTACATCACCGGCATCGTCAAATAGTGAATAGTTCATTGCCTTACTTCTGTTTGCTCATCTCATATATAAGCGTAATTCATTTTTTGAAAGTTTGGCGCATAAAGAAAATTTCTCTTGCAAAGCAGGCGGGGGATTTGCTATAGTTCGCCTCCCGCTGAAGAGCGGGTGCAGAAAGTGAAGTAATTCTTGGTTCGAGCGAAAGAAATGACGCAAAAAGCCAGGGTCTGGAAATGTCCTGAAGTAGTTGAGATTGATTCTAAAAGATTTGATCTAAACGAAATAAAAAAACAGGGTGTTGACAGATAAAAAGAAGTGCTTCATAATCTCGTTTCTCTGCTGCTGACGCACACAACGCTGCGACGCAAAGCTGGATCGGAAGACGGTCTGGCAGGGTAGAAAAGAATTTGGTTCTTTAACAATTAACAGTCAATAAATGTGGGCACTTGGTGAAGCGCACCAATTCATTTCGGTGGATTGGAAAAGCTTAAATAATATAGCAAGTGTTCACAAGAAATAAAGCAAGACAATCTTCTAGCAATAGGAGATTGAACTGTCAGTATTTTGAGTGAGCGACACCGTTCGAAAGAACGGAGTTCAGAAATGAACACAAAACAGAGATTAAACTGAAGAGTTTGATCCTGGCTCAGATTGAACGCTGGCGGCATGCCTTACACATGCAAGTCGAACGGCAGCGCGGGGCAACCTGGCGGCGAGTGG
>NZ_JBMPOZ010000030.1:0-54242 GCF_049340385.1 Undibacterium sp. Ji83W | reverse complement strand
TTGTTCTTTCACCATCTTTACCACTTCTAGTTTGAGTGGTGTGTCGAAGTGCTTTTTCATCATGTTGAGGCCTCTTTGAGATTGAGTTTCCTCTTATTTCACTGTCCTGGCAAATTAGACCACTACAGGAACCCCGCAGGGGCGGCTACGCCTGGGTCGCCTTTCTTTGAATTCTTTCTTTGGCGACGCAAAGAAAGAATTTCGGCTGCCGGGCCGAGACCCGGCTTGTATCCACGAAGGGCAATCACTTTAGTCAAAGTACGGCATATAACAAACGACACGGCATGCCAGAAACGCCACTGGATTCCAGCCAAAAACACGCTGGAATGACGTAATTAAAGGTGCTGAAAATTTAAAAGCTGACAGCTTC
Organism: Undibacterium sp. Ji83W; assembly: GCF_049340385.1. Classification (NCBI taxonomy): domain Bacteria; kingdom Pseudomonadati; phylum Pseudomonadota; class Betaproteobacteria; order Burkholderiales; family Oxalobacteraceae; genus Undibacterium; species Undibacterium sp. Ji83W. The sequence goes on along the minus strand of NZ_JBMPOZ010000030.1, from coordinate 53,872 downwards.
TGATAAGCGCGTATCACTTCAACTCAAACGCCTTCTTATCCCCCTTAAACCACCCCACCAAACCCGCAATAAACTCTTGCGCCCCATTTCTCTCGGCAGTCCTCAAACCATGACTGGCACCAGGAAACTCCACAAACTGAAAATCCTTTTCGGGATGCGTCAAGAAATAATCCCGCAAGGCATGCCCCGATTCTATCGGCACACTTTCATCCTTCTCCCCCATTGCCGCCACCATGGGAATATCCAGGCTTGCGTACACACTCAAAGGATCTGAGAACAGATGTCCAGACCAATACGCATAAGGATGTCCAAAGAATTCTTTCCTGAGATTTTTGCCATCTTTCCTGATCTCAGCATACACATGCAAAAAATAGTCGCGTGAAAATGGCTTGGCATAAGGTTCCACGCCGCGGTCTGCAAAGATCAAGAATTCTTCACTCTGCTTCAAGCCACCACTACCCGCTGTTGCCAGCCAGCCGATTTTCTTGCTATCTCTGGCGATGTAAGGAGCGATAGCTCCACCCTCAGAAAAACCCAGCGCAGCAATGGACCGCGCAGGCATTTTTTTCAGTTCAGGCTCTTGTTCGATGAATTTCAAATGATCCGACAAGCGCTGATCAAATTTGTCTGCTGCCTGAAATTGATTACTGCATTTGCTACCGTCGGCGTTTTTGATGACACCAGGTTTTTCCAGATAATAGACATTGACGGCTGCGGGGTAACGTTCAAAAAATAGGGGCAGGCGCGCAGAAAAATCATCGCAACCTGAGCCACTGACCAGGAGTATGGGCGGGCCAGGATTTGCTGCGGCAGCATCAGATAAATGATAGTAACGTCTTTGCTTGCCATCGATTTTTATGCTGTGTTCTTGCAGTACAGGTGCAGCCATCGCGGAAGCGCAAAAGAGTGCAATGGAAGCCAGAGCGATATGGCGGATATGCGAAGAAATGGAATTGATATGCATGGGCATGCGTGACTTTCTTAAAATGAATCAAGAAAATATCACAGCCCTGCCAGCATTGCGATAAAAATAAAAATGGGGAGCAAGCTCCCCATTCCTTAAATTTGCCAAACTTGCGCATGCGATGCCATCAATGCTGTGCACCACCACCCAGGTAAGCTGCCTTCACTGCCGGATCATTTTGCAAGCTGGCCGCTGGACCATGCACGGATATCTTGCCGTTTTCCAGCACATAGCCATAGTCAGCCACGGCTAAAGCAGCTGCCGCAAACTGCTCCACCAACAGCATGGTGGTGCCCTGCTCTTTCAGGCGCACGATAATACGGAAGACTTCATCGACCAATATCGGTGCCAGGCCCATCGAAGGCTCATCCAGCAAGACCACGTCAGGATTGAGCATGACAGCTCTCGCCATGGCCAGCATTTGCTGCTCACCACCAGACAGGGTGCCAGCGAGCTGGTTCTTGCGTTCTTTCAAACGCGGGAATAATTCCATGGCTTTTTGCAGATCGCTTTCTATATCGCCACGCGGACGGCTGCGGGTGAAACGCGGGAAGGCACCGAGCAAGAGATTATCCGTCACCGACATGGTGGCAAACACACGCCTGCCTTCTGGTGAATGCGCAAGACCTGCCCTGGCGATCTTGTGAGAATCGAGGCCGGTAACATCTTTACCGGCCAAGGTAACCGTACCTTCTTTAGGTTTCAACATGCCGGAAATCGCGCGCATGGTGGTGGTCTTGCCAGCACCATTGGAACCGATAAGGGTGACGACTTTACCCTTGGGCACTTCCATGGAAATACCATGCAAGACTTCGACCTTGCCATAGGCTGCATGCAGATTTGAAATAGTTAACATTGCTCTCTCCTTATGCAGCAGCAACTTCAGTGGCATCAGCTACGCTGCCACCCAGATAGGCTTCAATCACTTTGGGGTCGGCCTGTACGGCTGCCGGTTTGCCCTCTGCAATTTTTTGACCAAAATCCAGTACAGTCACAGTATCGCAAATCGACATGACTACATCCATATGATGTTCGATGAGGATGATGGTGATGCCATGTTCACGTATCTTGCGGATGATGGCGATCAGGTCCTTGATGTCAGGCGCAGTTAAACCAGCAGCAGGTTCATCCAGCAGCAAGAGCTGTGGGTTGAGACCCAGCGCGCGGCCAATTTCGAGCAGGCGTTGCTTGCCGTAGGGCAGATTACGCGCCTCTTCATTAGCCAGGTCAGCCAGGCCGACAAATTGCAAGATGCTGGCTGCACGCGCTCTTGCCTGCTGTTCCTCACGCAGATAGCGCGGCGTATGCAACATGGCATCCCCCACATTGCTGCGGAAGGTGCTGTGCAAACCGACCAGGATATTTTCTGTTGCCGTCATCTCGCCAAACAATTGCACGTTCTGGAAAGTACGGGCCACACCACCCAGGGCAATCGCAGACGGGGTACTGCCAGAGATGACTTTGCCGGCAAACTCCACCACCCCATCAGTAGGTTGATAAATACCGGTCAGCACATTCATCATGGTACTTTTGCCGGATCCGTTAGGGCCGATCAAACCATGTACCGTACCTTTATGGATTTGCAGATCAACCTGGTTCAGCGCCTTCAAACCACCAAATTGCATAAGAATTTTCCGACCTGTCAGCAAGACACCCATGCGGGCATCGCTGGCATTGACGATGGCATTGCCAGCATTGCTCTCGGCGCTTTCTGCATTGACAATGAGATGCTGCTGGCCCTTACCCATCAAACTGTTGACGAAACCGACGATGCCGTCCTGCAGGTAATACACGACAAACAAGGTCATCAAACCAAAGATGGTCAGACGCCAGTCGGTAATGTTTTCCAGCTTGTAGGAGAACAGGGCCATGGCCACAGTCGCGCCAACTGGCACGATGAGTTCCCTGACTGTCTTGCGTTGTTTGGCGATGGCCGCGCCACCTGCGATGACGGCGATCACTGCAGCGACAGTAGCGATCTTGCGGAACAGTTCTATATCAGCCAGCAGCGATGGCAACATGACGACGATCAGGGCACCCAGCAATGAGCCGGTACGTGTCTTGCGCCCGCCCATGATGACTGCCAGCAGGAACATGATGGTCAGTTCAAAGTTGTAGGTATTCGGTGAAATATATTCTTCCGAATACGCATACAGGCTGCCTGCCAGGCCAGCCAGTGCGGCACTGATGACGAAGGCAATGACTTTGTACTTGTAGACTGAAACACCCATGCAGTCAGACGCAATCGGGCTGTCACGCAAGGCCTGGAAAGCACGGCCATAGTGAGAGCGTAAAACGCGGTGAACCACGATCAATGCCAGCACCAGCATGATGGCAACCAGGTAGAAGAAACCAACCTCACCCAGCTTTTGCCCAAAGATCACAGGCTTGGTGAGCTTGATGCCCATCGGCCCCTCAGTCAGGAAACTCATTTCATTAATGAGGATCTGGATGATGGTGCCAAAGGCCAGCGTCACCATGGCCAGGTAAGGCCCGGTCACACGCAAGGCAGGCAGGGCCAGCAAGGCACCAAATACAGCGGTGACGGCGATACTGCAAGGAATGGCGACAAACACCGACATGCCGAGCTTGAACACCAGCACGCCCGTTGTATACGAGCCTATGCCAAACAAACCGGCATGGCCGAGTGAAACCTGGCCGGTGTAACCGACCACGATGTCCAGGCCAAACAGGAGGATGGCGTAGATCAGTATGGTTTCAGCCAGATGCAGGTAGTAGGGATTGTGCATTACCACGGGTGTCAGCGCCAAAGCGCCAATACCGAGGACGGAGAGTGCGAGAGTCTGCTTATTCATTTCTGGACCTTACACTTTCTTGATGGCAGCTTTGCCAAACAAACCGGCAGGTTTGACGGCCAGCACCAGCAGCAATAACACCAGGCCTGGTACTTCCTTGTAGCCAGTGGAGATGTAGAAGCCAGTCAGGGTTTCAGCAATGCCCAGGATCAGGCCGCCGACGATGGCACCTACACCAGAAGTCAGGCCACCGATAATCGCCACGGCAAACGCTTTCAAACCCAGTGCCGAACCCATGGTGGCGCCAGTCAGAGTCAGCGGTGCCACCAGTACGCCTGCAAAGGCGGCGGTAGCAGATGACAGTGCATAAGAGAAAGTGATGACCATGCTGGTATTGATACCCATCAGGCCAGCCGCATCCCTGTCGTTCGATGTTGCGACGACAGCTTTACCGTAAATTGATTTGCGGTTGAAAAACTCAACCGCCAGCATCATTGCCAGTGCGCCGATGACAACCACAACCTGCATGGCTTGCACATTCGCACCCAGCACCTGGAATGGAGCAGCGGACAAAGGAGACGGGAAAGTCAGATCATCCTTGCCCCAGATATTTTCTGCGACATTTTTAAAGATGATGGCGAGTGCAATGGTGGACATGATCCAACCAAATTCTGATTTGATCTTGATGGCTGGACGTACCCCTATCCATTCCACCACCATGCCTTGCAAGCCACCAAAGAGCAAGACTATCGGTATCATCACCCAATAATTCATATAGGGGCCACCGTGCACATTGCCGACTACGCTAAGACCAACCAGGGCACCGAGCATCAGCGCTTCGCCCTGACCAAAATTCAGGGTACCTGAAGTTGCAAATGTGAGTTGATAGCCGAATGCGATGACAGCATAAATCATCCCCAGGGCAATGCCGCTGAAGACGAGCTGAAGTAATATTTCCATTTTGTTTCACCCGTGGAGTGCAGCCTGCCAGGGCTCTCCAAAACATATTGGGGAACCTGGCGGCTGTCTGTCTAAATAACAAGCCCAGCGCCATGCAGGCGACTGAGCTATGGGCTGGTTTAGGGCAAGAACACGTGCTGTGCCCTGCCTTTATTTAGCCTGGACGATCTGGCCAGCTTTGGCCAGGCCCATGACAGGCATGCCAGGTTTGATGGCTTCATGATCGTCATGCGTGAAAGGCTTGTTATAGGTGGTGATCACGCCCTCCACTTTTTCATTCAGATTTTCCAGTGCTTCGCGCACTTTGACACCATCCGTGCCACCAGCTTGTTTGATGGCCGCAGCCAACAGGTAAATCGAATCATATCCCTGTGCGGCAGAGACGGCGGAAGGCATGCGCTCAACCTTGTAAGCCTTTTGATAGGCTTCGATGAAGGCCTTGCGCTTAGGTGTATTCGGGTCTTGGATGAAGGTTTGTGGCATGGTCGCACCATCGCCATTTTTGCCAGCGTTGTCGAGGAAATTGCCCATGGACAAAGTCCAGCTGCCGATGATAGGTACTTTCCAGCCCAGTTTTTCCATGCCGTTGGCGATCTGTGCCAATTCAGGGCCTATGCCATAGGTCAGCACGGCTTGTGCACCACCCTGCTTGGCTTTCAACAACTGGGCTGTCATGTCGACATCCTTGATATTGAATTTTTCCACAGCAACTGGCTTGATGCCTTTGGCACCCAGGGTTTTTTCCAGATCTTCACGGCCCAACTGGCCATAATTGGTGGAGTCAGCCAGGATGGCGACCTTGGTGAATTTATTCTTGACCACGGCTTCATCAACGATCATGGCAGATTGTATGGTGTCATTGGCTGCCGTACGGAAGATGTAATTGTCCTTGTGTTCAGGTGTGACAAATTGCTTGGTCACCACGCTGCCTGTGGCAACATTATTCAAGACAGGGATTTTTGCTTCCTGATAAAAACGCTGGGAAGCGAGCGCTACACCGGTATTGATATAACCAACTGTGGCGACCACTTTTTCTTTGTTGATCAGTTCTTGTGCTACCTGCACGCCGCGTTCATTTTTTGCTTCATCATCACGTTCGACCAATTGCAACTGTCGGCCCAGCACACCACCTTTGGCATTGATTTCACTCACGGCGAGTTTGACGCCGTCACGCATGGATACACCCATAGGGGCAGAACCACCAGTGAAAGGACCGGCGACACCGATCTTGATAGGCTCTGCTGCATTGCTTGCAGCGGCCAGGCCCAGAACTATGGATGCGACTAGGGTTTTGACTTTGTATGACATCTTGGTCTCCTGATTTTTTATGTGAGTACTTCAAAAAATAAATTCATGAATTACCGACATAAGTTATCAGGAAACCGGAAAAATCTCAGGCTCCATTCTACTTAAGTAAAACTACGCAAATATTCGAAGGGGTCAGCTTGGCGCTATGGGCAGAGGGGCTTAAAGCCTTGTGCAGCAATGGTTTTCAGCATCTGCGAGCATTTTTTGAGAGGCAAAAACGCGACACTGAAATGTAACGTGAGGAAACTCTTTCAAGCCGTCGATGAAAGATTTTCATCTGAACAGTAGTGGATATGCGAATTTAAGACAAAACTGCCGTAGAAAAAAGCAGACTTTTCATTTGATGCCATAACACCGGGCAGGCAGCTACACAGCCTGCCCGGTTTATTTCTGCTTACTTCAACAGGTTGAATACTTTGCTGATGGCTTTGCTGCCAGCACCCAATGGGTCCTGGCGTATGGCCTTTTCTTCTTCAGCTATCATCAAGAACAAGGCATCCATGGCTTTTTGGGTGACATAACCTTCTACCGTTGCCTCTTGCTTGGCGACTGCACCAAACTTTTGTGCCTGGCCCATGACGGCATTATATTTGGCCGACAAGCCTGCCTTGTCAGTCACGCCTTTGACCATGGGCAGAAATTTTTCGCTTAAAGGCGCAGAAGTTTTTTCCCTGAAGAAATCTGTGACTGAAGTTTCACCACCAGTCAGGATATTTTTTGCATCAGTCAAAGACATGGACTTGACGGCATTCACCAGCAAGGGCTTGGCCATGGGTACAGCCGCTTCTGCCGCGCGGTTCATGGAGACTACCAGTTCATCGAGTTGCTGGCCCTTGCCTGTCATTTGCAAAATCGGGCGGGCTTTTTCGAGTATGGACGGAAGTTGTATCTTGACCTTGTCATTATTCAAGAAGCCACCATCAACTCCCAGCTTGCTGACAGCAGCGGATGAACCCTTGTCCAGCGCCGCTTTCAAGCCTGTACTGGCGTCCTGATTGCTGAGATCAGCAAAAGAAATAGCGTGCGCCGCTGCAGTGGCGAATACCAGGCTACTGGCAACCAGCAGGCGGGCAAATAAAGTTGAAATGGATGGCATGGTTTCCTCCTGATAAAGAATTGCTATTCTATACAATGCGCAGTCTATATCCTGAGTTTGAAAGTTCAAATTATGTAAATACACAATTTGCCTGAGCATGCAGAGAAAAAATATCGAGCAAATCAGGATGACCCAGGAGGTAGACTCAAGAAATAGTCAAGCAGCCCTAGATTTCATCCACCATGTATAAGCGCCTGTGTTCGCGCATGGCATAACGGTCTGTCATACCGGCGATGTAGTCGGCAATTTTTCTGACTTGCAAATGCTGGCTTTGCTCTTCCTGATCCGCCTGGCGAACCTGATAATCTGGCGGCAGCAAATTCGGCTGGACATGCAAGGCATCAAATAATTCGGTGATGGTACGCCTGGCTTTGAAGGTCATGCGGTTGACCTGGTAATGGCGGTACAGGTTTTCAAACAGAAACTGCTTCAGGGTTTGCGCTTCCTGATACATGCTGTCCGAAAAGGCGATCATCCTTTCCATGTTTCGCACCTCATCGACTGAGCCTGGCTGGCAGTCCTGGATCTTTTGCGCTGAGGTCTGTATCAAATCGACGATGAGGGTATTGATCATGCGGCGTATGGTCTCGGCGATGCCACGGCGGCCACTGATGCCGGGATAGGTGGCATCGACAATCGCACGGTGACGCGCATAAATGTCCACTTCCAGCATCTGCGACTCCAGTAACAAGCCGGAGCGCAGACCGTCATCGATATCATGATTATTGTAGGCAATGGAATCGGCCAGGTTGGTGACTTGCGCTTCCAGCGACGGGCGTTTTTTATCGATAAAGCGCTGCCCTACATCCCCCAGCAATCTGGCATTCGTGATGGAGCAATGTTTGAGTATGCCTTCGCGGGTTTCATAAGTGAGGTTGAGGCCATCAAAAGCCCCATAGCGCTCTTCCAGCTCATCGACTACACGCAGGCTCTGCAGATTATGTTCAAAGCCGCCAAAGGGCTTCATGCAGGCATTCAGGGCATCCTGACCTGCGTGCCCGAAGGGAGTATGGCCAAGATCATGCGCCAGCGAGATAGCCTCAACCAAATCTTCATTCAAACGCAGGTTGCGGGCAATTGAGCGGCCTATCTGTGCCACTTCCAGGCTGTGCGTGAGACGGTTGCGGAACAGGTCGCCTTCATGATTGACGAAAACCTGGGTCTTGTATTCAAGACGGCGGAAAGCCGTACTGTGGATAATGCGGTCACGGTCGCGCTGGTATTCGCTGCGCGAGGAAGATGGCTCTTCAGTGTAACGCCGCCCTCGCGAGCTGGCAGATTGTGCAGCATAAGGGGCGAGGTGAGCGTCTGTGTGCATGTTGCTTAACCGGAGATGCAGCTACGCAGGGTTTGCAACAAAATCTCTTTGGGTACCGTGGAGATGTGCGCCTGGCCCAGAGGTTTTAACAAGATAAATTTAATTTTACCGCCTTCATTTTTCTTGTCGACTTCCATCAATTCGAGCCAGCGGTCTTCACCAAGGTCGGGAGCCACACCTGGCAAACCAGCCGCTTCGACTACTTGCTTGATACGTGTCTTGGTCACGTAATCGATATAACCCAGACGGCATGATAAATCAGCGGCCATGACCATGCCACAGCCTACCGCTTCGCCATGCAGCCATTTGCCATAGCCCAGGCCAGATTCGATAGCGTGGCCAAAGGTGTGGCCAAAATTCAGGATGGCACGCAAGCCGCCTTCGCGCTCATCCTGGCGTACGATGTCAGCCTTGATTTCGCAAGAGCGCAAAATCGCATGCGTCAATGCCTTGGGATCTTTGGCGCGCAAGGCCTCCATATTGGTTTCTATCCAGTCAAAAAACACGGGATCAATGATCGCACCATGCTTGATGACTTCGGCCAGTCCGGCGGAGAGTTCATTGTCGGGCAGGCTCTGCAGGCTGCCGATGTCAGCTATCACTGCTTCGGGCTGGTAAAACGCCCCTATCATGTTCTTACCCAGAGGGTGATTGATACCGGTCTTGCCACCTACCGATGAATCGACTTGTGACAACAAGGTCGTGGGTATTTGCACAAAAGGCACGCCGCGCATATAGGCTGAGGCGGCGAAGCCTGTCATGTCACCGATGACACCACCACCCAGGGCCAGCAAGGTGGTTTTTCTATCGCATTTATGTTCGAGCAGGGCGTCAAATATCAGCATCAGGCTGGCCCAGTTTTTTTGCTCTTCGCCATCGGGCAACACCACGGACAACACTTCCTTGCCAGCGGCGCGCAATGCGGTTTCCAGTGTATCAAGATACAGAGGTGCTACAACGGTATTGGTGATGACGACGGTTTTCTTACCCTTGATTTTCGACTGCAAAAACTGACTATCAGACAACAGTGAAGTGCCTATGGCAATGGGATAACTGCGTTCACCCAGGTCCACGTTCAGGAGCGCGGTGTTGGTACTCGTGCTGGTGGTGCTTTGGTCTGACATATTTGTTTTGCTATGGCTAAGTAAGGCCTCAGGAATGTCGAATAATTTTTCCTGGGCTAATTTGTCCAGTACGGTTTGCACCAGAAATTGTACATTGGGCCTGCCGGTCTCAATGCTGATATGGGCAACTTCCTGATAGAGGGGAGCGCGCTGGGATTCCAGCTCTTCGAGTTTCTTGCGCGGGTCTGCAGTGCGCAAAAGAGGGCGATTCTTGTCGTGACGGGTACGCTGCAAAATGCTGTGTATACCTGCACGCAAATAAATGACAATGCCGCGTTCATGCAAATACTTCCTGCTCTCTGCATTCAACACGGCACCACCACCTGTAGCTAAGACTATGTTTTCTTGCCCAGTCAGGTCACGGATCACGTCCGCTTCACGCTGTCGAAAACTGGCTTCGCCTTCAATCTCAAAAATCACGGGAATCGAGACACCTGTACGTGCCTCAATTTCGTGATCAGTATCAATAAAACGTTTATTGAGTTTTTTTGCCAGAGCCCGGCCAACCGTGGTTTTACCAGAGCCCATCAGGCCTACGAGAAAAATATTCTTCAAAACTGTTTACCTGGCATAAGACTTTTGCTGACTTCCCCTGAGCATTCAAGCCCAGGGGAATATTACCAGTTTGAAGCAAACAAACAGCTATTTCGTAGAAATTTTCCGCTTCAGACCAATCTGTCAGATCGCATTAACAGCCAGCAGCACCATTCAAGTCCTTGATGGTCATGACACTGGTTGTTGTTATATTCAAACTATCCTTGACTGTAATAGTCACTGCTGTATCAGCTGCCACACAACGTGTACCCTGAGTACCCAGGCTCACATTCACAGTACGGCCAGTGAATGTAAGCGGGTTCAAAGGATCAGGACTGGTACCTGCAACAGCGGACAAAAGCGTGTTGTTGGTAAATACCTGGAATGGTCCATTGCCACCTGAAATAGTCAGAGGAATAATCGCGTTATTTGTCTCATTAATATTCCACACTGTTGGACTCAGGAACATGCTGGATGTTTGAGCAACAACTGTAATGGCGACAGAAGAAACCGTACCTTGAGCATCAGTGACAACAACGTTTGCAGTACCTATCCTTGCCAACAAGACAGTAATATTACCCGCGCTAGTCAGCGTCGCACCAGATGTAACAGTTGCATTACCCGGTACACTAGAAACTGCCGTGTATGGTGCGCTACCGCCATCAACCCTGATGATAACAGCATCACCAACAAAACCGCTGATTGATGATGGCGCAACAGAGAGTGCTGAGTTAGTACCCGATATAACGTTGACAATAATAGTAATTGGTGCTCCGACACTATCAACCAATCTGACTGTGGCAGCACCTGGGGCAACACCAGTGATGGTCATCGTCCCACCTGTTACAGCGACCGTTGCAACCGCAGTATTGCTGCTAGTCGCTGCATAAGGTGCAGTACCACCACCAACCAAGTAAGTCGGTGCTGAACCAGGCGCAATAGTGACCGTAGCAGGTGCAGAAGTATAAAGAGCAACTGTCGCTCCAGAACCAACACTGACAACAATGGTAACCGGAGCACCGGCAGCATCTTTAACAACGATGTTGGCCGTACCTGTCGCCAACGCAGTAATGGTGAAAGTACTACCAGTCAGTGTTGCCGTCGCAATCGAAGTATTGCTACTAGAGATTGAGTAAGGCGCAGTACCACCACCAATTTGGTAAGCGGGACTGGCACCAACTGCGATAGTTACTGCAGCAGGCGCAGTAGTGAACAGGGCATTTACGGCACCAGAGCCAATTGTCACATTCACATTGAGAATGGCACCAGCAGCATCACGTAAAACTACAACTGCTTTGCCTGAACCTACACCAGACAAGATCAGACTATTGCCAGATGCAGATGCTGTAACGACCGAGGTATTACTACTAGTCGCAGTGTAAGGAGCGCTTCCGCCACCTAATATATAAGTACCACCACCACCTGCAACCAAAGTAATATCAGAAGGTGCTGTTGTGTAGAAAGCTGCGCCAGAACCAACTGTGACTGCAATTGGAACGCTAACACCCAGACTATCTTTAACGATAACTGAAGTTGAACCAGCAGAAACACCACTGATGGTAAATTTGTTACCGTTAATACCTACCCCGGCAATCTGAGTATTGGCGCTGGTTACAGTGTAGACCTGGCTACCACCACCAATAGTAAATGTCGGGCTGGATGTACCTATGCCAACAGTCAATGCAGCCGGTGCAGAGGTGAACAGCGCTGCCGTTGAGCCTACTGTGACCTTTATAGTGACATTACCAGCCGCTGCGTCACGAAGAATGACGTTAGCTGTACCAACGCCGACACCAGTAATCGTCAATTTTGTGCCTGAGATATTGGCCGTTGCAACAGCAACATTGCTGCTCCCTACGTTATAGGGGCCATTACCACCGCCAACTACATAGGTTACAGCCGCACCAACACCCACATTGATATCAGTGCCGGCGGTAGAAGACAGTACGTCCACTGAACCGATAGTAACGGTGATACTTACCAGCCCGCCAATAGAGTCTCGTACACTCACCGTAGCTTTACCTCCGCTAACGCCGACGATAATGAAACGGTTACCCGAGACGACTACGTCCGCGATCTGATTATTGCTGGAGCCAACGGTGTATACAAGGCTACCACCACCTATCGTATATTCAGACGATTGGGCACCGACAGCTACTGTCACTGTCTCTGGCGCATTAGTAAACAGTGCAAGTCCACTACCAACAGTCACCTCTATTGAGACAGCAGCACCCGCGGCATCTTTTACCGTCACGATTGCTGTACCGCCGCCGCCGCCTTTGATCGTCAAGGTCTTGTCAGAAACCGTGACGATAGCAGCACCATTACTACTGTTTGCAGAGTAACCCGGAACACCACCACCGATGGTGTACGTTTGGGTTGCCCCCGGGGATATGGTTATTTTTTCGGCAGCTGTCGTAAACAGCTTGGCACCGTTACTTGTATTGCCAGCAGAACCACCGCCGCCGCCACAAGCTGTCAGGCCTATCATTAAGATCAGTGCGAATAAACCGCGAATATACTTCATCATGAAACACCTATATTTTTTACGAATTCGGAAAATCGGTTTGCCATTCAATGACATGCATCTCAAGCCCAGAACTCTTTATTGTTTGTTGCTAAATTTCTCTGCGACAATCTTGGGAGTAATAAAAATCAGCAATTCAGTTTTGTCATTCGTGCGACCTGTAGTTTTAAACAAATTGCCAAACAATGGAAGGTCACCAAAGAACGGTATTTTTGTCACACTATCACGTTCAGTTTGTTGGAATATACCACCCAACACCACTGTGCCGCCATTTTCAACCAGGACGATAGTTTTTACTTCCTTGGTATCAATCGCAAAGCCTGCCCTGGTTTCTTGACCAACGCTGTCTTTATGAACATCAACATCCAGGATCACATTTCCATCCGGGGTGATTTGCGGGGTAACTTCCAGTCTCAAAGTAGCCTTACGGAAGAAGATTGACGTGGCACCGCTTGAAGTGGCGACCTGGTACGGTAATTCTGTACCTTGTTCTATCGACGCTTTCAATTGGTCAGCAGTCACAACGCGTGGACTTGACACTATTTTACCCTTGCCATCTGCTTCCAGGGCTGACAATTCCAGATTCAGGAAACGGTTAGCGGCGGAGGAAAACAGACTGATTGCCAGACTACCTGCATTCAAACCATTAATACCAGCTGCAGGCAAGCTCACAAATTGCGTATTTGGGATAAAGCTTTGATCAGTAACTTTTGCTTGCAGTGTTTGCTCACCAACGCCCAGGTAGTTACCAGTAAGAGCAACCCGCTGATTTCCCGCCAGCTGGTAACCAGTATTACCGCCACTCAGGCCACGCAAATCCGCAAAGCCCAGTTTGGCACCAAGATTTTTACTGAACTTATCATCGGCTTCAACAATACGCGCTTCTATCAATACCTGTCTTGAAGCAATATCAGTTTTAGCAATCAATTTACGGACTTCCTCCAGTTTGGAAGGAATATCAGTAACAAACAATTGATTGGTGCGAGGTTCAATTACTGCGCTACCACGCTTGGACAAAATGCGGTTGGTACTACCACCATCCACACCAAAGACCAATTTAAAAGCTTCAGCTTTTTGATAGTTAAGCTGGAAAGATTCCGTTTTTACAGGCTCAAGGTCAGCGATCTGTGCTTTTTGCTCAAGTTCGAGTTTTTCTTTGGTTAATAACTCTTCTTTTGGAGCGATCCAGATAACAGAACCATTTTTACGCATATCCAAGCCCTTGGACTGCATGATGATATCGAGTGCCTGATCCCATGGCACGTCTTTCAAGCGCAAAGTAATCGTCCCATTCACAGTGTCACTGGCAATAATATTGAGGCTGCTGACTTCGGCAATAATCTGCAAAATGGCACGAATTTCAATATTCTGGAAGTTGAAAGACAAGCGCTCACCACGATAGCCTTGCGTACCCTGTGTCAGCTTGTTCGGGTCTTCCTTGATAGGTTTTACTTCGACCACAAACTGGGTGTCACTCTGGTAAGCACTATGTTCCCACAAGCCGGTAGGCTCAATGACCATGCGGACATTTTCACCATTTGGCGTAGTAGTGATCAATTGCACAGGTGAACCATAATCAGCTACGTCAAGACGACGGCGCAAAGACTCTGGCAAACTGACCTTGAGGAAATCCACAATGATTTTTTGCCCTTGCTGACGGATATCAACGGCAACCTGATCCAGCGGCAAATCAATGACGACACGGCCTTCACCTGCTGCACCACGACGGAAATCGATATCACGCAAAGCGCGTTTCGCCGCAACTGCTGGCTGTACATTGACTGGCAAACCTTGGGAATTGACTGCAGTTGCAACACCACCAGAAGCATCAATCGTTACAATCAAAGAATTGCCGTCAATGACAGTTGCATAATTGAGTGACTTGTTGAGATTGAAAATCAGACGGGACCGCCCAGTTGCCTCGATCAGATTAATTGCCCTTAAATCGCCCATATTCATTTCGAACGACGATTTACCTGTGTTATTGCTGACATCTGCAAAATCGATGGCGATCCGGGATGGATTGGCAATGGCAAAACCCAAAGGAAGTTTTTCCAAAGGTTTTTTCAAGGTGATCTTGACGATAATGTTCGCCCCTTGCTGGTTGGCAGTTAACGATTCTATCGAATTCGTCTGGGCAAAAGCCGCACTGCAAAAACCAAGCAACGCAAATAAAATAAATTTGACCACTTTGGCGCCCCTTATACTTGTATTTATCAACGCATTCATTTCTTTGCCTCCTGCAACTCTAACTTGGCTTGTCGCTCAGTCCAATCACCTGCCGCATCCTGAACCGTTTCTTTGATTTCGATATCGCTCTCCGAAATTTTTGTAATCAGCCCGAAATTCTGGCCTAAATAAGACCCTAGCTTGACTTGATATACCGTCTTATCTACTTGCACGAGGGCATATACCATCTTGTTTTTCTCAATTGTGCCCACCATCTTCAAGCTATCCATGGGGAATGATTCAAGTGCCTCCCTCGGTCTGTCCATGTTGGGTTTGAGCCCATTACTTGATTCAGCTTTGAGGCGAGCAAGCACCGCAAGTAATTTGGCGGGATCAAAGGGCTCAATACTTTCTTTGCCACCGTAAGCAAATGGTACGTAAACTTTCGGAGGACTAAGTTTGGGAATGATGGCTTTCGCCTGTTTTTGCTCTGCATCCATCCAGGCACGCAATTCTGTTTCCTGGCCATCCCCGCAAGCAGATAAGGAGAGCGCCAGGAATAAACAAAGCGTCGGTCTAATGACGATGTTCTTCATTTTTTAGGCTCCTTTTTCTTCTTCTCAGCCTGGTCCAGAACTTCGTCCCTATTCAAGTAGCGGAATGTTTTCGCTGTTACGTCAAGTATCAAAACACCATCAGCATTACGAATGATATTCAAATTATTCAAAGTAACAATCCTTGGCAACTTTGCAATGTCAGCAACAAATTGCCCTAGATCGTGATAATTACCCTGAATCTTGATGGCAATCGGTAACTCTGCGTAGTAATCTTTTACGGCTGGCAAACCTGGAATGAAGGAGTCAAAAGCCAATCCACGTCCTTGCCCAGCCTGATTAATATCAGCCAGCAAAGCCGCCATTTCTGCCTGACTAGGCAATTGTTTCTCCATGGTGGCAACATATTGCTGCACCAGCTTGCGTTGTTCTTTCAAGGCGTCAAGATTAATCGCCTGTTGCAGCTTTTGTTTGTATTCACCCCTGAGTTTGACTTCTTCAGCCTGGCCAGTTTCTATGGACGTCATCTGACCATCCCATTGGAAATACCAACCCAATGCGACCACGACAATCAAGACACCCATTGCAGAAGCAATACGTGGCGCAAGTGGCCACAGGCCAGGGTGCAATCCATTCAAGCCTTGAAATTGAGCGCCAACTGACTGGCCAATTTCATTCAGATTAATCGCCATTTACAATCTTCCGTTGCATTGCATAAATAATCACACACTATGGTTTCTTGCTAACATCAGCAGCTTGTGAAGCGGGTACCTGCGCTTGCACGGCTGAAGCAGGTGCCGCAGATCCAAGTGCAGCAGCCGAAGCGGCAGCTTGTGAAGCAGCTTCTTCTCTCTCACGTGGGCGCTTGATGTTCACATTCACCTTAAATTCAAATACTTTTTTCGCATCCCTGCCCTGCCCCAGACCAGTGGAGTGAATATCATTCAATTCTGGTTTGTACATCCAATCCGATTTATTACCCAGATTGCGGATAAATTCAGCAACCCTGTCCTGGGACTGTGCGTAACCACCTAAAATGACTTTCTGGCCATCCTGATTCAGTTGCTTCAGGTAGACTCCTTCAGGAGTCAGCTTGACCAATTCATCCAGCAAATACACAGGCTGATTACGATCACCCTGCAAATCTTCAACAGCTTGCTGACGTGCTTTCAAGCCATCAATTTCCTGCCTTAAGGTAGCGATTTCTTTGATGCGGTCATCAAGCTTGGCATTCTCTTTTTTGATAAATTCATTTTTGTCAGTCTGAATTGACAGTTCTCGCGCAAAGTAAGCACTGACAACAACCACGACCAAAGCACCCGCTATCGCAGCCAACAGCAACAGACCATAAAAATCACTTTTCAGCTGCTTGCGCTTTTCTTCCCTGTGCGGCAGGAGATTAATCTTGATCATCATCAGCCGAATCTCCGTAATGCCAGCCCGCAGGCAACCATATAAGCGGGAGCATCAATGCGCAAAGCTTTCTCGTTGACGCCTGAACCGAGCTCCATCCCTTTAAACGGGCTGACAACCGCAGTAGAAATCTTGGTACGCTCAGCAATGATGTCAACTAGCCCAGGTATCACTGCACAACCACCGGACAAGTAAATTTGATCCACGCGAGTGAATGGTGTCGAGGTGAAAAAGAATTGTATGGCACGGGTTACTTCCAGTGCGGCGCTCTCCAGGAAGGGCTCCAGCAATTCCATTTCATACGTATCAGGCAAGTCGCCACTTTTCTTTTTCTGTTCAGCCTCTTCCAAGGAAAGGCCATAATTTCTGACAATATCCTGAGTCAACTGGGCACCACCAAACTGCTGCTCACGTTCATAGATGACGTCGCCATTGAGCATGATGAAAATATAAGTCCGTTTGGATCCTATCTGGAATATCGCGTAAATCTGATCCTTGCCAGCATTTGCTTGCTGATCGACCAGACGCGACACGGCAGCACGCGCAGCATAGGATTCAATATCCATGACTTTGGCTTGCAAGCCCGCTGACTGTATGATGGCCACGCGATCTTCAATTTTTTCTTTTCTAGACGCAGCGAGCATCACTTCTATATCTTCTTCCGCATTGGCCGCCGGCCCCAGTACACAGAAATCCAGGCTGACTTCATCCATGGAGAAAGGAATGTACTGACTGGCTTCGGACTCGACCTGCACTTCGAGTGCCTGCTCGGTCAAGGTCCCGGCGAGTATAATTTTTTTTGTAATGACGGCAGATGCCGGCATTGCCATTGCTACGTTTTTGGCCGAGGTTCCGCTTTTCTTGACGAGTTTGCGGACTGCCTCAGTCACTTGTTCAATATTCTCGATATTGCCATCCAACACCGCCCCTTTGGGCAGTGGTTCAGAGGCATAACGCTCAAGTCGATAAGACTTGTTGCTTCCTTCCGAAAGTTCAACAAGCTTGATATCGAGAGAACTGATATCCAGACCAAATAGTGGCGGATTTTTTCTGCCGAGCAACGAAGCCAGATCTAAAGCCAAGAATATCCCCTCACGATTACATCATCATTTCAATTTACACAAAATTACATGTGCGAAACATTATATTGCCAAAAGTAAATTCTCTTTAAAAACCGCTATTTACAAGACAATTATCCAAGCTTACATGAAATCCTAGCAATAAGACTGGCATTGGTAAAGCAATTTCCGCGCAGCACTACCCTTATGCGTTGCCAAATATCCACGTACATTTCGAATATTCTGAAAATTTGCTTACAAATCCACTTATCTACTGACAGTCTAATGCTCATGGAAGGCGGCTATAATGTCTGCTGCCTTATTTACAATTAGCCCCTATGTCAGATCAAAACCTAGAACCCGACAATCAACCTGAGCCAAAAAAGCGCACGGCCGGAAAGCTTTTCGCCCGCATTGTACTCGGAACTACGGGTGTTTTATTCGGATTAGTTGTAGCAGGAGCATTAATTATCGGTTTTGCACTTACAATGGCTTATCCAAATCTGCCAGAACTGGATTCGATCACCAGCTACAAACCCAAAATGCCACTGCGGGTTTTCTCGGCGGACAATATGCTGATCGCCGAGTTTGGCGAAGAGCGACGCAATGTCGTGCGCTTCAAGGACATCCCGGAGATCATGAAAAAAGCCGTACTGGCGATTGAGGATGATCGTTTTTACGAGCATGGCGGGGTCGATTACCAGGGCATTACCAGGGCAACAATACATAATCTGACTGGTGGCGCCAAACAGGGTGCGTCCACCATTACCCAGCAAGTTGCCAGGAATTTCTTCCTCTCAAGTGAACAAACCTTCAAGCGCAAGATTTATGAAATCCTGCTGGCCTGGAAGATAGAACAAAATCTGACCAAGGATCAGATTCTGGAAATTTATATGAACCAGATTTATCTGGGACAGCGCGCCTATGGCTTTTCCTCTGCCGCACAAATCTATTTTGGCAAGGAATTGAAAGACGTCACCATCGCAGAAGCGGCGATGCTGGCTGGCTTGCCAAAAGCGCCATCAGCCTATAATCCGGTCGCCAATCCCAAACGCGCTACTGTCAGACAGCAATATATCTTGCAAAGGATGCGCAATCTTGGCTACATCACCGAGGCGCAATACGAACAAGCCAAGAATGAAGAACTGATCACCAAAACCAATAGTAATGAATTTGGCATCCATGCCGAATATGTTGCAGAAATGGCGCGCCAATTGGTGTATGAGCAATTTAAGGAAGAGACCTACACACGCGGCCTGAACGTTTACACCACCATTACCAAGAGTGACCAGGACACTGCCTATCTGTCCTTGCGCCGTGGTGTCATGGATTATGAAAAACGCCATGGCTATCGCGGGCCAGAGGCCATCATCACGATACCTGAAGGCAAGGAAGCTGCTGAAGATGCTATAGAGAAAGAATTGGCCGACCATACAGACAGCGATGATTTACAAGTCGCCATGGTGCTGGAGGCCACGCCCAAGCTGGTGCGAGCCGTTTTGTCTTCAGGCGAAGAAATCCGTATTGAAGACACCGGCCTGACTTTTGCCGCCAGTGGCCTGTCAGTCAAAACCCCGGCAAACAAACGCATACAGCGCGGTGCCGTGATACGGGTCGTGCTGGAAGGCAAAAGCTGGAGCATTACCCAAATGCCTGAGGTACAGTCAGCCTTTGTTGCCGCCAATACAACAGACGGTGCCATCCGCGCCCTGGTCGGCGGTTTTGACTATAACCTGAATAAATTCAACCATGTGACCCAGGCCTGGCGTCAGCCTGGCTCCAGCTTCAAACCCTTCATTTATTCAGCCTCGCTGGAAAAAGGTTTGTCACCATCCACCATTATCAATGATGAACCGATCAGCTTTGATGCGGGCCAGACGGGTGGCCAGGCGTGGGAACCGAAGAATTATGATGGTAAATATGAAGGGCCAATGACCATGCGTCGCGGCCTGACCAAGTCCAAAAACATGATTTCTATCCGCATCCTGCATAAGATAGGTGCGAAGTATGGTCAGGAATACACCAGCCGCTTTGGTTTCCTGCCTGAAAAAAATCCGCCTTACCTGACCCTGGCTCTGGGTGCTGGCGCTGTCACGCCCTTGCAGATGGCCGGTGCCTATGCCGTGTTTGCGAATGGTGGTTACAAGGTCAATCCCTACCTGATTTCCAAGATTACCGATAGCAATGGTCAGGTGCTGGTACAGACCAAACCCGACATGGCTGGTGATGAAGTTAATCGCGTCATCGATGAACGCAATGCCTTCCTGATGGACAGCATGATGCGCGATGTCGTAAAAATGGGTACGGCAACCAAGGCGCTGATCTTGAAACGCCCGGATATCGCAGGCAAGACAGGTACCACCAATGATTCTTTCGACGCCTGGTTTGCCGGCTATCAATCAAAAGTAGTGGGCATAGCCTGGATAGGTTTTGATCAGCCAAGAAATCTGGGCAATAAAGAAACCGGTGGTGGTCTGGCCCTGCCCATCTGGATAGGCTATATGCAAAAGATCCTGAAAGAATTCCCGATTGAAGAGAGACCAGTCCCCAAAGGCATCATTGCTGCTGACGGTGATTATTATTATGCTGAAAACCCACCGGGAGCTGGCGTGACTACGCTCGCGCCACCGATGAGTATCATAGAAGAATAGCTCTATAGCTGTGCTTAGCGACCTTGTTCTTGTGCCACACGGGACAAGGTTGCAAACAATTCTGAGCCATCACGGGTATTGAGCCAGTGCTGGCCGTCATATTTGTAATGGAAGCCACCACTGCGTGCGGCCACCCACATCTCTTGCATCGGCGCCTGGCTGTTGACGATGATTTTTGAGTTGGTGTCGATAAATTCCACCGTCAATACATTGCCGCTGCGACTGCATTCGACATCGTATTCATCGTTTTCAAAGGCTAGTTCAAATAATTGCTCGACTTGCTGCAAGCAGGCATCTGCCAGTACCAGAAATTCAGATTCAGTCATGCTACACTCCAGCGTCTTTATATGTAAAAACGCCATTCTATACGGTGTTCAGGGAATACAAGATGCGCAAACTGATTAGCCTATTTTTCATCATGTCTTTATTGACTGCCTGCGGCCAGAAGGGCCCGCTGGTCATGCCAGCCAAGCCTGCTCCTGCAACACCTGCCAGTGCACCATCTCAACCCTGAGAACTTCCCTCATCGGCACGTAGTGCGATCGGGCCAGCCCGCGCTGGAACGCAGCCTTGCACTCCCTGAAAAATCGCCGCGATATTGGCCATGTCCTGCTCGCGTTCGCCTGTCAGTTCCAGGTAATCGACCAGAGCCACTTCGCGTTTGACGAAGTCAAACGAGGCACAACCCAGCGGCACTTTTGCCGTCGTTGCTATATGATAAAAACCGCTGCGCCAATAGGGCTTGTGGCTGCGCGTACCTTCAGGCGTAATCGCCATCCAGTACCAGTCAGACTGATTGATTTTCTCTGCCAGACGGGCAATTGCCCCGGTTGATGTGCCTCGCTCCACCGGTTCTCCACCGAGATAACGCACTAAACGACCAATAGTCGCCCCCGTTGCGCCTTCAAACAGGGAGGATTTGGCAATAAAGTGAAAAGGCATGCCTATCGCCAGCTTGGCCAGCACGCCAACCACGAAATCCCAGTTGGAAGTATGCGGATAGACAATGATGACACCACGTGGCCCGGGCAAAGGACGGTAACGCACGCGCCAGCCATACAAACCCAGGATGTTGATCGCGAGACGCTGGGTAAGTGTCGCAACCGTCTTCTTTTCGAGTAAATAGTCTTCCATGTTTTACGCAATGGGCAGGTCTGTGCCTGCATTCTTCAAAAACGCGATTATGCCGTGAAGAAATATGCGCTGTAAAACAAGATCAATGTGCGCCCGCAACATGAAAAGTGGGCAATTGCAGGCGAGGCTCAAGCTCTGGTGACAACGACAGGGTCACGCCCAAACCAGCGCCACCAAAGACGTATCATGAGCAAGCCAGCAACGATGAGTCCAAACAGCACAGGCTGGGAAAAATCATGCTTGCCTGCTTTCATCCAGAAATAATGCAGCACACCCAGCGGCGCGATCAGGTAGATCAATTTATGCAACCACTGCCAGCGTTTGCCGCCTAGCCTTTTGATCATGCCATTGGTACTGGTCGCAGCCAGAGGGATCAGCAAGACAAAGGCGATAAAGCCAATGGTGATAAAGGGGCGTTTGATGACATCCTTCCACATTTCTGCCACATCAAAGAAATGGTCAAACCAGAGGAAAGTCATGAAATGCAGGAAGGCATAAAAGAAGGCGTACACGCCCAGCATGCGGCGGCAGCGGATAAGCCAGGGCATATGCAACAGCTTGCGCAACGGTGTCACCGCCAAGGTCATGCACAGGAAATACAGGGTCCAGTCACCGGTATTGCGGGTGATGAATTCAACTGGATTGGCCCCCAGTTTATCCAGAAATACAAAACTGACCAGCCGGATAAACGGCAACAGTGCCAGGATGAACAAGACTATCTTGAACTGGGAAACCTGCTTATTGGTAAGCAACATAGCGGCGGTAATCCTAGAAAAACTTTTTCAAGTCCATGCCGGCATACAGCGGTGCCACTTCGCTGTAGCCATTGAACATCAGGGTTTTGCGCTTGCGGGCAAACAAGCCATCTTCACCGATGCGGCGCTCAGTCGCCTGTGACCAGCGCGGGTGATCGACATCCGGGTTCACATTCGAATAAAAACCATATTCGCTGGCTGCAGCAATATTCCATGCCGTACGTGGTTGTTCTTTGACGAAGCGGATCTTGACGATGGATTTGGCTGACTTGAAACCGTATTTCCATGGCAAGACCATGCGTACCGGTGCACCATTCTGGTTGGGCAAGACTTCGCCGTACATGCCAAAGGTCAACAAGGCCAGTGGATGATTCGCTTCATCCATGCGCAGGCCTTCTACATACGGCCATTCCAGCACAGGGCTGCGCAAGCCCGGCATTTGCTTTTTATCTTCGAGCGTGACAAATTCAATGTACTTGGCATTGCCCGTCGGTTCGACTTTTTTAATCAGGTTGGAAAGTGAGTAACCTGTCCACGGAATCACCATGGACCAGCCTTCAACACAACGCAAGCGGTAGATACGCTCTTCCAGCGGGGCCAGTTTCATCAGGCTGTCCAGATCCAGCGTCATTGGCTTTTTGACTTCGCCTTCTATGCTGACAGTCCAGGGACGTGGCTTGAGCGTGTGAGCAGTCACTGCCGGATCAGCCTTGTCGGTGCCGAACTCATAGAAATTATTGTAAGTGGTTGCATCTTTGTAGGCGGTCTTCTTTTCCACCAGGGCATAGGTAGAATTCAGATTGGCAGCCAGTTTTTGTGCGCCAAGGTTCTGGGCAAAAGCGGCGCGGTTAGCCATTTCAAACAGGGCTGTGCCAGCGATGGAACCCAGCGCCATCTTGCGGATGAATTCACGACGCGCCTCAAACACGGCGCGTGGTGTGACTTCAGAAGAGAAAGGCAGGTCTATGCCATTGGGACTACGTTTGATCAGCATGGTGGGCTCCGTTGTTGAGACTGGCGTAACAGCAATTTGACATTGCCATTGCGCCCTAGTTTCTCATGAGTCGCCGTTTCCTGCTAATCCTTACAAATTACCTCAATAATTATAGAGTGCCGTATGAATGCAGGCCGGACAGGAACATGTTCACGCCCAGAAAAGCAAAAGTGGTCACTAACAAACCCACCAGCGCCCACCAGGCAGCAACCTGACCACGCAAGCCCTTCATGAGGCGCATATGCAGCCAGGCTGCATAATTAAGCCAGACGATCAGCGCCCAGGTTTCTTTCGGATCCCATGACCAGTAGCCGCCCCAGGCTTCAGCTGCCCACAGGGCACCAAGAATGGTGGCGATAGTGAAGAAGGCAAAGCCGACCGCAATTGCCTTGTACATGATGTCGTCCAGCACTTCCAGCGCAGGCAGCCTGTCCTTCAGATAGCCTTTGGATTTGAGCAAATAGGCTACAGACACCATGGCTGCCAGGGCAAAAGTACCATAGCCGATAAAATTGGCCGGTACATGGATCTTCATCCACCAGCTTTGCAGGGCAGGCACCAGAGGCTGGATTTCTGCAGCATCACGGCTGACGGTGTACCACAGCAGGAAGCCGACAGCGGCTGAGATGACCAGCATGACAAAAGGCCCCAACTGGCGAGTACGGTATTGCTGTTCATAATACAAATAGAACATCGCCGTAATCATCGAAAACAGGATGAACACTTCATATAAATTTGATACCGGGATATGACCAACATCCGCACCGATCAGATAAGACTCATACCAGCGTACCAGCATGCCCGTGAAGCCCATGACCACGGCAGACCAGCACAAGACTGAACCGACGGATGCACCAAAATCAGAACGGGCAATCAGGCCGCCCCAGTAAAACAGGGTGGACAGGAAAAACAAGGTACTCATCCACAAGATCGCCGACTGGCTGGACAACAGGTATTTCAGGAAGAATTTCTTGTTCGCCATATCCAGCGAACCGCCATATAACTGTATCGCGAACAGGCTCAGTACAGCCAGTATCACCAGCAAGGGGCGTACCGGCTTCCAGTGCCAGCCCAGCCATGCAAATGTCGGTGCGGCCAGCAAGACGATGGCTTTTTCATAGCCATCCATATACGCACCAAAACGGCTGAAAGCAAACAAGGATGCCATGCACAAGGCCACGGCATATACCCAGTCAGCGATACTCAGTCGTTTAAAAAATCCCTGATAGGGTGTGTAATTCTGTGTCACTTCCATCATATATCCCCAGATGCTTGGGCCATCAGGCCCCATGCTTCATAGTGTAGTCGATTACGCTGCATTTCGTGGCGTATCTGCCGGTGCTGCCTGTGCAGCTTGTATTTCCAGCCCAGGCTGCGTACTCAGTTGCCGCAAATGCATTTTCAATTGCTCAAACTCTTTTTCAAAGTCCAACGTCTTGCGCTGTGAACTCAAGGCCATCAGTGCATGTGTACCTGCACCATCATCTTTGATCCAGACCCAGAGACGGCGCTCACGGATATAGAACATGGAAAACACGCCCAGCACCAGGAACAAACAACCCAGATACACCACATTCTTGCCGGGTGAACGTGTCACCTGCAATACCGATGCCTTGACTTCGTCAAAGCCGGTGAGCTGCAAATACACAGGTGCACCGTAGAAAGAAGCATCAGACAATGCTCCTATCGCCAGTTGCAGGAAACGCGCATGTTTTTCATCCAGTTCATAGACGGGCAAGCCTTCTTTCTCGCGTGCCACCATCCACAGTTCCCACATACTGCCGTTCAAGACCTTGATAAAGCCTTCGGCAACTTTCTCTTGTTCTGCCTGCGGCACTTTTTCCAGTAATTTGGAAATCGCTGGCAGGCCGGATAATTTCTCGTCACCGGCAAAAGCATCCAGGCTGATTTTGGCAGAAGTTGCCCACAGATCAGTTTTTTGCGCACCGCTGCTTTGATTTCTCTTGACCGCATGCTCCGCAAAGCGTGTTACTGCCAGGGCACGCATTTCAGGATTTTGCACTGCCGCGCGCATACGCATCCAGTCCTTGATGCTGTCTTCATCATCTGCCGGTATGCGCAGATAGCGAAAGGCTTCACTGGGGGAGTCGCGTGTGCCTGCCAATATCATGTAGTCACCATTGATCTGCACAGGCTGCATGTAGTTATGAAATTCCCTGGCCTGGCCAGTTTTATCGCGCAATTTATATTGCAGGCTGGGGCCGACGTTTTTCAAATCTTTGTTATTGGCATTCTTGGCGGCTGACCCCAGGTGTTTGTCCAGGTCAGCGGTGAATTTTTCATTCAGGCTCTGGTTGGGATTCACCGCCCTGACATCACTGCCATTGCGGGCCATATTCTCTACGTTGAAGGGCCGGAAACCTGACCACTCTATCGTAAAGTCATTGCCGGTACCTGGCTTCAAAGCCGTGCTGCCACCCACTTCACCTGTCATGGTCAGGGTGCTGACATCCGGCCCCAGCATAGGATAAGCCTTGACCTGCAAGCGGCTGCCACCATCTTCAAAACTTGATTGATAGACAGCAATGCCTTTGTAAATCAAAGGTTCATTGACCTTGATGGTAGAAGCAAAGGACTTGCCGGTTTCATGGTCGGTGACTTCCACATCACTGGCAAACAGCTTGGGCATGCCGGTGGAGTAAAAGTCGATGGTGAATTTTTTCAGCTTGATGGTGAAAGGCAAGTCTTGTATCAACACACCCGTTGCTTGCGGCAAAATGGCGGTGCTGCTGCTGGCCCCCTCAGGGATCATGGTGTTGCCACGGAAGGTAGGGGTATGAGGTGACAAGCGATGCTGGGCAGGGATTTTGGCAATAATACCGCTGCCATCAAAAGGCACCTTACCCATGAACCACTGTTGAAAGCGGATGGAAAGATCGGAATCCAGCATGCCGCCGACTAAAATGATGACAATCGCACTATGGGCAAAAATATAACCCCATTTGTTTGCTGCGCCTTGTTTGGCCGCAATCAGGGTCGCACCGTCTTTTTCAACGAGCTTGAAGCGATAACCGACACGTGCAAGGTGAGCCAGGATTTGTCCAGTCACTTTCGCTCTGGCATTATTACTATGCCATTCGGAACGATGATGGAAATTACGCAGGGATTGCTCGCGCACGGTATCGCGCCAGCTGCGCATGTCCTTCAGCATCTTGGGGGCATTGCGTATCACACACAAAGAAGTCGAGGTTACCAGCGTACCCAGAATAAGCAGGAACCACCAGGCAGAATACACGGCATACAAGCCAAACTTGTCAAAAATCTCAAACCAGAAAGGGCCAAACTGGTTGACATAATTTGGCATAGGCTCGTTTTGCTTGAGCACCGTACCAATGATCGCTGCAATCGCAATGAACGCCAGCAAGCTGATGGCAAAACGCATGGAAGACAGCAATTCCACCGCATCCGCCAGCCAGGCGCGCCGGGTTTTTAGCTGTATGCCGCCAGTATCTGCAGGCTGATCGCCTTCTGTCTTGTTTTCCATACTCTCTGCTTATTACTAGTGATATTACTTTTGAGATGACTGATGAAGCTTGCGCAAAATGAATGTGGCAGATGTTAGAGGAAACATCCTTGTCAGGAAGTGTTTTATATCAACATCCGGGCGCAACGAATAGTACACGCTTCATCAAAAATTGGCTGAAACACCATCAGGCAGTTTCATAGCTGCGTCCATCATGAAAAAAGGGGATGGCTATCGCCACCCCCTCCTCAACTACTTATTCTTAATCAGGACTTACGCAAACTTGTCCCAGCAAGGCGCAGCGACGAAGACAGTACTTTAGTACGGCTAGGAGCTGCAACGTAGCTGGGGCGGGTTTGCGTGAGTACTGTTATTTCAAGCCTGCGACATAGTCTGCAACAGCTTTAATTTCATCTTCAGACATTTTCTTGGCGATAGTCATCATCTGTGCGCTGTTTTGACGGGCACCAGTGATTTTTGCGCCATCCTTGCGGGAACCGTTCTGGAAACCAGTCAGCTGGGCAATAGTGTAATCCTGATGCTGCCCAGCGATACGTGGGAATTGTGCAGGGATACCAGCGCCATTCGGGCTATGACAGCCTGCGCAGGCTGGAACATTTTTCTCAGCGATACCACCGCGATAGATTTGCTTGCCCAGTTCAACGATGTCTTTGTTTTTTGCAGTACCTGGTTTGGATTTTTGCGTAGACAGGTAAGCTGCAACGTTTTTCATGTCATCTGCAGTCATGGCCTTGGCAAAAGTAGTCATGATGGCATTTTTACGTGTATCACCAGTAAAGTCTGTCAATTGCTTGACCAGATAAACCTCATGCTGCGCAGACAATTTAGGATTGGCAGCAATGGTGGAATTACCGGCAGCGCCATGGCAGGATACACAGGCAGTGATGCCACGTGCTGCATCGCCGTTGGTATACAGTGCTTCGCCTTTGCTTGCATCAGCTTTGGCTGGTTTGGCTACTTCATTAGCGTAGACAGAAGAGGCAAAAGAAGACACCGCCAGGACTGCGACGCTGATGGACTTAGTAAACGATAAAAAAGCACGGTTCATTCAAACACCCTGAGACTAAATAATGGAAATCTGCCCTATTGGCGACACATTTGCAGCGAATTGAGACGTAAAAAGGCACTTTTTGGCAACAAAATACGTTCAATACTGGTCTGTGGGCATGGTTTTAATCGCTGCCCAAGACCTAACCCCTTATTGTACAATAGCTTTCGGGCGTTTTTACTGCCTTATGTTGCATTTTTCCATTATTCCTTTCCTCTATGTCTATCCTCTGGCAAGCCCGCTTCTTCACTACGGTGAATCATCTGCGCGATCTCCCGCGCACCCACGTGCCCGAAATTGCTTTCGCTGGCCGTTCCAACGCTGGCAAATCGACCGCAATCAATACCCTGTGCAATCAGAAAAAACTCTGTTTTGCCTCAAAAACACCGGGCCGCACACAACATATTAATTATTTTTCCATTGGTGGCGCCCATGTAGGCCAGCATCGCAAAGATGAAACCAGGGTCGATGAAATTCGCGCCCTGTTAGTCGATTTGCCAGGTTATGGCTATGCTGAAGTGCCGGGTGCGGCCAAACAACACTGGAACCAGTTACTCGGCGCCTATGTACAAAGACGCACGCAACTGGCAGCCCTGGTCCTGATCATGGATGCCCGCCGTCCATTTACTGATCTGGATATACAGATGCTGGAATGGTTTGCACCAACTGGCCGCCCTATCCATTGCATTTTAACCAAGGCCGATAAACTTAATCGCAGCGAATGTACTGATGCCTTACGTAAAGCCAAGGCAGTGCTCGACAGTTACGTTGATGATGAAGGCCCTCTCTTCCCCTTCAGCCTGCAATTGTTTTCTGCACTGAAGCGCATAGGCATAGAAGAAGCCGATGCAGCAGTACAGCATCTGGTTGGTCTGGATAGAGACCCTATCGTTGATACTGGCGATAATGCTGGTGAAACCGATGCAGAGGCCGATGTAAATACAAACGCCAACGCAGATACAGCGGACGCACCTGCAGAAGCCCAGGCAAACAAGCCGGCTGACGTAGAATAAAAAAACCCCGGCAAAATAGTCTTCTTGCCGGGGTAATAACACCGTTACGAATAGGGACGCACGGTGCCCGCTCAGGGAGGAGAAGCGGTAGGCGTGGAGTAGATCCAACCTATGCATTAAGATGTTGCAACTTAAAAAAAGTTTCATTAACCTGCATAAAATTCTTTTCATTGATTTTCATCTGACCATGTCATCCACTAAGCCATCCACCAAGCCATCTCATCCATCAGCACATTTCCCTGCAATACGTATGCGCCGCATGCGTAAAGATGCGTTTTCGCGCGCATTGATGCGTGAAAACATGGTCACTGCTGCTGACTTGATTTACCCCGTTTTTGTCATCGACGGCGTTAACCAAAGTGAAAAAGTTTCATCCATGCCTGGCGTAGAAAGAGTAACGATAGATTTGCTCCTGGGAGTGGCCGAAGATTGCGTCGCCTTGGGCATACCGGTGCTGGCGCTATTCCCCGCCATCAACCCGCATTTGAAAACCCCAGATGGTATAGAAGCGACCAATCCCAAAGGTTTGATCCCGCGCGCAGTACGTGAACTGAAAAGCCGCTTCCCTGAACTGGGTATACTGACTGACGTGGCACTCGATCCCTATACCAGCCATGGTCAGGACGGTTTGCTGAATGCGGACGGTTATGTCCTGAATGACGAAACCACTGCCATGCTGGTACGCCAGGCATTGGTGCAGGCGGAAGCCGGTGTCGATATCGTCGCTCCCAGCGATATGATGGATGGCCGCATAGGTGCGATCCGTCATGCACTGGAAGCGAATAATTTCATCCACACCCGCATCATGGCTTACTCGGCCAAATATGCCTCGGCATTTTACGGTCCTTTCCGCGAAGCCGTGGGTTCTGCCGCCAACCTGGGCAAGAGTGATAAAGCCAGTTACCAGATGGACCCGGCCAACAGCGATGAAGCCTTGCGTGAAGTTGCGCTGGACCTGGCCGAAGGTGCCGACATGGTCATGGTCAAACCAGGCATGCCTTACCTGGATATCGTGCGCAGGGTCAAGGATGAATTCAAGGTGCCGACCTTTGCCTATCAGGTCAGTGGTGAATATGCGATGATCAAGGCAGCAGCACAAAATGGCTGGCTTGATCACAACAAGACCATGATGGAATCCATGCTGGCCTTCAAGCGTGCCGGTGCCGATGGCGTCCTGACTTATTTCGCCCGCGATGTTGCGCGTTTGCTGAAACATACTGGCTGATCGCCGTGTCTGCGATGTTGCGCGCTGCCCTCATCTTCATTTTTGCTGCGCTGGCAATTGCTGGTGCAGAATGGGGAAAAGAGATAGACAGTGCGCAATATCTTCACTATATTTTCAAACCGCTAACAACGCTCGCCATCTTCTTTTTTGCCTGGCGCAGCAAGCCTGTCATCAGTGCCACCTATCAAAAAGCCATACTGGCAGGCATCATCTTCTCCCTGATTGGTGACATCTTTTTGATGTTACCTGGCACAGTATTTCATCATGGTTTTTTGTGCGGCCTGCTGAGTTTTTTACTGGCTCACATTTGCTTCCTGCGTGCACTGATCAGTGACAGTCGCTTTGCCGGAAAACCACTGGCCTTCGTCTGCATCGCCGCACTGGGCATTATCAACCTGTTGATATTGTGGCCGGGTTTGCCGACAGCTTTACAAATCCCTGTTATTGCCTACGTCAGCCTGCTGCTTTGCATGACGGCGCAAGCCATCAGCCGTGGCCTGCAATTGCGCAGCATGTCTGGCCACCTCGCATTAATTGGTGGCCTGTGCTTCATGTTGTCAGACACATTGCTCGCCTATAACCGCTTCTATGCACCAATTGCACATTCTCCTTTACTCATCCTCAGCAGCTATTATCTGGCGCTGTGGCTGATTGCAGCTTCGGTCACGTCATCCCACACTGAATAAGGCCAGGATCATGCATGAAAAAATCATTACCTTTGCCAGCCCGGTTTTTTTCATCCTGATCGCCCTTGAGTTTATCGTGGCGCGCAAGCGCCAGCGTCATTTGTACCGCATGAATGACTCACTCAATAGCCTGAGTCTGGGTGTCATGAGCCAGATCATAGGGGCGTTTTCCAAGCTGTTTTCGATAGGCATGTATGCGCTGGTTCTCAAGCATCTTTCGCTGTTCAGCCTGCCATCGAATAGTGCCTGGGTATGGATAGCCGCATTGCTGCTCTACGATTTTTTATACTACTGGCTGCACAGGATGGGGCACCAGACCAATTTGCTATGGGCTGCCCATGTGGTGCATCATCAGAGTGAGCAATACAATCTGAGTACGGCATTGCGGCAAACCAGTACCGGGCCTTTGTTTGGCTGGATATTTTATTTGCCGATGGCGTTGATAGGTTTTCCACTGGATGTATTTATTGCAGTTGCCCTCATCGATTTGCTTTACCAGTTCTGGGTGCATACCGAGCAGATAGGCAAACTGGGCTGGTTTGACCGTGTGTTTGTGTCGCCATCAAATCACCGAGTTCATCATGCTGTCAATGATATGTATCTGGACAAGAATTTTGGTGGCATCCTCGTCATTTGGGACAGATTGTTTGGCACTTTCATAGAAGAGCGCGATCACGTAGCCATCGTCTACGGCACGCGCAAGCCACTGCGTAGCTGGAACCCTTTATGGGCCAATCTGGAAGTGTATGAGCAAGTCTGGCGCGATTCCTGGCAAACAAAAAACTGGCTGGATAAATTGCAGATCTGGTTGCGCCCACCAGGTTGGCGTCCTGCCGATGTGATGGCGCAATCTGCGTCTGCAGCATTCGATTTGCACAGGCCCATTTATGATCCGGCCATGAGCAAGGCTACGACCTGGTATTGCATAGTGCAATTCATCTTGCTGTTGCAAGCGGCGACGCATTTCCTGATCGTATATAAAACCATCAGCGCCCTGAATGCCAGCATCTACGTCGCTTGGCTGGTGATGGGTCTGTGGTGCATAGGCGGCTTGATGGAAAGGGGCCGTATTTATCTGTTGCCTGAGACTGTGCGTATACTGTGCATCTTATTGATGAATTTATTTACCGCCAGCTGGTTTTATTCCTTTGAGTTAAGCACACCAGTACAGGCATTACTGACTGCCACTTGCCTCATTTCACTAGTTGGACTCTGGCTTATTTTTTCACGACAAAAGACGCATGGACATCTTCCACATTAACGATACGCAGACACTGCAAAATCCTGAGCAACCAGAAGCTTTGGTCAATACAGGTGGTTTTTTATGGCTGGATGCCAGCCATGATGAAGTCGCTGCAGACCCGATCGCCTGGCGTAATCGTGTCGAAGCGATTACGGGCACACAGATTTATGAATTGCATCTCAAGGATGTCAGCAATCTCTCGCACCCTTCTTATTTTGATGCAACCGAAGAGTATGAATTGGTGGTATTTCGCAAGCTGACACTGACGGAAGCAAATGGCGACAACAAGAACGGCGTGAAGCGCAAGATACCTGCAGCATTGAATAAACTGGCGACCACACCTGTCTCGTTTTTGCTCATGCAAAATGTCCTGATTACAGTACGCCCGGCACAGAGCCGCACGGTAGAACTGGCACGCCAGCGCCTGCTCGATTATAAATCACGGGCAGAAAATAATACCCACGGCAGCCGCCTGCCAGTCTCACCAGAAGAGCTGATGCTGCGCCTGCTCAATTCCATGGTTGATCAATACCTGGAATTGCGCCAGCCGCTAACCCAGCAACTCGACCGTTGGCAACATGCCTTGCTCGACCCACGCCGCCCTTTCAATAACTGGCTGGCCTTGCTGGATTCACGTGTGGAATTGCGCAAGCTGGATAATCTGTGTGAAGAACAGCGCGATGCCATGCAGGAATTGCGCGACCATATCGTCGATACCCATGATGGCAATAGCCGCGCCAAAGATTTGCTTTTGGTGCGCACCAATGATGTGATGGAACATATCAGCCGCGTGCTGAACCATGCGCGTCGTCTTGAAGCATCGCTGGAATCTGCAGTGCAAATCCACTTTGCAGCAATGGCACACAGAACCAGCGAAATCATGCGCACCCTGACTGTGATCACCGCCCTGTTCATGCCACTGACACTGATCACAGGCATCTTTGGTATGAACTTTGAAGTCATGCCACTGCTCAAGCATGCATCCGGCTTTTGGTACACCATGGGTGCGATGGGTGTCATCGTCGTGCTCTTGCTGATTTATTTCCGCAGCCAGCGCTATTTGCAAGACCAGGCCAGCCGCAGGATAGAGTAAATCGCGAAAATTTCCCTAGTTCAGAACATACAATAAAATTTAGATACCAATGCAAGAACACACTTTTCTCTGGCATGACTATGAAACCTTTGGCGCAGTTGCCCGCCGCGACAGGCCAGCGCAATTTGCCGCCATACGCACGGATGCTGATCTCAATGAAATCGGCAAGCCAGTCATGCTGTACTGCCAGCCCGCCAATGATTTCTTGCCTGATCCACAGTCTTGCCTGATCACCCATATTACGCCGCAAACCTGCCTGGAGCGCGGCATACCTGAACATGAATTTGCGGCAAAGATAGAGCAGGAACTGGGCAAAACCGGCACCATAGGCGTGGGCTATAACACCATCCGCTTCGATGATGAAATTACCCGTTTCATGTTCTGGCGCAACCTTATTGACCCGTATGCACGCGAATGGCAAAACAATTGTGGCCGCTGGGACATCATGGACATGGTGCGCACCTGTTATGCGTTGCGCCCTGATGGTATCAACTGGCCACTCAATGATGAAGGCAAGCCCAGTTTTCGCCTTGAACACCTGACCAAAGCCAATGGCATTGCGCATGAAGCAGCACATGATGCGCTGTCAGACGTGCGTGCCACCATCGCCCTGGCCCGCCTGATACGCGAGCGCCAGCCCAAACTGTTCGACTTTTGTTTTGCCCTGCACAAGAAAGACAAGGTCGCGGCGGAAATCGATATGCCCGATCTGAACAAAGCTTTTTTACATGTATCTGGCATGTTCCCGGTTGAGCGTGGCTGCCTGGCAGTCATGTGGCCGCTGGCCATGCATCCCAAGAACAAAAATGAAGTCATCGCCTGGGACCTGTCTCATGACCCGTCGGAGTTGGCTGGACTGGATGCAGAGACGATACAGCTACGCATGTTCAGTAAAAGCGATGCCCTGCCTGAAGGCGTACAACGCCTGCCTGTGAAAAGCATACACATCAATAAATCACCTATCGTCATCGGCAATCTGAAAACTTTGTCAGCGCCCATGGCTGAGCGCTGGAAGATAGATATGCATATAGCGCAGGAGCACATTATCAAAGCAGTCGCTCTGCCCGCCTCTGCCAAAGCGATATGGGAACAAGTGTATGCCCGCCCTGAAGCTGCGGCAAGCGATGTGGATGAAGACTTGTACGGTGGCTTTGTCGGTGCCGGTGACCGTCGCCTGTTGAATGATCTACGCCGTATGAATGGCGTGCAACTCGCCAAGGCCAGCACCAGTTTCCAGGACCCGCGTCTGGCTGAATTACTGTTCCGCTACCGCGCCCGCAATTTCCATGACAGCCTGAGCATGGAAGAGCAGGAAACTTGGGAAGAGCACCGCGCTGCACGTTTGCTCGATGGTGCAGGCAATGCCAGGACTGTGGATATGTATTTCAATGAAATAGATACTTTGTCAGAAACAGCAGATGAAGCGGCAGAAGAGATTCTGGGTGCTTTGTATGACTATGCTGAAATGATCGTACCGTCACGATAGTTTCTATTTTTCACGCAGAAAAACAAAAGCCACGAATCAATCGTGGCTTTTGTTTTTTTATACTGATGCACTACATGAGTTGCGCAAAATTGTCCCAGCAAGGCTATCGCTTTCAGGAAACATCTCTTGCAAGAGATGTTCGTTGCGTCGGTGGACAACATGTTGTCCAAAACCCCGACTGTACCGTCAGCGACGAAGACAGTACTTTAGTACCGAATTTACTAAGTGCCGGAGCTGCAACGCAGCTGGGGCGGTTTTGCGCAAGTCATGGTTTATTTGGCTGTGGCGTAACTCGCAGATACGGGCGCGCAGCAGTATAGCCCTTAGGATATTTTTGCTTGATCACATCTTCATCCTTGATAGACAGCGGGATGATCACGTCATCACCATCACGCCAGTTGCCTGGAGTGGCGACGGTGTAGCCATCTGTCAATTGCAGGGCATCGATGACACGCAGGACTTCGTCAAAATTGCGGCCTGTGGTCAGGGGATAAGTGATGATGAGGCGGATTTTTTTATTCGGGTCGATGACGAACAAGGAACGTACAGTCACAGTCTCTGACTGGTTAGGGTGGATCATGTCATACAGTGCAGCAACTTTTTTGTCAGCATCTGCAACGATAGGGAAACCGACTACCGTATTTTGCGTAGCTTCAATATCCTTGATCCATTGCAGATGGGATTCTGCACCATCAACTGACAGAGCAATCGCTTTTACATTGCGCTTGTCAAACTCTGGTTTGAGTTTTGCAGTCAGGCCCAATTCTGTTGTGCAGACTGGCGTGAAGTCAGCTGGATGGGAAAACAAAACTACCCAGGAATTACCTGCCCATTCATGAAATTTCAAAGACCCGATAGAGGAATCTTGCTCAAAATCAGGGGCGATGTCACCTAAACGCAAAGTCATATTTTTCTCCAAAAAGACACAAGACTTTGAATATAGCCCCTCTGCTGCGCTTACTCAAGGATAGTTTTATTGCATGCTTATACATTCTAAGAATATGCTTTATTTTCCTTCAGCACGATTCAAGGATTGCAGGAATTTATCTGCATTCTGATAACCGATGACGCGCTGCCCGGGGATTTCTTTACCCTGTGCATCAAAGAAGATAATGCCTGGCGGACCAAACAAGCCAAAGCGTTTCAGCAAGGCTTTATCGTCGGCATTATTGGCAGTGACATCGACTTGCAGCAAGAGCATATTGTCGAGTTTGGCTTTGACTTTAGCTTCGGGGAAAGTCAGTTTTTCCATCTCTTTGCAAGAGACGCACCAGTCGGCATAGAAATCCAGCATGGCTGTCTTGCCTTTGGATTGAGCCAGGGCAGCATCGAGTTCAGCAATACTGCGTACACGGGTAAATTTCACATGTTCCGTACTGCCGCCATACAAGTGGGCAACAGGAGAAATTACATCACGGCCACCAGTTGCAACGCCCAACAACTGTATTGCACCAACCAGGAAACAAATCACCGCAACCACTTTATTGAACATGCCGCTGCGCTGAAAAATAAACTGATACACACCAAAGCCAATTAATAAAATCGCCCAGGCCAGCATCTGTATCCAGACAGGAATGACGGGGCTGACCATCCATATAGCCAGAGCCAGCATCAATACGCCAATAAAACGTTTAACGCTTTCCATCCATGCACCGGCTTTTGGCAACAAACTTCCGGCTGACAAACCCAGTAACAATAGAGGGGTCCCCATTCCTATAGACAACATGAACATGGCTGACCCGCCTACGGTCATATCCCTGGTCTGGCTTATATACACCAAAGCGCCTGCCAGCGGCCCTGTTACGCAAGGACCGATGATGAGTGCTGAAATAATCCCCATGATAAAGACACCAAACAGCTTCCCTATCCTGCGATTTTTTGTCTGCCCTTCAGACAAGACCGTCAGCTTCGTTTGCAATGCTGCTGGCATTTGTAATTGATAGACGTTGAACATGGACAACGCGAAAATCACGATAAAAAATGAGAAGGTTCCCAGTACGGCAGGTTTTTGCAATTCGGCAGCCAGACTTTCGCCAGCGAGGGCCGCAACGATACCAAATATCGTGTACAAGACCGTGGTACCCAGCACGTATGCCAGGGAAAGAAGGAAGCCCCGGCTACGGGTAACGCTGACACCCTCGCCAACAATAATGAAAGAAAGTATGGGCACCATAGGCCATACGCAGGGAGTCAATGACAGTGTCAGACCGAGGAAATAGGCCAGGGGCAAAATGACCCATAGCTTGCCGCCCTTGAGTGCCTTGCTGATGCCTGAACTGTCATCATCAGATGATTCACTTGCGGGTTTGCCTGTAACTATTTCTGAACCGTTTGCAGATGTCGCTGCTACGGTGGCTGATGATGCGCCAGCAATCTGCAATTTAATCGGTGTTTCCAGTGGTGGATAGCATAGCCCGCCATCGGCACAGCCCTGACGCCCAACATTAAGTGTGAAATCTGCTGCGGCCTGCACGGGTATGCGTACCACCAGGGATTTACGGTAAGTCTCTACTTCCTTTTGAAAGGTTTCATCAAACTTGACTTTGCCCTTGGGCATGTCGATATCGCCGAGTTTGGCATCATCGGAACTGAATTTGAAACGTTCGCGGTAGAGGTAATAACCATCGGCTATGGTAAAAGTCACCTCTGCCATACCTGGCTCTGCCATTCTGGCGGATACCTTGAAAGCTTCTTCAGGATCGAGGAAGTCTTCTGCGCTGGCAAAGGGAGCCAGTAGCGAAGCAAACAGCATGGCAAACACCACGGCACACAAACGCCATAGCTGTGATATACGGAAGTTCTGTGGCCGGGCTGGCATGTGTGCAGAAAACAGTGGCGTTGAGGTGTTCATGGCGTTTCGGTTTCTTTTCTCACCCAGTCCAGATAAGCCGGTAGTCCGGCCACCAGGGGGATGGCTATTATTTCGGGTAGATCATAGGGATGCTGGGCGAGGATCAGTGCTTCCAGCCTCGAGTAGCAGGCTTGCCGGGTCTTGATCGTCAATTGCACTTCAGTATCAGCCTGTTGCTCACCATCCCAGTTGTAGATGGACAATATATCAGCAGAAATGTTCACACAGGCAGCCAATTTTTCAGCGACGACCTGGCTGGCCAGTTTTTTGGCTATTTCGCGGTCTGGCAAATTAGTTAATACCAGGATCAGATTGTCATTATCCATCGCTATTCCCTCGGCTGGCTGTGCCATCCAGCTTTAAAACCTGCATGATGTTTGGTCGGGCACAAAACGAGCGCATTACAGCCTGGAGCAAAAATAAATGCCCTGCCAGTGCATTGCTTGAGAGTGTATATAAGCAAGACCTTAAACATATCCAAAAGCACGCATCCATAAGCAAGAAGCCGTTCAGTTTACACTGAACGGCTTCTTTAAGTTTTAAGCAGTCTGGGCATGACACCCAAATATGCTAATTACTCAGCAACTGGTGCATCAGCTGCATCTACGCCTTCTGGACGGTCCAGCAGTTCAACGTATGCCATAGGAGCATTGTCGCCGACGCGGAAACCCATTTTCAGGATGCGCAGGTAGCCGCCGTTACGATTTGCGTAACGTGGGCCGAGTTCAGCAAACAGCTTGACTACCATTTCGCGATCGCGCAAACGGGAGAAAGCCAGACGCTTGTTAGCCAGTGTGTCTGTTTTACCCAAAGTCAGAATCGGCTCGATAACGCGGCGCAGTTCTTTGGCTTTTGGCAAAGTTGTTTTGATGGCTTCGTGACGCAACAGGGATACTGTCATGTTGCGCAGCATTGCCAGACGGTGGGAAGAAGTACGATTCAGCTTACGTAAGCCGTGACGATGACGCATGGTATTTCCTTTCAGATTTAAATGCCAGCTCTTCTATCGATAAGCAAACTTATCGCGGGCCGGTAATTATTTTTACTACGGTTAAAAAACGGGCAGGCTGTCTCAGCCCACCCGTTGGGACAAAATTATTTTTCCAGGCCAGCTGGTGGCCAGTTTTCCAGTTTCATGCCCAAAGACAAACCACGGGAAGCCAGAACTTCCTTGATTTCGTTCAAGGACTTGCGACCCAGATTTGGTGTCTTCAACAGTTCGTTTTCGCTACGTTGGATCAGATCACCAATGTAGTAAATGTTTTCTGCTTTCAGGCAGTTGGCTGAACGTACTGTCAGTTCCAGATCATCGACTGGACGCAACAGGACAGGATCAACTGCAGGTGCGCGGGATGGAGCTTCAGCAGCCGCTTCAGTACCTTCCAGGGCAGCGAAGACATTCAATTGATCAACCAGCACGCGGGCGGATTGACGAATTGCTTCTTCAGGGGAGATAACGCCATTGGTCTCAATATTGATAACCAGTTTATCCAGATCAGTACGTTGTTCAACGCGGGCAGATTCCACAGCGTAAGAAACACGGCGTACTGGAGAGAAAGACGCATCCAGTATCATACGACCGATGGTTTTGTTCGCATCTTCAGACAAGCGACGAACGTTACCTGGCACATAGCCACGGCCTTTTTCTACCTTGATCTGCATGTCCAGCTTACCGCCGGCTGTCAGATTGGCGATAACGTGATCCGGGTTGATCAGTTCTACGTCATGCGGCAGATCGATGTCAGAAGCCAATACAGCGCCTTCGCCATCTTTTTTCAATGTCAGTGTGACTTCATCACGGTTGTGCAACTTGAAGACTACGCCTTTCAAGTTCAACAGGATGTCGACGACGTCTTCTTGCACGCCATCGAGGGAAGAGTATTCATGAACTACACCGGCGATCACAACTTCAGTCGGTGCATAACCAACCATAGTGGACAACAGTACGCGACGCAATGCGTTGCCCAGTGTGTGGCCATAGCCACGTTCAAACGGTTCCATCACGACTTTAGCGTGACCGGCACCCAACATTTCCACATCGATAATACGTGGTTTTAACAGATTGTTTTGCATGAATGTCCTTTTCAATACCCTCGGTTCGTTACACCGATAAGGCTGACGGCATTAAAGAAAAAAGCCTGCCTGTAATAAAACAGGCAGGCGGTGAAACTTGAATATTAACGAGAATACAATTCAACGATCAGGGATTCGTTGACATCGTGAGCGATATCGCTACGATCTGGCATGGACTTGAAAGTACCTTCCAGTTTTTTCGCATCAACAGCTACCCATGTAGGCATGCCGGATTGTTCTGCCAGAGACAGCGCTTCAGCGATACGAACTTGTTTTTTAGCTTTTTCACGAACAGCGATCAAATCACCAGCTTTAACCTGGTAAGAAGCGATGTTGACAACGATACCGTTGACTGTGAATGCTTTGTGGCTCACCAGCTGACGTGCTTCAGCGCGTGTGGAGCCGAAGCCCATACGGTAAGCAACGTTGTCCAGACGGGATTCCAGCAATTTCAACAGTGTTTCGCCTGTGTTGCCTTTTTGACGGTCAGCTTCAGCGAAGTAGCGGCGGAACTGACGTTCCAAAACGCCGTACATACGTTTAACTTTTTGCTTTTCGCGCAATTGGTTACCGTAGTCAGAGGTACGAGCACCAGAAGTGCGACCATGTTGACCTGGTTTTGCGTCCAGTTTGCATTTGGAGTCCAGGGAGCGACGTGCGCTCTTCAAGAACAGGTCCGTGCCTTCGCGACGGGAAAGTTTTGCTTTTGGTCCGATATAACGTGCCACGATATTTTCCTTGTAAATGACGTAATGTTTTCTACACTACGCTAGTCTGATCTACCTGCGAGCAGACGGTGGTCTTAACAACAAAGGCCAAGCCTTTGATTAATTTGTACTACTCTAGAATTTCCACAACACAAAACCCGCCAACGGAATGGCGGGTCTGCATTCTAACGGAGATTCCGCAAGAATGCCAGCAGAGAATAAATCTGCTTGCTTAAGGCGCTTAAATAACCAGCGTCTTAGTGTTCCAGCTTAGATACGACGACGCTTTGGAGGGCGGCAGCCGTTATGTGGAACTGGAGTAACGTCTTGAATCAGGGAGATCTTGATACCCAGATTGTTCAAAGCGCGTACTGAAGATTCGCGACCTGGGCCTGGGCCTTTGATACGAACTTCCAGATTTTTGATACCGCATTCAACGGCCACTTTACCAGCTGCCTCTGCTGCAACCTGCGCTGCAAACGGAGTAGATTTACGTGAGCCTTTAAAACCAGCACCACCGGCAGTTGCCCAAGACAACGCGTTGCCTTGACGATCAGTGATCGTGATGATGGTGTTGTTGAAAGAAGCATGAACGTGAGCAATACCTTCTGCAACGTTCTTCTTAACTTTCTTACGCGCACGTGCTGCTGCGGCGTTATTTTGAGCTTTTGCCATAATGTTTTCCTTGGATCCGGGCTAGCCTGGATTATTTCTTCAAAGATTGCGCTGCTTTACGTGGACCCTTACGAGTACGCGCATTTGTACGTGTACGTTGGCCACGGCAAGGCAAGCCTTTACGATGACGGAGACCACGGTAGCAACCCAAGTCCATCAAGCGTTTGATGTTCATGGACAGTTCACGACGCAAGTCGCCTTCGACGATAAATTTACCGATTTCGTCGCGAAGCTTCTCGAGTTCGTTGTCATCCAGATCTTTAACCTTTTTATTGGTCAAAACACCTGTTGCGTCACAGATTTTCTGTGCGCGTGGACGGCCAATACCATAGATAGCTGTTAAGCCGATTACGGTATGCTGATGATTTGGGATATTAACCCCTGCGATACGTGCCATTCGTTATTCCTCGTTCAATAACGTTAAATTAACCTTGGCGCTGCTTATGGCGTGGTTCTGTGCATATAACACGAACAACACCCTTGCGCTTGATGATTTTGCAGTTGCGGCAGATCCGCTTGACTGATGCGAGAACTTTCATTTTTGCCCTCTTTCCTTCTAGTTCATTTTAAATTTACTTGGTACGGAACACTATTCGCGCCCGGCTCAAATCATAAGGCGTCAATTCCACTGTCACCTTATCACCTGGAAGAATACGAATATAGTTCATTCGCATCTTCCCTGAAATATGGCCAAGTACAACATGCCCGTTTTCCAACTTAACTCGAAATGTTGCATTCGGAAGATTCTCAAGAATCTCGCCCTGCATCTGTATAACGTCGTCTTTTGCCATTCGATCTGCTGTCCCCTGGGCGATTACCTTGAAGGAATTCCGCCCTTGAAATTTGCTTTACGAAGAAGCGATTCATATTGCTGGGACATAACATAGTTCTGTACCTGCGCCATAAAGTCCATGGTAACCACCACGATAATCAGCAGAGACGTTCCGCCGAAATAAAATGGTACTTTCCACTTCGCAATCAAAAATTCTGGCAACAGACAAACCAGCGTAATGTAAATCGCACCTGCTAGCGTCAAACGCATCAAAATCTTGTCGATGTAGCGTGCGGTCTGGTCACCAGGACGTATCCCGGGAACAAAAGCACCACTCTTCTTCAAGTTGTCTGCGGTTTCCTTGCTGTTGAATACCAAAGCGGTATAGAAGAAGCAGAAGAAAATGATCGCTATTGCATACAACAAGGCGTGTATAGGTTCACCAGGCGCCATCGACGCTGCCAGATCCTTCAGGAAAGTGATAAAACCACTTGTTGAAGATTCTGCACCCTTGGTAAACCAGCTGGTAATCGTCGCCGGGAACAAGATGATGGAAGAAGCGAAAATTGGAGGAATTACACCAGCCATATTCAACTTCAGTGGCAAATGACTACTTTGACCACCATAAATCTTGTTACCAACCTGACGTTTTGCATAGTTCACCAGTATCTTGCGTTGACCACGCTCGACATACACTACCGCAAACGTTACTGCAGGTACAACAATACAGATAACCAGTGCAGCAAAGTTACCCATTTGACCGGTACGGACCAGTTCAAACAAATTACTCAAGCCACCAGGCAAACCTGCTGCGATACCGGCGAAAATGATGATCGAAATACCATTTCCCAGACCGCGCTCAGTGATTTGCTCACCTAACCACATCAGGAACATGGTGCCCGTCACCAGCGACAATACCGTCGTTAAACGAAATGCCATGCCAGGATCGAGTACCAGACCGGCCTGACCTTCCAGACCAAATGCGATAAAGTAACTTTCGATTAAGGCCAGAACCACAGTGCCATACCGCGTAAATTGCGTGATCTTTCTACGACCGGACTCGCCCTCTTTTTTGAGTGCTTCCAGCTGCGGAGAGACTATCGACATCAATTGCATGATGATAGACGCAGAAATATACGGCATGATACCCAGCGCGAATACAGTGAATCTTTGCATCGCACCGCCAGAGAACATATTAAACATACCCAGCAAACCACCCTGGTTTTGTTTGAACATATCTTCCAGCACTTTGGCGTCTATACCCGGTACAGGAACATGTGCACCAATCCTGTAGACAACCAGTGCCGCCAGCAAGAACCAGAGTCGCCCCCAGGGAAACCCGCTTGCAGCACTTTTAGCTTGTTGTGGAGATGTTGCCAATTAATGCTCCGGTTGTCTGCTTTAATTAAGCGATTGTGCCACCAGCAGCTTCGATTGCAGCTTTAGCGCCTTTAGTGACGATCAAGCCGTTCAAAGAAACTTTCTTGGTGATAGCACCAGACAAGATCACACGGACTACACGTGCAAGCTCAGAAACTACGCCGGCTTGTTTCAAAGCCAAAACGTCGATCTCTGTCACTGGCAGGTTTTCCAGATCTGTCAGGCGAACTTCTGCTTTGTACGGTGTTGCCAGTGATTTAAAACCACGTTTTGGCAAACGACGTTGCAGAGGCATCTGACCGCCTTCAAAACCGACTTTATGAAAGCCGCCTGAACGGGATTTTTGGCCTTTATGACCGCGACCCGCTGTTTTACCTAAGCCTGAACCGATACCGCGACCAACACGACGTTTGTAGTGTTTTGCGCCATCAGCTGGCTGGATTGTATTCAATTCCATAATTTGCTCCGATCGCAAACCTGACGGCTTACGATACAACCTTCACAAGATACGAGACTTTATTGATCATGCCGCGTACGGATGGCGTGTCTTCCAATTCGGAAACTGAATTAACACGACGCAGACCCAGGCCACGTACAGTTGCACGGTGATCCTGGCGTGTGCCGATCAAACCTTTAACCAATTGCACTTTTACTGTCTTAGACATGAGGTGCTCCTTAACTGAGAATTTCTTCAACAGTTTTGCCACGCTTCGCAGCGATTTCAGATGGAGTACTCATCTTGGCCAAACCGTTCAAAGTTGCACGAACCATGTTGTATGGATTTGTGGAGCCGTTGGATTTCGCCACGACGTTTACAATACCCATTACTTCAAAAATCGCGCGCATTGGACCACCAGCGATAACGCCAGTACCTTCTTTTGCTGGAGAAATCATGACGGAAGACGCGCCGTGCTTGCCAGTAACGGTGTGTTGCAGAGTACCGTTCTTCAAAGTCACTTTGATCATCTTACGACGTGCTTCTTCCATCGCTTTTTGCACTGCAACTGGAACTTCTTTCGATTTCCCTTTGCCCATACCGATACGGCCATCGCCGTCACCAACGACTGTCAGCGCTGCGAAACCCATGATACGACCACCCTTGACCACTTTGGTCACACGGTTGATCGCGATCATTTTTTCGCGCATGCCATCATCCGGCTTGTCGGCTGCTGTTTTTGCTTGCATTTTTGCCATGACAAATTTTCCTTAGAACTTCAAGCCAGCTTCACGGGCTGCTTCTGCAAGCGCCTTGACGCGACCGTGGTAACGGAAACCGGAGCGGTCAAACGCAACTTCGGTAACCCCTGCTTTGATTGCCTTCTCTGCAACACGTTTGCCGATCAAGCTCGCTGCAGCAGCGTTGCCGCCTGCACCAGACTTGCCAGCCAACTCTGCACGTACTTCTGCCTCTACGGTAGAAGCCGATGCCAACACTTTGGCGTCTGGGCCAATGATGTTTGCATAGATGTGCAGGTTTGTGCGATGCACGGCCAGGCGGTTCACTTTGAGTTCTGCGATCTTGGCACGGGTTTGACGTGCGCGGCGCAGACGTGATTGTTTCTTGTCCATCGTCAACCCCTATTACTTCTTCTTGGTTTCTTTAATCACAACCACTTCGTCCGCATAGCGAACGCCTTTGCCTTTATAAGGCTCTGGACTGCGGTATGCACGAACTTCAGCA
Source organism: Undibacterium sp. Ji83W (assembly GCF_049340385.1). Classification (NCBI taxonomy): domain Bacteria; kingdom Pseudomonadati; phylum Pseudomonadota; class Betaproteobacteria; order Burkholderiales; family Oxalobacteraceae; genus Undibacterium; species Undibacterium sp. Ji83W. The sequence goes on along the minus strand of NZ_JBMPOZ010000030.1, from coordinate 9,119 downwards.
GCAACCTGACCAACTTTTTGCTTGTCAATCCCTTTAATCAGGATTTCAGTAGGAGTTGGTGTTGTGCATGTAACGCCAGTTGGCATTGCGTGAACAACCGGGTGCGAGAAACCAAGAGACAAATTCAATTTGTCGCCTTGAGCTTGCGCTTTATAACCAACACCGACCAGGTTCAGTTTCTTTTCGAAACCTTTAGTGACGCCGTTAACCATGTTGTTGACCAGGGCACGCAAGGTACCGCTCATCGCATTGGCTTCACGACCATCATTTGCTGGGGAAAAACTCAAAGTACCGTTGTCGTTCGCAACTGTCACCAAGCCATTCAAGGATTGAGACAATACGCCCTGCGGGCCTTTAATTGTAATCTGCTCTGTCGAAATGGTGACTTCAGCACCTGCCGGCAAAGCGATTGGCATCTTACCTACTCGAGACATCTTTCACTCCTTAGGCGACGTAGCAAATCACTTCGCCACCGACACCGGTTGCGCGCGCTTTGCGGTCAGTCATAACGCCTTGTGGTGTGGAAACGATCGCCACTCCCAAACCGTTCATGACACTTGGGATCTCGTCTTTACCTTTGTAAATACGGAGACCTGGACGTGAAACACGTTCCAAGCGTTCAATCACAGGACGTCCTGCGTAATATTTCAAGCCGATTTTTAATTCGGACTTACCTGCAGTTTCAGAAACTGCGAAATCTTCAATGTAACCTTCGTCTTTAAGTACGTTCGCAATTGCGATCTTTACTTTAGAGGACGGCATCGCGACGACAGTCTTTTGAACAACTTGTGCGTTACGGATGCGGGTCAGCATATCGGCGATAGGATCGCTCATACTCATTGCTTATTCTCCTATTACCAGCTGGCTTTAGTCATACCCGGGATTTCACCACGCATGGCGACTTCACGGAGTTTAATACGGCCCAAACCGAATTTACGGAATGTTCCACGTGGGCGACCTGTCAATGCGCAGCGGTTACGCTGACGAGTCGGATTGGAGTTACGTGGCAATGCCTGCAACTTCAGACGGGCAGCGTACTGCTCTTCTTCAGTCTTTGATTGGTCATCAATGATGGCCTTCAATTCGGCACGCTTACCAGCGAATTTCTTCACCAGGTCTGCACGCTTTTGCTCACGATTAATCAGTGCCAGTTTTGCCATGGCGACCTCAGTTTCTGAACGGAAATTTAAATGCGGCGAGGAGTGCTTTCGCTTCGTCGTCGGTCTTTGCTGATGTCGTGATACTGATATTCATACCACGCAACGCGTCGATCTTGTCGTATTCGATTTCAGGGAAAATGATCTGTTCCTTGACACCGATATTGTAGTTACCACGACCATCAAACGCACGACCAGAAACGCCACGGAAGTCACGTACACGTGGCAGAGCCACTGTGATGAAACGGTCCAGGAATTCATACATCTGAGCGCCACGCAAAGTTACCATACAACCAATTGGATAACCTTCACGGATTTTAAAACCAGCGATCGCTTTGCGAGCTTTGGTAACTACTGGCTTTTGACCAGCAATCTTGGTGAGGTCACCTACCGCATGCTCGATAATCTTTTTGTCTGCAATTGCTTCAGACAAACCCATGTTCAGGGTGATTTTCAAGATACGTGGAACTTCCATAACTGATTTGTACGCGTACTTTTCAGTCAGTTCACCAACGATTTTATCTTTATATATTGCTTGTAGACGGGCCATGATGTTATGCCTTCACAACTTCGCCAGTCGACTTGTAGATACGGACTTTCTTGCCATCCACTACCTTGAAGCCTACACGGTCTGCTTTGCCAGACGCTGCATTAAACAATGCAACATTCGACACATGAATCGGCATCACTTTATCCACGATGCCACCTACTGCGCCAGTCATTGGGTTAGGCTTAACAGCTTTTTTAGCAACGTTAATACCTGCAACAACAACGTAATCGCTATCGATGCAAACTTGCACCTGACCGCGCTTACCTTTGTCTTTACCCGTCAAGACGATGACTTCGTCGTTTTTACGAATTTTGTTCATCACGACCCCTTACAGCACTTCTGGAGCCAAAGACACGATTTTCATAAAGCGCTCAGTACGCAGTTCGCGTGTTACTGGGCCGAAAATACGAGTACCGATAGGCTCAAGTTTTGCATTCAACAATACTGCAGCATTGCCATCAAATTTGACCAACGAGCCATCTTGACGACGAACACCCTTAGCTGTCCTCACGACAACGGCGTTGTAAATTTCACCTTTTTTTACACGACCGCGCGGAGCAGCAGACTTAACAGTGACTTTAATTACGTCACCAATACCCGCATAACGACGCTTGGAACCGCCCAACACTTTAATGCACAAAACTTCGCGCGCACCAGTATTGTCAGCCACTTCCAGCCGGCTTTCTGTTTGAATCATAATGTTCTCTTTCCCAACTTAATCCACACAACTTGCGCAATGCAAATTTGTAGTCAGTCTTGGTCCCGCCAGCTAACCCCTACATAACCTACAATGCACGAGCCAACTGATTAGGTGGACGATTTTTTAACACTTTCACAACAAGAGGGCGTTATGAAAGACATTTAGGCTGCCACTCGCATACTTTGCAAATGACAGCCCATTATTATTACACCAAAAAACGATTTGTGCAATAAATTTATACTACTTGTGCGACTTGAACCACACGTGTCACTGTCCAAGCTTTAGTCTTGGAGATAGGACGACCTTCTTGAATTTCAACGGTGTCGCCGGCCTTTGCCTGGTTCGCTTCATCGTGTGCGTGGTACTTGGCACTACGTACGATGATCTTGCCATACAAAGGATGCTTGACGTGACGTTCAACAACCACTGTTACGGTTTTGTCCATCTTGTCGGAGACAACCTTGCCAATCAATGTGCGCTTCAGTGCGACTTTAACTTGATCGTTCATTATTTGGCATCCTTCTGGTTCATGACGGTTTTCACACGTGCGATGTCACGACGAACTTTCTTCAATTGAGAAGTATTAGTCAGCTGTTGCGTAGCGATTTGCATACGCAGGCTGAATTGAGCCTTCAACAATTCATTCAGTTCTTTGGTCAAAGCCGCCTGATCCTTACCTTGGAGTTCAGATACTTTCATTTACAACTCCTATTATTGGCCGACTTGACGGACGACGAACGTTGTCAACAGCGGCAATTTAGCTGCAGCCAAGCGGAACGCTTCGCGTGCCAGCGTCTCATCGACACCATCCATTTCGTACAGCATTTTGCCTGGTTGAATCTCGGCAACGTAGTACTCAGGATTACCTTTACCATTACCCATACGGACTTCCGCTGGTTTCTGGGAAATTGGCTTGTCCGGGAAAATGCGGATCCAGATACGGCCACCGCGTTTAATGTGACGAGTCATTGCACGACGCGCTGCTTCAATCTGACGCGCTGTGATACGACCACGACCAATTGCCTTCAAGCCAAACTCACCGAAGGAAACTGCTGTACCACGAGTATGCGAGATACCCTTGTTACGGCCTTTCTGTTCCTTGCGATATTTTCTGCGTGCTGGTTGCAGCATGATTATTCTCCTGCTTTCTCAGCCGGGGCTGCAGCGTCAGCTTTTGCGCGTACGCGCTTGGCTGCTGGGGCTGCTGCGCCGGTCGTCGGTGTTTGTCCTTCTGGACGCTTGGCGCGTGGACGGCTATTTGGCTTGCCATCATCACGACGTGGACCGCGACGTTTTTTGTCGTCTTCCGGTGTCGATTCGATAACAGGCGCATCGCCATTTGCCAAACGATCGCCTTTGTAGACCCATACTTTTACGCCAATAATGCCGTAAGTTGTGGATGCTTCACCAAAGCCGTAGTCGATGTCAGCACGCAGAGTATGCAGAGGCACGCGGCCTTCACGATACCATTCTTTACGTGCGATCTCGATACCGTTCAAACGACCACCAGACATGATCTTGATACCTTGAGCGCCCAAACGCATTGCATTTTGCATCGCACGTTTCATGGCGCGACGGAACATGATGCGTTTTTCCAGCTGTTGAGCGATAGAATCAGCGATCAGTTGAGCATCGATTTCTGGCTTGCGAATTTCTTCGATGTTGACGTGAACTGGCACGCCCATCAATTTCGACAATTCAGCTTTCAATACTTCAATATCTTCGCCTTTTTTACCGATCACAACGCCTGGACGGGAGCTGTATATCGTGATGCGTGCGTTTTTAGCAGGGCGCTCAATAACGATGCGGCCTACAGACGCGTTTTTCAGTTTCTTCTTCAGGTATTCACGTACCTTCAGATCTTCGATGAGCATAGTGGCAAAGTTACCATTGCCAGCATACCAACGAGAAGACCAGTTACGTGTTACTGCCAAACGAAAACCGGTTGGATGTATCTTCTGTCCCATCGTGACTCCTTAGTTACCAACGGTCACATAAATGTGACAGGATTGTTTAGAGATACGATCACCACGACCCTTAGCGCGTGCTGTGAAGCGCTTCAGAATCGCACCTTTTTCGACATAGATAGTCTTTACTTTCAGCTCATCGATATCCGCGCCATCATTGTGTTCGGCGTTTGCAATTGCAGACTCCAACACTTTCTTGATGATCGCAGCACCTTTTTTAGGGCTGAATGCCAGGATATTCAATGCCTGATCTACTTTTTTACCGCGAATCAGGTCAGCCACCAGGCGACCTTTTTGCTCAGACAGACGCACACCGCGCAAATTTGCTTTAGTTTCCATCATCGGTCCTTATCTCTTAGCCTTTTTATCGGCTGCGTGACCCTTGAACGTACGGGTCAGCGCGAATTCGCCGAGCTTGTGACCAACCATGTTTTCGGAAACATAAACTGGTACGTGTTGCTTACCGTTATGAACCGCAATGGTCAAACCGATGAAGTCCGGCATAATTGTCGAACGACGGGACCAAGTCTTGATTGGCTTTTTGTCTTTAGTCGCTTGCGCGGTTTCGACTTTCTTCACCAGGTGGGCGTCGCAAAACGGCCCTTTTTTCAATGAACGTGTCATGTTTTATCCCTTATTTCTTGCCACGGCGTGAGACGATCATCGAAGTAGTGCGCTTGTTGCGACGAGTCTTCTTACCCTTGGTTTGCTGACCCCATGGTGATACTGGGTGACGGCCGGCTGCGGTTTTACCTTCACCACCACCGTGCGGGTGATCGACCGGGTTCATGACCACACCGCGAACGGTAGGACGAACACCACGCCAACGCATTGCACCAGCTTTACCGATTTTGCGCAGGTTATGCTCACCGTTGCCTACTTCACCGATAGTCGCGCGGCATTCGATATGAATACGACGAACTTCACCGGAGCGCAGACGAACCTGAGCGTAAGTACCTTCGCGTGCCATCAGCACAACGCCAGCACCAGCTGTACGTGCAATCTGAGCACCCTTACCTGGCAGCATTTCTACGCAATGCATAGTTGTACCGACCGGGATGTTGCGGATAGGCAAACAGTTACCAGATTTGATCGGCGCTTGCGAACCGTTCATGACCTGATCACCAGCTGCCATACCTTTAGGAGCAATGATGTATGCACGTTCACCATCCGCGTAGCACAACAATGCAATGTGTGCTGTACGGTTAGGATCGTATTCAATACGTTCTACTTTTGCAGGGATACCATCTTTGTTGCGTTTGAAGTCAACCAGACGATAATGCTGCTTGTGACCACCACCGATATGACGGGTAGTGATGTGACCGTTGTTATTACGGCCAGCAGTTTTTGATTTCTTTTCCAACAAAGCAGCGAACGGACGACCTTTGTACAGGCCTTCTGTCACTACCTTCACCATACCACGACGACCTGGTGAGGTTGGCTTCATCTTAACGAGTGCCATGCTTATGCCCCCTCAGTGAAGTTAATTTCCTGACCTGGCTTCAAGCATACAAAAGCGCGTTTTGTATGATTGCGGCGGCCATTAAATTTACCGGTACGTTTTTGTTTACCTTGGCGATTTGCTACCTGTACAGATTCAACTTGTACTTTGAACAGCAATTCGACGGCAGCTTTGATTTCTGGCTTGGTTGCATCTGGCATAACCAGGAAAACCACTTGCTCATTCTTTTCAGCAACCATAGTTGCTTTTTCAGAAATCACAGGAGCCAGCAACACCTTCATCAGGCGTTCTTCGCTATGTTTGACTGGTGCGCTCATGCCAGCATCTCCTCAATCTTTGCCAGTGCTGGCTTGGTGATCAACACTTTCTTGTAGAACACCAAAGAAACTGGATCAGCATAACGTGGTTCAACAACCAGTACGTTTGCCAGGTTACGCGCTGCCAACATCAGGTTTTCATTGAATTCGTCAGTGATGATCAGGACGGAATCCAGGCAACCCATTGCCTTCAGTTTGTCGGACAACAGTTTTGTTTTAGGTGCGTCAACAGTAACGTCGTCAACCACATTCAAACGACCTTCACGAGCCAACTGGGACAGAATCGAGCAGATACCTGCGCGATACATCTTTTTGTTAACTTTGTGAGAGAAATTCTCATCAGGCGAGTTCGGGAATATACGACCACCGCCACGCCACAATGGAGAAGAAGACATACCAGCACGTGCACGACCAGTACCTTTTTGACGCCAAGGCTTCTTGGTTGTGTGATGGACTTCTTCACGATCTTTTTGTTTGCGATTACCGCTACGAGCATTGGCTTGGAATGCAACGACGACTTGATGAATCAAGGCTTCATTGTAGTCACGACCAAAGATAGTATCAGGAGCGGCTACATTCGACGCTGCTTGACCTTGTTCGTTTAGGAGCTTCAGTTCCATGGATTAGGCTCCCTTCTTGGCTTTAACTTTAACAGCAGGAGATACAATCACCTGACCATTTTTTGCACCCGGCACGGCACCCTTCACCAGCAACAACTGACGCTCTGCATCTACGCGAGCGATTTCCAGATTTTGCACAGTGCGAGTTGCATCACCCAGATGACCAGTCATGCGCTTACCAGGGAATACACGACCTGGATCCTGCGCCATACCGATAGAACCAGGTACATTATGCGAACGGGAGTTACCGTGAGTTGCACGACCAGAAGAGAAGTGATGGCGCTTGATAGTACCGGCATAGCCTTTACCAATCGTTACACCTTGCACATCCACTTTTTGACCAGCTTCGAACATACCAACAGGCACGACATCGCCTGCTTTCATTTCAGCAGCTTTAGCAGCATCAATACGGAATTCTTTTAATACAGTACCAGCTTCAACACCTGCTTTTGCGAGGTGACCGGCAGCCGCTTTTGTTACGCGGGATGCACGGCGCTGACCGAAAGTTACCTGAACAGCGGAGTAACCGTCTGTTTCAGGAGTTTTGACTTGCGTCACGCGGTTGTTGGACACGTCCAAAACAGTAACAGGAATCGAATCCCCATCATCTGTAAAGATGCGCATCATGCCAACCTTGCGACCAACTAGGCCCAAGCTCATTTGTTTTCTCCATTCTCACCTACGATTGGGTGAGGCTGATGTTTAAAAAACTTAAACGAATAGGCCAGCCGAAGCTGACCTACATCTAAGCCTTCGATTATAGCCCGCAAATTTTTTATTTACAAGACTATTTATTTGAATTTTCGAAAAATTGTGGTATGTCGAATTTTCAGTATTTTTCTGAAAACACTAATTTGCATCAGTATTTTCAAATCAATAAGAATTATTGCAATTTGATTTCTACGTCAACGCCAGCTGGCAGATCGAGCTTCATCAACGCGTCAACTGTTTTGTCAGTTGGGTCAACGATGTCCATCAAACGCTGGTGAGTACGGATTTCGAATTGATCACGGGAAGTTTTGTTCACGTGTGGGGAACGCAGTACGTCGAAACGCTGGATACGTGTAGGCAAAGGAACCGGGCCTTTAACAACTGCGCCAGTGCGCTTGGCTGTTTCTACGATTTCCAGAGCGGACTGATCGATCAGTTTGTAATCGAAAGCCTTCAGACGGATACGGATTTTTTGATTTTGTGTGGACATGTTCATTCCTATAAAGAGCGAGCCAGGTACGGCAGAGCCGCCGGCATATTTAATAAAGAGCGAAAACTAAATTGGCTGCCGCATTAAATTCAATACGACAGCCAACTAGTATACTACAAATTACGGCAGATATTACTCGATGATTTTAGCAACAACGCCAGCACCGACTGTACGGCCACCTTCACGGATAGCGAAGCGCAAGCCTTCTTCCATCGCGATCGGGTTGATCAGTTTTACAGTGATAGAAACGTTATCACCTGGCATGACCATTTCTTTGTCTTTCGGCAACTCGATCGAACCAGTTACGTCCGTTGTACGGAAGTAGAACTGTGGACGGTAGTTGTTGAAGAATGGTGTATGACGGCCACCTTCATCTTTGGACAGAACATAGATCTCGCCTGTGAAGTGCGCATGTGGCTTGATCGAACCTGGTTTTGCCAACACTTGACCACGTTGGATATCTTCACGCTTGGTACCGCGCAGCAATACGCCGACGTTATCGCCTGCTTGACCTTGGTCGAGCAGTTTGCGGAACATTTCAACGCCAGTACATGTTGTCTTGACTGTGTCTTTGATACCGACGATTTCGATCTCTTCGCCAACTTTGACGATACCGCGTTCGATACGGCCAGTAACTACTGTACCGCGACCGGAGATGGAGAATACGTCTTCTACTGGCAACAGGAAGGCGCCGTCAACAGCGCGTTCTGGTGTTGGGATGTAGGAATCGAGAGCATCAGCCAGTTTCATGATGGCTTCTTCGCCCAGGGGACCTTGGTCGCCTTCGAGGGCCAGTTTAGCGGAACCTTGAATGATAGGCAGGTCGTCGCCTGGGAATTCGTATTTGGACAGCAATTCACGAACTTCCATTTCAACCAGTTCCAGCAACTCAGCGTCATCAACCATGTCGCATTTGTTCAGGAACACGATGATGTATGGAACGCCAACTTGGCGGGCCAACAGGATGTGTTCACGCGTTTGTGGCATTGGGCCGTCAGCTGCGGAGCAAACCAGAATAGCGCCGTCCATTTGAGCCGCGCCAGTAATCATGTTTTTAACATAATCAGCATGGCCTGGGCAATCAACGTGGGCGTAGTGGCGAGCAGCTGTTTCGTACTCAACGTGGGCTGTATTGATTGTAATAC